>NZ_JARWMI010000002.1:1412500-2110415 GCF_030758035.1 Rhizobium sp. AN68 | reverse complement strand
ATTCTCTTCCTCTATCGCACTCTCTGCCGCATATTGCCGAAGCTTGTCCCGGATAATTTCAATCATGTCCTGACCTCAAGATCAGACAGACGCCCCAAAGGCATCACCGCGCCTTCCAGCGCCCGGAGAAAGGCATTCGCAGCCTTGTGCTTGTACACAGGCTTCAATGCAGTAAAATCCCTGCGTCGCAATCCGAAAAGGGCATCCTCTTCGATCCTCATACCGACCGTCAGCCAATCAAGTCCGCTCCATTCGACCTTGCGAAGTGCTACCAGATCCATAAGTGCCCGAAGAGGCTGCGCAACAAACGCAATCGAGCCGTTGAGCGGGACACGGTCAACACTCGTCATGAACCGGTAATCGTTGATCGCCAGAGGATGATAGCTGAAGGTCCCAAACCCGGTCGTCGAAAAAATCCTGGCTTTTGCGACCAGGTGAGACACTGGCGGTAACAA
This sequence comes from Rhizobium sp. AN68, assembly GCF_030758035.1. NCBI lineage: Bacteria > Pseudomonadati > Pseudomonadota > Alphaproteobacteria > Hyphomicrobiales > Rhizobiaceae > Rhizobium > Rhizobium sp. AN68. The sequence continues at coordinate 2,109,960 of NZ_JARWMI010000002.1, read as the reverse complement.
ACACCGCCTCTGGAATCCATCCATGGAACGACAGTGCTGTTTCGAAAGAGATATAGCTCCCCGGCACGAGGTTTTGGGCGACGGCAAACGGATGAACCGGGTAACGTCGATAGCGTCGCGCCAGCACATAACAGCCACGCTTCAAGCGGATGAGGAGACCCGTCTTTCAAAGCGCGGTTGACAAGGCCATAACGGCGCGCGTCACTGCCGCCCAGCAACTCGGCGAGTTGCCGGTCATTCAGAAACCGATCAGCCAATCCGGCTGCAGAAATCTGGTCTACCAACGAAGACATAATTATTGATACTTCCAATTTATGAAAGTTTCAAGAATTTTTATAGTCTTGCGACAAGTGCCGGAACCTGTCCCCATTCACTGAACCCAGCCCGAGAGCTTCTTCTCGATGGCCTGACAGGCCGAGCTGTGCTTTCCAGCATCGGGAAAAGAGATCCCTAGTGGCCTGCTATCACAACGCGGGAGCATCATAGAAAAGATCACGACAGTTCAGCCAAAGAGGGCAGTCTGGTCTGCTGCTGGCCGGTATTGTTGAAAAAGTCCGGGGCGCCCTTTTAAGCAGACTTATAGCAAAATCGTCCGAATGAAATTCCTCGAATTTGCCCATTCACGTATGAAATTCGCGATATGCGGCCGTTCTGAACACTGTCGGCGCAATATGATTTCAAGATCTGCCCTCCCAAGAAGAGCCCAAGGACTTTTCAACAGAAGCCACCCAAACCAGTCATGGGACCCTTTTCGACAACAACATTGGTTTTCAACCAACTGATGACTGCGTCTGCATTCTTTTCCGGCGGATGCACGGGATAAAAGACATGCCTGATGACACCCGCTTGGATAATCATCGTTAGCCTGCGTAACAGGGTCAGACCGCTTGCTTGGAACATCGGTAAGCCAAATGCCGATGCCAGACGGAGCGAATGATCGGAAAGAAGTGGGAACGGAAGGTGAAGCCGTTCCGCAGCCTCGCGTTGATATTCCGTGGTCTGGGTTGAGAGGCCGAATAGATCGCTCGCGCCTGCGCCTTCAATTCGGCGAAATGATCGCAGAACGCACAGGATTGCGTTGTACATCCTCTCGCGCCAGATATTGCATCCCACCCGTCAAGGGCGTTACCTCCCCGGTGGGCTTGTCCGAGGATATGCGAAGACTACAGATAGGCCCGGACCACAAAGGTCCACTGTGGTCCCATCTGTCGCCTGCAAAGCAACGCGTGGCACTTCCATTTCAAGCAGATGCTTAACTGCTCCATCGTCTTGGGGAACCAATTCGATCCTATCGTTTCTCGGGCTGTCATCGGCGATTTCCGCCCTGAAGGTCACGATCGGCCCAAAAGCAACCGTCTCTGTGCCCGCACACCACAATACCGAATAGGCGTACAACATAGTTATAATGTTTTCGCAAACTCATTATAATCGGATCGGCCGATGAAACATATTGACCTCGTCTACAGAACGGCGTTCGTTGAACTCGCCCAACGGACATCCCCAGAGGGCTTTGTATTCGGTCCCCGATGATAAAAAACCGCTAGCAGCCCGTCACTACCAGCGGATTCTTTGCAAACATTTGTCCACTATGACCCTTTGGAATACTCTCTTATCGGTGCGGTCTGCGGCGCTGGCCATGTCATCGGATCGTGTGAAATCGATTCACCAATGTCATGTTCGTCGACGTGCAGAAGAGTCAGATGGATTTTTCGCTGCAAGTCTCGCCGGAGCGCCTTTCGCGCGATCCATATCTGGTCTTTGAGAATTCCCCTTGGGGCAACATCAGGATGTTCTCGGAGATATTGCGCGATGATCGAGCATCGTACGACTTCGTCCAGCAGTTTCGGTCGAAATCCGTCATGGGATTTATCGGGATGCACATTCGAAAAAAATACACGACCTTGCTCGACCAAGGCGCTTGCCTGCCAGGCAAGACGTTCTGCGGCAGAGGAGACAGCGCCAGAGCTTTTAGTAAACGAAGCTCGCCAGAAACATCGAACTGATCCGCTATAGGCGGTTTGGTGATGATCTGCTGATGTTGGAACTGGTGCATGTGCCGAAGACCAGCAAGCTCAATAACCCTAAAATGGTAGCCGAGGCGAAAAGTCTAAGTTCATCGCAATCCACACCTCATACCAGTTCGGAAAACGACCCCTATCTCAGCCAGAGAATGAGTTACCGCCTCTCGCAGTCCTCAGCGGAACTCCGGGATATCTACGACGCTGTATACCAGTTCCTGATCGGTCTCGGTGACGATGTTCAGGTAAAGGAATTGAAGCTTTACACAGCCTTCAAGCGGCTGAAAAACTTCGTCTGCATGGAGATTTACCCACAGGCGCGAACTGTGACGCTTTTCCTCAAGCTCGAGCCAAGCTCGGTGGCGCTCGAAAGCGGCTTTACGCGTGACGTGAGTAATGTTGGCCACTTTGGCACCGGCGACCTACAGGTCACGCTGAAGTCTATGGCGGACTTTGAGAAAACGCAGCCGTTGTTGCTAAGGGCGTATGAGGGTGGTTAGCCTGTTTTCGTATTGGCAGCGACGAACAGTTATGCACAATGACTGGTTGTCAGTTTAAGGGCGAGTGCCGTATGAACCAGCTCTCTATAAAAGACCGATTGCTTGCAGCGCGCCGAGTGCTCTTCGGCCAAGGCGACAACGCTGTAATATGTAGTTTCTGCGGAAAATCCCGGCAGGACGGCGTCGGCAATATCATTGCCGGACCAGGAGTGGCGATCTGTGCCTCATGCGCGCGATCGCCATGGACTGGGACCTCACCGACAATTTTCCAAAGATAACCGGCACCACGATCGACACGTTCTCGATCTTTTATCAACATCAGGCATGCCTGCTCCCACAACATCGGCGCCAGATTGATGATGAACTCCACTGGTGCGCTGGGGAATTAAACGCAGAGCTTATAGGATGGAATTATGGCTGGGCAAAAGGTGATTTCGTTGACGGGTTGACCGTTTACGTGCGAACCAGAGACAATATGAATATCGCTATCTTCAGAGAGACATTCACCCAGACCTACCTCCGTCTGGCGTCAGCCGAAGTGGCTTCACCACGCTCCGCCACACTGGCGGCACCTTGGACCAGCGAAATCCTCTAACCAGCGCACGTATCAGTGCAAGCACCCTGATTGCTGGTTATGAGAACGCCCGCACGAACCTCAAAATTCGCGCATGCCGAGAGTGATCTGAACCCTTCAAACTGGACCGTTTTTGGTTAGAGTTTTCCGGAGCATTTTCCTGGCTGGGAAAGGAACGGAAGACGATGAAAGCATCGCAGTTTTCGGACGCACAGAAGGCGTTCATTCTGAAGCAGGGTGATGAAGGCGTGTCGGTGGCGGAGATCTGCCGGAAGGCAGGGATCAGCCAGGCGACCTATTTCAACTGGAAGAAAAAATACGCGGGCATGCTGCCGCCAGAGATGAAGAAGCTGAAGCAGCTCGAGGACGAGAATGCGCGGTTGAAGAAGATCGTCGCGGACCTGACGCTGGACCGTGAGATGTTGCAGGATGTTATTCGGCGAAAGCTCTAAGGCCTGCTCGGAAACGCGAGATGGTGAAAGGCATGTGCCGGGATTGGATGATCTCGATCCGGCGCGCCTGTGGGGCACTGAACTTCGATCGGTCGACCTACCATTACACCTCTCGCCGTGCCGATCAGGCCGGTCTGGAACGTCGGATTCGTGAGATCTGCGAGATACGTGTTCGCTACGGCTATCGTCGCGTGCATGTACTGTTGGAGCGCGAGGTTTGGGAGACCAACATCAAGCGAACCTATCGCATTTACAGAGACTTGGGCCTGCAACTGCGTAACAAGACGCCGAAGCGACGGGTCAAAGCCAAGCTGCGGGAAGATCGGAAAATGGCCGTCGGACCGAACAATGTCTGGGCCATGGACTTCGTTCACGACCAACTCGCGACCGGCAAGAAACTGCGGGTGTTCACGGTGATCGACACCTTCTCGCGCTATGTGCCGGTGCTTGATCCACGTCACAGCTATAGAGATGAAGATGTCGTGCAAACCTTGGAACGGGTATGTCGGAAAGTTGGCTATCCGGAAGACGATCCGTGTCGATCAGGGCACCGAGTTCGTATCCCGCGATCTCGATCTCTGGGCCTACGCCAAAGGCGTCACTTTGACTTCTCACGCCCGGGCAAACCGACCGACAATGCGTTCATTGAAGCGTTCAATGGCCGCTTCCGCGCCGAATGTCTGAATCAGCACTGGTTCCTGACCCTTGCGGATGCCCGCGAAAAGATGGAGGATTGGCGTATAGACTATAATGAATTTCGGCCGCATGGTGCGATCGGCAATAAGGTGCCGATCTCGCTGATGAAATCAGGAGGCTCAACCAGCCCGCCTCCCTGAATGAAGCCGGAAAACTCTAGCCTCAGTTGGTCCAGAAACCTGGGGCGGTTCAGCTAGAATGACTATTCTTACGCGTTATGGTAGCAGTATGGGATGCAGGTTAGGGAGGTCGGCTGTGCTGAGATGTTCATTTCTATTGGCTAGTATAGTTTCAGCTGTTCCAGCGTTTGGACATTGCTTGACCCCAAATGAAACCAAGCAGGGCGTGCTCCTCACCAGAGAGCAGCCATTCTTCTCCGTCTTCTACAAACCGACGCAATCAGGGTTAACCGAGCAGCGCCTGATGGTACGGCGCGGTTCACTGGAGCCAATATCGGCGGAATATCTGCACCCCTTGCTCGTCACCAAACGGATCAGCGCGAAGGGCGTACAAGAGCTGACCTACTCGGATGCGACGACGCTCGACGATTTGCCACTAAAGCGAAATTGGCGATCCGGTACAACGCTGTTCCTGAATGGTCAGAAAACGGTTGCGGGCACAATCACCATCACCTTCGAAAGATGGGCCGAGGAAACAATCGGATCATGCTCGTATCCGGTTTGGGTGGTGAAAGACCGCATGGAGCTGCAAGGACTGTCTCCGATAATCTTTGAACAATATTACTCTCCCAGCTTGGACCTCGTGCTTCGCTCGATTAGACTCGACCCGTCGGGACATCCTATTAGTGAAGTCCGATTTGACCGGTTTCAGATTGGTTGGAGCAACTGACACCTGGTTTCGAGCAGGCCTGTCAGCGTATCGATTGGAAGAGAATAGAATTCGAGAAAATCTCTATCGCCTTGAAAAATCATATGACACCGATTTCGAGCTTGGTAACATTGCTGGCAAGATCGCCGACGAAGTCAACGGTCAAACAATATGCCTCGGGCCTTCCCACCAAAAAGAAGTTCGCAAAAAGCGAAGAAATTCAAGGTTGAGGGAATTGGCGAGTTCGACATTCGAAACTTCGCTGAATTGTATAAAGTCGGTGCTTTTCGGTTGGGGGATCAACGAAGAATGAAAACGATCATTATCGCTGTAGGAACGGCCCTTTCTTTATCAAACACTGCTTTTGCGTTTGAACCGCGTATAGAAGGGTTGATCGGTCAGTACGATGCCCATAACGATATTTGCCGTGGCTCATCTGGCGATGAAAAAGCCACGCGGTCTGCCTGCGATTCTCGCGGTGAGGTCTCGATGCTGCTGGGTCGTGAAGGCTTGTGCTACGGTAAGGGCGGACAAGCCGGATACCAGATGAAATGGCATAAGTGCGGCAAGGGTTCGATTAGGCAGTAGCTGGTAGCGCTGATGTCTCGTCCGCCCCCCTTTACGACTTGGAACATCATCTTGTTCGCGATGATCATCGGGCCAATGTTTAGCTCTATTATCGCGGCAATTTTCGCGGTCTTCGTGAAAAGTGAAGAGATCGTTTCAGTGATGTCCCTAGCCTTCCTTGGTTGGCTATTTGGTTTGATACCCGCGTTCGTCTGTGGAGTGTTGTTTGCCAATCTTCGGGGTTGGTTCGGGACGGGGTATTTGTTCGCGGCTTGTTGCGGCATTGTCGGCGTATTACCGTTCATTTATTTGTCCGGTAACTCTCAGCTAAAAAATATCTGCGTCTACCTTTTTGGCCGTTACTATTTGTGGCTTAGCGGCAATTGCTACGCGATTTACGGCTACATTATTTCTGCGGAAATTTGGTGCACGGAACGACTTAGATAAATAACTGTGTCGAGCGTTTTTGCCATATTCGACGAAGCAGCCGTTCCCAAAGTATTCGGTTTCACCGTTCGTGCAATCACCGCAATTGGCGGGCGCAAGAGAGACCATCGGGCCATCGCCGAAAAATCCCAATCGTTGCCACTTGCGACCGCGTGGCAGGGGGCTTCGTACTTCGGCTGCCGGACGCGGTTTTGCGGCTCGGCGGTATCCCAAGGGCACCACTGTACGAACGTCCATGGCGACGGCATCCAGGGAGAAGATATAGCGGCCTGCAGCTATAAGGGACACCCACACCTTGAACGCCTGTAATTTTGACGCTATATTACGTCAATATCTTTGGCTAATCAGAGGAGGCGATCATGGCTCTCGCACAATATGCTGACAACGGGCTGTTCGCGCCAGGAAAAATCGCTGACGTTCTTCATACAACAAGCGACGATATCGCCCGCAGTGCCGGGTTGGGCAAAGATGCGGTACAGCGCAAAGAACGCATCAAGTCCGAAAAAACCCAACGGCGACTACGCGAAATGATCGAAGTCATCAACAAGGTTGAGGCCCGTTTCGGGTCCGCGCTGATGGCATATGCTTGGTATCGTTCACAGCCTCTCTCAGGCTTCTCTGGCCACACGGCAATGCAGCTTGTTCAAGACGGGCGCGCTCACGAAGTACTCGAATACGTCGACGCGATAGACGCCGGCGTGCATGCCTGACCACCTGATGCACTACCGGGGCAAGCTCTACCGGGCGCTTAATCCCGTATTCGCTCGTGAGCCCCTCTCCGGACGAGGAGCCGAGCTTTATGGCGGCAGATTCAATCCGAAAGGTATGCCTGCCCTCTACACGTCAGTGACAGTCATCACGGCACTGAAGGAAGCAAATCAGGCTGGCAGCTTACAGCCTACAACTCTCGTCTCCTACGATGCGGACATAACACCGTTGTTTGATACGCGCGATGGCGCCCTGCTTCATGATCATGGCATTGAAGCTCAAACCCTCGGCACCGCGACCTGGCGAGACGACATGAATGTCTTCGGTGAAGCACCCACACAACGTCTTGCCCGGACTCTGAAAAACGAGGGCTTTTGCGGTTTAATAGTCAGGAGCTTTGCTCCGGGTGCGACTGATACCGACCTCAACGTCGTCCTCTGGACATGGGGAGACACTCTCCCACATCAGTTGATCCTGATAGATGATGAGCAGCGCTTGTCACGCTGAAACCGCAGTGAAATCTCCGCGGGCGGCAAGAATGCGTCTGAAACACCCATTACAATGGGTCAATTAATTGAAAATCCACCGTAAATGACCCACTGGAATGGGTCAATATACACAGCCTGACGCCCATGCTGCGAGACGGAGGACATCAAGTCCGGCTCGCCACTGTATTCGATGGCAGGAGCAAAGATGGCGGCGTGGAAACGAGCCATTCGCCGCCTGCCCCGCTCTATCAAGACTTCATATTCAATAACTCAGGAAACTCGTAGTACCTCAGCCGCTTGTCACGGCAGCGGTAATCATTCTTTGAGGAGTCCACGCTCACGTTGTGTTTTAAGGCTACGCCGAGGCGACAGGTTGCCCCTGCAATAAATATCGCCATCATGTTTTACTTCTGAAACCTCCATCAAACCTACGATAAAAATACGATTAGTACTGAAACTCTTCAGTGAAACAATTCACATCGTGGTCCACGCACTGCATCGGAGTCACACCAGGGGGCCAACTTCGACGCCTGAAGCTCACCGTGGAGGTCTACCATTGACCGTTGTCGGCCGACCCGGCAACCTCATACGATGACAGCGACCAACAGTTTCATTTCCGGGTTCAACCGGAGCGCATGTTTGATTGACCACGATGCGCTCCACCCTTAAAAGGAAATCTCCTCCATGCTTTGCAACAGACCGCAATGCACACTGCAGGATTGGCTTTCCGCAACCTCGGGGTGGGCGGGACTGGTTGTGGCGATTTTCGCTGCTTATTATGTTTATCACCAACTTTCGGAGCAACGTAAGCAGACGGCATTTCTCATAGGCGACGGAACCCCAACCATTGAGGTTTTCCTGTGCTCGATGCACGGCCAGAGAGCTATTTTCAGAATCGTCAACTGGAATAGGCGAGTCTTTTCAATTCGACGCATCAAGATTGAAATTCCGGGTTTCATCACAAAACCGCCGATGAGATTGGTTTTCTTCGAGCCAAATTCGGAAGCGCCAGTCGAGAAACTCCCCGCGCCTATTCGGCCGAACGGCTACCTAAAGGAGGTTCATGCCGCTAACGGCTGGCTTGATCGGCAAGCGGCTCCACACGTGCTAGACTTCGAGATTCACTTTGAAGATGGTGATGAGGATTTCTCCGAGCTTTTGAAGCACGCGACTGTAGCAGATCGAGCCCGGGTGCACGTCTCGTGTCACTACGAAGACGGGCTTGGCAAAAGTGAAACTCTCTCCATCAGCCTCGAAGCTCTCGATTTTCTGCCGAACAGCATTAAGCGGTCGGACTTTGATATGGCCGAATAACTTGCGTTCGCGAACTGCGTGGCCAGTGAATTGCGCGCAAATTGCGTTCACAATCAAGATAGCCGGAAGGCCGCGCATACAAGGATTTAATGGGTTGTCGAACTGCCTTTTTACCACCATTCCCGTTAAACTGGATCGAACATATCCCTGAATTCCGGATCGGCAAAGTAGGCAAGCTTTTCAGCAAATATTGGTCGTTGCCCGGCCAGAAACAGCAATTGTCCGTTCGCTGGCAGATTGCGCACCTCATCAGGGGTGAGCAGCGGGCGGCCGGTATGCTGTTGGCTGTAGGAGATCCCGGTCTTATCGGAATCGAGCGCTCTCGCCATCGTCTGGAACACGACCGTCTCCTGCCCCAGCAAATCAGAGATGAGGCGGGCGCTGTCATGATCGTTGATGCCGAAGACCTGCAGCACGCCGGCATTTGACAGGAAGGTTCCGGCGCGGTGACCGTACGTGGCACGCAGCTGATGGATGTCCTGGAGGATGGGCCAAAGCTGGACACCATAGCCCGCCATCAGACCCATCGCGCGTTCGACTGGTGCCAAATGCCCAAGGGATGCGAACTCATCGAGCAGATAGAGAACCGGTGTCGCCGGCTTTGTCGGATCGCGGGCCATTTCGAGCAGGCTTTGCGAGACAAGCAGGCGCAGCCAGCGTGAATAGGTCGAGAGGCGATCAGGAGGAAGCACGAGGAACACCGTCACATTGCTGTGCTTGAGATCGGCAAACCGAAAATCCGAGCGGCTGAGGACGGCCGTCATGCGCGGTGAATCAAGAAAATGCGTATGACGCTGGGCTGCGGACAGAACGCCTGCAGCTTCGCGATCGGATTTTCCGAGGTGGCGGTTTGCGGCGCGCGCGACAAGACCTCTTGCCGCATCGCTCTCCTGCATACGCTTGAGCAGTGCTGCAAACTGTTCCGGAGCAAGGGTAAGATAGTCGCGAAGTGTCGCGAGGTGCCTGCGTCGCAAAGGCTCCGCCGAAACGATCTCGAGCAGCAATCCGGCAATCAGCGCTTTTGCTTCCTCGTTCCAATGCGCCTCGCCCGCCATCCCCGGCTCGTCGAACACGAGAGCGTCTGCAAGGGTACTGGCGTCATCGGCGACATCGAGGCTGTGGGGATCAAGCAGGGCCAGGGGATTGAAGGCTGCCGAGGGTATGCCGGTGACCCCGAAAGGATCGAGCACATGAACCGGGCCGAATTGCTGGCGCGCACGGCCGGTGATCCTTGCATTCTCACCTTTCGGATCGACGCAGATAAGGGAACGGTCGGCGGTCAGCAGGTTCGGGATGATCGTGCCCACACCCTTGCCGGTACGCGTCGGTGCCATCGTAAGCAGATGGGCCGGGCCATCATAGCGCAGAGGCCTGGCCGTTTTCGTATCACGACCGATCAAGAGACCGGAACCGGATGAGGTGAGAGCGGCTATCTCCTTATGTGTCGCGAAGCGGGCGGAGCCATGGGTCTCATCGTCGCTATCCCCGAAATGCAAAATCAGTGGAGTGGTGATGAACCAGAAGGTGATAACGGCAAGCGCCAGCAGGGTTAAGAGACCTGGGATAATGTAGACAGGCGAGCCGTGCCCGAAACCCATTTGATCAAGGAAGTGAGCGCCACCCATGCCGATCACAAACGTGACGATGAACAGGATGAACATAAATCCGAGGAGCCGTTTCCAGATCCGGAAGGGCATGGCAAGCAAAGTAAGAAATGCCCAAAGCGGATCACGTGCTGCGGCTCGCATCATGTTTTTGAATGCGTCCCTGGCAAGTCGCAATCGGTTCATGGAGCACCCTGCACGCCGTCACCAGTCTCTGCTGTGCCCGGCTGCGTTGGTCCGATCAGATCGGCAAAGAGCGCCTTGTCATTGTCGCGCGTGAGAAAGCCCGGTAGTTCGCGGCGCAGCCATTCACCGAGTTGCCTGCTGAATTCCTGATCATTCGATGTCTCCAGATGATGCAGAACGAGCGCGCCAATCAGGACCTTGCGGCGCATATCGTTGTTGCGCTCGGTTTTCGAGAGACGGGCCTTGAGGGCGGAACGTTGCGCATCCAGTTCAGCCAGGCGCTGTTCGATGGTTTTCCTTGCCACGATTGTTCCTTCCGATTGCGGTCGCACCGGAACTGCCGCTGTTGACCGCGGCTTTGCTCCTGGAAGACAGACCAGTTTCTATGAGGAGATCGACATAGCGATTGTGAGAGCAGGTTTGACCATAGGGTTCATGAGGCTGTAGTCGCCGTCACCTGAGTACAGGAGACTTTGTGCTACCCCGTGAATCTCAGTCGCTGGAATTTGCGGCTTGTCCTGCGGCCTGTTCGAGCTTTTCGATGTGCTCACGGCAAAGCGTCTCAACCAGCTTATGAAGTTCCGCGGTCCGCTCCTGAAGCCAGGTGAGCGCCTCTTCGGAAACCTCGAAACGTTTCGAATAGCGTGCCTTGACGTAGGCCTCATTCAGGATGTTGTACCATGTGGTAAATCGCTGCCGATCGCGCGGCCAGATGTCGATCAAACGGTGATCACGACCTTCGGAAAGTCCACGCAGGAATTTGAGGTTGTGCGACGCAGGCGAATAATTTGTCAGTGTCAGGAGGTAGCAGTTGTAGGCGGTCTCCACAGCCTGATGAAGTGTAAAGGCTGCTAGATTAAGGTATCCTGACTTCAGGTAAAATCCGACGCCTTCGAGGAATCCCACTGCATTTTTGAACTGCTTTTCAAAATGCTCCTCTGCCACCCTGAGTGCATCAGCAGGTTTGAGCGGTTTCGGTTCAGCCAGCGGCCTATCGTCGAATTCGTAAAGCACGATGCCTTCACGTGCGAGATCGACAAAGAAGGGTTGGCCATCATTCAAAAAGTTGCTGATCTCGCGGGCGCCATGCACGATAAGGCCGACGGGTGTCTCGATCTCCTTGTCCCACATCAGCCGGTCTGTTGCCTTGTCCCAGTACTTGGGATCGGCCAATTCCTTGTTGCTGACGATGACAAGAATGTCGAAGTCCGAGCGGTAGCCTTTCGACGTATGTGGTTCATCCACCCAGGTGCCACGCGCGTAAGAACCGAACAGAATGATTTTGAAAATCCGTCCATCCTTCTTGGCGTCCGACTTCGAGCGCTCGACCAGATCAGCAAACTCTTCCTGGATAATTCCGACGACGCGCGCGAGCTCGCGTTGCTTTCGTTCCGGCAAATGCTCAAGGCTGGTCTTCATGTCTGCTCCGTTTCTGGACGGTATCCTGTATGGTCCATTGTAAACTTCTTTGAAACTCCGATTTTTGGCAGCCGCCAATCGAATGCTTGTCTCCCGCACGCGCAATCTTCAGGCGCGTTGTCTGCGCCCTCTCCTGTTTGCCGAGCCGCGCCTGCAATATCTTCCTCCACTATTCCAGCTCGCTTGTCTCTTGTCCTCTGTCCCTGATCCGTTGTGCGATCAGCCTGCGCCTATCGCCCTCCCCGGAATGATGCGTTTGCATGCCTATTCAAACACGAGCAATTGCCACTTGGCGACTACTACTTTTAGTAGTCGAAATGCCCGTTCGATGTTGCTAGCGTCGCCACCGGTAAACAGACAAGGGCGCACTTACGACTTGCGGCGCCTTTGAGCGTTTGGTCTCCCCGTTTGCGTATCGGAGATTTCGTTTGGCGATTTATCATCTCAGCACCAAACCTGTCTCGCGCTCATCCGGTCGCAGCGCCGTCGCATCTGCCGCCTATCGTTGCGCGGTTCTTCTCGTCAATCATCGCGATGGCCTTGTGCATGACTTCACCCGGAAAGAAGGTGTGGAGCATAGTGAGATCGTGCTGCCGCAAGGCGTGTCTGCCGACTGGGCTTTGGATCGCTCGAAATTGTGGAATGCTGCCGAGTTTGCAGAAAAGCGCAAGGATGCCCGTGTCGCGCGCGAATTCGAAATCGCGCTTCCGCATGAGCTTTCGGTAGAAGGGCGACTTAAGGCTGCACGCGCCTTTGCTCAGGATCTGGCAAACCGCTATGGCGCGGCCGTGGATTTTGCAATCCATTCGCCAAGCGAGCATGGTGATATCAGGAACTACCATGCGCATGTTCTGATGACGACGCGACAGGTTGGGAAAGCCGGCCTTGGCGGGAAGACTGTTCTTGAGCACAAGAACGCACGGCTGCTGGCAAATGGCATGGCGACGACCGACATGCAGCTTCGCGATATCCGGCAGTCATGGGAAGGCATCGCCAACCGTCAGCTTCAACGCGAAGGCCTGGATGTTCGCATCGATCATCGCTCGCATATTGAGCGCGGTCTTGAGTTGTCGCCGACCGAACATATGGGCGTGCATGCGTCGCAGATGCGCCAGCAAGGAATGGCCGTCGAGCGCGGGCGACTGGATGACGAGGCAGCACGGCAAAATGCCGAGCTGATCCGCCAAAAACCCGAACAGGTTCTGACGCTGATCAGCCATGAGAAGAGCGTGTTCGATCGCCACGACATTGCCAAAACCTTGCATCGCTACATCAATAATGACGCCCAGACATTCCAGAACGCCTTTGCATCTGTCATGGCATCACCAGCGCTCGTGGAACTTCAGCCTGAGCGCATCGATGCCGAGACAGGCGAAGTGTCCAATGCGCGCTATTCGACGCAGGACATGATCGACCTGGAACTTGGCATGGCGCGATCGGCGAACCGGTTGCATCACGCGCAGTCCCATGGCGTCGATCCTCACCATGTCGATCGAGCCATGGAGAGGCAGGATAACGCCATTCGCAAAAGCTCCAGCGGACCGTCGGCTGCGAGCGATCCGTCAGCGGGATTGTCGGACGAACAGCGTCATGCGATCGCGCATATTACAGGTCCAGAACGCATCGCCGCTGTGGTCGGGTTTGCCGGTGCTGGAAAGTCCACCATGCTGGCAGCCGCTAGCGAGGCGTGGGAGGCGCAAGGCTATCAGGTCCATGGTGCGGCACTTGCCGGAAAGGCTGCCGAGGCTCTTGAGGAAAGTTCCGGCATAGAGAGCCGCACGCTTGCGTCATGGTCTTACAGTTGGGACCATGGTCGGGATCTGATCGGTCGCGGTGACGTGTTCGTCATTGACGAGGCCGGCATGGTCGGGAGCCGGCAGCTTGCCCGGTTCATCGGAGAAGCGGAAGAGCGCGGCGCAAAGATCGTTCTTGTCGGGGACCATGAGCAGCTGCAGGCAATCGGGGCCGGTGCACCCTTCAGGGCGATTGCCGAGCAGATCGGCCATGTCGAACTTTCCGGGATACGCCGCCAGCGCCAGGATTGGCAGAGACAGGCATCGGTTGCCTTTGCGACCCACAAGACGGCCGAGGGCCTCGCCGCCTATCGCGATCACGGCGCCATCCACTTTGCGGACAGCCGCGACAAGGCGATGGCAAAGATCGTGCGTGATTATGTCGCCGATAGCGAAGAGCATCCGCACGGCACCCGGGTTGCCATGGCGCATCGCCGAGCCGATGTGCGCGCCCTCAATGCCGCTATTCGCTCCGAGCTTCAGAACAGACAAAGGCCGGAGGCCAGACACGGGCTGAGCACCAGTGCAGGGCGTGGGAATGGTGAGGACCGTGTGGGTGGTGAGGCCGGTCGCGAACTAACCTTCCAGACCAATAACGGCAAACGCGCCTTCGCTCCCGGCGACCGGATCATCTTCCTCGAAAACAACCGCGACCTCGGCGTCAAAAACGGCATGCTTGGCACGGTCGAGCATGTGGAGCCGGGCAAGATCATCGCCCGGCTCGATGGTCGAGGTGGCGACAGTGTCAGCATTCCGACAGACAGCTATCAGGCGATCGACCACGGCTATGCGACGACGATCCATAAAAATCAGGGGGCGACAGTCGATCGCGCCTTTGTGCTGGCGTCCCGCACCATGGATCGGCATCTGACCTATGTTGCCATGACCAGGCATCGCGACGGCGTGCAGCTCTATGCGGACATCAAGGAGTTCACCAATGCGGGCCGGCTGGTTGATCACGGCATTGCGCCCTACGAGCATCATCGCCAGGCGCGAGAAAACTATTTTGTGACGCTGGAGAATGACAAGAGCGAGCAGCGCACAGTGTGGGGCGTCGATCTCAAGCGGGCCATGCGAGATGCATCGCCAAAGATCGGTGACAGGATTTCCCTGCAGCATGAAGGCGCCACGCCTGTCACGCTTCCGGATGGCACAAAGGCCGAGCGCAATGCATGGCGTGTCGTCAAGGGTGACGCGTTGGCGTACGAGCAGCTGACAAGCCGCCTGTCGCGTTCCGGCGCGAAGGAAACCACACTGGATTATATCAGCGACTTTGCCGAGCGGCGCGGGATCGCAAGCGACCCATGGATCGTAAACGACCAAGGGATCGGGCAAGAGTTTGGGGTGAGAAGCGAGATTGAACTTGCTTCCGCCAAAGATGAGCGTCAAGAGGTCTTGTCCCGTGCGGCCCATCTGCAACGGGAGCAGCAGGGCCGGCCATCAGAGCGTCAGCAGGTTTACGAGGAACGTGCCGGCGATCTGGCCGGCCCTGTTCACCGCGAAGATCCTCGCAATCAGTTCGCCCGAAAACTTGATGACGGACGGCGCGACGACCGGATAGAGGACAGCAAAGGATATCGCCGCATCCGGTGGTCCGAGGTCATGTCGCAAGACGGCGCCATCCCTGCCCCCGCAGAAACTGTAGTCCAACAATCGCTGATGGAAACCGGCAAGCCAGCTCCGCTGGTGCCAGCGATCACGCGTCACCACCGCAGCATCGAAGAGGTGGCCCGGGAAAGAGCGATGTCTGTCATCGACCAGAGATCCGATACGGTCGAATCTCTGGTGCGGCACGTGTTCCGCGACCCTGTCGAGGTCGCCACGAGACTGCGCACCGCGATGACCGAGAAGGAAGGCAATGGCAACATCATGGCAAAGGCCATGGCCGAGCAGCCAGAGCGCTTCGGGGAGCTACGCGGCAAGTCGGGTCTGTTCGGAAACAACAAGGAGCGGAAAGAGGCGCTGCAATATGCCAGGTCTTTGTCTGCCCATATTGGCTACGTCTCCGAGGCATGGGAGCGGCGGCTTGGCGAAGAACGCGCGAGCGAACAATGGCAGCGTGAGCAGCGTGACGTCATCGAGGTCCCTGCCCTCACGCCGCGCAGCACCGAGATCCTTGCCCAGGTGGAAAAGATGCCGTTGGAGAAACGGAGCCAGTTTATCGCGGAACTGCGATCGTCATCTGAGGGCCGAGCCGCGCTTGATGAAGCCAAGCGGGTGGCCGAAGCGCTCACGCGGCGGTTCGGTAGTTACGATCCTCGCAGGTTCGCCAGCGAGCTCGAGGAACGCCCCGAGCTCGCAAAACAGACCGAGCAGATCCAGACGATCGCCCGCATGGTGCATCGTGCACGCCATGCCGAGCTCAGCCATGACCACGCGCTGAAACGGCAGCTCGTCCGATCTCGAGGGCTTGGGTTGAGCCGATAGTGGGGAGCCGACAATTACATTAGCGTTGTTTAGCGGCCCCGCCTTGGAAGCGCGCTACGCTTCCAAATTTTGTGGGCGTCGCGATGGACTTGACCCGTCGCGACCGGAGAGAGCATTCCGTTTCTGACGTGTTTGCGTGTAGGGGTGCAGAACATCTCGATATAATCGAACATGTCCTGGCGAGCTTCATCGCGTGAACGCTCGACACTGCCGCGTATCCGAAGCGAAGCCGTGATCCCTTCATCGGCCGGAGGGGCAGGCCTCGAGTCGTCACAACACTGCGAGGGGCTCAGTTGCGGAACCAATCTTTATCCCAACGTTTCGTTCCGCCCTCGAAAGGGGGGACCCGAAAACCCGCCGCAATTCTTTCCATCGTGAAAAGTTATAAACCGATAATAATTCAATTTGTAATTGACGAAATCGTCCGCAATAATATCGATTTGTCTGCGAGTGATTTTCGGGAGCGAAATGTATCAACACAATATCCTTGTCGGCATGCCCGCTGCCTTAAAATTGAAACGTGCTACTCGTGGGCTTGAAGACGCGCGCGGCGTCCGAGCTAACCGCAGGAAAATCATAACCTTTTGAAGTTGGTCGGATTTGTCCGTCCAAGATAGTGTCCTCGCTGGAAACATGGTGATGTCTAGGAGAGAAAACGATGTCGTACAAGGTGTCCGGTTGTAGAAATAACGAGCAATCTTGGGAAGAAGAAGGTCGGTGGAATGCGTGAATGGTTATCCCCGATAATGCCGAAACGAAAATCAAAGTACTTTGACGAGAAAATGCGAACTGATCAAGCAGATAGAGAACCGGTGTCGCCGGCTTTGTCGGATCGCGGGCCATTTCGAGCAGGCTTTGTGAGACAAGTAGGCGCAGCCAGCGCGAATAGGTCAAGAGGCGATCGGGAGGAAGGACGAGGAACATACGACGTCACATGACAGTTTATCCCTGTGTGTGCAGCGAGCTCGCGCAATTCCATCTCTCACCTCTCCGAAATACCGCGCCACATCATTGTCAGATACTGGACGAAAAAATCGACATTGCGTAGTTTTGAATAACAATTGCATCCATCGAAGCGATTTGGCAATTCGTCTCCCACGATTTGATTCAAACTCGGATACGTCGCCGTTTCAACCGATCGCACAGGAGAAACCCTTTGCTGATACTTGAGATCGTCATTTTTTTAGCGGCCCTGATCGCGGTTAGCCTTCTGGCTGTACAACAGATTGTTACGCAGGTTCGGGAGTATCGATTCTACAAGAAGAACGGTGGCGATTTTTCTGTCGACAGCGACATGGATCGCGTCAGACTTGACAGATCCATGCACTACAACGACCTCCGCCTCACGAACTGGCAGCGATTTTATCTCTTCCGTCCGGCCTGTATCGCCATGCTCGTCTTTTTTTGGGCGATGATGATAGTCTCTCTGCTTTAACCAAAGCACCGGGCTTCTATGTCAGCAGAATGGCGAAAAGGTTTTCTCCTCCGGAGGCGTTGCTTCATGCAGAACAGATCACGCTGGCCGAACATCTCCTAATATGCTTGCAGGCACTATAAGATCGTATAGTTAGGTGTCGTCGTGAAAATGTTGTGCTTTGGTTACCCTTGTGCCGGCCAGCGAACACATTCCCGCACCCTTCCAGCACATCCATGATCCGCCCTCAGTGGGCTCGCCCGCTATTACCCGATCGTATAGTTCGATGCTACGCCGCGAAGTTGTGTGACTGTCGCTTGCGACAAGAAACCTTTGCCCAGATATTCAGCAAAGCTGTATGAGAATATGCCACTTCGTTCTATCGCCTGCACCAGATTGGTATCACCAAAGACAACGAGGTATTCGTGATCCTCCGGCGCCCAGATCCAGAGATCATGACCTGAAAAATGGATCAGAAGGCCATAAGGCGAATTTTCAAACAGTGCGTCAAGCACCAACCCTACCGGTTGCGGTGAAAATTGGCGCGGAGGCTGACCGAACTCGTAAGCAGCGAAATCAATCTCGTCACTACCGATACGCGCGGCGACAAGAGCGATTTCCTCCCCGCTTGGAAATTCGGGAAAAATCCTCGCCGCGAAATTCCTGTTTCGGATGGCCTGATGATCCAGCGCGCAATCTTTTCCAATGAAGTCTGAAATTACGATAATCCTCTCCAATCGCCGTGGAAGCCAATACCACCCAGACCGATATCTCTCCTATTGAGACGAAATGACAGCGTCACCGGGAGCAACTCGCTCATTTGGAATCCCTCACAAAGGTTTCAATCTCGCTCCGGGATAACGATAAAACACGGCCCGCAGGGAAACGCTCGATAGAAACGGCAGCCTTATCCTCGCTATTGAAAGCCAGATCGAAAGTGGAAGCGAATATCCGCGCCCATCCCTCATTATAGGTTGCACCTTCAACATAAATGACGCTCATCGAGGGCCAACTCACCTGCTTTTTGGTTTGCGGATTGGTTACCTCAGCACTGCCAGTTAAAACCTCCCGAGTTTCAAGGGGCGGGGCGTTGCTGCCAGGAGGAGATTGAAACTTAAATCTGTAGGTTCCACTCTCAGGGTAAACAACATCCACGATAGAGGCAGGCGACGACACGCTTATATGGAACGCCTTTTCGCGAGCGTCCAAATGTCCCGAATCTTCAGCTAGGGCGCGCCATTATCATCAGAAACCTGACGACCAGATATAATTACCGCCCCACCTTCTTTATTCAACGGCTCATCAACGGATATAATCAAACGGGTCGAGAATTTCGGCTCTTTCGTCTGGCTTGATGACGATGATACAGTCAAAGCAAAAAAGACGGCTAAGCTGACAGCATTCTTCACGATTCTCATCCCTACCGATATTCCTCAGTTCAAATCCATTCGCTTTGCAGCGGTTTTAACGAGCTTTCTTCGTCGACAAAGTTTTTTTCATTAGTCCTGATATTCCGATCAGGAAGTATTGGAATGCGACCTGCCGGGTCGGCGTCTCAACGATGTGAGGCTCCAGACTGGATGCCAGGAAGTGTTGCACTTCCTCTGTCGAAGGAAGGCAGTTTTGCGGGTGTAACTTGCGTTCGCAAATGGGCATTTCGGTTCCTCCGGTGAAGAATACACCACCACAGACTGCCCCTCATTGTCATCGCAATCCCAAATTTGATGCCACACTAATACATCTCCATGTCGCCCTCTCTTTGTACACTGAACGCAACCCCGGATTTCCGCGCCCGGCCACCGGCCATCCGGAACACAAACGTGCTTGATGCAAGCCTCATGTTTCGCTTCCGGAAAATCCATCAACATTATGATAAAATGAAAATAACTACGAAACGCGAGTGAGAAAGCCAACCTCTGCACCCAAGCGCCGTGATGCATCGGCGTTACATTCTGGTGCCGACTTCAGGGCCTGAAGCCCACCTCGAAGGTCTGGGATTGACGCCCGTCAGCCGACCCGGCAACCTCATACAATGACCGTGACCAACAGTTTCATTGCCGAACTTGTTCGCGACGCCAACAGGCTCGATCACCTCGGCGGCTATCAGAAGCGGCGAATGCTCGAACGGGCCGTCACAACAATCCGCGACATGCGCGAAACAATCGGCATTCCGCCCGGCCCGGCCGCGACCGCCTCCTCGAGATCCAAACCGTTGCCCTCTCGATCGAGCTCGGGTGGCGCAGCGAAGCATGGATTGCCGAATCTGACGCGTTTCTCCATCGGCAAAATAGAACCCTGATGTCAGCCCGAACAGCTACTGGATGGCATTGCCGGGCGGAAACCCGATTTCATCCAGTTTTTCAAGTTCACCGCGTTCTTCAAGGATCGCCATAGTGGTGGTGAGTTCGTTTAAATTCATGAGGCTTAGCAAGCTCAACGTTCACCATCGTCAAATCGATGCGTCCACCATTGCGTATACTCCATCTCGTCAACACCGTAAGGAGCTTGCAGATAGGGATAATCCCAAGCCTCGTAACGCAGAGGCTTGAGAAAATCGTTGACTGCGCGGTACGCAGCGGGGACTCGCCCCTTGTTCAAGTCGCCGAGCACAGGCCGGGCGCCCGCCTGGAAAACGACGCCTCCCTCGTAGGGATGGAGGACAATCTCGTCTCCAAGCACGTCTCTTGCTTTCTCTAAGCCACCGACGCGCTCCAGTAGCTCGTCGTTGATGGCTGTCAACCAATTCACGTCTCGGATCACATCGGTGCGACGCAATATTTCCAACGTGAAATTGCTGCCATCTTCGTAAAGAAGGCCTGGGAACCGACGAAACAAGGGATATGCCTCCTCAGTCGCACCTGCCGCATAGGAATAGAAGAAAAGCGACATGCCGGACACTGCATAAAAAACCCGAAGATCGCGGCAAGCGTCAACAAAGAGGCGAACGACGCCGGTTGGATTGCGTGATAATTCCGATAGCCGCGTCTGATACATCAGCCGTCCGTTACCACCGCGGTAGCCGACGCTTGGAAGAAGGACAGTGAAGTAGTCGTGAACCGGATCGGTCGAACGCAACGCCTGCTTTGGCATGTGCCTGATATAGAAGCTCGCAGTCTCTGCCTCGTCAAAATATTCAGCTTGTGACAGATAATTCGCGACGTCATCCCGTGACGAGATACGGCGTACACGCTCGTTAAAGGACAACAAATTTGCGTTGCCTTCCGCAAGGTCGTAGTAACGTAGCGCCAAATAGAGCATGGCTTGGCGTGTACGCCGTGTTTCACCTTCCGCAAAATAAAAACCGGACGTTAGGCCAAACAGCCATTGGATAGCATTGCCCGGCGGCAGGCCGATCTCACCCAGCTTTGCCGAGTTCACCGCGCTCCTCAAGGATCGCCATCGCGGTGATGAGTTCGCCAATATCCAAAAAACCACCCTAGCGCTCGCCACCATCAAACCGGCGTATCCACCATTCGGTGTACTCCATCTTATCGACATCATGTGGCGCTCTGAGATAGGCACGCTCCCAGTTCTCATAACGCAGAGGCTTGAGAAAATCGTTGACTGCACGATATGCAGCAGGCACCCGGCCTTTGTTCAGGTCACCGAGCACTGGCTTGTTTCCGGCCTGGAAAACGACACCGCCGTCATAAGGGTGAAGGATCACTTCGTCACCGAGTACCGTTCGTGCCTTGTCAAGGCCGCCCACTCGCTCGAGCAACTCATCGTTGACGGCTGTCAGCCAGTTCACGTCGCGGATCGTGTCCGTCCTGTCTCGTATCGCCAATCCGAAACGCGCGCCATCCTCGTAAAGCAGCCCGGGAAACCTACGAAAAAGAGGATAGGCTTTTGCCGTTGCGCCCGACGCGTAGGAATAGAAAAAGAGCGACAAACCCGATACGGCATAGAAAACCTGCAGATCGCGGCAGGCGTCAACGAAAAAACGGACCAAACCATCCCGATCGCTCGACAGCGCCGATAACCTTGTCTGGCACATGAGATGTCCATTGCCACCGCGATAACCGGCGCCGGGAAGGAGAGCAGTGAAGTAGTCGTGGACCGGATCCGTCGAACGCAACGCCTGTTTTGGCATATGCCTTATATAGAAACTCGCCGTCTCCTTCTCGTCGTAATAGTCGCCCTGTGACAGGTATTCCTCGATCTGTCTTCCTGTTGAGATACGTCGTGTCCGCTCATTAAACGACAATAAATTGGGGTTACCCTCCGACAGATCGTAATAACGCGTTGCCAAACCGAGCATGGATTGCCGTATCTGACGGGTTTCTCCATCGGCAAAATAGAACCCTGATGTCAGCCCGAACAGCCATTGGATGGCATTGCCGAGCGGCAACCCGATTTCATCCAGTTTTTCAAGTTCACCGCGTTCTTCAAGGATTGCCATAGTGGTGGTGAGTTCGTTTGAATTCATGAGGCTTAGCAAGCTCAACGTTCACCATCGTCAAATCGATGCGTCCACCATTGCGTATACTCCATCTCGTCGACACCGTAAGGCGCTCGCAGATAGGGATAATCCCAGGCCTCGTAACGCAGGGGCTTGAGAAAATCGTTGACTGCGCGATACGCAGCAGGGACTCGCCCCTTGTTCAAGTCGCCGAGTACAGGCCGGGCACCCGCCTGGAAAACGACGCCTCCTTCGTAGGGATGGAGGACAATCTCGTCTCCCAGCACTTCTCTCGCCTTGTCGAGACCACCGACCCGCGCCAGCAGTTCATCGTTGACGGCTGTAAGCCAATTCACATCACGGATTACATCGGTGCGCTGCGAAATGATTAACCCAAAACGGATGCCATCCTCATAGAGAAGGCCGGGAAATCTACGGAACAAGGGATAGGCTTTTTCAGTTGCTCCTGCCGCATAGGAATAAAAGAAAAGCGACATCCCCGAAACGGCATAAAAGACCTGAAGATCACGGCAGGCGTCAACGAAGGAACGCACGACACCTACTGGATCTAGCGATAGTTCCGACAACCTCGTCTGGTACATCAGGTGCCCACAGCCGCCACGATACCCAATACCGGGAAGAAGCGCCGTCAAATAGTCGTGGACCGGATCGGTCGACCGCAGAGCTTGGGCAGGCATGTGTCTGATATAGAAGCCTACGGTCTCCTTCTCATCAAGGTAATTGGCTTGTGCTAGATGTCGCTCAATGTCATCTCTCGAAGACAGACGGCGCGAACGTTCACTGACCGTCAGCAGATTGGTGTTTCCTGTCGTCACATCGTAGTAACGCGCG
Source organism: Rhizobium sp. AN68 (assembly GCF_030758035.1). Classification (NCBI taxonomy): domain Bacteria; kingdom Pseudomonadati; phylum Pseudomonadota; class Alphaproteobacteria; order Hyphomicrobiales; family Rhizobiaceae; genus Rhizobium; species Rhizobium sp. AN68. The sequence continues at coordinate 2,087,271 of NZ_JARWMI010000002.1, read as the reverse complement.
GCCAGATCGAGTGCGGCTCGTCGTATCCGTGGTGTTTCACCACCTGCAAAATAGAAACCAGCAGTGAGGCCAAACAGCCATTGAATCGCGTTGCCCGGCGGCAAACCGATCTCGCTCAATTTCTCGAGTTCACCGCGCTCTTCGAGGATTGCCATCGTGCCGACTAGTTCATTTAAATTCATAATATTATCCTACCAGCTTGGTATCGGAGGTCGACGTCCACCAGGGAGCCTCGGGCCTGGCAACGGAAGCCAGATCGGCGGGCCATTCTCAAGGCCTTTTTTGAGCTGTCGCCATCGTTCTTCGGCCTCCCATTGACGTTCCTGTTCGCGCTGCCTCACGGATTCCTCGCAATTGTCACATTCATCCAGCACCACGAATTCCCTGTATCTAGCCCTGTGACGCAATGCGATAGCCTCATATGCGGCATTCTTCGTGGGATCATTCGGAAACTTATCCCCCGGAAACTTCATATCGTACATATGGGTCATCTGGCCGTTCTCGACTTTCACCACATCGAGCCAGCGCGAGCCACGCACATTGAACCATCGCGTACCGCCCCAGGGCGCCCTGCGGGGAACCTTAGGAATGTCGTGTTCCTCTCCCTGCAGAATAATATTGCCGGGCGGTTTGTCCGGGAACGTGTTTTTTGGATTGTTCGGGTCCCAGAATCCAAGCTCCGAAATATAGCCGTAATTGGTGCGCGGATCGCCGACCGGCATGCTGCCACCAAGGACCGTGTTTGGATATTGCGCCTGGATCGTTGCATCGACACAGCGTTGGTAGCGACCCGGGCTTGCCTCGTCGTCGCGCGGCAAAACCTGATCCATCCATTCAAGCCCCTCGGTAACGCTGTTTCTGGGGCGATGCAGCGCATAACATCGGCAGCCCACCTCGCAAAGATAACGTTCAGGATGGCCTTCAGGCAGGTCGGTCTTGTAGCCACCGACCGAGACGGTGTTTCCTTTGTTGAGGAGCATTTTGTCGGTAAGGCGCGTTACTGCGCGGCCTTGCATGAACACATTGGGAGACCAGGACAGGAACGTCGCCTCATGCAGATGTGTGCCCGATTTGACCCCTCCCGACGAACCGGGCTCGTCACCGATCGATTTGGCGAACCGGGAGCCGCGCACGCCGTTCATCGCCCCGCCATGCGAAAACACCGTGGTGGTGCCGTCGGCAAGGTCGCGGGCAAATGCGGTATTCGTGTATGGCACGGGCAACGGCTTGGGCGGGGTCAGGCATACATCCGGCAACGTCGAGCGAACATAGCCATTCGAGTTTTTGTGGCAGAGCGTAATCCCATTGATGCGGATTGTTTCCTTCATGCGTTTATCCTGCCGGTTTCGATGTCGCGCTGGACGCTCTCCACAATCGTTGCTGCTCTCAACCCATCGCGGGAACTGGCGGACAAAAGGCTGTAGAGCAATTCCTCACCCCTCGGTTCTGCCTTTTCGACGCGCGATCCAGGAGGGGGCCCAAGCGCAAGCGCCGCCATCACAAGCCCGCTCGCAGCCCCGAGGTCACCCATTTGAAGCGACGGGATTTCCGCTTTTTCGGACAGGTCGGCCATTTGCGCGGCGTTGGTCGTAATCGCATATCCGAATTCCTCGGCACGTACGCGATCACCATTTAGATCCACAATAAATCGATCCGGAGAAAAGCCGCCTTCGAGGAGAGCCCCATAACAGCTAGCAAGGGCGCGGCCCATCAATCCGCGCTCGGGATCAATAGGGCTTTCAGGCTCTTCCATGATCGAAAGGCGCGCAATTCGGCCGAGCCGCCTATTATCTTCCGGCCCAAGCGCCAACACAGCCGCAGCCTCGCCGGGAACCATACCGTAGGGGTTGTCCCGGGTGAGCAGTTCACCGTGATAGGCCAGACTGTCGAGCATATCGGAGTGAATATAACTGTCGACAACCGCAACAAGGACAACTCTCCCCGTTCTCCTCACGATTTCCAGACCATCCCGACCAAGAAGTTGCAGGCTTTCCGCCTGTCCGCCAAAGGAAACGGAGAGGGTCTTCACCTGCGCAAGAGGGGTTTGTTTAAGCCTGGCATCAAAGGCCTCGGCGACAACTCCGCCTTCCATCCAATAGGGCAGCAGTAGAAGCATCCCATAATCCACACTTTCCTGTCCGCGCTTCGCCAATTGCGCAAGACAATCGTCAAGCGCGCAGGAGAGTAACGTCCGCAGCCGCTCGACATAGTCCCGCTCTTCCGTCAACGGATAGACCGGCGCAAGGGTCGGTGGTCGCCCGTCCGCCATCACCAGGTTGCGGTCCTTCTCGGTGAACCGTTCGCCGCGCGAATAGGCGGCAATTGCCGTTTCAAAATTTTTGCCCGCAGGGCATGTCAGGCCGGCCGCCAGAATTGAAACCGCCGCTCTCATGAGACCACCCCGGCCATTTGCCTCAATCGAAGGAAAGAGACTTCGACATCCTGGTCGCGACCGCCACATGGTACATGCGCGTTCCATACGAGATCCACGAGACGCTCATCACCGGTAATTTCCACCTGAATCAGCCTGAACCTATGCGTTAATGTCCGGCCAGCAATACGCGTGTCCGCTTCTATGATACATTGCGGCAGGCGAAATTCGTAACTGCCTTCAGCATGTAGACCTTCGAGCCTGACCGGCTCGCCGCCGCGTAGTTCGCCCGGATAGATCTGACCGTCAGGCGCGGTCTGGTGGAATTTTTCGGAGAAATCGGAAGGCAAAAGCGGGGACCGGTGTTTCATCCATGCGTCATCATAGGTGCCGGCGTGGATATACCGCGTTGCCCAGGCCGGCTGAACCGCGCCAAAACCGACCGGCTGCGAAAGCGGCCGATCGGGATGGAAAACCTGCGCAGGAGCCGCTATCTGGGGCACAGCCAGTTCAGCTCCCTCCGGCGCACGCTCGAAATGACGGGACCAGCCGCGGCCAACCGGGTTAGCTTCGCACTCGGCCCCATCCTCATCCGCGAAGAGATCGCTTCCACCGAGCGAACGCGTCCATGACAGTTCGACGCGGGCGGCTCCCTCTCTGTCGGCAACCTCCCAGCCACGCTTTTTTTTGATCATGCGCGCTTCACCACTAACGCTGGCCCGCTTGATCATTGGACCGACCGCAACCGTGACATCGATACTGTCTAACGGCCTTTCATCAGGTGCAAAGGCTGAACCATGGAGAAGAATATCTGCTGCGGGCCGGAAAGGTGCGAAATCAGCATCGGCGAGGAGTTCTTTCGCGTCGGCATCGCGATACACCGGCGAGAGGCGGATAGGCTGCGGCTCAAGAAGATCAGTCATTCCATCGGGACGCGCACGAAACCGCCCGCGCACGGCGACACACCAATACTCCTTGCCGTCTCGATCTCGAACGAAATAGCCGTCCGCGGAGAAGGGCGTGTTGTTGCTGACAGCCCACATGTTGGTCAATTCAGATCGATATAGGCGGCATCCAGTGCTATATTCTGGCGAGCCGTCTGGATAATTTTCTTGCCTTCCACCCTCACGATCCCGTCAGAACCCAATGAGATGCGGGCTTCGCCGTTGCGGATCGTCAGCGTCCCGGAGCCATCAAACTCGATCATTGTCGCGAGCTTCAAAAGTGTCTCCCAAGCACCCTCTGGCAAAGGAAAAACTTCTCCCAGTAGCGCTTTGCGATCAGGAACCTGATTCATTCTGAGCCTCCTCAAAAAAATGATCTGGGCGGAGAACGCGCCGGCTGTTCGATGAACGCGCTAGCAGTCTGTAAACCGGCACGCCTTTTGCAACATTGGTTTTCATACCAGTATCTCCATGGGCTTTTCGGCTTAGTGGTCCAAAACGCGCAAATCAAAATCCCGCTTGATCGCGTCCCTGTTCATCACCAATGACTTTTTTACTACCGAGTATGCGGAGATTCCCGTCACCCAGCTCTTGAAGATGATGTCCTGGGTCTCTTTGTCAAATGAGCGAATGTTTCGGCGCGCATCGTAAGTATTGAGTCCGAGGACTGAGATTGAAGCGACATCAGCATTCCTCTGGACAAATATCTCGGTCACAAAATGCCCGCCGGTCGTCGTATCCCAGCCACGCGCATATGCATGCGCAATGGGCTCGCCGGATGAACTCTTAATGGTTTCCATATCCGCGTCTCCGACGAAAGACGCTTGGGAACTGTCATCGATCTGCTTGGTAAATGTTGAAATCATATCCGCTGCCACCTCCCGACCTTTCGCGAGATCTACAGGGCGAATGTGGACGACGAGATTGGGATATTCCTCTCCGTTGATGGAGAGGTTGTAGTCGGATGTGCCCTCTGGCTTGTTGCTACTGTCGACCGTCTTCAGATCCCACCCTTCCGGGTAGAGAAAAACCTCCCCGCCCTTTGCGGTCTGTTCTTTCAGGGTTTTGAATGCAGCGCTCTCACTTTCCATTTCCAGCCCACCAAAGAAGCGGGATAGGGCATCCTCATAGTCAGGATAGTCATCGTAATCGAAAGTCGCCTGAATGATGAGCACATCGCTGCCGTGGCTAACCACGGCCAAGCGCGACATGCGATCATAACCGAGCCCCTCCTTGAACTCACTCCCCGCGAGAAAACCAAACACGCTGTTTCCATGGCTGGAGTCCTGAAGGATCCGATTGTAGCCGTTGAGCGCAAGGAACCCATACCCGGCAGTACTTGCATCAGCGAATGACGGAAAGAGGATGTGGTGCACCTCTATCATCAGTTTATCGCGATTTTCCGGGTCATAAATACGAGCTACAACACCCTCTTTGACAGGAGACGGATCGGTCCAGACGTGCATGTTTTCATTCAGTATCGTGGAAAAGCTCAGCCCAGTCTTACCAAGCTCAACCTTCTGGCGTGAAAATTTTCCCGAAATCGTGTTGCTTGTCGCAAGAATTCGTTCAGTCGAATAGGTCTGGGCCATGGCTACCTCAGAGATAAATAGGTTAATAAGCAAAGGCAGGGCCGCCACTAGGCCAAAAATGCGACCCAACTTTTGTTTTGTTCGCAAGTCGGGCCAAAGTTTCAAGTATTGTGCTCGCATCGTATCTGCCTACTTTTTCGGTGTCTGTACGCCGAGACCCAGATTCAGCCCCGCACCCGGTCCAAGTGCTGCCTTCGCCTTCGCTCGCGCTCCAATTTTTCCATCTTCGAGGGTGCCCGCTTCGCCTTCCACAGCAGCAGAAGCTCCGATACCTGCTTGGCCACCAAGCTCAAGGAATATGCCCCAATCCCAGCTCGTATCGAGCTCGGACAAGCGCGCATCCCAGTTTGCCCACTCAGCAACGCCATTGAAGGAATGGACCACAAAATTCCCCGCGCGGTAGGGTGTTACCGATACCCCCAATCCACCTTTCACCTGCGCAAGTGTGACATCCACTCCAACTTTGCCTTGTGCCGTCACCGTTGGCGAACCGTTATAGGCGCCAAGCTTGACACCCGCCTCGGCGACGGCTTCCGCCTTCAGGGCCTCGATGCCGCCATTCGCGTAGACAAGCCCGTCCCTGTTAAGCGACCCTTGCATTTCAAGGACACTGGCGGAAGCGGACGCGCCTGCTTTTGCGGTAATATTGGCATTACCGCCTGCCCAATCATCGGCAACGGCAAAGCCCGCCGAGGTCTTGGTCGTCGCATTGAGAAAGCCTGTTTTTCCTTGAGCGAAACCATCAGTATCTTCAACAACGCGATAGGACTTGTCGAAATACTTCTGTTCGACAGTCGATCCCATCTCGTATTTCCCCTTGATGGGTTTGCCAGTCTCCTGGTAGGTCGACGTATATCCTTTTTTGCTTTCGGTGGCGCCGCCAGCCCACCTTGTCTTCGACCTCTCGTAGCCTTCTTCCGACTCCACCTTGGTTTTGGCAGAGACTGAGACTTCTGGATCGCCGAGCTTGTTTTCTTCTTTTATGAGTTCGTTGGCAGGACGTTGCTCGGCTTCCTTAGCAACTTTTTGAGGATCGCCTTCGTTTTCTACGTGAGAGGCGTCCCTTGCAAAACCATCGGAGGAGAGCAACGTATTTTGGTGCGGTCGTGGAGTTTGCCCGCCTAGTAGCGGGCTGACAGATCCATAAGCGCTAGTCGAAAACTCCCATGGATTTAGAAGCGAGCCAGGTTCGTAGCCTGGACGGAAGGGCGGCTGCACTCTTGAAACGGAGGGGGCCGGGCAAAAACCCTCCAGATCCTTTCGTACAACCTGCCGCAATGCGTTTTCCTGCTTTGTGGTACGCAACAGCAACGGCGGTAAGATGGGCGCGAAATTCCGGTTGCCCCTCCAGGCATCGAGGTCAGACACTCGCGATTGCGTCTTGTCGTTCATAACGATCAATTCTCGTCTATTTGGTCAGCCTGGAAGCGGATCCGCTTTGCCTTAATCGTCACGTCACCTTCCTTCGACATCGTGACCAATACATTCTCACCGACACGAATGTTGAATTGTTCACCGACGTTGATGTTGTGAACTCTGCCAATATCAGCGTCGTAGCGCCCACGTACAATCAGGCTCATCTTCTTGCCCACCGTAGTTTGAAGAAGATTTCCTACAATAGTTGACTTCGCAACGCCCACAATTTCTGAGCTGCCACCATGAACGATCTCCGACTTGTTCTTCTCGATAAAGATCTGATAGTTGCCTTTCGCGAAATTGAATGGATCCGGAATTCGCATCTTCTGCAGAAACTCGGAGAAATTTCCGAACATATTCATCGTACGTGACAACAAATACTCAGTCAGCTTGTTCTGTCCAACCGCGATGGAGACATTTCCAGCAACTACTTGCTCATAGTCACCGCCAACGAATCCGGTCTTATCGTTAGCGACATGTTGATGCCTGTCATGTTCTACTCTTTCGCGAGTATCGTTGAGGACATGTATGTCGTGGTCCTTCTGGGCGTGAAGGAATAGTTGTTCTTTGCCCGACTCATCTTCAAAGCTAAGCTCGTTAAAGCCCTGTCCCTTATGGGTGTTGGAGCGAAGCACCATACGCGTCTTGTTCGCAGGCAGCTCATAAGGCACTGTCTGACGCGCATTCGGTACCACCCCCGTTACCAACGGCCGGTCCGGATCGCCATCAACAAAGGCAACCATCACCTCCATGCCGATGCGCGGAATGATCTGGCCGCCCCAAGTGGAGCCAGCCCAGTTCTGCGCCACCCGCACCCAGCACGTATCCGTACCATCCTTCTTCGCCTTGCGATCCCAAGGGAACCACAGCTTGATGCGGCCATATTGGTCCGGATGGATTTCTTCGCCTTCGGGGCCGGCAACGATCGCCACCTGCGTGCCTTCGATGCGCGGCCGTTTTGTTGACCGATGCGGCGTCAGCGGCACACGAGCCGGAATTGCCTCGAAGTGATTACGATATTCCGGTTCATTGCTGTTTGTCTCATAGGAGAGATCAACGATGTTGTGGCTTGCCCTGACGATCACATGCTCTTCATAGGCATGTTCGGGATGGGCAACCTCATAAGGCGTAAAGCGGCGGCCGGCTTCGAGAATACGTGAGGTCGAGGACCCGAATACCCGGTCGTGATCCGCCTCGATCGATTGCGTTCTCAGTTTTTGCGCCCGTTCCGCCTCTTCCACCGTCTTGATGCGGGCCGGATATTCGTAAAGCTCGCGCTTCGTCGCATCCGGCATCTGCACCAGTGAGGGCGTCATCGTGCCCGGTACCATGCCAGGCGTCTCAAAATTCCAGTCTGCGCCCGCTCGCTGGCCGGAGACGTAGGAGAACCGCCGCGCCCAGTCGTTGATGTGGTTGCGATCCGACGAGCCCTGCGCCAGGCGCACCGTTCCCTCGCCCTGAGCAGCCGGTGATGGCCCGAGCCAGCCGCTGGCGCTATCGGCGACATGCAGCTTGTGGGAACCGTCCTCATGGCTAAACCAGTAAAACAGACCGTCCTCCTCGAAACGGCGCATGAGATAGGAGAGGTCAGTCTCGTTCCATTGAACGCTGTAGTGTTGGGCAGGCGGAGGGGAAATGATGCCTGACGTATCAGGAGCCGGAATCCCATGTTCGGAGAATAACGTCTCAACCACCTCGATCGCTGTCTTGTCCATCCAGATCCGGCAGTCTGATCGGCGTGACAGCAGCCACATCTGCGGCCGAATGGTCATGGCATAGGAGCGAAGCCCCCGGGTGATAGGCGGCCCCTCGTGCAACTCGGTAACCAGGCCATTGAAGGGGCGGCGCACGCCGCTGCCCTCCTCGCCATCGCCCTGTTGCACCTCGACTGAAACATCGACCAGCCGTCCGATCAGTTCGTCGGGCTTGACCGCTTCCTTCTTGGCGCGCACCGTCAGGCGGATATCGAAGAGCTGCGACACGCCTTCCTCGACCTTCAGGCGTTCCGGCAAAAGCTGGTCTTCACCCAACGGGGACTTGACCTTCAGAACGCGGCTCGCCTGAATGAAATCAGACGACGAGGGCTGATCGCTCATTGTCTATCTCCGCAATGTACAGAATGAGAAGCGGCATGCATGGGCTTTGCCTTCAACTATTGCTGATCGTGAAGCGAGGGGGCTTGGCCAGATCACTCACCACCTGAATTCGTTCGTGCCAGAAAAAGAGCCAGGGTCTCAATGCTCGAATTTCCGTCAGCGCCGCTCCCCTACCAGATAAGCGTACTGGAGTTTCGTTGCATAGTTCGTCGTCACATCCGCTTTCGGGCCAAACATCACGTCCGGGGTAAGAACGGTCCCAATGTCTTTCGCCGTGGGTGCAGTTCCAAGAAGATATATGTCTCTCGATAAAAACATCTGATTGCCGAACGAATTGGCCACGGCGTAATTCACCTGCAAGGCGAACGCGTTGTGCCGGTGCTGCAGCAAAGCCTGGCCGATCTTGGTTTCATTTGCTTGCAGCCACTTCCGCAACCAGACGGAAATTGCGCCCTCGTTCAGAGCGGCGGCAGCCTGGCTGAACACGGCTGCCGCCGCTCCACCGACAGCTGCGCGCTGATTGAACTGCCTCGGGCCGTCTGGAAGGCTCATATAGGACAGATCGGGTCCTCGACCCATTTTCTGAGGTGCCAGGACCTCGTCCTGTCGAACGGGACGGACGGTGAAAGTGTCTGTAGATACGGAAAAATTAGGCATTCAAGACGCCTCCCTCTGGACGACATAAAGAAAACTGCGGCACAGTCGGACTCTCGCGGTGTTGGCCCGCAAGCCCGGATATAGTCCGGTGCCCGCTAAGGCACCGGACCTTTCTCATCAGGCGGCCTTTGTCGTCGCCAGATCGTAAGAGGCGATCATCGGAGACTGCGGCGAGTTGTTGTCGTCGAACGGCGTGTACTTCACTTCCATCTTCGTGAAGTTGAGCTTGACGGTTTCCACCGGACGGTCGCCGCTGGAATCCACCGAGTAGCTGGCGATAAGCGTGTTTGTCAGCAGATACTCGATATAGGTGTTGCCCGGATTACCCGTGGTCACCAGATGAATGGTTGCGAGCTTGCCGGTACGGCCGGCGCAGGCTTCCTGGAAAAGCTTGGTGGAGGAGGAATCGCTAACCTTGGTCAGAATGACTTCCGAAATGGTCGGTTCGGATGCCTCGCGGTTTGCAGCAGAACCAGCAGAGGTGTTCATGTTGCGGGCCACGTTCCAGTGAATGGCTTCAATATCCATCCACTTGCGATGTTCTTCATGGGTGGCGTCGCCCTGGATACCGTCAATCTGCAGATAAATTGGCATGCTGTAAGCTCCTGTAGCTGAAATGACCTCTTGCTCCGAGGCCGAGTTACCCTTCGTTTAATGCCGCATGCGCCGGGTAGCCCCATCCGACGCGGCAACTTTATCCACCCCAACCTCTTCGGTTACGGCGAATTCATCTGCTTCCCCAGCCTCTTCGGCACGAATGCCGAACCCGTTTTCACCAAAATCGACAACAATCTTCCCGACACGCTCTCCCGCGATTACCTTTTCGAGGAAAAAGCTGGAAAGAGGCGGCAGGAGATCCTTGCCGATCATGATTTCAATGGCGCGTGCGCCAATCTCACTTGCACCGGCGCGTGCCACCAGGGCATCTCGCGCCACATTGGACAGGGTCAGGCCGGTGCCATATGTTGCGAGCACACGTTCCCTGATCTTGCCAATCTGCATATCCACGATGCTTGCAAGCGCCTCCGTACCAAGCGGCACGAAGGGCAGAATGATCGTGCGCCCGAGGAACGCGGGCTTGAACTGTTTGGTAAGCTCCGGCATCAGAAGCGCTTCCAGCGCTTCGCCTTCCGGCATCGTGTCGGGATCGGCCGACAGCGCCGAGAGCAACTCCGAGCCTGTATTGGCCGTCATGAAGATAGTGGTGTTCTTGAAATCCACGTCGCGGCCTTCGCCATCGCGCAACACGCCCTTGTCAAACACCTGATAGAAAATGTCCTGGACGCCGGGGTGAGCCTTGTCGATCTCATCCAAGAGCAGAACGCCGAACGGCCGGCGGCGCACGGCTTCCGTCAACACGCCGCCTTCGCCGAAACCGACATAACCGGGCGGCGAACCCAGAAGCAGCGAAACCTTATGCTCTTCCTTGAACTCCGACATGTTGATCGTCGTCAGATGGCTGTTGCCGCCGTAGAGCATATCGGCGAGCGACAGCGCGGTTTCGGTCTTTCCCGTTCCGGACATGCCGACAAGGAAAAAAACCGCCGGCGGGCGGCGCGGATCGGATAATCCGGCCCGCGCAGTGCGCATGGCATCGGCAATCCGGGCAATTGCAGCATCCTGCCCCACCACCCGCTGCCGCATGCGCGCATCCAGTTTCCGGGCACTTTCGATCTGGTCCGCCAGAAGTTTGCCGAGTGGAATTCCGGTCCATCGCGAAACGACGGCGGCGATCGCCTCACGATCAACAACTGTCGGGACAAGTCTGTCGGCATTTGCCGGCTTCATGTCGACCACAGGCCGCAGGGGCGAGACATTGGAAACATCGCCTTCAGCCGGCTGCTCTTCGCTTAACTCAGCCATCTCCGCGTCGTAACGCTCACGCAGATCACCGATCCCGCTCTCAAGCTTTTCGACTTCGCCCCGTATCGACTGGATACGGCTGTCAATCTCGTCATCCTGCGGTTCACGCAGAAGCCAGTTCAACTCATCGGTGAGAAGGCGCTGCTCGCTTTCCATAGCGCGCAGCCGCTCCGGTTGGGTCTGCCGTGCAAGCGAGACGGCAGCCGCGGCCGTATCGAGAAGGCTGACGGCCTTGTCCGGCAGCTGCCGCGCCGGCATGTAGCGTGCGGATAATTGCACCGCGGCCACGATCGCCTCGTCACGAACGACAACGTTGTGATGGCTGACGAAGCTGTCAGCGACACCGCGCAACATGCGTATAGCGGTCGTCTCATCCGGCTCGCGCACGTGCACGGGCTGGAAACGGCGGGTCAGTGCCGCATCCTTTTCGAAATATTTCTTGTATTCGCTCCAGGTCGTCGCCGCGACGGTGCGCACTTCACCGCGCGCCAGAGCGGGTTTGAGAATATTGGCCGCATCACCCTGCCCGGCCGCACCACCTGCACCAACGAGGCCGTGGGCTTCATCGATGAACAGGATGACGGGTTCGGCCGAACGTTTGACCGCATCGATCACGCCATGAAGGCGGCGCTCAAACTCGCCCTTAACGCCGGCACCGGCCTGAAGTAGCGAAATATCGAGGTTCAGCAGGCGGACGTTGCGCAACTTTTCCGGAACGTTGCCAGACGCGATTTCCAGCGCCAGCGCCTCGGCAACCGCCGTTTTGCCAACCCCCGCCTCACCTACCAGGATGGGATTGTTCTGTCGGCGGCGCGTTAGAATATCAACAAGCTGGCGTAACTCATCATCGCGGCCGATAACAGGATCAACCTTGCCATTGCGGGCATCTGCGGTCATGTCCTGGGTGTAAAGGCGCAAGAAATCATTCTGGCCTGCAGACTGTCCTGTCCCTGCCTGCCCTGAGCCTGCCAGCGCGGAAGGAACATCCACGCCTGCGCCATTTTCAGTCGAGTTGCGAAGACGCTCAAGCGCGGTGCGATCCATCGCCTTGAGAGAAGGAAATGCCGAGCGGACGAAAGAGCGAAGTGAGGTTTCCTCATCCATCGCCAACAGAAGATCGCAAAGCGTAACACGGTCGCGGCCAGCCTCCAGCGATGCGAGAATCCATGCCTCCCGGGCTGCCGTGAGGATGTTCTGGGAGAGCGACAATGCCTCTCCGTCGCCGATGATGGACTCCTCCAGACTGCGGCTGATTTCAGCCTGCAATACCGGAAGTGGAATTTTTAATTCCTCGAATGTTTTCGCATAGATGCCGGAGTCCACAACCGCAAGCAGCCAATGCGGGATATCCACGTATCTGTGCCCCATGCGCACCGCAACAGAAGCCGCAGCTTCAAGGGTAACACGCAGGTCTGGCTCAAGCGCTCCAACAAGGCGGTTGAGATCGATATGCGACATGCAATGAGCCTCCTGCCCGGGTTCATTCCACAACGTGACGTGGAGTAAATATGATGATGAAACCAACTTGTCCACCCCGAAGTTGATTTTTTGTCAGATGAGATTATCCACTAGACGCCACAATTTAGACACATTTAGAATAAGTCTGTCTTATGAATAGCCTTACGTAAGGGAAGTAACTACAAAAAATCCATTACTAGTTCTTGGAGATAGACTGTCGTTGAACGCGCCGTACGTTAAAACAAATTTGGAATTTTCGAGTGACTGCGGAGAAAATATCCGGGTCGACGCAAGAACGCGTGAAATATACTACAGAATTAAGGATGAAAGAAACCAGGCACGCACAGAAGAGCGCGCCGCGTCTCCGCAGGATAACCTCAAGATATCCAGTAGCTGGGACAATGTCAGCAATCTTGGATTGCAGATTATATATTCCGAAAGCAAGGATGTAGAAATATTGGCGTGGCTTGCGGAAGCATCGCTGCGCCTGCGTGGCTTCCATGGTCTGCGCGAAATCTACGATCTCTGCAAAGAGCTATTTTACAACCACTGGGACTCGCTGCGGTCGATTAGCGACGATAATGACGAAGAAAAATTTGCACCTTTAGCGGGATTGAACGGTGTCGGCAGCGAAGGAACGCTTGTTCAGCCTTTGCGCCTCGCCTCATTGATCCCAGGCGGAAAATTTGGCGAACATAGTCTCTGGGACTTTCAACTCGCGCAGCGCCCAAATGAGAGCAAACGTCGCGAAGAGCTATATCGGCTTGCGTCTGAAACTGGCGTTGCCGCCATGTCATCCCAGTTGGCAGAGGTGACTGCGTGCCTCTCCTCGTTTGACGCCATCATGGCCATCCTTGCCGAGCGCTGTGGGCAATCCGCACCCCCGAGTTCCCATATCCGCAACACGCTGGTCGAAGCAGCGTCTGCAATTCGCTCGCTCGGCGGCCGCGACCAGGAACCGGCACCCGTCGAACAGGAACCTGTGGGCATCAGCGGTTCAGACGAGAGCGGGCCAACGGCCGCGCGTCCCGCCGTAATCGCACCGGAAGGCATATTAACGCGCGACGAGGCATTTGAAACTCTTCTCTCGGTTGCGCGTTACTTCCGCCGTACCGAGCCGCATTCACCGATCTCCCTTGCCATAGAGACACTGGTGCGCAGGGGACGCATGGATTTTTCGGAACTGCTGGCCGAGCTTTTGCCAGAAGCCCAGGTCCGCAACGCAGTCTTAACCGCCGCCGGCATCAAGCCAAGCGGGGAGAGCAACGGAAAATAGAAAGCACGGAGCGCAACGCCGCTCCGTAACAGTCGTCTGTGCCAAGGGGCACCAAGGAGGTTGAAATGGCAAGTGTACATGAGAAGCTGGAGCGTGTTCGCAAACCACGCGTTCATATCAAATACGAAGTCGAAACCGAAGGCGCGATGGTGGTCAAGGAACTGCCTTTCGTGGTCGGCGTGCTCGGTGATTTCTCCGGCAATCCCACCCAGCCGCTCAAGCCGTTCGGGGAGCGTAAATTCGTTCAGATCGACCGCGACAATTTCGACGAAGTCATGCGGCGCATGACGCCGGGCCTCAACATTTCCGTTGCCAATACGCTGCAAAAAGATGGCACGGACATGCAGGTCAACCTGAAGTTCGAAAGCATGGACGATTTCGAACCCGGTGCCGTCGTGCAGCAGGTTCCGGCGCTCAAGGCGCTTCTGGATGCCCGCAACGAGTTGCGCGACCTTCTTTCCAAGGCCGACCGTTCGGAAGATCTGGAGCGGATGCTGGAAGATATTCTGCAGAACAAGACCGACCTCGCAACGCTGGTTTCCGAACTGAAGGAAAAGAACGGCGCGGGCGAATAATCGCCTGTGCGGAGGAAAACCTCCCCGAACGGCCCTGCGGGGCTTCAACTGTTCAAGCGGCATTTTTAAAGCCGCATGTGGAAGGACTGAAACATGAGCGCTGAGAGCCTGCTGAAAAATGAAGTACAGGCAACGACCGCCGAAGATCAGGGACTGCTGTCCAAGGTGGTTGCCGCTACCCGTCAAACCGAACCGGACCGCGCGCAGAACCTCCTGCGTACGCTGACCGATCAGGCACTGAAGGGGACGGTAAAATATGACCGCAACCTTACCGTTACCCTTAACCACGCGATCGCGGAGCTGGACCGCACGATTTCCGAACAGCTCGCCGCTATTATGCAGGCGCCCGAATTCGCCAAGCTTGAGGGCACCTGGCGCGGGTTGAACTATCTCGTCAAGAACTCCGAAACGAGCGTCAACCTCAAAATCCGCGTCATGAATGCCGGCAAGCGTGAACTGGCGCGTGATCTCGAGAAAGCCGTCGAATTCGATCAATCCCGCCTCTTCAAGGCGATCTATGAAGACGAATTCGGCACCCCCGGCGGCGAACCGCTTGGCGCCATCATCGGCGATTACGAATTCGACAATTCCTTCGATGACGTCCAGCTGCTGCAAGGCGTCTCATCGATCGCGGCGGCAGCCTTCGCGCCCTTCATCTCGGCTGCCAGCCCGCATATGTTCGGTTTCGAGGACTATCGCGATCTCGCCCGTCCGCGCGATCTGGAGAAGATCTTCGACACGGTCGAATATGCCAAGTGGCGCAGCTTCCGCGAAAGCGACGATTCCCGTTTCGTCACCCTCGCTCTTCCGCGGGTGCTGGCGCGTATGCCCTATGGCCCGAAAACCAACCCAATCGACGATTTCGCCTACGACGAAACCAAGGGTGCGGTGAATGGTGACCTTGAGCATGACGAATATTGCTGGATGAACGCCGCTTACGTGATGGGCACTAAGCTGACCGATGCCTTCGCAAAAAGCGGCTGGTGCACGGCTATCCGAGGGGCTGAAAACGGCGGCAAGGTGGAAAACCTGCCCATGCATGTCTTCTCCAGCGATGACGGCGACCTGGATCTGAAATGCCCGACCGAAGTCGGCATCACCGACCGCCGCGACGCCGAACTCGGCAAACTCGGCTTCCTGCCGCTCTGCCACTACAAGAACACTGACTACGCGGTGTTCTTCGGCGCCCAGACAGCCCATAAGCCGAAGCTTTACGACAAGCCGGAAGCCACGGCCAACGCCGCCGTCTCGGCCCGCCTGCCCTACATCATGGCTACGTCGCGCTTCGCGCATTATCTCAAGGTCATGGGGCGCGACAAGATCGGCTCCTTCATGGAAGCGTCCGATTGCGAAGTCTGGCTCAATCGCTGGATCGCTAACTATGTCAACGCCAATGACGAAGCGGGTGAGGAAAGCCGCGCCAAATATCCGCTGCGCGATGCCAAGGTGACCGTGCAGGAAGTGCCCGGCAAACCCGGCGCCTACAATGCGGTCGCATGGATGCGGCCCTGGTTGCAGATGGAAGAACTGACGACCTCGCTGCGCATGGTCGCCCGTATTCCGTCGAAGAACTGAGCCTGGGTCCGGGGTGCTCGGCCACCCCGGCCCCGTTCATCATCCGGAGCCCGCTCATGGCGCATCAGTCCTTTCCGGACGCCCGCATTTTCGCCGACCAGCTCATCGCCCTCATCGATGATGCGCTGAACGGGCAGGTGAACGCCATTCTCCACCATCCCGATTTTCAAGCGATGGAGGCGAGATGGCGCGGGCTTGCCATGGTCGTGAGCGAGGCGGCCCGCAGCACCGACGTGAAGGTGAAACTGCTGAACGCAAGCTGGCGCGACCTTGCCCGCAACACGGAACGCGCCACCGATTTCGACCAGAGCCATCTTTTCGAGGTCGTCTATAACCGCGAATTCGGCATGCCGGGCGGCGAACCGGTCGGCCTTCTGATCGGCGACTACGCCTTTTCCCCTGATGATCTTGATGGTGCCGATTCCATCACAACGCTGTCACAGATCGGCATGGTGGCTGCGGCCGCCTTCTGCCCTTTCGTAGCGGCGGCTTCGCCCTCCGCCGTTGGCCTACAGGACTTTTCGGAACTCAGTCGGGTCCATGACTTTTCCTGGCTGAAACAGGAGAGATCGCGGCTGCGGTGGAATGCGCTTCGCGCACGGGACGATTCACGCTTCGTAGGCCTAGTAGCACCGCGCGTTTTGCTACGCTCTCCCTACAGGCCCTATGCGCGCGGAAGGGATGACGGATTCCCATTCCGCGAGCATGTGTCGGAAAGCGGCGAGACCCTTTTGTGGGGCAACGCCGCCTTTGCCTTCGCAACGGTTGTGGTGCGCAATTTCGTCGATTCCGGCTGGTTCGCTGATCTGCGCGGTGTGACGCAGGACGCCGTGGATGGCGGCATGCTCTCTGCCCGGCAATTGCCGCCGCTCGATCTCGGTATCGAGAGCAACGGCCTTTCCGCACAGCCGCCTGTCGAGGTGCAGCTGACACCAGGGCAGGAGCAGCAATTTTCCGACCTCGGCATCGTGCCCGTCTCCACCACCTATCTTTCCGGCATGGCGATCTTCAACGCCAACCAGTCCCTGCATGCACCCGGCCATTATTCCACCGAAGCGGCGAGGCAGAACGCCCGCCTTGCTGCCATGCTGCAATATGTGCTGTGTGCCTCCCGGTTCTCGCATTACCTCAAGGTCATCATGCGCGATGACATCGGCCAGCTCAGCGATGCCAAGACAATCGAGCGCAAACTGGAAAGCTGGCTTTCCTCCTATACGCTCGGCAACGACGATGCGGAGGCGGCGTTACGCACGCGCTATCCGCTGCGCTCTGCGGGGATCAATGTCTTCGAGGTTCCCGGCAAGCCCGGAACATTCTCCTGCACCGTGCGCCTTCAACCACATTTCCAGCTCGATGACGTCTCCACGAGCTTCCACCTCATTGCCGAAACCATGATGCCGGCCACCACCGCATCACGGTCTTCAGCCGAGCCGCAAAGGATATCCGCATGACGCTGCGCGACGATATTTCTCGCCTCCTGGATGATAACCAGCTGCAAGACGCAATCGGGTTGGCGCGGGACCATGTGAAAACCAAGCCGACCGACAAGGATGGCCGCCATTTCTACATCGACCTGCTGGTCCTCGCTGGCGACTATGAAAAAGCCGATGCGCAATGCAATCTGGCCGCAACATTTTCGCCGCAAGACAGCGTCGGTTTTTCCCTCTTTCGCCACCAGCTGCGCGCTATGGCCGCACGCAATGCATGGTTCGAGAACGGTGCGATACCGGATTTCCCCGGCGGCCCTTCCGAACTCGATCAGCTGGCCATCCGGGCGAATATTGCCGCACGCAGCGACGATGCGGATGCCGCCAGAGCAGCACTTGCTGAACTCGATGACAAACGCGGCAATGTGCCAATCGGCCACGATGGCAAGAGCGCTGGCGACATCCGCGATCTGGACGACCGGATTCCGCATGCGCTCGAAGTCCTGACCAATGGCGGCCGTTATCTCTGGATCGACTACGGGCGCATCGAAAGCCTTGCCATCGACCCCATGAGCCGCCCGCGCGATCTGGCCTTTCGCGGCGCCGAACTGACGTTGCGCGACGGGGCAGTCGCAACCGTGCTGCTTCCTGCGATCTATTATGGCGCGGGCGACGATGTCGGCCTGCTTCTTGGTCGCGAGACTCGCTGGAGCGAAGGCAACCAGCCACTTGCGACGGGCTTTGGACAGCGTTGCCTGCTCATCGGCGACGATGTGGTGCCGTTCCACGAGATCGGCGCTCTTTCTGCCCTCTGCGACGAAGAAAGGCAGATCGCCCGTGGTTGATCCGCTGGAGCAATATCGCCCATGGCAAAGGACGCTGTCTCGCTCGGTTCTGGACCGGCTGCTCGATGAGGCACCGGATGAGGAAACGGATATGCTTCTCAGCCTGAAGGATCAGGCGCGCGAGATGCGTGAGGTGATCCGCCGCGATCTCGAGGCATTGCTCAATACCCGTCGCAACCCGGCCGGCCCGCCGGCAGCACTCAAGGAACTGTCCGACGCGCTCGTGAGCTATGGGGTGGACGGCATTCTTTCGGCCAATCTGGTGACGGATGCCTCCAAGGCGCGGCTCGCTCGCAGCATCGAGCGGCGGATTTCCCTGTTCGAAACCCGCCTTGCCGACGTGCATGTGACGATCCTGAAGAACCGCACGGATGGTGACCGGGCGCTTCGCATGCGCATACAGGCAAGCTTCCGCCTTCAGGAAGGCATGCCGCCGATCAGCTTTGAATCCCGGATCGATCCTTCCACGCAACAATTTCTGGTGGAGGCGACGAATGGCTGAAGGCTTTCTCGAAAAATACAATGACGAGCTTTTTGCGCTGCGAAAGCGCGCATCCCGTTTTGCGGCGGCGTTTCCGAAGATCGCCGGCAGGCTGCGGATGACGGGCGATGTCGCCGACGATCCGCATGTCGAGCGGTTGATCCAGAGCTTTGCCTATTCCGCCGCCCGGGTGCGCCAGAAGCTGGATGACGAATTTCCCGAACTGTCGGACAGTCTGCTGGAAACGCTCTATCCGCATTATCTTGCCCCGATCCCTTCGATGAGCGTCGTGCAATTCGCTCCGAGCCCGGTGCTGGCAACCGTGCAGACGCTTCCCCGTCACAGCGAAATTCTCGCCGAACCGGTCGGCGGCGAAAGCTGCCGTTTCCGCACCACGCAGGACGTCGAGATCGTTCCACTGGAGATCGCAGCTGCGACGCTCACCGGTCAGCCGATCGACGCGCCGTTTTCGGCGTCCTTTGCCGGCACGGCCAGCTGTTTGCGGCTTTCGCTGCGCAGCACGGCCCCGCGCGGCGGTAGTTTCCCGGAAATGGGACTGACGAAACTCCAGCTCTTCCTGTCCGCCGCATGGCAGCAGGCGACAGCACTTTACGAGCTTTTGACCAACCATTGCGTCGGCATGGCGCTTGCCCGTCATTCCGAGGACAAGGAAGCCATCTTCCTGCCGGCCGGCAATCTCAGGCCTTCCGGGTTCACCCGCGATCAGGCCATGCTGCCCTATCCGGCCAACAGCTTTGACGGATACCGGCTCCTCACCGAATTCTTCGCGCTGCCACAGAAGTTTCTCTTTCTCGATATTGACGGGCTGCACAGATGGAGCGGCGGTGATTGCGAGCTTTATATCTATCTGGATGCCGCCGATGCGCAGCTTGAGCGCATGGTGTCGGTCAAGGATTTCGTAGTGAACGCCTCCCCGGTCATCAACCTCTTCAAGCAAAGCTGCGAACCGCTCAGCCTGGACGGAACCCGGACCGAATACCGCCTGCTACCCGATGCACGCCGCCAGCGGACACGCGAGATATACGCGGTCGAAAACGTCCAGCTGACCAGCCGATCCGGGCAGAGCGAGAAAACCTCTCCCTTCTTCGGCCGCACCCAACGCAACAATGGTGCGAATGTGTTCTGGCAGATACAGCGCCGGTTCGATGATGACGGCTCTTCCGATACGGACATCGCCTTCGTGGATGAAAAGCGCGGACCGCTGGGGCCGCTCGACGTGGTGGCGAGCATCGATACCCTCTGCATCAACCGTGAGCTACCGAGCCAGCTTCCGTTTGGCGGCGGGCATCCCTTCCTGCAGCTTTCAACCGGCAATGAAGCGGTGAAATCAGTCCATGCGCTGATGCCGCCGACAGCGGCGATCCGCGTCAACGAACGCTCGGCGCGCGAATGGCGGCTGATATCGCATCTTCTTCTCAACCATCTGTCCCTCACCGACAGCGGCGGCGCACCGCTGAAGGACATTCTGTCGCTATATTCCTTCAGGGACAGCCCGGAAACCAGGCAGCTCGTGGAGGCGATCAGCAATGTCGAGGCGCAAAATTCCCATGCCCGGATCGGCTCGGCCATGGTGCCGGGAACGGATATCACCGTGGAGTTCGACCCCGCGCTGATCGCGCGACCTGCCGCATTTGTTTTCGCCGGCGTCCTCAACCATTTCTTCGGGCTCTACACCTCGATCAACAGTTTCACGCGACTGACGGCGACGATGCGCGGCCACTCCAAACCGATTGCCCGCTGGCCAGCCCGCGCGGCCGACCGGCCACTGCTTTAGGAGACGGGTATGGAACAGCAGACGCCAACCATCAAAGACCGTCAGGCGGCGCTTCTCAGCGACGATCCCGGTCGTTTTGACCCTGCAACCGCTTTTCGCGTTGCCCAGTTCGTTTCGGCGGATAACGCGATTGTCATCGGTGCTCATGGCGGAATACAGCCGACACCACTTGCAGTCAGCGGTTTCAGCCGCAAGCGCGGTAATGCCGAACTGAAATCAGCCTTCGCGCCCATCGTCGGGCCGCTTGGTTCGCTGCCGCCGACCTATGGCGAACTGCTGCAAAGGGAAGAACGCAATCGTTCGAGCGCGCTGGCCAGCTTCTTCAATCTGTTCGCGGCAAGGTTCAGCGAACTGTTCGTATCCGCGACGGAAAAATACCGCCTCGCAAGGGGCCTGCGCTGGTCGCTCGAGCAACGGGATAACGGTTTCCGCAAAACACTGCTCGCCCTCACCGGGTTCCGCACCGCCGGTCTGGTCGAGAAGGCAGGCGTGAGCGAAGATGCACTCCTGCGTTTCAGCGGCCTTCTGGCGGGCCGCAATCGCAACGTTTCGGCCCTGACATCAATGCTTTGCGAATTCACGGGACTTCCGGTCCATATCGAACAGTTTCGCCGGCGATGGGTGGCTTTGCCGCTTCATGAACAAAGCCAACTCGGGCAGGCATCAGGACTGAGGCTCGGAAAGAACACCACAGCGGGAAGCGCTGTCGAAGATATGAGCGGCGGCTTCCGGGTCGTGATCGGTCCTGTCGCCTATGCGGATTACCTGGCCCTGACGCCCGGTTCGAAACGGCTTGCGGAAATATTTTCTCTGACACGCCTGTTCGTCGGAAGCGCATTGCACTTCGATGTCCAGGTGATCCTGAAAAAGGAGGATATCCCGTTTTGCCGCCTCGGCCAGTCCGATGCGCCCGCACGTCTCGGCTGGAATAGCTGGGCTCGCGTGGCACCCGCCCAACAAGACAGCGCTGACGCTGTGGTGACCGAGCGGGAAGGCTCGGCGATTTCCGCATGAGGGCATGGATATGAAGCTTGCACTCAAGAACACACGCAATATCGAAGCAGCAAGAGCCAGTCAGTGGACCTTCGAGCGCGGCCGCCGGGTCATTGGCCGGTCGCGTGAGTGCGACTGGCAGATCGACGACAATGAACGGCGCGTTTCCAAGCAACACTGCACGCTCAACCGGGATGGCGAAGGCTTCACGATAATGGACCAGAGTGCGAATGGCACGCTGGTCGATGGCCGCTTGCTGCTCGAAGGCGAAAGCGCACGTCTCCGCGACGGTTCGCAAATCAACATTGGCGGGCAGGTTTTTCAGGTCGCCATCAGTGGCGATGCCGAGCTGGATTTCTCCGATCCCGACGCATCCCTGCGGATGAGTGACGAGCCGCTCACCATTTCGGCGATCCTTGCGGATATCGCCCCGAACGGCCGTTCGGCCGGCGGCGTGATGGGCAACACCACTTCGCCCGATGACTGGTCCGAAACATGGCGCGAGGGCGCGAACCGGAAAGCCAAATCCATTTCGCGAAATGTCGAGATCGGGTGGAGCGAGCCGCCCTCGGCGCGTGGAATCGGCACCGTTCTGCCTGACAACTGGGACGAGGAGCCGCTTGCGAGCAATGAGCACGAACATACCGACGCACTGAACACGCCGGTCATGATCTCACGCCCGGTTTCGGCCACAAGTAGCGAAGATTTTGACAGTGTTTTTCCGGAGGCAAGCGAAGAGCTGACTCTGGAGAAAGCATCAAATGCTGATGCTTCGACCGCGCAGGAGATTGGCGATCTTCTGACCGCGCTGGAGCGGGAGAGTGCCGATTGTCTGGCCATTCTCGACATTGAAAGCGAGCGCGCCGGCCACGGTTCGTCAGCCTCTCTGAGCGAGCGGGTGGAAATGCTCATCCACCAGCAACGGCGTCTCGCCGCATCTCTTGAAACCTTGATCCATAACTGCACGCAAAAGCTCGAACCAAGGCTTCTCGAAGCCGCCATCGATGCCGGCAACGATCTCCGGGCGAAAATCGGCCGCAGGGACTGGCAGGGTCTAATCATGAAGACCGATTACTGGTCCACGTACAAAAAGCAATTTGAGGAAAATGGCCGTCCATTGCCCATCAGACAGTTCCTGCAGCGGGCAGCGCGCGGTGAGACCGCGCCCACGCAGAAGCCTGACGCTATAGCGGCCGGCGCAAAGGGGGTAGATAACCACGATGAGACATGAGAACCGTGTTGCCTGGAGCGAGGGCATGTTTCTTCGCGTCCAGCATTTTCAGCAATCCGACCGCTGGACCGAACGCCTGGTGCGCAACACCACGCGCAACCTCTCGCCCTATCCCTGGGGCATTGCCGAAATCGGCGTCGATCGCAGCGCCTTGTCGATAGGGCAATTCGCTCTGTCGAACCTGCGCGGCGTTCTTCCCGATGGGACACCTTTCGAAGCGCCTGAAGATTCCGACCTGCCGCCACCGCTCGATCTCGACGAAAGCGTCAAGAACGCCATCATCTATCTCGCCCTGCCGGCCCGGCAGCCGGGCAAGGCGGATATGTCCACCAGCGGCCGCAATGACATCAACAATGTGCGCTTCACCGCATCTACCTATGAAGTCTCCGATACAAATATAGAGACGGATTTCGTGGCCCCGATCGACGTCGGCCGCCTGAGCCTGAAGTTCCTCAAAACCGGTGACGATCTTTCCGGTTACGATCTCATCGGGCTGGCGCGAGTGATCGAGGTCCGCTCCGACCGTGCGGTCATTCTCGACCCAGATTTCATTCCCCCCTGTCTCAGCTGTGCAGCAGCGCCCCGCCTCAACGAATTGCTGACGGAGCTTCTTGGGATCGTGCGCCATCGCGCCCAGGCGATTGCCGAACGCATCGGCGACCCGACGATCCGGGGAACGGCGGAAGTGGGCGATTATTTCCTGCTGCAGATCCTCAACCGGGCCGATCCGCTGCTGGCGCATCGCGGTGCCAACGCCACACGTTTTCACCCCATCCGCTTTTACGAAGACTGCATCCAGCTTGCCGGAG
This sequence comes from Rhizobium sp. AN68, assembly GCF_030758035.1. Taxonomy (NCBI): domain Bacteria; kingdom Pseudomonadati; phylum Pseudomonadota; class Alphaproteobacteria; order Hyphomicrobiales; family Rhizobiaceae; genus Rhizobium; species Rhizobium sp. AN68. The sequence continues at coordinate 2,063,867 of NZ_JARWMI010000002.1, read as the reverse complement.
AGCTTGCCACCTTCACTACGGACAAAAAACGGGCGACGGATTTCCCGCCCTATCGGCACGAAGATCTGAAGGCCACCTTCGGTGCGGTTTTTGATGATCTGCGCACATCGCTGTCAGCGGTTCTGGAACAGGCGGCTGTGGCCATCGAACTGGTGGAACGCCGCCACGGCGTCCGCGTCGGCACCATCCACGACCGCGCGCTTCTGCGCGATGCCGGTTTCGTGCTTGCCGTGCGCGCGGACATGGCCGCTGAGGATATTCGCCGCCGTCTGCCGGCTCAGATCAAGGTTGGGCCAGTGGAGCGGATTTCCGAACTGGTCAATGTGGCGCTGCCGGGCATTCCCGTGCGGTCCCTGCCGGTCCTGCCAAGGCAACTGCCCTATCGATCCGGCACCGTCTATTTCGAGATAGACACGCAATCGCCGCTCTGGAAACAGCTTGATACCTCAGGTGCCATTGCCCTGCATCTGGCGGGCGAGTTCCCCGGGCTTGAAATGGAAATGTGGGCGTTACGCGAATGAGCACGGAAAACCCTTCTTCCTGGCAGGATTTACCGACAGTGGTCGAGATCACCGAGGAAAGTCGCCGGCGCAACCAGAACGCCCGCAACATGGCGGCGATCCTCGAAGACATCGTCGAGACCGACGAGCAGGCCCGCCCCGCCAGGGGGAAAGCGGCCACCCTGCCGGTCGACCAACTGCTGACCGGTTTCCACTTCGGCGGAGAGGAGGTGCCGACACTTGTGCAATCGGCGGCTCCCCTTCTCAACCTCGCACATCTGCTGCGCTTCAGCGATGCCGAGCCGGACCCCGACCAGCTTCGCCGCGCCTGCGTTGAAGCAATCACACGCTATGAACGGGACCTCGCCTCCGCCCGCATCAGCCCCGAACGGGCAAGGGCTGCGCATTATGTCGTCTGTGCGACGGTGGATGATGTCATTCTCAGCAAGCCCTGGGGTGTGCGGGCAGGTTGGGCGCGCTCCGGCCTCGTTTCCACCTTCCACAATGACGTGACCGGTGGCGACCGGGTTTTCGACATTCTCGACCATTTCCACCAGTCGCCCGGCGCCAGCAAGGATTTGCTACTGCTGATCTATCTGTGCCTGTCGCTGGCTTTTGAAGGACGCACCCGCGTTTCGCCAAAGGGTGCGCTGGAGCTCTCGCGTATCCGCGACAGCCTCTACAAGACGCTGATCGGCCAATATGGCGCCTTCGAACGGGAGCTGTCTCCGCATTGGAAAGGCGTCGATGCCCGACATACGCCTTTGCGCACGATGGCTGCGCTATGGACCCTGCTGTCGCTGATGGCGCTCGCCTTTGCGCTTGGTTATCTCTTCTTCACACTGTCGCTCAACAACGCCTCCGATGTCACTTTCGAAAGACTTGCTCATCTGCCGCCGAACGAAACACCGAGCGTGTTGATCGCAAGCCCTCCTGCACCGCCGCCGCCAATTAAAGTGGAAACTCCCCGCGTCGTCGATCCACCCAAAATCGTGGAGCCGAGACAACCGTCCCGGCTTGAAAAGCTGATGGCCTTCCTGCAGCCCGAAGTCGACAAGAAGCTCGTGACCCTTGCGGATGTGAACGGGCGGCTGCGGGTTCGCATCAACAATTCGGGCCTGTTCACGACAGGCAGCGCCGATGTCAGTCCGCAGTTCCGCGATCTTATCCAGCGGATCGGCGGCGCGCTTGCGGCTGAAAAATTCCGTGCCGTCGTCATCGGTTATACCGACACCGTACCGATCAAGACCGTGGAGTTTCCATCGAACTGGCACCTTTCCGAGGCGCGCGCCAAGGCCGTCGGAGACATTCTTTCACAATTCACCGGTCCTGAAGCGATCCTGACCGAAGGCCGGGCCGACAGCGACCCGATCGCCGACAACAAGACGGAGGAAGGCCGCCAGATAAACCGCCGAACAGAAATCATGGTCCTGACCAATCCCGATGAAAAACTGAGCGACGCCGGCATTCTTTCGCCGCCTATACAGAACAGTCCGGGACAGCAGCCGGAAGAGACCCAGCCATGAATCCATTGAGCTATTTTTATACGATCCGTTCCTATGTCGAGAGCTATGCGGCCCTCGTCGGCCGGCGTTTCCTCTCGCTTTTATGGGTGATCGCGCTCTGCGTCGTCATCTGGTTCTACGGCTATCTGATCGCGCTCGGCGATTTCAAACCGCTTGGCACGGTGCAGGCCCGGCTCATCGCCATCGGCACCATCGTCGCCATATGGGTTGTGTACATCGTCGTCACTATCTACCGCGGTCGCAAGCAGGACAAGGAACTTGTCGACAGTATCGAGCGCGAGGCGCTGGCCAATCGACAGGCGGAAATCGGCGAAATCCAGACACGCCTGAAGGAAGCGCTCGCGCTCTTGCGGCGCGTCACGAAAAAGCGCTTCGGTTACATTTACGACTTGCCCTGGTACGTGATCTTCGGCGCGCCCGGCTCCGGCAAGACGACGGCGCTGACCAATTCCGGCCTGCAATTTCCGCTTGGCGATGCGCTTGGTGAAAATGCGGTGAAGGGTATCGGCGGCACGCGCAACTGTAACTGGTGGTTCGCGGACGAGGCGATCCTTATCGACACTGCCGGTCGCTATACCACCCAAGATGACCTCGACGGATCCTCAAAGGCAGGCTGGGAAGGTTTTCTCAGCCTCCTGAGGCGATATCGCCGCTCTCAACCGATCAACGGCGCATTGGTCACCCTCTCCATCCCCGATCTGCTCAACCGTGATCCCGAGGAACAGCGGCAGGAACTGCGCTCCATCCGTCAGCGGCTTTCGGAACTCGACGAATATCTGCGCGCTCGGGTCCCGGTCTATATCGTTCTGACGAAGGCCGACCTGCTGCATGGTTTTGTGGAATTCTTCGACGGTTTCAACAAGACCGATCGTCAGCAGGTATGGGGCACAACCTTTAAGCTGGATGAGAGCTACTCCGCCGAAAACCTCCCGCAACGCCTGACGGAAGAATTCGAGCTGCTGCAGCAGCGGGTCGATGCCATGCTGATCGAACGCCTGCAGCAGGAACAGAATGCGGAGATACGCGGACGCATCTTCCGCTTTCCGGCCGAGCTGGCGCGGCTGAAGGACCGCCTGCACGAAGCCCTTTCCGAGCTTTGCGCGAGTTCGCCTCTCATTGAGGCACCGCTTCTGCGCGGTGTTTATTTCGCGTCGGGAACGCAGCCCGAAACGGAAGGATCTCCCGCAGCCCCCAGAACCCGCCGCAGCTACTTCCTCTCGCGGCTGTTCAAGGACGTCATCTTTCCCGAAGCCGCATTGGTGATGCGCGACAAACGCCTTTCCGGGCGGCAATTGCTGGTGCGGCGCATTGCCTATGGCGCATCCGCCGCCGCGGTCGCCATTGTCTTTACTGGCTGGATTTTCACCTATTTCGCCAATACACAGGCGCTCGCAGAAGCGGATCGCAAACTTGGCGCTTATGAGCAACTCGTTCAGGGAATTCCCGTACGAGACGTCGCAGATGCCGATTTCCTGCGCATCCTCCCCGCGCTCGACAATCTGCGCGATGCCAATTCCGGCTTTGCCCGCGAACGCATTTGGAATGTCAGCTTCGGTCTCGATCAGGAGGACAAGATTGCCGGGCGCCAGCGTGACGCCTATCAGCGCGCGCTCAACGCCCTGCTGCTGCCGCGGATGATCGTGCAGCTGCAAAAGCAGCTTAAGGACGAGAAGGATGTCACCCGCACATTCAATTCGCTGAAACTCTATGGAATGCTGGGCGGGATGGGTGCACTGGACCGCGATTTCCTGACCGTGCAGACGCATCAGATGTTCGCATCGCTTTACCCTGGAGATGGTAGGGCTGCGGTGAGAGAAGCGCTGGACCAGCACGCAAAGGCGCTGGCCAACGGCGTGCTTGCCCCGATCGAGCTCGATGCGCGGCTCATCGCTACCGCCCGCGAAACGATCCGCGATCAAGCGATTGGCACACGCGCCTACGATATTCTCGCCGGTCTTCCGCAGGTGCGCGAATTGATGGAATGGACACCCGCAACGGCTTTCGGTCCTCTTGGGGAGCGTGCTTTCGAGCGTCGCAGCAAAGCGCCTATGGCGGAGGGCATAGAAGGCCTCTTCACGGCGGATGGATATCACAGTGTCGTCATTCCGCAAGTCGCGCATGCCGCCCGCATCGCACTTTCCGAAGGTTGGGTGCGCGGTTCTGATGATGCCATCAAGGGCGCGACTGTTGAGCAGGTGGCGCAGGCCGCGCTGCAAATCTATTTCGACCGTTTCGAGAAAAAATGGGCTGATACGCTGGCCGACCTTCGGGTCAAGCCGTCCCAGACCCTCGGCGACGCAGTGGAAACCACCCGCGCGCTTGCCAATGAGCGCAATATCGTGATGGAGGCTGCCAGATCGATCGCGGAGGCGACCGATCTCCGCCCCGGAGCAAACCCCGCCACCCTCGCCTCCGCTGCGGAAAGTGACGCAACCACAGCCGTTCTGGCGGCCTCGGTGAATGCGTCCGATCCCTATGCGAGACTGCGCGACATGCTGGCGACGAAAGGCGCAGCCACAACGGGCGAGCAGGTCAATGGCGACAAGACCGGTGGTTCGCCATCGGAACAGTTGCTCGCGCATTTCAAGCTGCTGAACGAACAGCTTGCCCGCTCGGCAACAACCTCCGATGAAGTGGCCAAGGTGTTCGACGTGGACAGCCAGCTCACCAAGGCCAATCAGGACCTGCTGCAGCAGGCCCGCGAACTGCCGGCACCGCTCGACGTCTGGGTGGCAGGCGTGGCGGCGGATGTCGGCTCGCTCGCGGTGAAGTCCGCTCGCAGCCGCATCGCCGAACTCTGGACATCAGATTCAGCCTCCCTGTGCTCTTCGATCGTGACCGGTCGTTATCCCTTCGACCGAACCTCCACCCGCGATGTCGCCATTGCGGATTTCACGCGTCTCTTCGGCCCGGCAGGGGTTTTCCAGAGCTTCTTCAAACAGCGCATGGAGCCGTTTGTCGACAAAACGACGACCCCATGGAGCTGGAAAGGTACCTTTGGCGCGGCCGGCCTTCCCAGCAGCGCCGTCGCCCAATTCGAAAATGCCGACAAGATTTCGCGCGCCTTTTTCCCGAATGGGAGCGAGACGCCGGCGGTTTCGATCAATGTCAAACCCGTGTCCCTCACCAATGCCTCCAGCGCGGTGATGCTGGAGATCGAGGGCGAGCGGGTGGTTTATTATCATGGTCCGATCCAGGCGAAATCGATCACCTGGCCCTCGCGCGAAAACACGGCAAGCCTGTCGCGCATCGCCTTCCAGCCCGGCGGCTGGCAGCAGGCCAAAACCGAAAATGGCGACTGGTCGCCTTTCCGGCTGTTCGACGGTGCCGATATCGAGAACCAGTCGGGTGATCTGCTGCGGGTGCGGTTTGAGAATGGCGGACAGGCTGCCGAATTCGATATTCAGTTCGGCTCGGTTCTCAATCCGTTCAAGCTGGATGCAATTGCCAGCTTCGCCTGCCCCGCGCAGTTCTAGTGACGGAACGGAATGCTGATGTTTCAAAGGAGGGGATTAGAATGAAGGCAGGCACGATAACGACAGCGGGTCATCGCAACTGATGGCCGATCAGGCATCAAGGTCCACGCAAACGGCGACGGAAAGCGATCGCATCGGTTTCTTCGGCAAGGTTCCAAGCCATGGCGATTTCATCTCCGATGGGCTCGAGCGGGAATTGGTCGGTACCTTTGACGGCTGGATGCGATCCGGCATGCACGCCTGTGCGGATATGTTTATGGGCCGATGGCCCGAAATATTCTCTTCGTCGCCACCCATACGCTTCATCATCGAGCGCGGCATATGGGGAAACTGCGCCTATGTCGGTGTAATGATGCCGAGTTCTGACCGGGTGGGACGCAAATATCCGCTCGCCATAATCGCGCAGCTCAATGGCTTCCGCGAACATCCACGAAGCCTCTATCTCGACGACACCTGGTTCATGGCCGCGGAGGCGCTGGCGGAGACATCGATGACCGGCGATTTCGACATCTCCCGGTTTATGACTTCGATCAAAAAACTACGTCTGCCAAAGCCGCGGGAAGAGGAGGATGTGCCGGAAATGGTGCGCGGCCGTATGCCGACGAGCCTCTGGTGGTATATCGATCCCGTCAGCCGTCGTGCCCGCGGCCTCAAATTTGACGGCAAACCCAAAGCGTCCGATTTCCTGCGTCTCTTTAGCGACATGCCGGGAAAGGGCGACGAGGACCATTCAGCGCCAGCGCCAATTCCAGCACCGGCGCAAGCGAAAACAAAGCAGCAAATGCCGCCCGTGGTGCCAGCGCCTGCGCCGGCAGCGGAACAGCCGTCATCTGTGACCTACAGCTATGCCACACACCCGGGCACGCGGCTTTCGCTGAATGCAGACGCTCTATTCGTTTCCCAGACACCGTCCCTCTTCGCCATAGCGGATGGACAAGGTGACTCACACAGCGCCGCAGAGGCCGCCCGTTTCGCCACGAATATTCTTGCGGAAACGCCAGATGTCGAAAACCCGGAGAGGATGGCGCAACAGATCAGGGGAAAGCTCGGCACCATAAACAGCCTGCTCCTCTCCCGCCAGACGACCGGTGCCGATGTCAGGCCGATGGCCAGCGTTGTCATCGCCTCGATCATCGGCCGCAGGCTGAGCGTCCTGTGGTCCGGTGATGCGCGCGCCTATCTCCTGAAAAACGGCACCATGCACCCGCTTTCGCGCGATCACGTCGTTGTCGGCATGAGAAAGCAACTTTCGCAATGTGTCGGGCTTTCCCAGCAGTTCCGGCCGGACATCGTTTTCGAGGAGTGGGGTTTGCAGGACAGGGTCCTGTTGTGCAGTTACCCGCTGGTGCAGATCCTCCGGGAACGCGCCATTGCCGAGATCGTCTTCAACACCCCGGTCAAGGATTGCGCCAATGCCCTGGTCCAGGAAGCGCTGATCGAAAACGCCCGCGAGAATATAAGCGCTATTGTGATTGGAAACCGGCGTGAACAATGAACCTGCCTACTCGGAGGTAGCCGCACGTTTTTCCGATCTATGGCAAAGCATCCGCCATGAGGGCACGCGCGAAAGAAGCTATCAGGAGCAGCAAGACCTGATCAACCAGATCCGAAATGCACTGGATCGAAAATTACCAGATATTTCCGGCGAAAAACCGGACTGGATTGCGGACAGCTTTGCCGTGAATTTCACAGCTTACCAGAGCGAGACGACACTTTTGCTCCAATTGCGCCACCGCGATCTCGGCTCGCTGCACGCGCTGAAAACCGTCCCGCCTGGCCGCAGGGACGACACCGTTCTGCTGCAACGCTTATGTGACGAGGCCGAGATCGGTCTCGCGCTGCGCCATCCCTGCCTCGTGGAAACATCCGCCCTTCTGCGGTTGCCGGATGGTCGGCCGGGCCTGTTGCAGCCATGGTTTGCGCACTCACTGGCATCGATCATATCTGCGCAACCGATTGTCGCCTCGCAGGCGATGGTGATCCTTCGACGTGTGCTGCAAGCCCTGAGTGCAGTACATGCACTTGGATATGTGCACTGCGACGTCACCCCAGCCAATATTCTGCTGTCGGACGGCAAGTTCGAAACGGCAAGACTGGGCGACTTGGGCATCGCGCTGCAGATTGGCCGGAAACACGCGGAAAAGGGCCTGCGTTTTGCGGCCTCGGCTGAATTTGCGCCGCCGGAACAGATGCAAGGCGCACCCGCAAAGCCGGATCAGGACATATATGCCGTGGGAAGGCTCGCCCGGCGGCTAATCGAAACGGATAAGGCGCAGTCACCGCAAGGACTCGCAGATTTTGCGCAGGCCTGTTGCCATTATGATCCCGCTCTGCGCCCACAATCGGCAATGGAGGCTTTACAGCTTCTGTAGCGCCTCATTGGTCAGTTGCCGCCGCCGGGAAGCGGCGCCGCCGCAGTCGGTACACTCTTCTGGAACACGGTCAGCAGCTTTGCCGAATCCACCAGCGGCGCGTTGCTTGCATAGAGCACATCACCCTTCTGCATCTGGAAGAGCTGCATGAGGGCGATGCTGGAAGCGTCGCGCATGTTGACGTGATAGATCACGGGCCGCATGGTCGTGGCCGTCGCGACCGGGCCTTTCGCGCCCGGTACCCTTGAGGCGGGAACCTGAACAATCTCATTGCGGAAGACATAGACATTGCGCGCGTCTGCGCGGTCATCCAGCAAGCCACCGGCGCGGCCGACGGCCTGCGCCAAGGTCAGCTTTCCGGCCTCGAACTGGAATTCACCGGCACTCTTGAAAGCGCCGAGTGCGGTGTAGCTCGCCGCGTCGCCATCGACCATGATCTGATCATCCGGTGACAGGCGGATGTTCTGACGGTCTTCCCGCATGACGCGGTCAAGAGGCGCGCTGGCCCTTTGCGAGCCGCGAACGACAGTGACCGTGGCCGCGCCCGCAGCGACAGTAGGGCCACCTGCTTGATTGAGCGCATCGAGCACCCGCTCCTGCCGGGCGGTGAGCACGATCTTTCCGGGATTTTTCACCGCACCACTGAGCATCACGGCGCTCGTCGGCTTATCGACGACAGTAACGACGGCCTGCGGGTTTACGGCCGACCCCTTGAGGCCGGCAACGACCTGCGATTGCAGCCCTTCGGGTGTGGAATCAACAACCCTCTGTTTGCCAACAAAAGGAATATTCACCGAGCCGCTCTGATCCACTGTAAAGCGGCCGAGATTAAGCGTCTTGCTCTGCGTCGGGGAGAAAAGTCCGTCTTCTCCCGTATCCAGCACGGTAATGTCGATAACGTCGCCGCGCCGCAATCTCTGGGCGTTGTAACCGGTGTTGCGAAGCGCGCTAAGGCCGGGCCCGGAGGCGTTCTGCGTGCTTCCAGCAGAAACGGTGGTTGCCGATGCATTAGCCAGCTCGATGACGGGAATTTTCTCGTTGGTTCGAGGCAGGGTCGCAGACCGGATGTTGCCTGCGGTCGGTCCGTCAGATGGCTTTGCACATGCGCTCAAAAGAGCCATCAGCAAAATCGCCCCCAACTTTTTCATCCCTCGTCCCCTCAATGATTCAACCTGACGCAGAGATAACATCCCGACACGTCATCGCAACAACTTTAGCGGTTGCAATTTACGGAAAACCTGCGCTCGAAAGAAAGGGTGTGACCATTCCGCAACCTTTTTGGATCCAGCCGAAGCAAACTCCAAGAATGCACCGATGAGAAATAAGCAGGACAACGACTCCGGTGGCGGCGATTGGTTTCTCCAAACCGGATGCAGGAGCCAAGGCCTTCAACAATCGCGGAGCGCCGAAATCAGCCCGCCCTCAAAACGATCCCAAGCAGTTGTTTCCTGTTTACACCGTTGGAATGCCACCACCTCCATGGCGCGGGAGGCTGCCCCCGCCACGCCGAAGAAACGGCAAATTGACCAGCGTGTTAACCTGTCCTAACCGAGGTCAATTTTCCGCGAGGCGTATAGGGGAGATAGGCGTCGCCGCGCCTGTGATACGTGGCATAGGCGTCGAAATCCGTAGGCTCAAAACGGCGAAGGGTTAGCCGCTAGGTCTGGATGGGTAGAGAGGTCTCAGGAAACATTCATCAGCCTTTTCAACCACCCCGGACATCTGGTGGCGAGACCTGTGAACCGCAAGTCGTCAAACCTCGATCGGAAAGGAGAATCCGGCCTTTACCCGGTCCATGACGACCATGGTCTTGAAGCCCTTGATATCGTGGTTTTCGTAAAAGAACCGCCGGGTAAAGGCCTCATAGTCCTCCATGTCCTTGGCAGTGATGACCAGAATGAAGTCGGCGTCTCCCGTCACATAATATCCGATCATCACTTCCCGGGTCGCGCGGATGGCCGCCTTGAAGCGATCGACAATATCTGCGCGTTCGCGCTCCAGTGAAACGAGCACGATCATGGTAATACCTCGCCCAACCGCCTTCGGCGACACGATGGCGACATCCGCTTCGATGACGCCATCTTCGCGCAGACGTTTGAGGCGCCGCTGGCATGCGGTCGGCGAAAGATTGACGAGTTGCGCCAGCTCTTCCGACGTAAGGCGATTGTTTTTTTGAACGGCCTCAAGCAACGCCTTGTCCGCTCTATCGAGAGTATGCATGCACAAATCCTGCGTATGGAACCTAAAATAAGCGAAATTCCGGCTTGAACGATATAATTAACGCAGTCAACCGATCAATGCGCTTGATTAGTCTCCCTGTAAATCTACCGGGAGCTCCTTATGAAAAGTATTGCAAGCACTGCATTAAAAAACCTGCGGCGGCCCGATTTGATCGAGCAGCGCGCTTTTCTCCATGGCAGTTGGGTTGCTCGCGATGAAACGCTCGGTGTCATTGATCCGGCGACCGGAGAATATCTCATCGGTGTGGCGGCATGCTCGCTTGAGGATGCGGATGATGCCGTCAATACCGCGAAAAATGCCTTTCTAGACTGGCGCGACAAGCTTCCAACCGAACGCGGGCAGATCTTGCGTGAATGGGGCAAGTTGATGCGCAACAACGCGCATGACCTCGCCGTCATAATGACGGCAGAACAGGGCAAGCCGCTCTCGGAATCGCTTGGTGAGATTGCTTACGCTGCCAATTTCCTTGATTGGTTTGCCGGCGAAGGCGAGCGCGCCTACGGCGAGACGATACCGAGCCATTTGCCCGACAGCCGTGTCTCGGTCCAGATGCAGCCGCTAGGCGTCACCGTGGCAATCACGCCTTGGAACTTTCCCTCTGCTATGATCACCCGCAAAGCGGGCGCAGCGCTTGCCGCTGGTTGCACAATGATCGTCAAACCGGCGCCTGAAACACCCCTCTCGGCGCTCGCTTTGGCAAAGCTCGCTGAGGAAGCTGAAATGCCTGCCGGCGTGTTCCAGGTTATCACCGGTCACGCTGCACCACTTGCGCACCGCCTGTTGCAACACACCGATGTACGCGCATTTTCCTTTACCGGCTCGACTGAAATCGGTCGTATTTTGCTGGCGCAATCGGCGGCGACCATCAAGAAAGCCTCGCTGGAACTTGGAGGTCACGCGCCCTTCATCCTGTTCGACGACGCCGATGTCTCCAAAGCCGTAAAAGGTTGCATCGGGGCGAAATTCGCAACATCGGGGCAGGACTGCCTCGCTGCCAACCGGATCTACGTCCAGCGAGGTATTTATGACCGCTTCGTCAGTCAGTTCGGCAAGGCAAGCGCCGAACTCAAGGTCGGCCACGGTTTTGAGGCTGGCATCGATATAGGGCCGATGACACGCCCCTCCGTCGCTGAAAAGTGCCGCAAGCAAATCGCGCAGGCGCTCTCTGCCGGTGCACAACTCATCTGCGGCGGGCAGGACAGTCCGCTCGGCGGCAATTTCGTCAACCCGACCGTGCTGGCCGATGTCACAGACGACATGCTGATCGCGCGGGAGGAGACCTTCGGTCCGGTTGCCGCGATCTTGCCATTCGATGACGAGCGGGAAGTCGTGCGGCGCGCCAATTCGACGGAGATGGGGCTCGCGGCCTATCTCTACACCAACGATCTCGGCCGGGCGATGCGTCTGACGCATCAACTGGAATATGGCATGGTCGCCGTCAACACGCCGAAATTTACCGGCGCGCCCGTTCCCTTCGGCGGCTGGAAACAATCCGGACTTGGTCGTGAGGGCTCGCGTCATGGCCTCATGGAATATCTCGAACCCAAATATGTCTGCTTCGGCAACTTGGCTGCGTGAAAAGGAACTCGCCTATGACAATCGACATCAAGAATATTGCGGAAATGGATCGAAACGCCGTTTTGCACCCTTTCACGCAGCTCAAGGATTTTGCCAGCGGCAAACTCGGCGAGCCCACCATTGTCGAAACCGGCAAGGGCATCCGCATTCAGGACGCGCACGGCAAGCAGTTGATCGACGGTTTCGCCGGTCTTTATTGCGTTAATGTCGGTTATGGACGTACCGAGGTGGCTGAGGCGATTTCACGCCAGGCCTACCGCCTTGCCTATTATCATTCCTATGCCGCCCACACGACGGATGAGCTGGCCATCCTTTCCGATCGCCTCGTCAGAATGGCACCAGGCAAAATGAGCAAGGTCTTCTACGGCATGTCAGGGTCAGACGCCAACGAGACACAGGCCAAGCTCGTTTGGTATTACAACAATCTGCGCGGCAAGCCGCAAAAGAAGAAAATCATCTCCCGCGAACGGGGATATCACGGCTGCAGCGTGGTTTCCGGCTCAATGACCGGCATGAGTTTTTATCACGACCATATGGACCTTCCACGGGCCGGCATCCTGCATACAGGCGTTCCGCATCACTATTGGGGCGCAGAAGCCGGTGAGACGGAGCTGGAATTTTCGAGGCGGCGCGCGGAAGAGCTGGACGCGCTTATTCTGCGCGAAGGACCGGACACGATTGGTGCATTCATCGCCGAGCCGGTGCTCGGAACGGGCGGTATCACACCGCCGCCGGAAGGTTACTGGCCGGCCATTCAGGAGGTTCTCAAAAAATACGATATCCTGTTGATTGCCGATGAGGTTATCACCGGCTTCGGCCGCACGGGTTCGATGTTTGGTTCACAGCATTACGGCATCGAGCCGGATCTGATCACCGTCGCCAAAGGCCTGACCTCGGCCTATTTCCCGCTTTCCGGAGCCATCGTCGGGGAGAAAGTCTACAAGGTGATGGAGGAAGGCGCGGATCGCGTCGGCGCCTTCTCCCACGGCTACACCTATTCCGGCCATCCTATCGGAGCGGCGGCTGCAAACGCCGTGCTCGACATCGTCGAAAAGGAAGACCTGCCAGGCAATGCACGAGCCGTTGGCAGCTATTTCCAGGAACAACTGAAGGCGAAGTTCGCCCAGCTTCCGATCGTCGGCGAGGTGCGCGGCGTGGGACTGATGGGCGCTATCGAATTCGTGGCGGACCGGGAAAAAAAGACGCGTTTTGCCCCTCAACTCACGGTGGGTGCACGCGTTTCCAAGGCAGCGCGCAACGGCGGTCTCATAGCACGCGCCATGCCGCATGGCGATATTCTGGGCTTTGCACCGCCGCTCGTTACGACCCGGGAGGAAGTCGACGAGATCATCGCCATTGCTGAAGCCGCTGTCCGCAGTGTCATGGATGATCTGGTCCAGGCCGGCGAGAAAATCTGATCGGCAGCTTCAGTTTTCAACGTCGCAAATGCTGCTCATTTCGACGGCAACTGCGCCTCTTTGCAGCGCAGTTGCTGTCTGCGCTGCATAAGGCTTCATCTTTTTATAGAAGCATGCATAATGTCATGAAATTACCTTCGTCGAAAACGAGACAATTTCATGCGTCGTCAAGCCAATTCACCCAGCCCAGATCCAGTTTCCACAACGAGACCGGTGGCATGGCGACCGACGCTAGCTAAGCAGAAAGGCGAAACGAAACACTCTGCACTGACGGAACGCATCATTGCTGATATCGACGCCGGCGTTCTGAAGCCGATGGACCGCATGCCGACACACCGCGATCTGGCCCGCGAACTCGGCCTTTCTGTCCAGACGGTCAGCCTTTCCTACAAGGAGGCGGAGCGGCTAGGTTATCTTAGCGGCGAAATTGGCCGCGGAACCTTCGTGAAGACGCGGGTGACGGAGCGGGCTGGTCGCATGATGCTTGATCACAGCCCAACCGAGGTGCTCGATCTATCCATCATTCGCGGCGTTTATCTCGATGACCATGAAAATGCCTCGCGCGCCATTCTTCGCGAGATGGCCGATGGTGATAATTCTGGCTTCATGCGCCCCTGCCGGCCGGTCGCGGGCCTCGAGAGCCATCGCGAAACGGCCAGAACATGGCTTGGCATGATGGGCGTGACAGCCGGCCCAGAACGCATTCTTGTCACCAATGGCGCGGCGCACGGCATTTTTCTCGCTCTGAGCTGCATTATCCGCTCTAATGACGTGGTGCTCTGTGAAAACCTGACCGACCACGGCATTATCGGCCTGTCTAATATTCTCGGCTTCAGCCTAAAGGGCTTACCCACCGACGAAGAAGGCATTTTGCCCGAAGCGCTGGAGGCCGCCTGCGCAGCCGGAGGTGTCCGCGCTCTGGTGCTCATTCCCACGCTTAACAACCCGACCGGGCATGTGTCGGGCGCAGCGCGAAGGCAGGCAATCGCCGCAATTGCCGAGCGGTACGGCATTTTTGTCATCGAGGACGAGGTCTACCGTCCGATGATCGAGGATGATCTGCCATCCATCACCGAAATGCTGCCTGATCTGGGCTTCTTCGTCACCAGCTTCACCAAGACAGTGTTGACAGGGCTGCGCGTCGGTTATCTCGTCGTGCCACCCGCCTATTCCATCCGCGCCGCCTCCATTCTGCGAGTGTCGAGCTGGAGCGGGACATATCTCACGGCCGAGATCGCTACCCGTTGGGTCGAAAACGGAACGGCACGGCTGCTGCTGGATGTCCAGCGCACCGAGGCCCGTGCGCGGCAGAAAATCGCCATGGACATACTGGGCCACCATATAGGGTCGACCCACCCCCTCTCCCTCTGCGCCTGGCTGAAGGTTCCGCGGCGCTGGACGGAGGACGGACTGGTGCGCGCGCTCACGAACCAGAACGTCGCGGTAACCCCGTCAGAACCATTTATTGCCGGTCCTAGCCATGGCGGCGGCATTCGCATATGCCTCGGCGGCCGCCTCAATCATGCAAGCCTCGCCAGGGCTTTGACCATCGTGCGGCAGACATTCGAGCAACTGCCGCCGGTCTACGATATCGGGTCAATCGGCTGAAGTTGCCAGCCGAAAATCATTGAATCATTACAATATAATAATTGACATGATTTTATTTCGCTCTCAACATGACAATCATGAAGAGCGAAAACCTGTCCATATCCGCCGCCGACAACTTGCTTCCAGTCTCACTGGCCGCGATAAAGCGAGCAGCGGCGCGGCTTGCGGGACAGGTGGAGCGCACACCGCTGGTTCGCTCGGACTTTCTCACTGAGCGCTGTGGTCATCCCGTTCATCTCAAACTTGAAACCCTTCAGCCCATCGGCGCCTTCAAACTGCGCGGCGCGATGAACGCCATTCTCTCGCTAGACGATACGACGCGCCAGCGTGGCCTCGTCACCGCCTCGACGGGCAATCATGGCCGGGCCGTGGCCTATGCCGCAGACAAACTCGGCATCCCCGCCACAATCTGCATGTCGGCGCTGGTGCCGGCAAACAAGGTGGAGGCGATCCGCGCGCTCGGCGCGGAAATCCGGATTGTCGGCAGATCACAGGATGATGCGCAGGAGGAAGTGGAGCGCCTGACCAAAAGCAGAGGCTTGACCGCTATCCCGCCTTTCGATCACGCCGACGTCGTGGCCGGCCAGGGCACTATCGGCCTCGAGGTCGTCGAAAACATGCCTGAACTGGAGACAATTCTCGTTCCTCTATCGGGCGGTGGCCTTGCGGGCGGTATCGCCGTTGCGGTGAAGGCGCTGAAGCCGGAGGCACGTGTCATCGGCGTTTCCATGCAGCGGGGCGCGGCCATGCATGCGTCAGTCACTGCCGGGCGGCCCGTCACCATCCAGGAAGAAGAAACGCTGGCGGATTCGCTGGGAGGGGGGATTGGATTGAAAAACCGGATCACATTTGCGCTCTGCCAATCTCTTCTCGACGAGATCGTGCTGGTATCCGAGGAAGAGATCGCAGCCGGCATCCGCCATGCGACGCATGAAGAAGGTCTGACGGTCGAGGGTGCCGGCGCAGTCGGTTTCGCGGCGATCCTCTTCGGCAAGGTGGACATCACCGGCCCAACCGCGATCATCGTGTCGGGTGGAAATATCGATCCGGCGGTTCACAAGACGATCATCGAAGGGCCTGCCGCATGAGCCAAATCACGATCCTAACCGAAAAAGATCTGCGCGCTGTCGTGAAGCTCGACCTGTCGGCAGTCGAGTGCGTGGAGCAGGCCTTTGCAGCGCTCGCAACCGAAGCGGTCGCCATGCCGCCGATCTTGCGGCTCGATATACCAGAGTTTCGTGGCGAGGTGGATGTAAAGACGGCTTATGTGCCGGGTTTTGACGGTTTCGCCATCAAGGTCAGCCCCGGCTTTTTCGACAATCCCAAACTCGGTCTGCCGAGCCTCAACGGGCTGATGATCCTCTTCAGCGCAAGGACCGGACTGGTGGAGGCCCTTCTTCTCGATAACGGCTATCTCACAGATGTGCGTACCGCCGCAGCCGGGGCGGTCGCAGCACGGCATCTCGCCCGCGAACACGCTTCCGTCGCAGCAATTTTCGGAGCGGGCATGCAAGCCCGTCTGCAGTTCGATGCGCTGAAACTGGTGCGACCCATTCAATCCGCACGCATCTGGGCTCGTGACCATCAAAAGGCCGAGGTGCTCGCAGGCGATCTGGCACGCGAACACGGAATAGAGGTCATCGCCGCGGCCGATCCGCAGACCGCTGTCCGGGGCGCCGACATCGTCGTGACCACGACGCCAGCCGAAAAGCCGATACTGTTTGCCGGCTGGCTTGAAGAAGGCCAGCATCTGACGGCCATGGGATCGGACGCCGAACACAAGAACGAGATCGATCCGGCCGTATTTTCCAGGGCGCGCTATATCGCAGACCGGCTTTCGCAGACCCAAATTCTCGGTGAATTGCACCACGCTATCGCCGCGGGGCCTGTAACGCAGGATCAAGAATTCACCGAGCTCGGTGCTGTCATCGCTGGCAAGGCACGCGGGCGCGTATCGAGGGACGACATCACCTTTGCCGATCTGACCGGCACCGGAGTGCAGGACACCGCCATCGCCAATCTCGCCTTTACCCGCGCAAAAGACGCCGGCAGCGGCCAAATCATCGAAAACAGTGTGAAAATGGGAGACGCAGCGTGAGCGTAACGCTGAACTTTACGCGCGAGGAATATGCCGCGCGCCTGTCCAAAACCCGCGACGCCATGGAAAAGGCAGGCATCGACCTGCTTGTCGTCACCGACCCATCCAACATGCATTGGCTGACGGGCTATGACGGCTGGTCCTTCTATGTCCACCAATGCGTGCTCGTGCCGCCGCAAGGCGAGCCGATCTGGTATGGCCGCAAGCAGGATGCCAATGGCGCCAAGCGCACCGCCTACCTCGCCCAGGACAACATCATCGGTTATCCTGACCACTACGTTCAATCGACCGAACGGCATCCGATGGATCTGTTGTCGAAGATCGTCGATGACCGGGGCTGGTCAGGCCTGTCGTTCGGCGTTGAGATGGACAATTATTATTTCTCGGCTGCTGCCTTTGCATCCTTGCGGAAACATCTGCCGAACGCCCGCTTCAAGGATGCCGCCGGTCTTGTAAACTGGCAGCGCGCGGTCAAAAGCCCGACCGAACTCGACTATATGCGCAAGGCCGGCAAGATCGTCGAGCTGATGCACAAACGTATCGTTGACGTAGTCGAGCCGGGCATGCGCAAATGCGATCTCGTCGCCGAGATCTACGATGCCGGCATTCGTGGCACCGCGGAATTCGGCGGGGATTATCCCGCGATCGTACCGTTGCTCCCGTCGGGTGCCGATGCTTCTGCTCCGCATCTGACATGGGACGACAAGCCGATGCGCTTGGGCGAAGGCACCTTCTTTGAAATCGCCGGCGCTTATCGCCGTTATCATTGCCCGCTCTCTCGCACTGTCTTTCTCGGCAAGCCGACGAAGGCGTTCCTTGATGCGGAGAAGGCCACGCTTGAGGGCATGGAGGCCGGTCTTGCGGCTGCCAAACCCGGCAATACCTGCGAAGATATCGCCAATGGGTTTTTTGCGGT
The DNA here is from genome assembly GCF_030758035.1 of Rhizobium sp. AN68. NCBI lineage: Bacteria > Pseudomonadati > Pseudomonadota > Alphaproteobacteria > Hyphomicrobiales > Rhizobiaceae > Rhizobium > Rhizobium sp. AN68. Next base: position 2,046,134 of record NZ_JARWMI010000002.1, on the reverse strand, counting down.
GCTAAAAAAATACGGGATCATCAAGGACAACCGAACCGGTTATCCCATCGGCCTCTCTTATCCGCCGGACTGGGGCGAGCGCACCATGAGCCTGCGCCCCGGCGACCGCACGGAGCTGAAGCCCGGTATGACGTTCCATTTCATGACCGGTTTGTGGCTAGACGACATGGGGCTCGAAATCACCGAGAGTATCGCCATTACCGAAACGGGTGTCGAATGCCTCTCCAATGTGCCGCGGCAACTGTTCGTGAAAGGCTGAGCGATGTTAAGCACCGCGCTACGCCCCTCACCTATCACGTCGTCAGTCGATTTTGACAAGAAAGGCGTGCAGCACGGTCATCTGCGGCTACCATACAGCCGCGATGACAGTGCATGGGGGTCGGTAATGATCCCGATCTGCGTGATCGCCAACGGCGAGGGGCCGACAGCCCTTTTGACCGGCGCCAATCACGGCGACGAATATGAGGGGCCGGCCGCACTCTTCGAACTTGCCCACACACTCGATCCAGATGACGTCAGCGGGCGTATCATCATCGTGCCAGCGCTTAACTATCCGGCCTTTCGCGCGGGAACACGCACCTCGCCGATCGACCGCGGGAACCTCAATCGCAGCTTTCCCGGTCGGCCCGACGGTTCCGTGACGGAGAAGATCGCCGATTACGTGACCCGTCAATTGTTACCGCTCGCGGATATCGTTCTTGATTTTCATTCAGGCGGCAGGACGCTTGATTTCCTGCCTTACGCTGCCGCTCACGAATTACCTGACAAGATACAGGAAGCCCGGTGCTTTGAGGCGGTGGCAGCTTTTGCTGCCCCCTATTCGATGAAGATGCTGGAGATTGACGCCGTCGGCATGCTGGACACGACGGCCGAGGAACTGGGAAAGGTCTTTGTCACCACCGAGCTTGGCGGCGCGGGCACGGCCAGCGCAAAATCGATCGACATCGCCCGCAAAGGTACCATCAACCTGCTGCGCCATGCAGGCATCCTGACCGGCGCCGCGGTGCCGGCGCCGAGCCGCTGGCTGGATATGCCCTCCAGCGATTGCTTCACCTTTGCCGAAGATGACGGGCTCGTCGTCTTTGTCCGCGATCTCGGCGACACGGTCACGGCAGGTGAAACCATCGCTAGGGTCTACCCTGTTGGAAAAACCGGTCTTGCGCCGGTCGAATACCGCGCCTCTATCAGTGGCGTGCTCGCAGCGCGCCACGTTCCCGGCCTCATCAAGGCCGGCGACTGCCTTTCCGTCATCGCCACGGTCACGGAGAATCCCTAGTCCGAAGAATGAAGTGAGATCCGAAAACGGACCACGCAACCCAACCAGAGGAGTTAGAACATGAATATGACAAAACTCGCCGGGCTTTCCGCCCTTGCTCTTTCCATCAGCGTGACAGCGGTCAGCGCACTCACCCTCGAGGAGGTGAAGAAGCAAGGCTACATTCGCGCAGCGACTGCCAATGAAGTGCCCTATTCATACATGCAGCCCGACGGCACCTCTGCCGGCATCGGCCCCGATGTCGCGAATGCAGTTCTGAAATCGATGGGCATCGAGGAGGTCAACTGGACGGTGACCCCATTCGGCACGCTGATCCCCGGGCTGAAGGCGCGTCGCTTCGATTTCGCAGCCGCCGAACAGAACATTTCGCCCGAGCGCTGCAAGCAGGTGGCCTTCACCGAACCGAACTCGTCCTATGGCGAAGGCCTGCTGGTGAAGAAAGGCAATCCTAAAAAGCTGACCACCTATGCCGATATTGCCAAGGATCCTGCATTGAAGGTCGCCGTCGTATCTGGCGCCAACAATGTAGACTTCCTGCGCGCCGTCGGCGTCAAGGAAGATCAGATCGTCTTCATCCCTGCCAATGCAGATGCCATCCCCACTGTCCAGAGCCGCGCCGATGCCTATGCCGCCACGGAACTGACAGTGTCAGAACTGGCCAAGGGCCAAGCCAATGTCGAGCAGGTGAAGCCCTTCGTTGATCCTGTCGTGAAGGATGCGCCTGTGCGCAACTACGGCGGTTTCGCTTTCCGGCCGGAGGACAAAGAATTGCGTGACGCCTTCAACGCCGCGCTCGTCGAATTCCGCAAGACCGACGACTACAAGAAAATCCTCGCAAAATACGGCCTCTCCGAACAGAGTATCGCGGCCGCGGCCGAAAAGAAGGTCGCCGATCTCTGCGCCGGAAAATGACGCCAGCCGGCGCCCGGGCGTTACCGGGCGCCGATTACCATGAACTCGGGAACACTCCAGATGGACATGACCGCCTACCTGCCGATGTTGTGGCAAGGCGCCGTCGTCACCATGACGATTACGCTCGCAGCACTTGTTGTCGGCACGGTACTCGCCTTTTTCTTCGGCATTCTTCGCGTCGAGGGTGGACCAATCCTCTCGACAGTCGCATTGTGCTACACGGAGGTGTTTCGCGGCACCTCGCTGCTGGTCCAGCTTTTCTGGTTCTATTACGCGCTGCCGCTCGTCGGTCTGAGTTTCGATCCGGTCACCACCGGCGTCATGGTGCTCGCCGCCCATGCGGGTGGGTATGGCGCCGAGATCGTTCGCGGCGCGTTATCTTCCGTTTCGGTGCAGCAGCTGGAAGCCGCACGAGCGCTGAACTTCACACGGATGCAGACGCTGTTTCGCATTTCCTTGCCGCAGGCGATCGTCGAGATGATGCCGTCCTTCGGCAATCTGGCCATCGAAACGCTGAAGCTTTCCTCACTCGTATCGCTGATCTCGATTGCCGACCTCACCTTCGCGGCACAGTCGATCCGCAACCTGACGCTGGATAGCACCAGCATCTATTCGATCACACTCCTCTGTTATTTCGCGATGTCGCTGATCCTGATGGCCATCATCCGGGTGATCGAACATGTCGTGCGGCGCGGCAATGTGTTTCCGCGCACTCGCCATTCGTAAGGATATTCAGTCATGATGTATGGTTACGAATGGGACACGACCACCTGGATCACCTACACGACCTCGATCCTGCCCATCATTTTGATCGGCCTGACGGTAACGCTGAAAGCAGCCGCCGCCGGCTTTGCCATCGCGCTTATTCTGGGGCTGGTTTTTGCGCTGCTGCGCCGCAGTCGGGTGAAATTGATTTCCTGGCCGACCGCAGTTGTTGTCGAATTCCTTCGCGACACTCCGCTTCTGGTGCAGCTTTTCTTCCTCTACTACGTTCTTCCGGAATTCGGCATCGTTCTGCCGGCGTTTCTCACCGGCGCGCTGGCGCTCGGCCTTCAATATGCCGCCTATACGTCTGAGGTCTATCGCGGCGGCATGGAGGCGGTGCATCATGGCCAGTGGGAAGCCGCGACTGCGCTTAATCTGACGCGCATGCAGACGTATCGGGATATCATCATCCCGCAGGCCATCCCGCGCATAGTTCCGGCCATGGGCAACTATCTTGTCGCCATGATCAAGGAAACGCCGGTGCTTTCCGTCGTCACGGTTCTAGAGATGATGGGGCTGGCAAACATGATCGGCGAGCGCACCTTCGAATATCTGGTGCCGCTGACGCTTGTCGGCCTGATCTTCCTTCTTCTGACCATAATCTGCTCAGCAGGCCTCAGCCGCCTGCAAAGGGCGCTTCCAAAAGCAGGAATACCCTTGCGATGACAAACAACACCAATCAGCCGCTGATCGAATTTTCCGATGTCACAAAGCGGTTCGGCATTTTGACGGTCCTCGACCAGTTCAATTTCACCGTGGCAAAAGGCGAAAAAGTCACTCTCATCGGTCCTTCCGGCTCCGGTAAGTCGACGGTTCTGCGCATTCTCATGACGCTGGAACCGTTCCAGGAGGGAAAGCTGACGCTGGCGGACATTTCCTACCATCAGGCCGGCGGCAAAGGCCCCTTCCAAGCCTCGGAAAAACACCTGCGCCAGATCCGTAACCACGTCGGCATGGTTTTTCAGAGCTTCAACCTCTTCCCTCATATGACGGTGCTGCGCAACATCGTGGAGGCGCCGGTGCGTGTACTGGGCATTGCCCGTCCGGAGGCAGAAGCACGGGCGATCGAACTCCTGAAGATGGTTGGCCTGGCCGACAAGAAGGATCACTATCCAGTGCAGCTTTCCGGCGGCCAGCAGCAGCGTGTCGCGATTGCCCGCTCTCTTGCCATGCGCCCGCGTGTCCTGCTTTTTGACGAACCAACCTCCGCCCTAGACCCCCAGCTGGTCGGCGAAGTGCTTTCCGTCATCCGTGGCCTGGCCCACGAGCACGATTTGACCATGTTACTTGTTACCCACGAGATGCGTTTCGCTCGGGAAGTGTCGGACCGGGTCTGCTTCTTCGACAAAGGGCGTATTTGTGAGCAAGGAACGCCAGAAGAAATCTTCGGCGCACCAAAGGAAGAAAGGACCCGCGAGTTCCTGTCATCAGTTCTCAGGTAACAGCATTCTCACAGGCGCGAGAAACAGCCAACCATTAGGCAGCATTACGACGCGTCGTTTTCCTTGTTCAAGTGGGTCAGTTACAAACGGTGTGGGGCCTCCAAGATATCGTGCATGACCCGGGTTAATTGACATCATGTCACCTCCTGATTTTTGGTTACGGCCTGATACCCGATCGCAAAAATTCCTGAACACACTGGAGTGTCACGTGCCCCTCATTACAACGACCGAACGGCTGCACATACGCGAAATCGTGGAGGCCGATCTCGCTTTTCTCGCCAGGATTTATAGCGACGCCGTCTGTATGCAATATTATGCTGGCATCAAGTCGCATTTAGAGACGCGCGCATGGTTTCAGCAACTCGCGTTCGACAGCTACAATCGCCATGGCTTCGGTCTATGGGCCGTTGTCGATGCAACATCGAACGAGGTCATCGGTGATTGCGGGATTACGCTACAGCAAACCCCTGCGGGGTTCGAGCCTGAAATCGGGTATCATTTATGGCGCGAATTCTGGGGACAGGGTTTTGCAACCGAGGCGGCGATCGCCTGCCGCGACTATGCTTTTCAAAATCTTGGTCTGCGCAGAGTGGTCAGTATCACCAGCTCGGACAACATACCCTCGCAAAAGGTTGCGCAACGCGTGCACGACAGGAAAGAAATCTATCAGAAACGGCTCCGCGGTACGCTCGTGGATCGCTATCTCTATATCAGCGAAAAATGCTATCCCTAACAACCTGCGTTATCCATCGCGGACGTCACTCAGGCTCTATGATCTGCCCGCGCGGTAAATCAGCTCCCTCAGCATGGCGCAGGAATACGACCAGCGGTCATCCTCGCGCTTGAATTCCGGGTCGGACATCGCCGCGATCTCATGGAGGTAATTAGGTTTCAGCCACAGAAGGAAACATCCTGCGACGCCCTACCGACGCGCGAAGTCCTCCTCGGCAACCACAGCGGTGCCGTAGACCTAGCCGGCCTTCTTGGCGTCTGAAGACGTTCCGATGGAATTCGATTTAAATTTTGAATAAAGGAATGCTGAGAGCGCTACCTCACTAGACGCCGAGGGAGAGTGGCGCGGCAACGTCTTCGTCGAGCGCCTCTGGCGGCCGATCAGATACGATAAGGTGTACCTCCACGCCTACAAAACCTGGTTTGATGTCCGCGTTTGTATCGGTCGATCGCTGACTTTTGACAAACCCTAAGCCCACATTCATCCCTTCCAGGAAAACGGCAGGATCAGGCTTACTCCAACGCGCGATGACAGCAATGATCGCGGCAGCATACATCCTGAGAGCGAAAACGGGAGGAGGCTGCTAGTCCTGACAACACATTGACAACGTTTCGTTAACCATCCAAATGCTTGTATTAGTACATTAAAAATTGCTCATGAAGAGCCCGATTCTAGCAAATTCTGAGCTTGTACATGGCATCAATCCTGACCAACAGTGCAGCCATCTCTGCGCTGCAAACCCTTCGCTCAATATCTTCCAGCTTGGAGAGTTCCCAAAAAGCTGTGTCATCTGGGCTACGGGTGGTAACGGCTTCCGACAACGCGGCATATTGGTCAATTTCAACAACCATGCGCTCCGACAATGGTGCACTCTCTGCGGTTCAAGACACACTTGGCCTTGGCGCGGCAAAGGTTGATGTTGCTTACGCGGGTATCGATTCAGTTATCGCCGTGCTGGACAAGTTCAAATCAAAGCTTGTCGCTGCAACCGACGAAGGTGTGGATAAGACGAAAATCCAGACTGAGTTGGATCAACTAAAAAAGCAGATTGTCAGCACCGCAGAATCCGCGAGTTTCAGCGGTCAAAATTGGCTGAATACCAACATCATCGACATATATGACAGCGCGTTGAATAGATCGTCGGTCGCTTCTTCGTTCGTGCGCTCGGCGTCCGACGTCTCCGTCAAAACGATAGGTATCGATCTTTCGAAGATATCGCTCTTTAACAGCACGGGCGGCGGGCTGCTTCAGGCAGACGCGCGGGACATAAAAACAATCGGCGGACTTCGATCCTTGATATCCACGTCGAATCCTGAGGCTATCGTGAGCGACTATACAGCGTATGACGGCGTTGATGGATCTTCGGGATATATGGTTCCCCGATATGAATTGGGAAGCGCAGGCACTGTTTTTCTGAAGTTCCCGGCTGCAACACCTTTGGACTTCAATCAGCCAGGAGCTGAGATCAGCTTTACAATCATCTTGGACAAGGAGGCTTCCAATCCAGATGGTCATGCCGGGGCTACTGGCAACATCCAGGAACTTCCCGGACCCTATTATGGTGGTTACCCCGCAACCGTCACCATTACCAAAGCAGATGTCGATGCCTACAATGTCGGGCTAGGCGGGATCGTCTCTACGAATACCCAGTTTGCCGGGGTGCTCAACGCAAAGCTCGTGTCACTTGGTGCGTCAGCATCGGCTAACCGATTGACAGGCTCCCCTCCGATCCACGATCCAGAAGCGATAGCAATCACGACGCTTCAGCAGCACGGATACGGCTCCTATGTCGAGATCTCCGCCGTCAACAGCGTTGGCGTCAGTACAGGCGGCCTTCAGCCAGACCTCGATTTCGGATTTCGTGGCTCAGGCGTCGCGCTGAACTTCGAGCCATTTATCGTTCATAGGGATGGAAAGGACGAAGCCGGCATCGATGTTAGCTTCACATTTTCAGTGAACGGTTCTTCACCTGTTTCCTATTCGTTTAACCGGCACTACGTGAATGAAGTGCTGAACCGCGACGACGGCAAGGTCTCGTCGCCAGAGGACATGGCTACTCTAATGCAAGCCTTACTTGGCACAGACTGGCCAGATCTCATTATTCAAGCTGACGCAGGGTCGGTTGTCATCAAGTCAAATCCAGATGTGGATAGACAATGGGGTGCTGGAACACGAATCAACTTCGATAATATCCGGGTTAGCAACGAACCACGCTCCACCCTAAATTTACTCGACCTTGACATCGTAAAGAACCACGATCTGATCGATACCTACATAACGTATATTGAAAATGTGACAGCCAATTCGATTGACGGGGCAGCTATGCTCGGAGCAATTCAAACCCGCATTGATTTGCAAGCGGGTTTCGCCGCAAGCCTCTCAGATTCGATTAGCAGGGGAATTGGCCGCCTGGTGGATGCGGATATGAATGAGGAATCGATCAGGCTGAAGGCCCTTCAAACCCAGCAGCAGCTCGGTGTTCAATCGCTACAAATCGCAAACAGCCGCTCGGAGACCATCCTCGATCTATTTCGCTAGTTCCGGGTCGATCGATTGAAAGTCGCCGCGCCGCTGTGGTTCAATTGGCCCGCCCCTCCCAAACAGTCGCAAGGTGTTCTCCTGATTGATACTTTAGATAGATTGCAAATATGAGTCGCAAGCGATAAAAAATGCCGCCGCGCGTCCCCTGAAACAGGCCGCGGCATGAGGCCTCGTCGCTGTATTGCGAGCGACAGGCCTCTTTTTGAATACGACGCACGCACAAAAATGCCGCAGTAGTGAGCGGATTTTATTGTTCATTCTTGCAGCGTCCGCTGCCTTGGACACGATTCTTCCCTAGACCGCAGCTTGTTTGTAGCTCAGTATTTCGAGCTGCGATCACCATACAAATCGTCTTTCGGTTGTGATCGTTGCAGGAGGTTAAATCTTTAAGAAATTTATCGAGGGGCCCCTCGCCACAAAACTCAAGCCGATGACGGCGAAACCTCGTACAATATTAAGCTGTGCATATTGCTGACCAGTGTCGCCATAGCCCCATACCTTGAACATCATCCGCGAACATGCTCCCGCGACCACTTTTGGGTTATCATAGTCACTGATGGAACTGCTGCGCCGGCACGTTTATCCAATCGTAGCGCGAATGGCTGGCCAACCTCGCTCTGGCGGCGGAACAAGTGGTAGCTAGCTTAAAGGGTCTTAAGCCGACCAAATACCCAAGGAACATTCATATGAAAGTTGAAAAAATCACTTTCGATCCAAGCTGTCGGATCCCCAATAACCAGACCTTCCCTGTCATCATCTATCGGCAAGTCAGCTCGCCATTCGATTCCGCTGCTTTCGAGGCACTGTTCGCACGAAACGGATGGCGCGGCATCTGGCGCAATGGTGTGTTTGCCTATCACCATTACCACAGCGGCGCGCATGAAGTTCTGGGCGTGGGGGGCGGTGAAGCGACGTTGCAGATTGGCGGGCCGGATGGGCAAACCTTGCACGTTACGCAAGGTGACTGTCTGGTTTTGCCAGCCGGTACGGGCCACATGAAGCTGAAATCCTCTGCCCATTTTCAGGTTGTCGGCGCTTATCCACCCGGCCAGGAGGCCGATGTTCAGACGTCTGCACCAACCAGTGCGATGCTTGCACAGATAAAGTCTTTGCCAAAGCCGACGACCGACCCCGTGCACGGAGCATCAGGTGGCCTGATCGATCTCTGGTGAGAATGAGCCGGGTTTTCGAAACCTGCCAGCTTCCTACACTAATAAGAAGTATTGAGACTGCTCTGAGATTCAAGCCTCGGAAAGCTCCTGCTTCACCGCTCCCCCCGCAACGCGCGCAATACTCAGGAGCCGCTTCACGTCACGCCCAATCCGCGCCATGGCGGAGAGGCCGACCATGGTTGAACTCACGAAATCCGCAAGGCGCTCTGCCTTCTCCGGATAACGCACGGCGATATAAGAGCGGATAACGCCCTCTGCCGCCGTGTGAAAAACGCTGGCTGCGGCACGCGCCTCTTCATCATCGCAGCGCGTACCTTCCAGAACGAGGCAGCCAGGGGCTGCGGAATGAGCGGCATAGCGCCTTGCTGCATCTTCCAGCAACGCGGCAAGGCACTCGCCAACCGGACGATCCGGCCGCAGGATATCGGCAAGAGGAATTACTTCCGTGCCGGCATAGAGATCAAGAACCCTCTTGTAGAGGCCCATCTTGCTACCGAAGGCGGCATAGAAGCTTGGCGGGTTGATGCCTAACACCGAGGTGATCTCCGCGACGCCGACAGCATCAAAGCCACGCGCGTGGAAAAGCTGCTTGGCCGTGGCCACAGCCTGATCAGGATCAAAACGGCGCGGACGGCCGCGGGAGCGAATGTTTTTTGTATCGGTCATTACATAATATCTTGACGAGTGAGTTATTCGGTATTTATGTATCGATCATTAAATTAATTTTCAAGGTCATGGAGAGTGCTCGTGTTTCAAGGAAAATCCGTTCTGGTTCTCGGCGGCAGCCGAGGCATAGGCGCAGCCATCGTGCGGCGGTTTGCAGACGAAGGTGCAAAGGTAACGTTCACCTATGGCGCGTCCCAAGGTGCGGCGGAAGAGCTGGCGAAGGAGACGGGCAGCACTGCCATACGGGCGGACAGTGCTAACCGCGACGAAGTCATCCGCGTAGTGCGTGACAGTGGTCCTCTGGACATATTGATCGTGAACTCCGGGATTGCCATTTTTGGCGATGCTCTCGAGCAGGACCCTAATGCCATCGACCGTCTGTTTCAGATCAACATCCAGACGCCCTATCACGCCTCTGTGGAGGCGGCGCGGCGGATGCCTGACGGTGGCAGGATTATCGTTATCGGCTCGGTCAATGGAGACCGGATGCCGGTGCCGGGCATGGCCTCTTACGCCGTTTCCAAATCGGCCTTGCAGGGGTTGGCGCGCGGTTTGGCACGCGACTTCGGGCCACGCGGCATCACCATCAATGTTGTGCAGCCCGGCCCTATCGATACCGATGCGAACCCGGAAAACGGGCCGATGAGGGACCTGATGCACAGCTTCATGGCACTCAAGCGCCATGGACGGCCGGAGGAAGTGGCCGGCATGGTGGCCTGGCTTTCCGGGCCTGAAGCCGGTTTTGTGACGGGCGCGATGCACACGATCGATGGCGCATTTGGCGCCTGATAAGCAGATTGCCTGATTGTTTGCGGCAGGTTTCGGGACATCACGATGCTGCTGCTCCCGAAACCGGCGAATAGAATGCGGCGAAGGAAATTTCGCCGCGATCTTATCGGTTGGACCTTTAGCGGATCTATCGCGGCATTCGCGCGAAGCCCTTTGCCAGGATTGGGCCGGTTGGCCTTCCTGTTGGTGATCCGCCTGCCTGTTCCAGCGTGATCTCGTAAAGCTGGTCGCTTCTGGGGGTTGGCAAAGCCGGTCCATCGAGACGCGCTGAACGGACGCCATCGATCAGGCCGAGCGAGACCGGGCCAACCTCCCTGGAGGGCAATGTCCATACCTGGATCGTCTTGTCTCCAGGCACTGCAAAATCGGCCAGCATCCGCACGGTTGCTCTTTCGTTGCCGAAATCCTCAACAACGGCCTGAACTTCACCCGTCTCGTTGACGAGGACTGCGATCACCAGCGGCTCCGTTGTGCGTGTCAGGCTAAAGGTGAGGCCGGCGGCGAGCACAACGGTTGCGGCAATGGCGGACCCGGCAATGGCGCGCCAGCGGTTTGTGCTGTTGTCGTTTGCCGTGTGGGTGGGCTTGAGGGATGCTGATTTCGACTGGAGCGGCAGGCGAGATTCGATATTGCTCCACAATTCGCCCTTGATGGCTGCCGGCTCGACGGTGGTATCCAGTGGCAGAAAACGCTCCCGGCTGGCCGCGATTGCCGCCCGCAATTCGCCATCCGTTTCCATTGCCGCCTCAACAGCCGTGGCTTCGGAGGTCTCCAGCAAGCCCAATACATAGTCATCGGCGATGGCGGGAATATCTTTGCGCTCCATCATCATGCCATGCACTCCCGAAGCGCCGAGAGGCCGCGCCTGATCCAGGACTTCGTCGTTCCAAGCGGAATGCGCAACCGGCCAGCGATTTCGCCGTGGGAATATCCGGCCACGTAGGCCATCAGGATGCCCTGTCTCTTTGTCTCCTCAAGACCGCCGAGACATTCATAAAGGCGTGAATTCCGATCAAGCTTCTGCCATGCGGCCATCACTTCATCTGCATGCGCGCCATCGCGGAGCGTTTCAACATCCTCCACGGGGAGTTCACGCCTGCTGTCGCGCAGAAGATTAAGCGCCCGGTTTCTGACGATCGCGTAAATCCAGCCGCGCGCCGATCCCTGATCTGCCCGGTATTGGTGCGCATGGGTCCAGATGCGCACGAAGCTCTCCTGTACCACCTCTTCCGCCAGTTCCCTGCGCTTGACGATGCGCTCTGCCACTGCAATCAGCCGGCCTGCCTCGCGATCGAAAATCGCACGCAATGCGTTTTTGTCCCCTTTTGCGCAGGCAGTGAGCGCCCTGTGTAGATCGTCCGGCACGGAGCCCATCTGCATTTGAAACCTTTCAACGTCTGATCGCCAGCATGGTCGACTTGGGCATAATACCCATCGTGGCGGCATATGGATGCATCTCGCAAATATTTTTTCACTGCCTGCATCCAAATGCACCCTGCCCTGTGTCTTGAACTGTGGAAGCGTCGAAAACCAACCGCTGGACGCCTTCCGAACGGTTCAACGCACGGGAGAAACACCATGAATATCATCCGCTCCACTCTGATCGCCTCCGCCGCTTTCGCAGCATCGGCAAGCATCGCGGTTTCAGCACCGGTCCTCGGGCTGACCGGCGACAAGACGCTCGTCATGTTCGACACTGACAAGCCTGCCGTCACAAAGACAATGGATGTCACCGGCGTCGACAAGCTCGTTGGTATCGATTTTCGCCCCGGGAACAAGACCGTCATCGGTGTGACGCCGGACCACCGCATCGTCTCCATCAACCTTGAGACAGGTGCTGCAACCGATGTGGCCAAGATGGACAAGATGCTGACCATGACCGAAGCGCCTGTTGTGGTCGATTTCAACCCGGCAGCGGATCGTCTTCGTTTCATGACCGGCACGACCAATCACCGCGTGCATCCCGATACCGGTGCGGTGACGGTTGATGGAACACTGGCTTTTGAAGATGGCGACATGCACAAGGGAGAAGCGCCAAACATCGTTGCCGCCGCCTATACCAACTCTATCGGCAAGCCGGAAAAGACGGCGATGTACAATATCGACGCGACCATCGGCGCCCTGGTTCAGCAGACGAAGCCGAATGATGGCACACTGAAGGCAATCGGCAAGCTCGGCCTCAAGGACATGCCGGCGACCTACGCATTCGATATCCACGGCGAGGAAGGCGGCAAGAACACCGCATACCTGGCCGCCGGCAACACGCTTTACACCGTCAACCTCGAAACCGGCGCTGCCACCGAAATCGACGGGATCACAGGCGCAGACAACGGCTTGCGCGATATGACTGTTCTTCCCGCGATGTGATTGGGGTCGTAGACTGGGGATTTTAGTTGTCAGAAAGGGCTGGTCCGGTTGTGCGGGCCGGCCTTTCTGTAAGCGACGTGCCGCTCACACCTTGAAGAACTCTGCAGCTCTTGTCGCGACGTGGTCGTGAATTGCGGTTCTGCTCAAGCCTTCTCGGTCAATGAATAGTTCAGGCGCTGCCTCTAGTCCGATTTCCGATCCTTCCGGAAGGAACGTGTAGTGACCGACACCACCAGTCAAAATCTCAGACCTGCAGTATGGGATGTTTTGGGATAGCCAGTCGCAGCACTGTCCAGGCGGTGCGACTGTGTCTTCGTCACCACCGACTAGTTGGACAGGCTTGTTGATAACCTGAAGACTATCTTGCGAGAAGCCCAGGACAGAACGGCCTGGAGCAATTGCGAACGCAGCGCGGATTCTGCTGTCAGAAAAGTCGGTTCGTCGTCGGTCCCAAGAAATTTGAAAAACCGGGTTTTCATAGAGTTTTGGCAGTTCATCTGCGAGATTTGGAAATTCTCGTGGCCCTCGGATCGGACTCTTCTCTGGGTTGTCTGGCTCAAACTGTGAAAATGCAATGCGGGCTCCTGCCAGCAAAAGAGCTGTATATGCGCCAGCCGAGAAGCCAGCAGCGAAGACCCGTTCGTCTGTTTCTACGCCCAGCGCACCACGCCAACTTGGCTCATTGAGAATGGCTTTCAAATCATCCGCTCGCTCCCACATGCAAAGAAAACCCTCTGCGCGATAAGGTTCGGAGCCAGTGTGACCATGATGGTTGACCGCTAACGCCACAAAGCCGCGTTGAGCTAACCGGAAGCCTAGCCACTCCAATCCCGCCGCCGTAGCTCCTGTCCCGTGAGACAGGAGAACCAGCGGAAACGTATTGTATGAGCGAGCTGCCGGCGCATTGACGGCAACGGGTTCTTTCCTGAACCAGGACTTCTCTAAGGGTCTGTGAGCGATAGAACTCTCGTCAGCGGGATACCAGGCCGTCCAGACCATGGGACGCGCAGCTGTTCCATCCCAATTTAGCCGACGGGGATCAACGGCAGTACCCATCCTAAGGCCAACCTGCATGTCGCACCAAAAATTATCATGTTCATCGACGAGATGCTTTGTATCTGCACTCGGTTCGCCTTGCTAGAGGGAACAGCAAGAGGCAGCTACCGCCCCGCTCCGACCGAATATCTCTGCCGATTTTTGGTCTTTGTTCACACGTCGGGTCACGCATAATTCCACGGCAAAAGCTCATCGACGCGACTCTGCTTGTGACCGTTGACGATGGCGGTGAGCGTCGCTGTCAGATAGGCCAGCGGATCGACGGCATTGAGTTTGCAGGTCTCGACAAGCGAGGCAATGGTCGCCCAGTTCTCGGCCCCGGCATCGTGTCCGGCAAAGAGTGCATTCTTCCGATTGAGGGCAATCGGCCGAATGGTGCGCTCGACACTGTTGCTATCGATCTCGACGCGACCGTCGCTCAGGAAGAGCTTCAGGCCATCCCAGTATTTGGCGATGTAGGCCAAAGCCTCGCCAAGTGGGGACTTTGACGCAACACGGGCACGGTGATGGATGAGCCACGCCTGCATGTCTGCGACGAGTGGCGCTGATCGTGCCTGCCGACCTGCAAGGCGAGCGTCAGGATCAAGGCCGCGCAGCTCGGTTTCGATGCGATACAGCGCTCCGATCCGTTTGACGCCGTCTTCCGCAATGGGTGCTGATCCGTTGCGGGTGATCTCCACCAGCTTGCGACGGGCGTGTGCCCAACAATAGGCAAGCCGAATGTACGGGCCGACACGGTCAGGAGCGATCAGCCTGTTGTATTCGGCATAGCCATCGACCTGCAGGATGCCGGAGAAGCCTTGCAATATCCGTTCTGCATGAATGCCCCCGCGACCAGGCGTATAGGTGAAGGCGACGCCGGGCGGAGCACCGCCGCCCCACGGTCGGTCATCCCGCGCCAGCGCCCAGAAGTATCCAGTTTTGGTCTTGCGCGAGCCGGGATCGAGGACCGGAGCACGGGTCTCGTCCATGAACAGCTTGGTCGAGCGCTTCAGGTCGGCAATCAGCGCATCGAAGACGGGGCGCAATTCGAACGCTGCTCGACCGACCCAGTCGGCGAGCGTGGAGCGGTCGAGATCGATGCCCTGGCGGCTCATGATCTGAGCCTGCCGATACAGCGGAAGGTGATCTGCATATTTGGAGACCAGCACATGGGCGACGGTCGCTTCCGTCGGTAGTCCTGCCTGGATCAGCCGCGCTGGAGCCGGGGCCTGAACGACGCCGTCGGTGCAGGCACGGCACGCATATTTGGGACGGCGGGTGACAATAACTCGGAACTGCGCCGGGACGACATCCGGCCGCTCGGAGGCATCCTCCCCAATGCAATGAAGGCAACCGCCGCAGGCGCAGATCAAGCTTTCCGGCTCGATCACCTCCTCCACACGGGGAAGATGTTTTGGAAGAGAGCCACGATTGATCGCGCGTGGTTTGGCAATCCTGATTCCTGTGGGAGCGTCTGCTTCATCCTCGGCATGGATCACGGCCATGGCCGTTTCCAGGTCTTCCAGGGCCAGATCGAACTGGTCGGGATCGGTCTTCTCGGATTTGCGTCCGAAGGCGGCCTGCTTGAAGGCTGCGACGAGCTTCTCAAGCCTTTCGATCCGCTCGTCCTTGCGAGCGATATGCTCTTCCTTAATGGCTATCTGGGCGTCTTTGTCTGCCGCGCGCACCTGGGCCGCAATCAGCATCGCCTTCAGGGCGGCAACATCGTCGGGAAGATCGGCGGCGTCCAGCATGGCTGGAACCTATCAAATCCCGCGCCGATTTGCCTTTGGAATTTGCCGTGCTGAGTCATCTTGCCGCAGCTATTCGACGGTCTGCGGCGTTCTCGTCTGAACGGCATGAACCCGCCGCCAATCAAGGCCCGCAAACAGGGCTTCGAACTGGGCGTGGGCCAGCGTCATCAGCCCATCTTTGATGCCTGGCCAGGTGAAGGTGTGCTCCTCCAGCCGTTTGTAGGCCATGACGATCCCAGAGCCATCCCAGTAGATCAGCTTCAATCGATCCGCCTTGCGTGACCGGAACACGAAGACTGTTCCGGTAAACGGGTCCTTGTGCAGTTCGTTCTTCACCAGTGCCGTCAATCCATCATGCCCCTTGCGGAAGTCCACGGGTTTGGTCGCCACCATGATCCGCACGCGGTTCGATGGAAAGATCATGTCGCCGCTGCCAAGGAAAGAGCGATGGCGACGATCCGGGCTTCAGACGCGCCTTCCTCAAGACGGATCGTGATGGGACCGAGGACGATCTCGGGGCGACCAACCGTTTTAGGCGGCAGTTCCGGAAAAGGCGGATCGACGATCACCGCCGCGAACTCTACCGCATCCTCTGGTGCTGGCAGGATCAGCTTGCCCTGTCGCGCCATCGTCCGCCAGGTGGAAAGGCTGTTGGCTCGCAATCCATATCGTTGCGCAACTTCATTGACTGTCGTGCCAGGTCTCAAGCTCTCTGATACGATCTTCGCCTTGACCTCGTTTGGCCAATGCCGGTGAACCTCACGCCCAGGCTTCCTGGATGTGAGAAACTCCAATGTAGTCTCCATGGAGAAACTCCCGTTCTTCATCCATGGAACGTCGATCACAGATCAGGCGACGGCGCACAATGCGGGGGCAGAACACCGGTTACGCCTTTCTTAGTGGCTCGGTTAACAAATCTCGAAAAAAGCGGCTCCCTGTCGCGTCTGACGAACACGAGGGTTTGCGAGGGAAGTCGGAATCTCCAGGTCAGGCACCGAATGCCACCTTCCATAACCTGGATTAGTGGCTGGATCGCAGAACGTATCGGTTCGATGCAGGCGGCGCAGATTGTCTTTTTCAAGAGCAAAACGCGCCTGATGTCTTTGTGCCTTATCTGAACCGCGTGAAGCCGACTCGTGATGATACATGCACGCGAACGGTGTCCAGATAATACCGAACCCTAGATTGTGTGCACGAATGCAGTAATCCACATCGTTATATGCCACGCCAAAGTGTTCTTCATTCCAGGCACCAACCTCCTTGAAACATTGGCCCGATATCAACATCGCAGCGCCCGTGACACACGTTACAGAGTTGCGCAAATGCAACCTGTTCATAGGGCCGCCAAAATCAGATGGCTTGTTGAGATACCAGTGACCCGCAAGACCACCCAGCCCAACAATTACGCCCGCGTGCTGCAGTCGTCCGCTGGGATACAGGAGTTTTGCACCGACAATTCCTGTGGATTCGAAATGCAAACATGCGACCATTTCCTTTAACCAGCCCATGTCGATGATTTCGATATCGTTGTTAAGGAGAAGATAATGCTCGCCTGATGCCAACCTCACCCCGCGATTAATCGCACGAGAGAAATTAAACTTCTCCTTTTGTACATCTACCGTGAAATTGCTACGCTCGTCTTGGTATTTCCTATACAGGTCAAGTACGCGCTCATCGGTACTGCCGTTGTCAACGACGACAACTTCAAAATTTGGATAATCCGTGCGTTGGTAGAGTCCCTCAAGTACCATATTAATCAGGTCGAACCCGTTGCAGCTCGGAATAATGATCGATACTTTCGGCCACCCACGTTCGTTGAGCCCTTCAAACTCCACTTTGTGCAGCGATGGTGACAGTGCAGGGGAGACACTGACGAGTTTACCTTCCCGCGCATAGCGCTCCGTAATCGCGGCGCGTGCCGCCTGAGTCGCTTTATCTAGAAAACGTTGTGAGTAACTCTGGTTCGTACGTCGCCACCAATAGGCCGGGTAAGGCACATGCAGGACCTTCTCGACCGGCACGCCTTCCAGATAGCGTAGAAGCATGTCGTAATCCTGCGAACCGTCGAACCCGGTTCTCAAATATCCCAGTGCCTCCAGTCGTTCCCGACGGTAAATGGAAAAGTGATTTATGTAATTGACGCCAGTCAATAACACCGGATCGTAAGCTGGCTTGAGCATCAACCCAAGCGGCTCAAGCCTGTCGTCAACGACGAGTTCATCCGTATAGATGAAATCCGTGTCGTGGTTTTCTCTGATTGCCTTTAAAATGACTTTGAAAGCGTGAGGCGCGACCATATCGTCATGATCCAGAAACGCGACCCACGTGCCTCTTGCTTCTTTCAGTCCGGAATTTGTTGCAATCGCGATCCCTCTATTCTGATCATTTCTCACAAGACGCACGTTCTGTTCGAAAGATCGAGTTTTATACCACGCATCGGTCTCGAGAGAAGTGGAGGCGTCGTCACTAAATATCAACTCAGTCCCAGGTAAATCTTGGGCTTCGAAAGAGCGGACAAGGTCATCGAGATAGCGCGCCGGCGCGTTATAGACCGGCACCACAACGCTCAACCAGACGCCATCTTGCGGAGCCGATACACTAACAGAACTGGCTAGCTCATATTGCGTTGCAACAAACCTCGCCGTATCAGACTTCAAACGCCGTGATTTTAGTTTCAGCTTAGGAAGCCGAAAACGAGGAAGTTTTCCGATATCCCAAATGGTGGCGTCTCCCATGTCTGTGGAAATTCTCTCACGAATGGCAGCCTGCGCTGCTATTCTTGTAGGATATGACTCCACCGAAAAGCAGAACTCACATGGGTAGTTCGCAGGATCAATCCGCATCGAATTGGCCGTACCGAATCGCCCAACATCTGCGATAAGTATGAAGCTGCGATTGGGCGCTACATCGATCGCATCGTCTTCACGATACCCGTGCCCACGATTGAGATAAACGCGTGGATTTAGAGTTTCAGATTCCGAGTGAATAAAGGCGACAACGACAGGCTCGCGTAGCGCGCCGTAACGGATATCAAAATAAGGATCGTCATCAACGGAGCGCCATCCGTCGCCGGTTGGCGAAAGTCTGCGCGCAAGATCTGAACTGGGTAATATTCTCATAGCCATCTATTGTCGCTAACCTTCAAGCATTTTCATTCGAAGTATTCTTTCAAGCGCAAGTCCAGCGCAAAGGCAAAGCAAGCCGAAGATAATTAAGTAGGTCTTATCCAACCACTTCGAGTTGTAGTCAGGATAGAATGCCGCGCGCATCCATTCGACGGCATGGAAAATTGGGTTCCAAGAGAGTGCATAGGCAATAGGATCAGGAATCGCCGACGATACAAAGAGTGTGCCTGAAGCCAGATAGACTACGACCATCATCAGTGCATAGATCGTGGCAAAAAACGGCAGGAACATAACGACAACGCCAGCCAGAAAACCGCATCCTATCGCCAACAGCATGGACGCAAAATATGCACACGCCGCTTGATACGGATCGACTGGGAAAGGCGATTCTCCAAGAGCGAGCAAAATGACGAACATAAAAATGAGTGTCAAAAATGCAGCAATGATCTCGAGGAAAGCCCGCGCCATCATTATGTCAACGACCGTTACGACAGGAAACGCAAGCATCGACCTGTTAAGCAACACCGACAAAGACATGAATCGCGACACGTACATAAACATAAGGGTTGGAATTAATCCCGTCGCAAAAAACACATTCAAGCTCTCGCCGTAAGGCGTATTTCTGCCCACAAAGGTGTAAATCGCCAGAAGAATTAACATATGTGCAAGTGGCCAAAGCGATACCAATAAGAAACCCAGGCCGTGATTAAAGAAGCGCGTTCTCATATCGCGCAACAACACGGCCTTCATAACGTTCCTTTTTTCTCGGAGAGCCTCAAGGACTCGAATGCGCGAGGCTATAATTTCAGAGCTCAAATATATTCACCTACAATCTGAGTGCTCTAGAAGTAAGCTCTCAACGAGTCTACGTCGTCATTAACAGCACGATGGTATTTCTCTGACTTGGCTTAGTCGATGTTCCACTTATAAACCAATCATACAGGTTTATTTTTAACGATAAGCGAGGTTCACATGACTAAACCATTTTTAATGCGCCAATCGTGTACGCGCTAGATTAGCCGAAGCCAAAGCGATAGCCCACGTCAGTGCACTCGCAACGAGCGTTAACACAATCCATAACGTTCTTTTCGGGTAACGAGCGTCATCTGGTACTCTTGGGCTTAGAAAACTATCGAGATAGAGAAGTTGCTGCCTGCTTACAAAGCGTATCCGTTCTAGAGTTCGCACGCTTGATGCGAATTGCTGTTCAGCCAAACTGAGCGTCAGTTCAAGCTGAGAAAAATCCTGAGATACATCAGCCAGATTGCGCCCATCGTTGTTTTTATCGACCGATGACCCGGCAAGCCGTCTATTCAATTCGGCGATTTGTTGATCTTTGCTGCTGATCTCTCGCAGCAAGACACGCATCTGCGGCGAGTTGTCAGATACGAGCGCGCGCTGCGCGTCGTATCGCTGCCGTAATTTTAACCTTTCGGCTTCCAGCGAGGTGACTAGATTGTTTATGACTTGGGCACTTCCCTCCACCGTCAGGACGCCGTCACGATTCCGGCCTTCAGCTACAGTTTTCCGCGCCGCTTGAAGAGCCGCTTGAGCGTTCTCGAGGTTCTTCTCCGCGGTGGATGTAACATCGTGCCAAATGCGGTCGTTCACGCGGTTTACGACAACCTCCGAAGCTTTCAATATTTGCGACACCAACATAGCTGCGTCTTCAGGCGAAAACGCCCGAACTTTGACAGTTACAATTCCGCTGGCTGCACTGACGGACGTATCTACCATGCCGTCCCAGTACTCTTTGACTTCATCACCACTTGCGTCCACTGGCAGTCGCGCCCACCAATCGATCGTCTCTTTCCCAAATATCGATTTCAGATCAACATCTTGCTCAGTTAGAAAAGCAATCATTTCGTGGCTTTTGATAAAGTTTATAACGATCTGTGTGTCTTGGACGATCTTCGCCGATGGAATTCCTGTGACGCGCGTGACTTGATCTTTCCCCATGGCAGGGGTGGACGAACGAACCGTGAAACGAGACTCGGATTGGTACTGGTCAGAGGCCAGCAGGCCGAAATACACGATGGATACAACATTGGGGACAATCAGCAGTATCAAAGTTAGCAGGATCACCGCCAGTTTGAAAATGCGATCGGAGAGGCGGGGTCTTAGGCCCACGATCTTGTAAAGGTTGCTTCGCGAGGACGTCGAAAACCGCAATTTCCTCGCGGATGACGCCAAACGCTCAGATATTTTACGACTGGTTTCCAGATTCACCAAAGAACTGGAACTGATTTCCTCACCATGCTGCGACATTCAAAGGTCACCGATCTCCACGACTTTTCTGGGTACAACTTGGCGGCAAGCAAGCCTTACTAACGCTATAATGTCACCGGTTCAGCCGATAATAAGCCTCAATAGCATGCTCGACATTGTCGTAAAAGATCATTCGTCCATCAACCAGAAGTAAGGCCCTGTCACAAAAATTCTTGATAGTGTCCATTCCGTGAGAAATCATAATTATGTCAGAGTTCTTTCTACGATGGTCGAAGGCAACCCGGCAGCGCTCCTGGAAGCGGGCATCGCCCACAGCTGTAATTTCGTCAACGAGATAGCAATCGAACTGAATGGCCATCGAAAGACCGAAAGCCAAACGCGCCGCCATGCCGGATGAATATGTTCTGTAGGGGGCGTTAATGTAATCACCAAGTTCGGCGAACTCTTCAACGAACCGCGACACGCGTAGAACATCTTCACCGTACGCGCGGGCAACGAAGTTGAGATTCTCTTTTCCGGTCATGTCCGGATTAAAACCACCGGCAAATCCAAGAGGCCACGAAACTCTGACATCTTTGCTAATGCGACCGGAGTTCGGCAGGATTGTGCCTGCGATCATTCTCATCGTCGTTGACTTACCCGCTCCGTTTACTCCAAGTATGCCGTATGAATAACCCCGCTGAAAATCAATACTAACCCGATCCAGTATGACTTTTCTGTGGTTTTGTGTCTTGAAATGCTTTGAGACGTTAGTGAAGCGTATCATAGTACCCTCTCACAACCGGTGATCTTCTACGGACGCCCACACCAATGCCAGAGTGGACCAGAACAAAACCAAGCCGATGAAAACGAGAAAAGGTGCCAGTAACCGTCTCGGGTATACCGCGTCATCTGGCAGGACCGGGCTTACAAATACGGTCAAGTACAGGGCTTTTTTCAGCGCAGCTGAAAATGCCTGTTCATAATTTTTACGAGCAGACTCGTATAGTTGCTCTGCGACCAATCTGTTCGTTTCAAGCGCGGTAAAATCCGTTATAACATTTGATAAAGATGCTCCTTCACCACCGGTCAATTGGTTTCTTAGATTGGCGATCTGCTCTTCTAGACTTTGACGGGTCAATAACAATTGGCGATAAGCAGGCGATTCAGCGCCATTAGACTGCCTCAGAACAAAAAGTCTGCTGTCCATTTCCATTTTCTTAGACAGTAGGCCAGTCAGCAGAGCACTCTTCTGCGTCGCTTGATCGGCAGGACTCAGCAAGCCGAATTGCTTTTGAAGTTGGTTTAACTTCGTGAGTGCCTCACGGTAGTTATCACCAGTTCGAGCAACTTCATTCCTGAAGCTTACCAGCATATCTTCACGCGCCCTGACGGACATCTCATTTACCAGCTTTTCGCTCTCTTCTAAGATCGCATGAACGAGCTTCACGGAGTCTTCGGGATAAAATGTCTGTGCTGTAAGCGTCACAATTCCTGAAGGACCGTCGATGTAAGCCGACACATGTTTCATCCAGTATTCGAGGAATACTTCTTTCGACTTGGTTTGATCGAAGCGCGCAATGAAATCTGCATCAGAAGTTGCGAACATTCCACGGTAATCGATCTTCCCATCCAAACGCTTCAGTATCTCTGATGATCTAATGAAGCTTGTCACGACGCTTGCGTCCTGCGACGACGCCTGCATACCTATTGGGCCGGAATCGACATTCTCCGTCTCACTTCCTTCAACGAGCGAACGAACCGAAAATCGTGCCTCCGCCACATACTGGTCAGATGCAATAAAAACAAAATATAATAGGGATAATGCCGAGGGGATAACAACCACCAGTAAAAACGTGATGGACATCCAAGGAGGCCCCCCCGTTTGGGGATTGGCCTGCTGTGCATCATCGGTCTGGTCAATTGCACTAACTTGTCTCGTCGTTAGCCTGCGTCTTATCCCGTTCGACAAGCGCACCAACGGCGATACAGGCGCATAATTTGGCGGCACCGTTCTATCGTTTTCTGAGGCAAGTGTCGTATTGGTTTCATTCATCGCTTACTACTGCCATCCTTAAGACGCTTTGCTCATCGCTTCGCGTAAGTAGTGGTCAAAGATAAGGTCTTCCTCTAAAAGCTCCTCAGCTGCCGGGATTTCTCGCAAACGTCCAGCGAGTAAGTTTATAGTGGAATATTGCGGAGCAATGGGAATGATACTCGGATTTACCTCAAGTAGTTCGCTCAATGCGTTCTGAAAATGTACACCATCGCTTCCCCGACCAACGATCGTAAACCGTGCAAGCGTGCCTATGGCTGCAGCAACATCGCTGCGAGTGACTTTTTGTTCAGGATAAGTGCACACCAATTGCCTCGTAATAGGTGAAGTCAAAACGCTTCTCACCTTATCCGAAGCCCTTTTAAAGGCACGTTTTATCGCAAGATCATCATCCAAATTCACGTCGCTGAAGTGCTCGGCAGCGGGCGCGAGTATCAGCTTGTCTCGGTCGCTAACGAAGCTCACCACGTTTCTGGCCAACCCTTTGATAACGAAAAGTCTGCTGGCCAACTCGTAGTAAGGATCAGGTATATCTGCTACTGCTATGAAACCTCTATCAAGAAAATCTTCATAATTCCGAAAAAGAATTCGACCACTGATGTAAATTGAGGGCACAGAACTCAAATGTAATACTTGCAGAGTAGTTTCATGCCCAAACCGCTCAACGGACGAGATGGCGTACTGAAAGATATTCCCAAAGAACGCGTCCTGTTTCATCGTCGGCAACATGTTGAACTCGACGCGTATGATCTTAAGGTTTACGGCCCGACCTTTAGGTGCCCGTCTATAGACCAGCAAACCTGTCTTGACGTCGTGTATCGCCAATTGCTTTTGTTGCGAAAGATCCGGAATCATTTCCGTGCTGATACGAAAACCTACTAGACCGGATTCATGGCGGCCAGACTGAACGACAGCTGGCCGCCACTGGTCGCAACGTAACTCTATAAGGGTTCCGTCATCTTTCGTTACGACGACTGTTGCCTCATCGGAAAAGCCATCGGGAATGACGTACCCTTCGATAATATCTCCATGATCATATTCGACATTAAAGAGCAATGACCTGACCTAAGCATGAAAACGGGTTAGCGACGCGCGAAAACTGAGAAACACGGGCCTCCGGGGTGCTCCGTATATTCGCCCTGCACGACGACCTCGCTGTAACCGAGGTGCCTAAGAAGGACAAGTATCTCGTCTCTCTGTAGCCAGTAATGCCGATCCTTCATTCCGCCGCAAAACGAGGCGTTGTCCTGCGCGTGTTGATAACTACGTTCGTAATAGCTGACATCTAGCCCAGCAATGGACCTGGTCTCCACTTTTCCACTAAACGGCGTCCTTCGTACATCGCCTGCTGGCATCATTGTTTCATCATAGTAATGCGTCCAGATGAAAATCGAGTTTGCACGCATCGCCAACAATCGCAAAAACTCACCTGGATCAGGCATGTGGTAAAGTACCCCACAGGCAAGCGCAAAATCATACTGGCGATCAGTGAGACGCAGCCACTCTTGAATATCCCCTAGATGAAAAGATGCGCGATCGAGTTTGAGTATCTCTTTCGTAACCAGGCAGCGAAGATAACAGGACTTGTTAGCCTCGACGACGTCAATGTTTGCGGGACGGTGTTGATTTAAAATTGAGGTATGCATTCCCTCGAGTGGCCCAACCTCAAGGAGTTGCAAGCCTTCAACTGATCCGAAAGCATTAAGCGCGCCGAATATCCTCTCGTCAGCAAATAGAGGAGTATTCCCTGCAACTATACCTTCGATTGGAAATGCAGATGTCCAGCCAGCTAAAGCCTCGATCGCGTTTTGCGGATGAGGCATGCGCATTTCGTATTGATCGAAACCATCCTCCGATTTCACATCGAGGTGCCTGTTATGGGAAGTCGTAACGGTTGCCCGCTCGTTGAGAGTATTCGCTACCGAAAATAAAGTTTCGCTTAGATTCAGTAGAATCTTCGAGGTAACTTTACTTACACCCCGCCATATCTGCTGCATGTCTCACCCGTCATTCCGCGTTTTGATAGTTCTGATTTCAGGAAGGCACTGTCTTTCAACAGCTAGATCGCACCTCAAGAATGATAGCCAGTCACGGCCTCTTTTATCCGTATTGAAAGGAACAGCAAGCAATGCCTCAACACGCTGCGGCTTTTTATTTTGATGTCCTTTTTCTCGGCGGCCAACCAGCATCACCGCCAGGCATGTTTAAGGCGTCCTCTCTTATGCGCTTGGCGAGTGCATCGCTCGCTGCACTAACTCCCTCACGCCCATAGAAATTTCCTCTTTCTTGAATAGACGCCGCAACCAAACGGAAGAACGCATCTCTCAAGGCGCTGTCAGACTTGATATCTGACCGCCAAAATTCATTGAGGGATCGTTGCTCTGTCAAACCCGGAATGTCGTAGATCGCTGAACCAAGTACCTTTGTCCGGATCCCGAGAGTGAGACCGGCGAGTGCAGCAGTCGAATTCACCGTAACTATCCCCCCTGCGCCTTTCAAGAGAACGCCAAGATCGCCTCCATCGAGAAAGAAAACGCGGTCGGCAATCCCTAACTGTTCGGCATTCGATTGGATAACCCGCCGCCACGATATGAGGCCATTGTCGAGCGGATGAACTTTGATCGCCAGCCGTGCAGCCTTGTCTGCGTTTCCTGCAAAGGATCGCAGAACGAGCGCTATTGCTTCTTTCTGCGAATTGAAAGGCGAATGCGCTCTCAGTTGATAGTCGGTTTCGAGCTGCAACGGATATACGAACCAGGAGCCCGGTGACGACCTCAATTGGTTCTGAACGAGCTCCGCCCCGTTTTCACGCCGACGTTTAGTCGCCAAGCGACCAATCCATCCGGCATATTCAGCAAGGGGATGGTAAATGCCGTGAAACCGATAATGGGGAAACAGAAACCATAGAAAAGAAGCCGGCAGATAATAGCCGAGATCGAAAAGCGCTTCGGCAAGAAATGTCTGCGTAAACTTACGCGTCCAATCCGGCTCGGGAAGGTTTTCTGCTGCTTTTAGGATTGCCTCGGGGTCATTGGGAAAGTGAGAGTTGGATGACATGCCATCCCGCTCAACCGTCACCCAATCGGGTCTCAGATACCCCATTTCGATAACGACGACAGTTGCGCCATGCTCCTTGGCCGCCTTCACCGCTTCCTTGTGGTAGGGTCTCTCCTCACCAAGCAGAATAATAGTCCTGATACGGTGATCGATAAGGAACCGGCGGATAAAGGTACCCCAGTTTTCAAAGCGGCCGCGATAATTGACCGCCCCGCCCCTGCGCCAGAAGATCTGGTCGCCGACATTGAGATTGATGCGGTAGCACGCATGTCCAGCCCGCGTGAGGTGTCCAGCAATTTTTGCGAAGAGCGGCGAGGATGGTCCCTGCAGGAAAAGATAAGGTCCTTGTGAAGTCACTTGAACTGTTCCTTGTAAAGATGCGCGTGCCACAGCAGCGTCTCGAACAGGGTCCAGGGCGCCTCCAACCTCGAGCGCGTTGTGACGTGCTTGTCCTCTTTTGCTTTCGCAAGCGGGACAATGAAATAGTCCGTTCTTGGATCAGGAAAAGGATCCGCATATTTTTTCAGAAGCGGCGCATGATCACCATAAAATGCCAGCCAGACCGGGCGATCATATTTGTCGAGCTCTTCGATGAGGTAAGCCAGAGCCTCATCTGCCTTGCGCAAAAGTTCCTTGTAGATTTCGACCGGGTCGGTAAGGCCTTCACAGCGTCCTGGCTCCCACGGACCATGATTGGCCATTGAGGCGACAAAGAGCAGCGCCGACTGCTGTTTCTCGATGGTGTCGGCGATATCCAGTACCTTCCGAGTAAGACGCATGTCGGAGACATATGCACCATCGCGCGCTGGGACGTGATCGAAATCATCGAGCATCGTCATGTCGCGAAAACCTAAAATCGGCATCGCCTTGTGCCTAAGGAAAAACGTCCGGTCATATGGGTGTATGAAGTGCGTATACCAGCCTGCCTTGCGTAGCTTGTTCGGCCAGACCACGTCGGCATAATGTGATGCACGAAGGTAAGGATAGCTCGCATCTGCATGAACATCATCCGGCTGCAAGCCACTCAATACGGCGAACTCGGTCCGCAGCGTATATCCGCCTTCGAAGACACTGGTGAGTCTGCCCCATTGCGCGGCGCGGTCCTTCAGCATGTCGATCGTCGGCAATTCGAGATCGTCGCAGCCGACGTTGCGAAGATCCATAAACGATTCCGATTGCCAGAAGATTACCAACGGCGATTCCCGGCTCGGTTGCCCCAGTAAATCGTGGATGACGCTTTGCAGTCCCTGAGCCAGTTCCTCGATGATTGCATCGCGTCGCATGCCGAGCCACATCATGAAATGATAGCTGACAGACGCAAAGGTGCCGAAACGCGTCGTGTTCGATTTCACATTCAGCGTCGTCAAGAGCCACTGAGCTATCGACGCTGCATAATGTCCGATGGGTTTGACGAACAGGAGTAGGACGGACAGGCTCGGGACGAGCACCCCGACCAGAATCCACAGCCACGTGAGCTGACCAGGTATGATCGATGGCTCCGCGATCATGAAAAGTGCGGATACCCCGAAAACATAGGAAAGAGCCACGATCCAGAACAGGACGTTGAGGTTCGTGGCGTAAAAAATGCTCTTATATTTAAAGACGTCAACCACGAGGGCGATATCGGAAAACACCAGAGGTTCTCGGATAAAAACGTATTTTACGCGCGATATACCAGTAAATATGATGAAGAAGCTGATCGTCCCAAGCCCGCAATAGAGCGGCCTCCAGGATATGGCAAAGAAAATCGAGAACACAAATAGGATGATCGGCAGTCTGGCGAGATGCTCGATGACAACCCTCTGCCAACTATGTGGCAGGCGATTGTCCCGTCTCACTTGCTGCGGCATGGCAAGCGGATCGGTAAGATACACGATGATGACAGCAACAGCGAAGGAAGCGGCCGTAATGGCAAAGGGGTAGTCGGCATGCGGCGCCATTTCAGACAGGTCAAGGTCCATGATCAGGCTGATATCCGTTGCATGCGCCAGTATAAAAGCGGTTTGATAAAAGCGGAGAAATACGACAACATTGTCAACGAAGCACCAAAGTGGACCTGAGGCGCTCCTTTCTCTGTTCCCAAGACGATCTTTTTGGCCACTTTATCAACTGGCCACGGCGGCACAGTGCCCATCAGACGCTGGGCAAGCTTAGGGCGAAGCAGAATTTCACGCTCATATTGCGGCGTGAGCGTATCCGGCGGGAAACTCATGCTCACTGTTACACCGGAACCGTGAAGCTCACTTCTGAGAGTCTCGCCGAAAGCTGCTAACGCCGACTTCGAGGCACAATAGGCGCTGTAGCCCGGAATGCCGATCAGGGCCGCCCCAGATGAGATCAACATGATACGGCCGCTAGACCGCTGCTTCATACCGCTTAGCACAGCCCGAACCGCATAAATGCAACCCAGGAAGTTGACGGCTAATTGTGCGTCGAAGACGGAGGTGGGCTGCCTATCGAACTCTTGTGGATCGACGCGACCGGCTGACGCGACCAGAACATCGCAGGGACCGTGCCTTGCTTCCGCAGCAATGACCGCTCGTTGCAACGCGTTTTCATCACTCACATCTGCCGACACTACAAAAACGGAATCGTCCTCGACCAAATCTGTGCCGGTAAGCGCTCGAGCGGCCGAGCGAAGCCGAGCCTCTTCACGAGCGATCAGGGAAATGCGGTAGCCCTTGGCGAGATATATCCTGGCAACTTCCAAACCGATACCACTCGAGCCGCCCGTGATGATGATGTGAGGCATAGGCCATTTCCAAACTCGGGATAGATTAAGTGAATAGTTTTGCGACCTGTTGCATGTCGAGGCCTGCGAGACCGACCTTGCGTTCTACGAGATCGTTCAGGATGTCAGCGGTCAGCTGAACAGCCGTTTCGATCTGATCGCTCGTGTGGTCGCAGGTCAAAAAGAACCTCAAGCGAGCCATGCCCTCCTGCACGGCAGGATAGATGATAGGCAGGGCATTGACGCCCACCTTCAACAGCTCATTCGATAATTGCACGGCGCGCAGTGAGTCTCCGACGATAACTGGCACCACGGAATAGCCCGCACTCGGACCCGTGTCCAAACCGGCGCGCTTGGCAAGTTCGAGGAACAACCTGCCATTTTCACCCAACCGAACAACGCGATGTGTTTCGCTTTCAAGGATCGAAAGACTCGCAAGCGCACTGCTCGCCAGCACTGGCGCAAGGCCAACGCTGTATACAAAGCCGCCCGCATGCGCCTTCAAAATCTGAATGAGAGGGGAGCATCCCGCCACATAGCCACCACAGCTGGAGGCCGTTTTGGAAAGTGTTCCCATCCAGATGTCAACGTTTGCAGGGTCGATCCCGAAATGTTCGAACGTGCCCCTGCCCTTTTCTCCAAGCACTCCGAGTGCATGGGCTTCATCGACCATGAGCCAGAAACCGAACTGCGCCCTGAGGCGGATCAACTGCGGAAGTGCCGCGACGTCCCCATCCATCGAGTACACGCCTTCGACAATGACGAGTATGCGGTCAAACTCACCCTCGATACTTGTCAGGATGTTTTCCAGATCGGCGGTGTCGTTATGTCGGAAGAACCGGCGGGTGGCGCCTGAAAGTTTGATACCGGACAACACACTGTTGTGAATGAGCTCATCATGGATCACCAGATCCTTTGGCCCTACGATGCAGCTGATCACGGTCGAATTGGTGAGATAGCCGCTCACGAAACAAACCGCCTCCTCTGCCTCGTAAATCGACGCAAGCTTCTGTTCAAGAAGCCCGTGCTGAGGACGCTCGCCCGCGACCAGGCGGCTTGCGGAAGCGGAGATCCCGAACTGATCGATGGCCGCGACAGCAGCTTTATGCACGGCCGGATGCGTATTGGTCGCAAGGTAGTCGTAAGACGCAAAGTTGATGACTTCTCTGCCGTCGATGCGCGTTGTCGCGCCTGCAGCACCTTCGTGAGAGCGGTAGAAAGGGTTATCGACCCCAGCAAGATCACTGATGGCCTTCTGCGCAACGATCTTTTTGTATTCCGGCAGATCATCGAAGCGCTTGGGAGACTTTACGCGAGCCGGCGCTCGCCTGTTGACCCTGGCAAGACGATTTTGGCCAGCGGCTTCGTGCCGATTACGAAGTACTTCCATGTAGTCGGTACCAGCTGCGTTCGGCACGCTGGCATTGCGGTCACTTTCGTCCACCATCTTAAGCTGATTTCCGTTCATTCACATTGGTGCCATGCTTTTCGGTCAGCTCCGTAAGAATGGAGGTTCCCTCCGATCCGCCCTCGGCTTGGTCCGCAACCGTGCTGAATACAACCTTATCGTGAAGCTTTTGCACGATATCACCGATCGTCGCGCCATCTCCCATTCCCGATAAGGGTATATCTACTCCTGTTTTTTGCTGGAAGCTGGTTCCGAGCTCCATTGCCATCAGACTGTCCAGACCAATGTCCTTAAGGGCCTTGTCGGGCTTGATACTGTCTTCCGCAACTTTAAGGATGGAAGCAATTTCGCCAGCAAGGAACTCGTGAAGAACGGCGTTAGCCTCTTCACGCGATTTCCCTGCGACGAGTGCAGCGAGATCGACCCGTTCACCGTCGCCACCACCCGAATTCGAGATGGCGTGACGAGGAATAGCGGAAAACAGCGGTTGCGACGTCAACGGTAGTGATGACGCACTTGCCCAGTCGATCTCCGCAACCATTACCGCGGCCGCTTCTATCGTCCCGATATCGTTGACAAGAATACGCTCAACGAAGCCAAGAGCGCTCTTTGCCTTTAGTGCCGTCTTCCCGATACGCCGCGCAAGAATATCGTTCACATCCGTATTGCGCGACAGGAAACCTGCGTCGGCAATCGCTCCGAAACCAACCGCCAATGCAGGCAGGCCCGCAGCCCTTCGCGATCTGGCTAGGCCTTCCAGATATCCATTCGCAGCCACGTAGTTAGCCTGACCCGGGTTTCCGATCATCGTCGTCGCGGACGAGAAGAGCAGAAATAGCTCCAGTTCGTCTTCTCGCGTGAGGCGATCAAGGTTACTCGCGCCATTTGCCTTCACCTCGATGACCGCCCGATTGCGCTGACGATCCAGATGGGAAATAAGCGCGTCATCGAGAACCATGGCGGCGTGGACGATACCCTTGATCGGACCAAGAGCGCGCAATTTTTCAAGCAGAATACCAAGTGAGGCGTCGTCCGCGACATCGCAGGCATGCACACTTGAGGCGATGCCAGCAGCATTCCATTTCACAATGGCGGCAAGTGTTTCCTCGTCTGGAATTCCGCGCCTGCTGCAAAGAGCAACATGCGTCGCTCCTCTGCTCGACAGCCAGTCGGCTGCGGCCAATCCAAATCCACCAATCCCACCGACGACAAGATAGACACCTCGGCTCAGTGCGAGTTGGCCAGCACTCGCTTTCTGCACCGCGTCCCTATCAGTTACAGGGGGGCGAATGATGATTTTGCCGATATGACCCGCATTCTGCATCAACCGAAACGCGGATGCGGTTTCATCGTAATTGAACGATCGGTACGGCAACGGAGCAAGCTTGCCCTGTTCAAACAGCGATCCAACCTCCGCAAAAATACGCCGCGTAAGATCAGGTGCGTTCACGAGAAGCTGGTCGGCATCGATGCCGAAATACGAAATGTTCCGACGGAAAGGTCTAAGAGCGAGCTTGCGATCGGAGTAATAGTCTCTTTTCCCGAGCTCCAGAAAACGACCGAACGGCTTGAGGAGTTCGAAACTACGCTCCATTGCCTCTGCGAACAGGGAATTGAGTACAAGCTCCACGCCCTGCCCGTCGGTCACGCGCAAGACATCGCCAACAAAGGCAAGGGATCGGGATCGAAGACGTGGTCGGCACCAAGGAGCGACAAAAATCGTCTCTTTTCGACCGTACCCGCCGTCGCAATAACCTTTGCTCCATGGAGCTTGGCAATCTGAAGGGCGGCTAGCCCGACCCCACCGGCTGCGCCGTGGATAAGGATCGTATCGCCCTTCCGAATGCGACCGAGTTCGACCATCGCATAATAGGCGGTCAAAAATGCCACAGGAACGGTCGCGGCGGCAGCGGGGTCGATACCAGGGGGAGTTTTTGTGACCCCGTCTCGAGCGACAGTGACGTGGGTGGACAGCGCCTGCGACGCTATGCCCATAACTTCGTCTCCGGGAACAAGGTCGGTAACACCCGTACCCACTGCAACAACGGTGCCCGACATTTCCATACCGATTGTAGCACCGGCGAAGCCATCTTCGAGGGCTTCCTCCGGCAACAACCCCATAGACCACATGACGTCACGAAAATTCAGCCCGGTTGCAGCAACCTTGATGCTGACCTCCCCAGGAGCTGGAGCCGGAACGTCAGTTTGCTCCCATGAGATGGAATCGATGCGTCCCGCCGAAAGTTGGCGGATCGTCGCACTTGCGAAACCTGTCGTCTTCAGCATTGCTTGGGATGCGTGGCCGGGTACCGCGCGTACGACGGAGAGCAGACCGGTTCTTCGATCTTGCACCCACTCCCTCTCTCGCTCCTTGTAAAACAACAACACGGAGACAGCGTTCGACCGCAACTCGCCATCATCGGCTGCGTCGAGCAGGAAGACGTCCAACTCGTCATATTCGTTTTGCAGGACGCGAGCGAAAGTCCAGACCCCACTTGCTGCCGGATCGAGCCCAACCGAACCCGCTGGTGAGCCACCCGTAGCGAGGACGAGCAGTCTAATTCGTGAAGGTGAGCTCGCTGAGCGAAGATGATTGCGTGCGGCTTCGGCAAAAGCGCTGAGTATCTGAATCGCATCCTGCAAACAGTCAGATCCGTCGCCTTGGCCCGCCGTATCGAATACGAATGCAAAGGGACCCTGCGCGCTCGCAAAGTACTCAGCAAATACCGCATCGGCTTTCTCTGCCGTGCAGTACAGGCGCTTGAAGGTGCCGTCAGATACGAGCGAGCAATCCTTTTGCCGTTGCGTGATTTCCACAACGGTTTCAAAGGACTTCACCTTATCGGGATTTGCTGTCACGTGGCCTGAAGCCACAGCCTCTACGAGCAGCAGCGTGCCGTCGGCATTATCGAGCTGCCTGAACTCTGGTTGAGAAAAACCGCACTCGGCGAGCAAGTCGCCCCATTGTGTCTCAGTGGACAACTGCCCAATCGGAAACTCAGCCGTAACGCTAGCTGCGAACCAGCCGTCCGTCAGGCCGAAGACAAAATCGGCAAATCCGGATGATGCCAGCTCAACAACAGCAACGCGGCCACCGGTCGAAGCTGCCGTCCTCAGAACCGCTTGCAGTCCCTTTTTGCGGCCCAGTTTTCCATAGAGATATCCGCTGGCACTCACGATCAGGTCCGCGCGAGCAAGCGAAATTGCATCATCTAGGTCCAGGCAGGAGACGGAGGGATTGCGTTCGAAGTTTATTTCGAGCGTCCGACGCAGATGATCAGAAGGTTCAACAATGATGAGCTGTGCCCCTTTGAGCACCGCCATTTCAGACAGTCGTTGACTGAACGCAGGGGACACCGCGCAAGTCTCAATGATAGTAAAGTCATCACCGGGCAATACATCGGAAAGCGCATTCTCGACCGCCGCCAGCACGAGCGATTCGCGCTCACGTGCCAAGGCTGTATGGTGGCGAACATGATCCAGCGTCGCTTCGCTCAAGAACGAAGTGCTGCCACCAGACTGCAACTGGGAAGGCTGAAGAGATAGCCGCTCCAGCGTCTCTCTATAGGCGTTGTTAACGAGCACGGCCTCGGCAACGCGGTCAGGAAAACGAGCGTTGATTTGCCTGAGAAGCTCTTCGACAGGCGGCAGGTCACAGGAAGGCTGTAACAGCCATCCCTCTTCACTGGACTGCGCCATTCCTGCGTCCTCAAGCGCATAGAGGCAACTTGACAAATAGCACTGGAAATCTTGGCTTCCCGGGAGCATGGCGAGTGCAACTGCGCCTTCATCGTCAGCAAGCAGTCGAGCGATGTCAAAAGAAGCCCGCTGAACAGCCGCATTGAGTATGAGCGTGGCTTCTCCGACAGGTACAGAATCGAAGACTGGCAGCCGACCGCGCCGGTCCGCATTCGCCGCTTTTAACGGGCCGAAACCACCGCTTGTTCCAGAAACCGCTTCGTAATGAAACGTAACCGTTTCCAGCGTTGTATGCTGCCTGAGCCACGTCCGGCGGAACCGGCAGTCATCAAGGAAAGCAACCAGTGTCCCATCCTCTGCAATGAGATCAATTCTCGCTTTGAGGCTGTGGGGGCTGAAACGCTGTATCTCGATGACAGCGCTCGATATCGCTTTTGCTGATGAAGCGGTGCGAACAGAACCAAACCGAACCGGTATATACGGTGCACCGTCACCCTCACCCGTCAACAGACCAAAGAGCGCGACGAGCCCGTGGAACGCAGCGTCTGTCGATACCGGATCGAGGCCGTAACTCAAATAGGGATGGACAGGAGCCGCAGCAGGTCGCAACTGAACCAAGACGTGCTTTGTGTCGTAGACTTCCGCCTGCGTAAGAAGTTGAAAACCGGCGGAGTAGTCGAGACCGAAACTCCGTGCCGTCTGATAGGCCTCGACAGCGCCGATCGTACGGATCTTCTCACATCCGGGAAGCGGGAGCCTTACCCCGCCGAAGCGGTCCGTTGGCTTGCGACTGCGTGCGGTGGCGTGGATCGTCCAGCCGTCATCACTCAGATACTCGCGTGATGCGATTTCGACGAGACCCGTTTCGGGAGAAAGCTTGGTCGAGAGCTCGACGAGCTTGCTTTCCCGCAATTCGAGTGGGCGGAATATCTCGAGGTTCGTGATCTCGACTTCCGCCACATCGTAATATTTCCGTGCGGCCTGAACGGCAATTTCGATAAAGGCGCTGCCCGGCAGAATAGACTTGCCATCAACAACGTGCCCGGCAAGATCCGGAAACAGTTGGGCATCCACGTGGTTCTTCCATACGGAAGAATTGGGGTCGCTGCGCCAACCCAACAAGGTGTATGGCCCATCAGCGCCATCCCGACCAAAAACGTTGATTGCGTCAGTTGTGGAGTTAGGCCGGCAGCTAACATTCTCAAACGGAATTGTTGGCAGATCGAAGGGCGCGACATAGCGATTCGTCGCAGCTGGCTGCGCGTCCACGCCATGAGCAACGACGCGCAGGATCGTCGAAATGATCGGGTCTTCACCGACATCGGCACCCGGCCGTTTCAGGGTCGGCAAAACCACGACGGATGCAGACGCCTGCTTCGCCGTTTCTACTACGTAGTTCGATAGAATGGGTCGTGGCGAAAGCTCAAGAAAGACATTGCAGCCATTTTCAGTGGCGAGACTGACCGCCGCTTCGAAAGCAATGGGTTCACGGACGTTTCTCCACCAGTACTCGGCGTCGAGCTCCACACCGTCGACAAACGATCCGGTCACCGTCGATATGAAAGCAGTATGTCCGGACTTTGGCGTAAGCGAAGGAATCTCATCAAGAAACTCCGCCTTCTCTCCATCAATCACCGGATGATGGAAAGGGTAATCAATATCAAGAACATGTACCGCGTGACGCGACAACTGCGACAATGCCTTGAACTGCTTGACCTCTTCGGTCGGGCCAGAAATCGTCACCGAATTGTGGGCATTCACCCCCGCGACGGTGATGTTATCAAGACCATGCTCCTGCGCGAACGCAACGGCAAATGCCTCTGACATCACAGCAGCGGCCATCGTGCCTTTGCCTGCCAGCGAATGTTGGTGCTTGGATCGGATTGTAACGATTGTTACGGCATCCTCGGCCGACAGAATTCCCGCCGCATAGGCGGCTGCAACCTCGCCGACAGAATGCCCCAGAACCACGTCCGGTTTCACCCCGTTATCAACCAGGCAGTCCGTCAAAGCGGCCTGAATGGCAAACAGCATTGGCTGCGCAACGCGCGTGTCACGCAGGGTCTTTTCCAATTCAGGCGACTGAAGAAGCACAGATAGATCAAGACCTGCGCGCGCAACGAATAAATCGCTGAAGACATCGAAACGAGCCCGGAAATCCGCATTTGTTCTATAGGCATCCAAGCCCATTCCAGCCCATTGGGATCCGTTACCCGCATAGACAAACGCGGTCTTGATCAACTTGCTTGGTATTTCGCCAACTTCAGCACAATGGCCTTTCCCATCGTTCAGGTAAGACGATATCGCTGTCGCAATCTCCGCTGCATTCGCGCCGGAAGCTGCAAAACGATGTTTGAGCGCCATGTGATTTTGGCTGGCGGAAATAAGCTGCTCGACTTGATCGCGCGTAGACGACGAGAGTCGTGAATCGTAGTCTCGCAACAACGACTGAAGCGCCGACTGTGTGTGTGCAGATAAAACGAAAAGGCCGCTAAATTGTGCCGCTTGAGCAGATGTTGAATTCGGGGGGTCGGAGATGACCACATGAACGTTGGTACCGCCGAAACCAAATGAGTTGACGCCCGCAAGCCGCCGTCTCGCACCCCGTCGAAGCGGTCGTGCGACACGGTTCACTTCGATATTCAAATCCTCGAAGTCTACCGCTCGATTGAGTTCCTCAGCATGCAAGGAAGCTGGCACAAAGTCATTTTCCAGCGCCAACATTGCTTTGATAAGACCAAGAATTCCCGATGCAGGTTCGGCATGTCCGATGTTGGACTTGATCGAACCGATTGGCAGCGGCTCTGATCTGCCCTGCGCGAGGACGGATCCAATTGCCCACAGCTCCGCTGGATCGCCTACCTTCGTTCCGGTGCCGTGCCCCTCAACGAAGACAAGGTCATTCCGATCAAGGCCGTTGTCATCGTACACGGAACTCAACAGCTGTGCCTGCGCCTCTCTGGACGGCAACGAAATTCCGTTTGTTCGACCGGACGAATTCGCGCCCGTGGCAACCAGGGTCGCACGGCTCCGGCTACCTTCCGAAGCGACGCGATCAGCACGCCGCAAAACAATTGCGCCAGCGCCTTCGGCGCGGACATATCCCTCACCGTTCTCCCCATAGGCCCGGCAAAGCCCTTCTGGCGACAGCATTCTGGCCTGCGAAAAACCAATGAATGAAAAGGGATGCAAAAGAAGATTGACGCCGCCAACGATAGCGGTGTCGATCTCGTCGCCTTCAAGCGCCAATCTTGCCTGATGAAGCGCAACGAGAGACGAGGAGCATGCCGTATCGATCGTCATGCTCGGTCCATTCAGACCGAAGATATGCGAAATTCTGTTGGAAATGATCGAAAGTGTGTTGCCGGTCATAAAATGCGGACTGCCGGATGCGGGATCCTCCACCTGGAGATTTCCGCTGTCCAGCGACGACGCACCGATATAAACGCCGACGCGTTCTTGTTTCAGCTGTACAAGATCGATCCTTGCGTCTTCGATCGCCCGCCAAACCGTCTGAAGGAGAATGCGCTGCTGCGGATCCATATAGGCTGCTTCGCGAGCGGAAAGGCCGAACAATGCTGGATCAAACTCAAAGACATCATCGACCACGCCGGCAGAGAATGTGTAGGCTTTGCCCGGAATGCTTCTGGCAGGATGCCAGAAGCGCGCCTTGTTCCAGCGATCGCCTGGTATCGAAGTGACTGCGCATACCTCTTCCCGCAGAAGAGTCAGCAGTTCCAGCACATTTCCCGCAGAGGGAGCGACACACGCACGCCCAAGAATTTCGACTGCCATACTTAATCCACTTTAGGGCACCACCCGCTTAAGCGCGTGGCCTTGCTCAACTTAGCCCAACAATTCAAACATTTACAACCTAGCGTGGCTCAAACAAACCAACCAAGCAACAAGCCGCAAAAAATTACTACGATCAGATACAATTGCTGCAATGCGGATACAACTGCTGCAATGATGCCGTGATGTCAAATTTTCAAGTTCCACGAAAGGTTTTTTTTCTATGCTCGCTATGCGGGCTAGCCATCATTAACACTTTCTTGCTATTGGGGATCGGCTTGTGGGTTTTAGATATTGGGGAAATTGTGAAGAAAGCTGGCTTGTTTTTGGTAGGGCTGAGCCTGACGTCGTGCAACAATCTTCCCGGTGATGGTCCCTTAGCGTCCGATGTGCTTGAGCAATCGAAGCAATCTACGACGCAGGCGTCCACGGGACAAAACGTAGTGTTCGACATTGTGGACATCGACGTTAATTCTGCGACCCTCATCTCAAAATTTGACGGAAAACTGTTGCAAAGCCGTTTCGGTATCGGTGGAGGCGTGAAGCGTCCTGTCATCGGAATTGGCGATCAGCTCAAGATCACAATCTTCGAGGCTGGCTCTGACGGTCTCTTTTCAACAGGCGATTCTAAACAGACAACGCTCGATATTGTGGTTCAACCGGACGGTAAGGCGGCTATTCCATACGTTGGACTTGTCACTTTCGCCGGAAAGACACTTGAACAGGCACGGCAAACAATATTGGCAGCTCTGGTGAGCAAGGCGGTCGAACCGGACGTCATCATCAATAGCGCTGGAACGGCATCTCGCAATGTGACCGTCTCCGGCGCGGTGAAGAGCCCGGCTGTCGTGCCGCTTAATCTGGTTCCTGAAACGATCATGGAAGTTCTCGCAAAGGCGGGAGGGCCAACAGCTCAGCCATACGAAAGCTACGTCACGCTTACTCGCCAATCGAAGACGGGTACCGTGTTGCTCAAGACGCTGGTGCAAAACCCGAGAGAGAACATCTACGTTCAGCCAGGAGATCAAGTTTTCGTAACCCGAGAGCCACGAACATTTACAGTCCTGGGTTCTGTCAGGTCCAACAACCGACTGGAGTTTGGGGCAAATGATCTCAATCTCTTGGAAGCTGTCGCACTTGGAGGCGGTGGCTCGGCCGAGACCAGCGACATGAAGGGTTACTTTGTGTTCCGATATGAAGAGCCCGATATCGTTATGGACCTGCTGGGCCAGCAGCGTTTCAACGAGCTGATAAGAAAAGGCATGCGGACGGACAAACTTGGCCGCTACCCCATTGTTTATCGCTTCGACATGACCAAAGCCGGCAGCATGCTGACTGGACAGAACTTTGACGTTAAGGCCCGCGACGTCATTTATGCGTCCCGTCATCCATCGGTGGATTTCACACGATTCCTGGCGATCATAGGTCAGCCGGTCGGTATCGTTGCCGGTGGTGCAGGCGTTTACAACAATTTCAACTGATGATGGGCGAGAGGGCGGCGACTGCTATCTTCGCCCCAGCCCCACTATTTTCTTTAACAGGGATGCCAAATAGGTCCAGGCAGACAATGGCACGATTCCGATCTTCTGATAGCCAGCTGGTGTCAGATAGAAATACCGTTCGCCCGAATGCTCACGATAACGCATATAGCCCATATTCAGCGCAACGTTGATGGCCGGCGTCATACAAGCTTCCCAGCCAATCTCATAGGAAGGGACGCCTTCACCGCCCGCTTCGTGCAAAATAGTCAAAACCTGCCTCAGATCGTCACCCATAACTGCATCTAGCAGAAACTGGATGAAACTCCCAACGAAAGGAGAGAGTTTTCCTTAAGCGCTGACGCAGCTTGGTGCCGTTGATTCTTACCGTTGGTTTTTCGACAATAGATTGCAAGCCCGCAACCACGGCTGATATAATGTGGTGTTTCCTGGCAGGCGCCTTACGCACATAATTGAAGTTGATCGCTAAATTGAGAATGGATTTTTGACGGGATGCTGGCGAGTAAGGGAGGCGCACAACAAGGGTTCATTGCGCTGGCGGACAAACCGGTAATGATCAGGATTAAGGGTCGGCGGATCGGCAAGCCCTATGTCTGCATGGTCAATCTTCATCGGCGCGATCGCGTTCCTGAAGTCGTCACTCGCTCCCTGTTGATCGGCATGGATGGCCGGGGGACATTTTTCGGTTGGATGCCAGTCGATCTATCGTCAATCTCGGTCACCACAGGCAAGGGTTCAAAGATGGAGCAATTGCCCTACCAAGCCCGGCAACTCTCATCCATTGAGCTTATCGCGCGCCTCAGTTTTTTCTCGCCCAGAACCGTGGCGCGAGCACTTTATCTTCTTGCGATAGGTAATATTCGCGGCTTCCAATTCCGCATCGTCAGGCTGCTCGATAGCATGGCCGAGCCCTCCTATCTTGAGTGGCGAGATGTGCACTACCGGTCCGAAATCCGGTCAGATGCGGCGGATTTAGCAAAGACCCCAAAGGTTCTCTACTCCATCACTGGGAATGGACCGCTCGCCGAGAAAACTCGAAAATCCCTCGACAATCAGACATATCCATACGTCTGCGAAACTCCGTCGCCTTCGAGTGCAGATGCATTTGCAAATGAGAGGGATGCTATCTGGATACGCCTGCTGGCCGGGATGGAATTCGACAGTGACGCCATTGCCCGTCTTATCAAGCCTATCGCGGACGATGACCAAATCAGTGCGACCTACTGCGACGAGGATTACTTCGACGCGAAATCGGGCCACAGAAAACCCTTTTTCAAACCGGCTTTCAACGCACCTCTGGCACAATCCGGCTGGCTCGCTCCCGATGGAGCAGCAATTCGGGTGGCTGCGTTGCCAACAGACCTAGACCTGACCAGTAGTTCGGCGGGCGAGCTTCTCATTGCAGCCGCCCGCCACGGCAGCATCGCTCATATCCCCGCTCCGCTGCTTCATCGTCCAACGCCCAGACCTCCCGCCCGCGTGATAGCGCCGCCGCCATTAGACCGGCTTTGCAAAGTAAGCGTTGTTATTCCGACAAGAGATCGGGCCGACCTCATGTCGATGTGTCTGGACGGCCTCTTCAACAAAACATCCAATGCAGAGCTTGACGTCATCGTTATTGACAATGACAGCCAAGATGCGAAGACGCTTCAGCTCTTCGAAAGATACGAAGCAAGTGGGCAGATCCGCCGCATCCAGATGCGCGGACCATTCAACTTCGCAAAGGCTTGCAATCTCGGCGTGGATGCCGCGCGGCAAGAACTGATCCTGCTTCTGAACAACGACGTTGAGCCCTTGCACCCGGAATGGCTCGAGCGGATGGTAACGGAACTGGAAGATAAAAACGTCGGAGCTTGCGGCGCTCTCCTCCTCTTCCCGGATGGTTTCATCCAACATGGCGGGGTAACGCTTGGTGCAGGTTCGGTTGCCCGCCACAGTTTTCACTTCCGCCATCCGCAGGGCGGCGAGGATATTGGCCTGATTTCCCAAAGGCGAGAGGTTAGCGCAGTCACCGCGGCCTGTCTTCTTACCCGCAAACAGCTTTGGGCAGATGTGGGCGGCATGAATGAAGCAGCCCTGACAGTTGCCTTCAACGATGTTGATTATTGCTTGAAGGTCTCCGTTCAGGGCAAGAAAATTATCTGGACCCCGCATGCTTGCCTGACGCACCTTGAATCAGTATCCAGACGAGCAGACGATACACCTGAAAAGAAGCGGCGCTTTGCTGCCGAAGAGAAATACATGCATGAAAAATGGGGACCGTTGCTGTCGAATGATCCCCACTATAATCCTAATCTCTCACTGGCTGGTGGAGATTATGTATTGGATGCGTCACCGCGGAAGCTGCACCATCGAACACCAGAGGCGAAGAGGTTGCTCAACCCATGAGATTTGACACCTCTAAGTTACGCCGTGCCTGCGGACCGCAAACATGACGATACTCAAGATTTTCCGGCACGCTATTCACGAAAAACTCCTGCCAAGACCGGCTGTACGTCAGAATGCAGGAGAAACTCGTCAGCGCCCGGTAAAGAATGTCATCGTATTTGGCCGCCATCCCAATCCGACTGCAGACTATTATTTTACTGCGCGCTTCGCCGACCGCCCTGATCTCGACTATCAGCTGGCCGACATAAGAGGCAAGAATTTCGACGATCTGAACGCTGAGGGTGCCCTGGTCATTCTGTGCCGGTACGCTTCCTCAAGCGCTACGAGATGGATCAGGCGCAACCAAGACCAACTTGCAGGTGTCGTTCTGTTTCTCGACGACGACATACCTGCAGTCATTTTAGGACGCGACGCCTCTCTCGCATATCGTTTCTTCCTGTATTATCGTGGTCTCTATCCCCTGAAGCAGCTAAATCGTTATCTCGACGCTGTTTGGGTCTCCACACAACGCCTTGGTGAAAGCCTCGGCGGCGTTGAATTCCTGGTCGTTCCACCGGCCCCTCCTCCGCAATTGTGGGATATCAAAAGAGCATCGCGCCC
Source organism: Rhizobium sp. AN68 (assembly GCF_030758035.1). NCBI lineage: Bacteria > Pseudomonadati > Pseudomonadota > Alphaproteobacteria > Hyphomicrobiales > Rhizobiaceae > Rhizobium > Rhizobium sp. AN68. The sequence goes on along the minus strand of NZ_JARWMI010000002.1, from coordinate 2,004,116 downwards.
CTTAGGCAGCGAGGTCCTGATCGCTTATCACGCCACCTCGGTTCATTACAGCGAACATCGATTTCTTCAGCCGATAATCGCTACGGTCCTGCAAAAACGGCCGAACGCGCGGTTTGAGGTCTTTGCTGACCAGCGCGCGAGGAAGATTTGGAATAAGATGGATCGAGTTACGGTGCGTAGTCCGGTCTCCTGGGCTGAGTACCTAGCGGAAAGCACGAACCGACCCATCGATATCATGCTCGTGCCTCTTTGCCCTTCACACGTCAATGCCTGCCGCTCACCAACAAAACGGATTGACGTGGCACGCTTTGGAGCCGCCGCAGTCTTTTCGTTAAGCGAAGCATATGGGACGAACCGGGATGGAGACGAAATTCTCCTGCCATACGATTCGGTGCTTTGGACGGAGGCCATTGTCGATCTCATCGACGATGCAGACTTGAGAGAAAATACAGCTGATGCAACACGTGCCCGCGTCGCATGCATGGCTGAGAAGGCGTGTGATCTTTCAGGACTGAAGATGGGTATCAACTAATACGCGTGCCCCAAAAACGGCTCATCTTCGGTTTCCCCTATGATGCAATCGCCTTGAAAGTATATCGTTTACGTCACCACGATTTCACAGAAACAGCCTCCGGCAAGCCCGGAGCGGTTCAGTGTTCACCTGGTCTGCTCTACTTTCGCTACTGAGTAACAATCCATTGATTGAGTGCATCGATACCATCCTCCATGCCCCAACTTGGAGACCAGTTTAGTCTGGATATAGTCTTCTGCATGTTGCAACTAGCATGCCGTATGTCCCCGTGCCTGTATTGCCCCGTGACATGTGGCGGGGGAGCTCCATAGAAGTTCGCAATTTTACTTGCTAAAGTGTAGAGCGAGATTGGATGACCAGAACCGATATCGTATGCAACGTCTGAATCGGGACCATTCAGAGCAATACTAACAATTGCTTCAGCAACATCGTCGATGTATACGAAATCCCGCACGATATTCCCGTCTTCATATACTGGAATACTCTGCTTGTTTCGCGCTGTGCTCATAAAAAACGGGACTATTCCCGTATAGGAATTGATAAGAGACTGTCCAGGGCCATAGACGTTCTGTAGACGAAGTATCGCTAGTTCAACGCCGAATGATTTTGTCCACGACTCCAATATATGCTCTTGCGCAAGCTTCGTTGAACCGTAAATGCTGGTTGGCCGCGTTTGGGTTGTATCCGCTTCAAAGGGAAGACATCTAAGATTGGGGAAATCCCAGACTTTTTCGTCGAGCATCGATTTCGACCTCTGTCCCGGGTAACTTCTTAGCCCATTGACATCGATCCACTCCCCCTCCCCGTACACTGCTCGACTGGATGTGAGAACAATCCGCTTCGGTATCACTGAGTGCCGCAGAAAAGCATCAAGCATCTGGGTTGTGCCAACCACGTTCACCATGCCATGGCGCGTACTTTCTTTCAGCGACTGGCTAGTGCCGGTTTCCGCGGCAAGATGCAGGACAAGGTCGGGTGAAATACTGTCCAACACACTGTCCCATGTGTCGGCACTTGCGACATCTCCCACGACAAGTTCAATGCGCGGATCGCAAGCCTGTTTCTGCTTTCTACCGTCATGAACTTGGGGATGAAAATTATCGATAACCACTAGTCGATCGAAAGATGAAGCCAGGGACGACGAGATAGCGCCCCCTATAAATCCCGCACCGCCGGTTATAATACAACTTTTCGTCAATTTCTTCCCTAACACGGCAACCAACAACCCTAGCTGACTGACGCGCGTCTCGCTAATTTACGGATAAGCTTCGCGTTGGGTATCGAGATTCCTAATGCCGTATCGCACTGCGGAACTCAAGCCCTTGTCACTTAAAATCAGCGCGCGTCGGCAAACGGATAAAATCGGCTGGTGCTGTTGCCTTGCTACCGCCGGACGAGATCAATGCACCTCTTCCTGGCCATAAGATGCTTGACCAAATATCTAATGAGTTCTGCGGAGAAGATGCCGGTCTTCATATCCGCGTCCCTCCCTAGAAGCAATATTCAGGAGAACCACAGCTGCCTTGTAAAATAAAGGTATTGATGTGGAGCGCATTTTTTGGCAACCCATAGGAGAATTCGGCGAAGCAATCACGGCCAATGTAATTGGCGATCGCAACGCAAAATAGAATAGTCCAATTTTCTACAGGTGAAAACGTGAAACGAGCTGCTGTCACATTCTTTTTCGACGAACAGGGCATTGTTGATGAATACATGTTCTTTCTAGTCGAAAAGCTTCGGGATTTCGTCACTCGTAACGTGTTCGTGTCAAATACTCCTTTGTCTGCAGAGGCAAAAGCGCGTCTTTGCGACCTGGATTGCGAAATCGTTGAACGTGACAACGTTGGATTTGATGTTTGGGCGTACAAGGAAGGCATCGAACATATCGGGTATGAGAACCTGAAAGAATACGACGAGCTCATACTACTAAATCACACTTTTTATGGACCCATTTTTCCATTCAGCGAGCTGTTTGGTAAAATGGAAAAATATGAATGTGATTTCTGGGGAATCACCGCACACAAAGAGATGGTACCTAATCCCTTCACAAATGAAGGAATTTTGCCCAGGCACCTGAACTCGCACTTCATTACAGCCCGTGGGAAAATGCTTCACTCAGAAGATTTCTCTCGTTACTGGCAGACTATCCCGAAAATCGAAAGTTACGTCGATTCTGTACTTCGACACGAGTCTCATTTTACTCAACACTTCATCGATCTAGGCTACCGTTGTGGGGTTTACGACGACGATGAATCATATCCGTCGCCTTATCCCTGCTTCATAAACGTTGACAGCGCGCTTGAAAGGCGCTGCCCAATTTTGAAGCGGCGGGTATTTTTCCACGATTCCGTTTTTCTTGAGCAAAACGCAATAGATCTTCCGAGAGCATTGCGCATAATGCGCCAAACGTCTGATTACGACGAAGGTTTGATCTGGAAAAACATACTGCGATCTTCGAACCTGCGGACACTCAATACAAATGCAGGCCTCACAAAAATCCTACCGGACTCGAGCGTCGGCAGCGACGGTTCGGTGCGCTCTAAGTTAAATATCGCCGTATGCGCTCATATATATTATACAGATCTCCTAGAAGAGACATTGGAATATGCAGCCAACATAAACACACCGTTCGATCTGATTATCACGACAAGTGATCAGGAGAAAAAGCTCGCCATTGAAACCAAATTAGCGAAAATTGGCGGGTACAAGAAACTGCACGTCATCGTCGTTGAGGAAAATCGCGGCAGAGACATGTCGGCGCTATTTATCTCGTGCCGTGAATTCTTCTTGAGCGACCGTTACGATCTCGTTTTGCGGCTGCATACAAAAAAATCTCCACAAGTCGAAGGTGGACGCGGACAGCTGTTCAAGCGGCACATGCTTGAAAATATTGCCGGAACTCCGGATCTTGTCGATAGCGTTCTTCAAATGTTTGAATCGCAACCTTGGACAGGGGTCGCCGTTCCGCCAGTGGTGCATGTTTCCTTTCCGACGATGGGTAAAGCCTGGTTTGCAAACAAACCGAGAGCAATAAAAATTGCGGAAATGCTCGATATCTCGGTCAAGTTCGACGCTAACACCCCTGTGGCTGCCTATGGCACAATGTTCTGGTTTCGCCCCAAGGCGCTGCGTAAGCTATTCGAACACCGCTGGAACTGGACCGACTTCAACGCAGAACCTAATCATACCGATGGGGGGCTGGCGCATGTATTGGAGCGGCTGATTACCTATTGCGCCCAAGACGCAGGATATACGACAACGCAGATACTGAGCAAACATCAGGCAGAATACAATTATGCGATGCTCGAATATAAGCTAGAGCACATTTCGTCATTTATGCCTTGGCACCTGCCTTGGCAATTTCACATGCTTGAGATGTGGAAAAAAGCTGGCTACCCAATCACGACAACGGATGGATCGGGTGATCTTGCTCTCAACCAGATATCCGCGCATGCTGAGCCAAAATCAGAATATGCTGATGTTGTGATTAAACGGATTCACGCCAATAATCATCAACAATTGCAGGCGATTTGTGGAGGTCAATGCCCTCCTCTGGACGTCGATATCCAAAAACGACCTGACCTGCACTATCAACGCGAAGTCTGCATTGAGACACTCATGGATTTATGCGGCTTTAATCGCCGACTCTTGCCGAAAATCAAGACAAGCCGCCGTGATTCAGGCATCGAAGATGTTCGACATAATGCCGAGATGATCAAGAATTTTGTAAGTTCTATCAGAGGCTTACCTACAAAAACAGAAAATCAGACCGTCCTGCGCCGCAACGTTCTCGAATACATGTTTTTCGCATGGGCCGAAGGGCAGGAACTCGTTAGCCTATTCGATTCTCGGACCTATGCGACGAAGTATCTCGAGACGGAAACGGCGTTCAATCCCCTTGTCCACTATCTGACGGTCGGAGCTACACGTCTCCTCAATCCGCACCCCCTGTTTGACTCTGCATATTACATGTCCCAAGTCGGTGGCAGAACTGTCGCAAATCCCCTGACGGATTATGTGAAGTTTGGCTGGAAAGAGGGGTTATCGCCACATCCACTCTTTGAGGTACCTTATTACCTTGATAATAACGAAGATGTGGCCAAACATGGCGTTGAACCTCTTTCCCACTTTCTTGTTTACGGGGGCCGTGAAGGAAGAAGTCCGCATTGGGCTTTCGACAGCAAATTCTACTTAAGCGAAAATCCCGCCGTCCACGCGAGCGGCATGAACCCGCTTCTTCATTTTCTCGAAATGGGCGTTCATGAAAACCGTTGGCCGAATAAAAACTTCGATGTTGCCGACTATCGGAGACATTTCAGGAATTTGGATGAATACGATAACAACCCACTCCTTCATTACGTGGCAGAAGTACAAAGAAGGCTTAGGACGGAGGCAAAAGTTCGGAAATGAACCGTATTCATACAGAAGCGGCCGGCAGGACTTCGTCTTCGGGTACAACTCCAATATTTTGTACTCACGAAGCGCCAGACCGTATTTATCCTCGAAATTGGGCGATAGAACCGGTGAACCTCGATCCCATCAACGAGATTTTGTAAGTGACTATCTCCCTCATAGTTGGAGGTCATTTATTGCCTTTAACTTCAGCGGGGAATGGATTCAATCAATCTGTTCAGTAGTCAATTTTTCAATCGCCGACGGACCTTGAAACCAATTTGAAGTGTTCAAGCGGTTAAAAAATGCAATGTATCCAGATTCATAGCTTTATATGCGCCAGCCATGTATCCGGAAAATGGACCGACGGACTTTGGGGCGAAGCTACGCGGTTGCTGATTGACAAAGAATGGGCAAAATTCCAAAACTGCATCCAGTTCATGCAGGAGAGATTTCTAATCAATGGCTACTATCGCTGCCGTTTATTTCGGTCACAGCCATCTGGCTGCAATGATTCCATTCCTCTACAATAGAGAGCTGGAGCACGGAGAGCAGGGAAACGCTATCGAGCATTACGTTTTCGACATATATAACAATCGAAATATATTTAATCAGGATGAGACAAAATTACCCTACGGAATAAACGAAAATGGACGGGTGTATTTTAATCCGTCTCTTCTCGAGCGAGTTCGAGCGCGCGTTCAGTGTGATAGAAAAATTGTATTTATAAGTATGTTCGGCGGAAACTCTCATAACGCCCTGACACTACTATCATCCGATCGAGTTTACGATTTTATGCTCGAAGGTGAAACAGATTTGCCCCTCGATTCAAAACGGGAGTTGATCCCATACGATGCGGTACACGCCGCGATTTATCGCAATACTGAGGCGTTCCTGATCGACCTTGAAGGTCTTGCTGGCAGCGTATCGGAGCCAGTTTATCACGTTCTTTCCCCTCCAACGATCGAAGACGATCATTTGGTTAGCCAAATCGTGACCAACGATGCGATACTAGCTCAGACCGGCAACAGCGTCACTCCTGCAATAATTCGTTACAAATCATGGCAGGTACACAATCGTATTTTTATCGAGAAGTGCAGCCAAATTGGTGCCAACGTTATTTACACTCCCCAAGATGCAATTTCTGACGGCAAATGGCTCGCGACTGATTGTATTTCCAGTGACGCGACACACGGGAATGTTCACTTTGGTGGCTTAATATTCAAGCATATCGAAAAAGTCCTAGGTGGACATTTCGCGGGATGGGACTGGATTAAATGAATACTCGGAGGCCCTCAAACCCCTACAGAAACCTACCTGATTTCACGCGTTGGTCACGCGCCATTGCGGGAGTAAACTTCCACGAAGTCGATCCTGTAACAAATTTTCAATTTAAAATCAGTCGATCTGACAAGGTTGCTACGGCTGGCAGTTGTTTTGCCCAGCATATTGCTAGGCATCTTCAAAACGACGGATATAACTACTTTGTACCAGAGTCTGCCCATCCGATGCTGAACGTTTCCAGCGGGCTCGCTCAAATTTACAACTACGGAACATTCTCCGCAAGATATGGAAATATCTACACCACACGGCAGTTGCTGCAACTGATGAAGCGTGCATTTGGCGAATTTGAGCCGAGAGAAGGCGCATGGACGATCCCTTCAGGACGCAAAGTTGATCCCTTGCGCCCGACGATTCAGCCTAATGGCTTTATAAACGAAGATGAAATGCTCCAAGATCGGGCGCAGCATCTTGCTCACGTGAGATCTATGTTTGAGCAAGCTGATGTTTTTGTGTTCACGCTTGGCCTAACAGAACATTGGTTCTGCCGCGAAGATGGTACGGTTCTGCCTGTGTGCCCCGGTGTCGCAGGCGGTGAATTCAGTGATGAAAAATATGCGTTCGCGAACCTGAACGTGAGTGAAGTAGTGGCTGATTTAAATGAATTCCTTATCAAGCTACGGACAATCAATCCGTCTATTCGCGCAATCTTGACAGTGTCACCCGTTCCTCTAGCCGCGACAGCTATATCACGCCATGTTCTGGTCAGCACAACCTACAGCAAGTCTGTGTTGCGTGTAGCGGCGGAGACAGTGTGTGAATTGCACGACAACGTCGCATATTTCCCGTCATATGAGATTATAACTGGTAGTTACAACCGCGGCCGTTATTATGATGATGGATTGCGAGAGGTTACCGAAGAGGGTGTCGGACACGTTATGCGTTTGTTCATGAAACACGTTGCCTCGGAAAATGAGCAGACTCCGCTACCCGCGTCGCCCGTTCAAGAGAATGATTTGTACACATCACTGGGGAAAGCGGTTCAGACTGTCTGTGAAGAAGCTCTCCTAGACAATGCTTATCAAGAATAGGGCTTTCAAATTTAGCGAAACCAGAAACAACGCCCACCGGTTGAGGAATTTCGTAATTTTGTGTCATACGGCTTGCAATATCCAATCGACGAAGTAGAAACGTGAACTGAACTCAATTTTAAGTCGGCTTGGGACATATGAATTATAGACTTACACTTATCAAACCACGTCGGTTTGGTGACGCGAGAGGTTGGTTCACTGAAGTTTACAGTGAGCAAGCATTTGAAAATCTGGGCATCACAGACCGGTTCGTGCAGGACAATCACTCACTCTCCGTTCCGGCTGGTACGATCCGCGGGCTGCATTTTCAAACTCCTCCATTTGGGCAAGCAAAATTGGTTCGCTGTATTCGCGGCAGCATTTTTGACGTGGCAGTGGATGTCCGGAATGGCTCCCCCACTTATGGCAAGTGGGTCGGTGTGGAGTTGTCTGCCGAGAACGGTCATCAATTGTACATACCGGTGGGATTCGCCCATGGGTTTATGACATTGGCGCCGAATACGGAGGTATCCTATAAAGTTACCTCGGGATACGCCCCCCAGAACGATGGCGGCATCCGCTGGGATGACGAAGCGATTGACATCAAATGGCCTGCTTTGCCAGGGGTGACACCAACGCTCAGCGAAAAAGATCTAAAATTACCAACCTTGAATGAATTTGATAGCCCGTTCATCTATGGCGCGCATGGTGGCGAGCCACTGATACTTGTAGAGCCGTGAGGTTGATCGTGTATTACTTCGAGCTATTCCACGTCCTTTGCTGTCGAGATAGAGCGATCTAGCTTCCTCTGACGAAGTGCAACGTACCGAGCGCAACCAAAAGGCGAAAATCCGGACAACCGGATAGAGTAAAGACTGCAAGGATTTGGTGATGAATACAAAGGGAATAATTCTGGCCGGTGGTAGCGGAACAAGGCTTCATCCGGCAACTCTGGCTGTAAATAAACAGCTCATTCCAGTGTATGATAAGCCGATGATCTATTACCCTCTGTCGGTGTTGATGCAAGCTGGCATCAGAGAGGTGCTGATAATCTCGTCTCCGGAATCACTCGGTAACTATCGAATGCTATTTGGCGACGGCTCAAGGTGGGGGATGTCGATCTCCTATGCGGTGCAGCCGAGCCCCGATGGACTGGCTCAGGCATTCACTATTGGCGCAGAATTTCTAAACGGCTCACCGGCAACATTGGTACTGGGTGACAATATCTTCTTTGGCGCAGGGCTTGAGAAACTTCTGTTGAGCGCAAAGGCCAGAAAACACGGTGCTACAGTATTCACATACGAAGTCGATGATCCGCATCGATACGGAATTGTGGAGTTGGATGGTTCGGGTCGGCCAATTCAGATCATAGAAAAGCCTACGGTACCCAAATCAAATCTCGCGGTAACCGGGCTTTATTTTTACGATGAATCTGTGGTTGAGCGCGCTAGAACTATTAAACCTTCGCCCCGCGGCGAATATGAGATCACTGACCTCAACCAACTTTATCTTGCAGATGGCGAATTGCATATTGAGCGCATGTCTCGCGGCTATGCGTGGCTTGACACTGGCACACATGACAGCTTGCTCGAAGCGTCGGAATTTGTGCGCACAATCCAACACAGACAGGGCACGCACATCGCCTGTATCGAAGAAATTGCGTTTACGAACGGATGGATTTCGGTCGATACACTTGTCGAATATGGGCATCAATTTTCAAAGACAGTATACGGAAAGTATCTCTTGAAAGTTGCCGCCTCGGCAGCCGTTGCCGTTTAATATATGGGAATTAATACATGCGTATTATTGTAACTGGCGGAGCGGGATTTATCGGTTCTGCGTTGGTGCGTTATCTTGTCAATGAAGTGCGCGCCGAAGTCCTGACAGTGGATAAGCTGACATATGCTGGCAATCTAGCCTCGCTAAGTGAGGTTGAGAACGCTCCAAACCATCGTTTCCTTAAAGCCGACATTTGCGACGCAGTTGCTATGAACGAGGCTTTCGACCAGTTTAAACCGAACCTCCTGATGCATCTCGCTGCGGAGAGTCATGTAGACAGGTCCATAACTACGGCAGCCGATTTTATTCAAACAAATGTTGTAGGCACATTTACGCTTCTGGAAGCGGCTCGACGTTATTGGGGCGGTCTTTCGACGTCAGATAAAAGTTCGTTCAGATTCCTGCATGTTTCCACAGACGAAGTTTATGGATCTCTGGGGAATGACGGTCTCTTCAAAGAAACAACACCTTACGATCCATCCTCGCCTTACTCGTCTTCAAAGGCTGCCAGCGATCATCTGGCGATGTCCTGGTGTCGGACATATGGTCTTCCCGTCGTCGTATCGAACTGCTCAAATAATTACGGCCCATATCATTTCCCCGAAAAACTGATACCGCTCACCATCCTTAATGCGCTCGAAGGTAAGAATATACCTATCTATGGCAGCGGCGTTAACGTACGCGATTGGTTGTTCGTCGATGATCACGCTCGAGCATTGCACTTGATTGCAACACGAGGACGGATTGGCGAGAAATACAATGTCGGTGGCCGCAATGAGCGCCGCAACGTCGATGTGGTGACGCGTATATGCGCTCTGATGGACCAATTGCGACCAACCGGCGAGCGTTATGACAACCTAATTGTGAACGTAACTGACAGGCCCGGCCACGATGCAAGATATGCAATCGATGCGAGCAAGCTGGAAAATGAACTTGGCTGGAAAGCAACTGAAAACTTTGATTCAGGCATAGAGAAAACCGTGCGCTGGTATCTTGAGAACGAATGGTGGTGGCGACCGCTTCGGGACGGCGTCTATGCAGGGCAGCGCCTTGGTATTGTTGCAGCAACGGCATAAATATCTGAAGTTTTGCCTATTATTGCGTCCTGGTGATTATACGCAGGCGATTCTACTGCCAGATACCTTGCGGTTACTGGATGGTCACGTAGAGAAATGTTGGCGTCGCGAGGCGCAAGGGTGGTGAATTTTGAAGTATCTTGTAACAGGCGGCGAAGGTTACGTTGGAAGATATGTTGCGCTTTGGCTGATAGAACAAGGGCACGATGTCGTTCTGACTACTCGACGGGGAACGACACACGTTCCGGGTGCGGAGGTCATTAACCTCGACATTCTTAACTCAGACAAGTCCGTCTTCGAAACCGTTGGGCGCCCGGACATCTTGATTCATTTAGCCTGGGAGGATGGTTTCAGTCACGCAAGCGACAAACATCTTAAAAATCTGCCTGGCCACATCAACTTCATCCGGAACATGCTGGAAGGTGGATTGAAGCACGTCGTCGGTCTCGGCACCATGCATGAGGTGGGCTATCATATTGGGCCAATTTCCGAGAACACGGCGACATCGCCTCTCCATGCTTATGGGATAGCAAAAAACCATCTTCGCCTGGTACAGGAACTGTATTGCAAAGAGTTCTCTGCCGTATATCAATGGTTGAGGTGCTTTTACATTTACGGCGAAGACGAGCTTAATAATTCAATATTCGCCAAACTGCTTCAAGCCACAGATGATGGAAAGAAATCGTTCCCACTAAACAGTGGCGAACTTCTTTACGACTTCATCCATGTAAAAAATCTGGGCGCGCAGATTGCAGCAGTGTCGTCTCAGACGGAAGTGGTGGGTGTGATAAATTGTTGCAGCGGTGAACCGGTCAGCTTAAAGACTATGGTGCAACGTTTTGTTAAAGACCACGCACTCGAAATAGAGCTTGATTGGGGAAAGTTCCCACTTCGCGCATATGATTCAAGAGCTATTTGGGGTGACAGGCAAAAATTAGACGCCGCTTTGGCCGCTTATGAGAAGACGCTTCCACAAAACTAGATTCGTCATTTTAAGTGCGTGATTCAATTTGCTTGAAAGTAAGCGTTCGGCTGATGCGTTGGATTTCAGTGTCCAACTCATGAATGTCTCGATTTCAGATAGATATCAGCCTTGGGCTATGCTGGTCTGGTACAGCCAAGAACGTGGATGATGCGCTTAGCGCTCTTTTTCTAGCTGACGAAGAGCCAGTTTTTCCTTCCGATTCCACCCTCTTCAGCCGGACACTCCCTTATGGGAGTGAGCAAATCACGAGACAGCCAGGAAAGAGTTTCAGCGGTATGATGGCCCATCATTCGCTCACTTCAAATTCGCCGGCGTCAACGAATGCCGGCACTCACCATTCGATCCTTGAACCGTCATAGGCAAAAAACTGCCCTGTTTGTACCGGTGTGAGACCATCGATTGTTTCCATCAGGCGCGCGGCAGACTGCTGCGGGGTGAACAAGTCTTTGCCCTTCGAAAATTGCTGGGACAGCTCTGTTTCGACTGTCCCGGGATGAAGCGCCACGATGATGGCCTGTGGGTTTGTGCGGGCGATTTCGATGGCTGCGGTTCGGATGATCTGATTGTGAGCGGCCTTGGACGCCCTGTAGGAGATCCATCCGCCCAATCTGTTGTCGCCAATCGAGCCAACACGCGCGGACAGGGAGGCGAAAATGCTTCGCCTGTCTCTGCGCAGAAGCGGGGTGAAATACTTGAGGAGCAAAGCGGGGCCTATGGCATTGACCGCAAACTGCCTCGCCATTTGAACTTCGTCGATCGCCCTTATCGATTTTTCAGGACCGGCACCATCGACCGTCAAGGCACCGGTTGCGTTGAATATCAGGTCGAAGGAGCCGCGCTGAGCCTCCAGACGGGCGGCAACTTCGCGCACTGTGGTTTCGTTCGTTATGTCGAGACCATCGACGCTTCGCGAGAGCGGCAAGGCAAGCGCGCAACGAGGGTCGGCCTCGAAATACGACAACAGGGCTCCACCAATGCCGCCGGATGCGCCCAAGACGATCGCCCTGTAGCCATTTTCAAGCGACTGCATCATCCATGCGCTCCATCAGCTGTTATTTCTGGACCGGAAACTCGAGCTTGCTGACGTCGTAGCCAAGCTCACGTGCTTTCATGATCATTTCATTGAGCTTCGTTTTGGACGGGATGTTGCGGGCGTAGATCCACACATCGCCGGTCGACGGGTTGGCGCTGATGAACCAGGACTTATCAGGCGATTTGTAGAAAACCCAATAATTGAATGTGATGAAAAGAGGGTAGCGAACGCGCATCTTCGCATTGGTTGATCCGAAATCCTCGATCTTGCCGACGCCGTTCACCGTCTTGAGGCGACCATTCGGATTTCCTGCTCGACAGCCATCTTCTATCAGCACTTCATCTGCCGATGCTCCCTGCCGATAGGTGGAATATCCTGCAACACATCCGTCTGTCAGCAACATGGGTGTACGGCCGATTTCAAGCCAGGTACCGCGGTAATGATCGAGACCCACGGCAACCGGTTTGGGGGCTGCGGAAACCGCAGAACCGGCAAACACAAACAGCGAAAATGTCAGGGCACCAATCACGCGGTTACAATGTCTAAGCATAAACTCCTCCTGTCGATGGCACGGCTCTTGTTCAGATTTCGGTTCGCCGTGAAATGCCGGCATATCTAAGGGCGATAAAGACCATGAGGCTGGCGGCAGAGAACGCATTCAGATTGAGAAGCGTTGCAAGATCGTCTGCCGACCAGGATTGCAGCGGCGCGCCCAGAAACGTCCGCGAGAAAAAGAAAGCGATGAAGACGAGGATTGCCATCGCATATTGCCAGAGCTTCTCGTCTGCGCGGAACGACATGGCTGCAAGCATGATGCAGGCTGCGAAGAAAAATTCGGTGCCAGAAGCCTGGCCGAATAGTTTGGTTTCAAACAGCGTGTCGATTGTTCCCACCAAGGGGAGAGCGAGGCGCGCGGCTAACGGGGATTTTTTTCGCCAGGAATGGTATCGCGAGAAAGAATGGCACCGACAATAGGGTGACAAGCGATGCCACGGCTCCGTCATCGACCAGATACCACACGTAAAGCGGATAAAATGGCTTGTTGAGGATGATGACCCAGGCAACGGTTAGGGTTGCTCGTGTCAGATCATCTCTTGCAGCAGACCCTGCATTTGCGGGCTGGCTAGCGCGGCTTTGAAGCTCCATCGGACCCAGATTCGTCTCCCTTTTCGCCTGAACATTGAAGGCGCAAGCCATGTACGAAAGGCGAGCCAATTTGGTTTCATCCTGCCAAGAAAACTTTAGTCATCATGTTCGTCACCATTGTTGCGACGCTGGGACCATACCCCGCCAATGAACCACGACTGAATAATCTCTTCAGCTTCCGTTCCAACGAGACCGTCTACAACAAAGACGTTCAACCGCGGTCTTATCCGCCTGAGGAGACAGTCATGATCCGTACGTCTTTCGTTGCAATTGCACTCTCCGCTCTCGTTGGCTTCACCGCCACGGCTCCCGCCATGGCCAACGATGTGCGCATCGAACAATATGGCTGGTCGAACTCTGCCGGTGGCGCACAGGAAGGTTATGGCAACCGGATCCGCACCTACCAGAACGGCGGCTATAACCGGATCGTCGGCCATCAATATGGTCGTCACAACCTTTCGGCTGTCGGTCAGGAGGGGCATGACAATTACGGCTCCACCTATCAGAACGGCAGCCGCAACGTGGCGGGCATCGGCCAGTTCGGCTCCAACCACACCACCATCCTGACCCAAGACGGCAACGGCAACATCGCGGCCGGCGTTCAGGTTGGCCGTGGCTGCAGCGCCAATGTGAACCAGGGCGGTAATGATAATGTCGCGGCCTTCGTGCAGGCCTGCCCGTAAGCCGCCGCAGGCCTTGACGTGCAACTGGTCGAGATCAAGTCAACAGATCATCAAGGAGACTAGCCATGCCCTACAGCGTCACACATCCACGCCGCCTGGCGGCTATCCTTGCCGTTGCACTGCTTCCCTTCGGCGCCATTGCAGCCATGTCGACCGCAAATGACCTGAGCGAAGGCAAGCTTTGCGAGATCAAGGCAACACCACAGGCGGGCATGGTCAGGCTGGAGGCCTTCGCAAAGGGCAACACCGGTGCTGGAGGTACCTATGCCTTTCACGTCGAAAATTCAGGAGGCAGCGGGAGTTCCGTCATCAACCAGGGCGGCGGCTTTGATGCCGCTGCCGGGCGTTCGCAACTTCTGAGTTCGGTAACGCTTGGCGCGAAGGGAGCGCAGTACAAGGCAGTGCTCGATCTCGAAATCGATGGCAGACACTTCAGCTGCACGAAGCAGGTTGGCGGCGACTAGGCTGACTTAAACCATACATTTCCACCAGAGAGGGCGCCAGTTGAGCGCCCTTTTCTTTGATCCTCTTGCAGCGACTGAACGACATGTGAATGGGCAATTCCGTTCGGGTTCAGTTGCAGGATGCGAGAGTGGATCATCGGCAAGGGCACTGACAGAATGGAGATCAGAATGACCCGCAACGTGTTGAAATTTCTCACCGTCACTCTGCTTGTTGGAGGCCTTGTGCCGCTCGGATTTACGGCTCCCGCCCATGCCGGTGGCCGCATTTCCTTTGACCTCGCGCCCGACAATTCGGGGAATGGGGATCTTTTCTCAACCGGGCTGCGCGCCTACTCGCTTTATCGCGATCTGAAAGACGCAGACATCCGGCAATTGGGCCGGGGAAATGCGGCAGGCATCGCCCAGAACGGTCGCGGCAATCTCGGCTTTATCCGGCAGCGGGGCAACGGCCATTCCGCAACGTTGCAGCAAAACGGCAATAACAATGCCTATGGCATTTTCCAGTATGGGCGGAACACCGAAACCAACGTGGAGCAGAACGGAGACAACGGCAGCGGCCTGACATTCAGCTACGGCTGGTAAGTGATAGTTTAAAGTAAGCTGAGAAACGCGGCAGGCTTCACGTCGTTTCCGATAGCTCGCCTTCGTCGCTCTTATCATTGGCACTATTGCCGCATGGACCGGCGGCGCTGTCGGTACCACGCGGAGCTGGTTTTACGAGCCGCGTCATGACTGAGACATGCGCAGGGACAGCTCTGATCGGGTGTCCCGCCGTTCGGTAAAAACAGAGAAAGGGCCGCGTCAGCTCAGGCGGTTCAAAAACAGAGCTGCCTTTGCCCTGACATCATGGCGGACGTCTTCGCTCATCCGGGACCATGTGGCGTAGGGCTGCGCCAGCCGATGGTTGGATTTCAGCCTTTCACGGTTGCGGGCCAGAAAATCCCAGTATAGCGCGTTGAATGGACAGGCCTTGTCACCGAGACGCTCCTTGGGATCATAGCGGCAATTACTGCAATAGTCCGACATGCGATTGATGTAGTTGCCACTAGCGGCATAGGGCTTTGTTCCGAGAAAGCCGCCATCGGCGAACTGGCTCATGCCGATCACATTCGGCAGCTCAACCCATTCATAGGCATCCGCATAGACCTCGAGATACCATTGATGAACGGCCTTCGGATCAATGCCGGCGAGAAGGGCAAAGTTTCCCGTGATCATCAGTCGCTGGATATGGTGAGCATAGGCATTTTCGATGGTTTCCATAATTACGGTCGCCATGCAGTTCATGTGGGTTTTGCCCGTCCAGTAAAAGCCCGGCAGCGGCCTGTCGTTTTGGAAGAAATTGCTGTCGACATAGTCAGGCCCGGCAAACCAGTAGATGCCACGCATATATTCCCGCCAGCCGATGATCTGGCGAATGAAACCCTCGACGGCATTGAGCGGTGCCGCGCCCTCGTAGTAGGCGCGCTCCGCCGCCCTGCAGACCTCCAGCGCATCCAGCAGCCCGCAATTGATGTAAAAAGACAGAAGCGAGTGGTTGAGATACGGGTCATCCTGCAGCATGGCATCCTGCGTGGCGCCGAAATTCATCAGGAAATCATTTATGAAGGCACTGAGCGCCCGCTCGGCATCGGCGCGCGTGACGGCGAAACCAAAGTTCTCAAGCTTGCCGAAATTGTCGGGAAACAGCCGCTCGACGGTGTCGATGACATCCCTTGTTATCCTGTCCGGTGCGAAGACCGGGTGTCTTGGCCTCAGCAGGTCCGGCTTGGCGGGGCTGCGGTTTTCCGAGTCAAAATTCCAGCGTCCACCGACCGGCTCTTCGCCATTCATCAACAGGCCAGTCTTGCGGCGCATTTCCCGGTAAAAATATTCCATCGTCAGGCTTTTGCGCCCGGCCGCCCAACGCTCGAACTCCTCATGGCTGGCAAGAAAGCGCCGATCAGCGCGGATATCGACCTCGATATTGAAGGCACTGGCGAAGCGCTCAATCTCTGACTTGACGCGCCATTCTCCAGCCTCGGTGACGCAAATCCTGGAAGGGGTCAGGTCGTTTAACGCCCGCTGCACCTCGCCGGAGAAGGAGCCCGCATTGTCGCGATCATCAATCCGCGTGTAGCGAACCCGGTATCCTTCGCCACGCAGTTCCTCGGCGAAGTGGCGCATGGCGGAAAAGATGAAGGCGATCTTCTTTTTGTGATGGCCGACATAGGTAGCCTCCGCCATTACCTCGCAAAGCAGGATCGTGTCGCGCGTCTTGTCGACCCCATCCAGCGAAGATAGGGAGGGAGATAATTGATCGCCGAGGATCAAGACCAGTTGAGACACCGACAATTCCCTTCAAACCCAACATAATCATCACCTGCGCAAGATCACGGGCTAGATGCCCACTCTCTCTTCAGGGTGGCATAGATGAATTCGTCCCCCCAGGTGCCGCCAAACCGGTCATTCTCGATCAAATGCGCTTCTTTGCGCAGGCCAAGGCGTTCAACAACGCCGATCGATCCGTGGTTCAGGGCATCCAGCCGCGCGAAAATCCGGTGATATCCGAGCGTCTCGAAGCCAAGGCTTATCATGGCCCGGACGGCTTCCGTCGCATATCCCTTACCTGAAAAATCAGGATTGAAGACATAACCGACTTCCGCCTGCAAAGCTGCCTTGCTCGCGATTTTAAGCAGGACTTCACCGATCAACGTGTCATCGTCACTGCGCGTAACGGCAAGTCGCAACGTATCGCCGTCCTCTTCGAACGGAGCCTCGAGCAGCGCTGCGAATTGCGTTTTCACCGCGTCATCCGAAGGCGGTGCGGCATAGAGGAAACGGTAGACGTCATCGCGCGTGTGGTAATCGGCGTATGAGGCGAGATCAGCGGCCTGGAATTTACGAAGGATCAGCCGGTCGGTCTTTATCGGTAGGTAGGTCTCAGGGTTCATTAATGCGCACTTTCAATAATGCGCGATATCTGGGGTCGCGGGCACCTGATCGCAAGAGAGCCCTCAATCGAGATCGTTCAGAGTATCTGGTCCACCAATGCGCTAGTCTGAAAGGGTGGCCAGAAGCTTCCCGCCTCTGTTCAGCACGCTTGACCGAGGCGACACCGGTTCAGAACCGGTGGAAGCAGGAGATGGTGTTATCAACCATGCACCGGAATAATCAGTCCGGATGTGCCGGGGATTGAGGCGAATTCCAGTGCCGGCTGCGAAGTGGAGCGCGCCCGCCGTTGCTTCCTTCGACAAAACCGCGCTTCGGATTTCATAGAGTTTTCTTTCTCCATCAAGGGCGAGCGTGACATCCTCAAGAGCGAAATCATCAATGCGGATAGCCTTGCCCGTGGGCGTGTCGAGAACCCACCTGTCGGAATCGATGAAACCGTCGGTATAGACATTGCCGGTGGAGGCACGCAGAAATGTGCCCTTCGGCAAGACAATGCCGTCGACGATGTTCCCGTCGGCAAGGACACATCGGCTGAAAGCGGATACATCCCCGTCAGCCTTCAGGTCAAACTCCACCGGTTGTGTCGCATCGCAGCGCCAGCCGCTCTGCAGGGTCACGCCGTTGCCCGTCACCCGCATCGTCTCCGGAACAAAGCCGACGGTCTCATAATTTCCGTTGGTTTTTATCGCGATATAGCGGGCGATCTCGACGGCATCGACATTCGCGACCCGCACGGGATGGGGGAAGACCGCGCGGTTGAAGGATTCCCTGGTATCGGCCACGGCCAGTTCAAGTTTCGTGCCTTTGGGCATGTCGATCTGGCCAAGGCGCACCGGCTCCCCGAGCTCCGGGCTATAGCTAGACGCCATTTCCCTGTCATAGATACGCATCTGGAGATAGAAATTACCGAACTGCCAAAGTGTAAAAATCGCAATGGCGGTCGCCAGGCCATAGGGCAGCATCATCGGGCGCGCCGAGCGGCCTCCTGCGTATCGTGCAATCAAAACCATTGTCCAGATACCCCAGACCAGTGTCGTGGCAAGAAGGAAGGCAAGCAAAAGCAGCGTTTCGACGGAGGGTAGTGCAACTGGGATCATGCGAACCAACGAAATGATGCGGATCGATTGCGATCCTGACGGGCAAGATAGCTCTACCCGACGAATGGTGCATTGTTCAACGCCCGGATCTACCAGTCGGCGCGCCACTGAATTCGATCCGGATGCCTCAGCCTGTCGCAAAACGTCCGGTCAGGACGATGGACGGGCGGCATATTGCTCGAACTCGACAAGGCTCGTCGGCCTCGCAAAAAGATAGCCCTGAAACAATCGGCAGCCGTATGACAGCATCATCCGCAGCTCCGCCTCGGTCTCCACGCCTTCGGCCAGAACTTCCAGTGAAAGGTCGTGCCCCATCTGGACGATGTTTCGCGTGATTGTCGCCATACGCCCGCTTTCGGTCACCCCCGTCACGAAGCTGCGATCAATCTTGATCTGTTTGAGCGGCAATTGCCGGAGGTAGCTCAGTGAGGAGTAGCCAGTGCCGAAATCGTCGAGTGAAATCGTAAAGCCGGAACGATCAAGTAGCTTCATTTTCGCGATCGCTGCCTCTATGTCGAATAGGAAAACGCTCTCGGTCAGCTCCAGCTTTAGAAGCTGTGGCTTGATGCCCTGAGACGAGGCGGCATCAAGAAGCTGCCCGGAAAATCCCGCGTCGACGAAATGATCGGCAGTGATGTTGATCGACAAGGTGAGATTCTGGGTTGCCGGGTTCTCCTGCCATCTCGCAAGTGTCTTGCAGGCTTCGGCAATGACCCAAGCGCCGATTGTCGGCATGAAACCGGTTTGCTGCGCAAGCGCGATGAAATCGGCTGGCGGGATGTATCCCCGTTTCGGGTGGTTCCACCGCAACAGCGCCTCTGCGCCAAGCAGCTTGCCATCCGCGCGAACCTGCGCCTGGTAGAAAAGTTCAAACTGGCCATTCGAAAGCGCGGAGCGAAGTTCCAGGGCTTTTTTCGTATGACTGCGAAACTGCGCCTGCATGGCGGCGACACCGCCACACAGCATCAACGCTGCGAAAACGCTGTTGAACCAGGCGCTGATGCTGCGCACATCCTGCGGCATGGGAGTACTGAACGAAAACCGCGCGGCCGACGCGCAGAAATAAACAAAGGCCGCGAGACTTGCCGCGATGACCAGAAACTGGGCGGCGGAACGCTGGCGTTGAAAATTCATGTAGCCGACGAAGATGATGACGAGCAGGTAGAGATGCGTCGTCCTCGGTACGGTATCGTCGGAGACATCGATAGCGACGGAATACCAGCAGACGAACAGGATACAGGCGCTCTGAGCCAGAATGAGTCCGAGGGAAAAGTGGCCCATCAGGCAAGTCAGCCAGCACGGCACGATCGCAACCCCCAGAATGAGGAGGCTGAGCGCAATGCCCCATCTTTCCGTGAGGATGAAAAACACAAACCAGCCAGTCGCCAGCGCCACGCCCATCCAGGCTGCAACTCGACACAGGAGAAGAAGATGCTGCGAATATTCCTCTCGGTCTTTTGTTTTCTGAAAAGGCATGCTGACCCTTGGCTTGGACTACGGGGCGAGCCCGCTCCTTGATGCAAAAGCCGAACGGAAGCTAGACGAGGTCGCCGAACTTCGCAGATTTCAAAAAACGGGGTTAAGCAAACAGGAATGAAATACACAAATTTTGCACGATCAAATCATGCACAATCAATCGCATATCCATTTTTCCCGCTTCGCCGGCCTCAGCGGCCTGCGCCAACCGAGGAGACACCTTCGCCGCATCGCGACGAAGGGCGAAGCGGCGCCGGATTGGGTTCGCATGCGCGTGTTTGCAGCGATCTAGACGCGCGCCATGAGGTAGTGTCCAACGCCCCAGACCTTGCCGTCTTCGTGCCCGAAAAGACCTGCCGTCGCGAGGAAGAACAGTCTCCAACGCCGTTCCCACAAGCGCGCATCGTTGCCGTAGACCCGCTGCAGGATCGGTCGGATACGGTCGATCTCCCGGTCGAAATTTCCAAGCCAGTCGAGGGCCGTCCGGCGATAATTTGATCCCGACCAGCGCCACTCCTGTTCCACGGTGAACTGCGCCGGGAAACGGTGGGGAAGATCGAAGGCAGGCATAATGCCGCCCGTGAAGAAATGCTGCGCGATCCAGTCTGCCCGGTTGCCATGGTCGAAACGATAGGATCGATCACGGTGATTGAAGACGTGAAGGAAAAACTTGCCCTCGGGCGTCAGCCACGAGCGGACGCGCTCGAACAATGCCTGCCAGTTCGACATGTGCTCGAACATTTCCACCGATACGACACGGTCGAAACGCTCGTCAGTGGTGAAATCATTCATATCGGCCGTCACCACCGAGAGGTTCGACAGGCCACGCTCATTTGCACGTTCGATTATATATTCGCGCTGCGAAGCCGAGTTCGAAACGGACGTAATCCGCGCATTGGGAAACCGGCCGGCCATATAAAGGGAGAGCGAACCCCAGCCACAGCCGAGTTCGAGAATATTCATCCCGTCCTGCAATCGGGCATGGGAAACAGTCTCTTCCAGCGCCAATGTTTCAGCCTCATCCAGCGTTGTCTGAGCATTAGGATAAAAGCAGCACGAATACTTTCTTTGCGCGCCAAGGACGATTGCAAAGAATTCAGCCGGCACCTCGTAGTGCTGCCTGTTCGCTTCGTCGGTGTGCGTGGCGACGGGAAATTTCGCCATATCAGTCACAAAAGCGTTTTCTTCCGCCGCCGGAACGCCGGCAAGTCGCCGTTTAGTGCGTGCGCAGAGCATGTCGATGCCGGCAAGCGTCATATTGTCACTCAGCGGTGCGCGTTCGGCAGCATTGATGGCGAATGCGAGCATGTTCATGGCGTGTCCTCATTCTTGCGTGGCCCCGGAAAGAAGGCGTTGACGCGGTTTTGCAGGGCGCGGAATTTCTCTCCGCGTGATTTCAGCATGTGTTCTTCGAGCGGGGGAATGCCGGAGACGTGCACGAGCAGCCAGTACATCATGGCTGGCGCAGCAAGCGACAGCCATGACCACGGCTGCGCATGGATGGCCAACAACGGAAAGCCGCACCAGAAAAGCCACTCGAAAAAGTAGTTGGGATGGCGCGAATAACGCCACAGACCAGTCTCGCAGACGCCGGTTTTGGCCTCCGGGGTTTTTCTGAACTGTGAAAGCTGTGCATCAGAGGTCGCTTCGCCGACAAGCGCACCAGCCGCGACGATCAACGCTATCACATCGATAATGCTTGGAAATGGCAAAGGATTGCTGGCGGCAAGATAGACGGCGAGAACCAGCACAAATGCGGCAACGGCCTGGATCTGGAGAAAAGCGAAAAGCCGCAACGAGGCATTGCTGCCCCATTCTTCTATAAGCTTCGCGTAACGTGGATCTTCGCCACCTCCCCTCGTCCGCATGCCGATGTGTCCCGCGAGCCGCAGCGACCACACCAGTACAAGAAAGAGAACCGCTCCCCGGCGCCAGCTATCTCCATCGGAAAACAAGACGGCAACCACGCCGCCGAGCCCGACACTCGCAGACCAGACGGTGTCGATCCAGCCACTCGATCCTGTGTAACGCTGCAACGCCCAGGCTGCTGCCATCAGAAGCGACATCAGCACGGCAAGGGCCACCACAACAGACATCATCACCATTCCGCTCACTGTATTCGAAGGACTTCAGACCAAGTTTCCAGTGGCAACTACGGGCGAGACGGCAAAAGAGTTTCAGGCGCCTGACAAAATTCTGAAAAATTTGCGCGCCGCTGAAACTTATCGATCCGCTCCTTCGTATCTGTCGCAGGCCGTAAAACTGAATTGTGAATGCAATAGCGAGGAACCATGTTCGATACCGAAGCCAAAAGAAAAGACAGCCGGCGAAACATCGCCGTGATCGGAACAGGCATTTCCGGTCTGTCTGCGGCCTGGCTTTTGTCGAAACGGCATGATGTCACGGTTTTCGAGGCTGCGGACCGCGTCGGCGGCCACAGCAACACCGTGACGTTCAAAACTGAACAGGGTGTGGTGTCTGTCGATACGGGGTTCATCGTCTATAATGAGGTGACGTATCCCAATCTGACGGCACTTTTCAAAACGCTGGAAGTGCCGACCGCGGCATCCGACATGTCCTTTGCCGTTTCGCTGGATGATGGCGGTTTCGAATATTCCGGCGGCTCTGGCTTTGGCCTTTTGGCGCAGAAGAGAAATGCCGTCAGGCCGCGCTTCTGGGCGATGCTTGCCGACCTCTTGCGCTTTTATCGCAATGCCCCGCGCGATCTGCCGATGATGGGCGATATGTCGCTCGATGAGTATCTTTCTCAAAACAACTATGGCGACGCCTTTCGCAACGATCATCTTTACCCGATGGCCGCAGCCATATGGTCTACCCCGGCCATGGAAGTCGGCCGTTACCCGGCAGCACATTTCGTGAAGTTCTGCAGCAATCACGGCCTGCTGTTGCTGCGCAACCGCCCCGTCTGGCGCACCGTTGTCGGCGGCAGCCAGGAATATGTGAAACGCCTCACTGCGCCATTCGTCGATCGCATTCGGCTCTCGACACCCGTGACACGCATCCACCGGCTGGCGGACGGGGTCGAGATCGCCAACACTAATGGCGAATTCGAACGGTTCGACGATGTGGTGATTGCCACACACGCAGATCAGGCGCTGGAGATGCTGACGGACGCGACGCAAGCCGAACGGCGCATTCTCGGCGCGTTTGGCTATACGAAAAACAGGGCGGTACTGCACACGGACAGCAGTTTCATGCCCCGCAGGCGCGCCGCCTGGTCAAGCTGGAACTATGTGGCCGATACACGCATTGAAACGGGGCAGCCGAGCATCACCTACTGGATGAACAAGCTTCAGCCTCTGGGCGAAATCCCTGACACCTTCGTAACGCTGAACCCGACGCGCGAACCGGAAAAGGGAAAAATCATCACCGAGGAAACCTACCACCATCCTGTTTTTGATGCCGGCACCGAGCAGATGAGGCAGGAACTGTGGGCCTTGCAGGGTTTGAGAAACACCTGGTTCTGCGGCGCCTATTTTGGGTCGGGTTTTCATGAAGACGGCATTCAGGCAGGGCTTGCCGTCGCCGAGGATCTGGGCGGCCTGTCAAGGCCCTGGAAGGTTACCGATGATAGCGGCCGGATCGTCCGTCTGAATTTGGCTTCGCGGAAAAGAACGATCAAACTCGTTGAGGCGATCCCATGACGTCTCATTTCTCCTCCGCCCTTTTTCCCGGACATGTCATGCATGCGCGCTTCAAGCCGAAAGCGCACCGGCTCGCCTATCGCATTTACTCGCTGCTTCTCGACCTTGATGAACTCGATGCGCTTGACCGTAAGCTGCGGCTGTTCTCCGTCGATCGTTTCAACCTGTTTTCCTTTCACCGCCGGGACCGAGGCGACGGGAGCAAGATGGAATTGCGCAACCAGATCGAAAACGCCATGACGGCCGCAGGCATGACCGTCGATGGTGGTCCGATCCGTCTGCTCACCATGCCGCGCATACTTGGCTGGGCCTTCAATCCACTCAGCGTGTTTTTCTGCCACGGCCGGAACGGATCTCTCAAAGCCATTCTCTGGGAAGTCGACAACACGTTCGGCGAGCGGCATTCCTACTTTATTCCGGTGGAGACCGAGGGTGCGGCCGAGATCGTCCAGCGCTGCGACAAGGCCTTCTATGTCTCGCCCTTCATGGACATGGATCTCCGTTATGTATTCCGGGTCATTCCACCCGGCGACAAGCTGAAGATCGTTATCGATACATTTGACGATGAGGGGCCAGTCCTGACTGCAAGGCATCTGGCGCGGCGTGTCGAGCTGACCGATGGCGCGTTGCTGAAGGCTTTCGTCACCATTCCCTTTCTTACCCTCAAGGTTGTTGCAGGCATCCATTGGGAAGCACTTAAAATATGGCTCAAGGGTGTGCGGTTGAGAAAACGACCGCGTCCACCGTCTGCCCCTGTCTCCTTCATTCACCCATCACCATCGCAAATCGAGGCCAAACTTCATGACCCCGTTTGACAATCTCAACGAACTATCGCTGGAAAACACGCAGATGCGGCAACGCACCGGTCCCGAAGGCTGGCTCATGGCCAAGCTCTTGAACAACGTCTCCAAAGGCAGACTGCGCGTCATGCTGCCCGGTGGCGGCGTGATTGAGAAATCCGGGGAACATGAGGGCACCGAGGCGACGCTTGTTCTCCATCGCTGGCGCGCGCTACGGCGGCTCATCCTCAATGGCGACATCGGTTTTGCCGAGGGTTACATCGAAGATGACTGGTCCACACCGGATCTGACCGCCCTGATCCGTTTTGCGGCACAGAACAACGACGCTTTCGGGGGATCGACGCGCGGTAGCCTGCCCATGCGCCTCATCAATCGCCTTGGCCACCGGCTGAACGCCAATACAAAGCGCGGCAGCCGCCGCAACATCGAGGCCCATTACGATCTCGGCAACGAATTCTACCGGCAATGGCTCGATTCCTCGATGCTCTATTCGTCGGCGATTTTCGACGATACGACGCCAACGCTTGAGGCGGCCCAACTCAAAAAACTTAACCGCATCGTCGACAAGCTGCAATTGAGCGGCGGTGAGAGCGTATTGGAGATTGGCTGCGGCTGGGGCGCGCTCGCAATTCATCTCGCGACCCAGGCGGATGCCAACGTTACCGGCCTCACCCTTTCGCCATCTCAGTTGAATTGGGCAAAGGCGGCAGCGGAGAAAACCGACAAGGCTGAGCATATCGATCTCAGGCTCGAGGACTACCGCGATGTCGAAGGCAAGTTCGACCGCATCGTTTCCGTCGAGATGTTCGAAGCGGTCGGAGAGGCCTATTGGCCGAGCTATTTCGAAACACTGAAGCGCTGCCTGAAACCCGGCGGGCGCGCGGTGCTGCAAATCATCTCAATTGAACCTGCCCGGTTCGACAATTACCGGCGAAACGCGGACTTCATCCAGAAATACATCTTTCCGGGCGGCTTCCTACCATCTGACGAAGCTCTTGAAAGAGCAATCGGCAGGGCGGGTCTGAGCCTCACCGATACCGAGCTTTTCGGCCAGTCCTATGCCCGCACGCTGGCGGAATGGCGGCAGCGTTTCCATGCGCGCTGGCAGACAATCTCGCTGCTGGGTTTCGATGACCGCTTCAGGCGGCTCTGGGATTATTACCTCTGCTACTGCGAAGCCGGCTTTACCGAGGGAACCATCAATGTTGGCTTCTACACGATCGAGCACAAATAAGAGGCAGGGCAACAACTGCGGAGAAAGACGATGAAAATCAATCCTTTGATAATCGCATCCGTCCTGGGTCCGATGCTTGCGGCCTCTGCTGCCGGAGCAGCAGAGATCGACGGAAACTGGGCGCGCGGCGACGGCAACGCGAAAGTGCTGATCGCGCCCTGCGGCGACAATATTTGCGCCACCAATACCTGGATCAAGCCGGGCACGCCCGAGGAAAAGACCGGTGACCGGCTGATCATGACCATAAAGCCAGATGAAACAGGCGTCTATTCGGGCACCGCCTTCGATCCGCAACGCGACAAATCCTACAAGATAACCGTGACGGTTGATGGCAACAGCATGACCACCAAGGGCTGCATTGTCGCTGGTCTCCTGTGCAAGGGCATTACCTGGGCCCGCATCAACTAGACTCTGGAAAGGACAAACCGATGAAGACCTATATCTCAGCCTACTTCTTCACCCTCATCGCCTTTCTGGTGATCGACTTCATCTGGCTAAGCACCATGGCGTCGCGGCTTTATCGCCCGGCGATCGGCGATCTTCTGGCTGAGAACTTCCGACTGGCCCCAGCGATCATCTTTTATCTCATCTACGCGGCCGGACTGACCTTTCTTGCGGTTCGTCCAGCCCTCATATCAGGCCAGTGGACGACCGCGTTGGTTTATGGTGCAGCCGTCGGCTTCATGGCCTATGCCACATATGATCTCACCAATCAGGCAACGTTGAAAAGCTGGTCCACGACATTGACCATCGCAGATCTTCTGTGGGGCACTTTCGTGTCCGCAGCCGCTGCCATCATCGGTTACCTCGTCACCGTACGGCTGGTCGGTCCACTGCAAAATCCGGCAGGTGTGTTATGACAGCGACCATCCCTGCCGCCTGCTTCCACCCGGCCAATTTTTGGCCGGGAAGACGTGAACTTCATTTCGCGCATGCCTTGCCTTCCCACAAAGGACAACCCTATATAGGAGGCGCAAGAAGGGATGTTCGAATGCAGGGTACAGAGATAGCAACGCTCATAAACCGCGTCGGCATGGGCGATCGCTCGGCATTCGTTTCCCTCTATCAAGCCACCAGCCCGAAGCTTTATGCGATCTGCCTGAAAATCCTGCGTGACAGGACCGAAGCCGAAGAAGCGCTTCAGGAAGTCTATATCAAGATCTGGCAACGAGCCCTCACATTTGCAGCAAGCGCCGGCACACCGTCGACGTGGCTCGCCGCAATCGCCCGAAACCATGCGATCGATACGATCAGGGCCCGCAAACCCGTGGGCGACGACATTGACGAAGCCTATGACCTTGCCGATGACAGCATCCGCAATCCGGAGCAGCAGGTCGTTCTGGCCGATGAGGGTCGCAGAATCGACAATTGCATGCAGGAACTTGAAACCGTTCATGCGCAGGCGGTGCGTCGGGCCTATATCGAAGGGCTGAGCTATATCGAACTCGCCAAAGAATTGCGGGTGCCACTCAACACGGTCAGAACCTGGCTGCGGCGAAGCCTTCTCAAACTCAGAGAGTGCATGCAGCGATGACAACGAGCGAAAACAGCGAGGGCATGCATTCGCGCGACGAAATCCTCGCTGGCGAATATGTGCTCGGCGTGCTGCCGTTTGAAAAGCGTCGTGAGGTCGAGCGGCGCATGCAGGACGACAGGGTCTTCGCGCAGCTGGTCCACCGTTGGGAAAGCGAATTTTCAGACTTCAACGTGGATTATGAAGAACAGGCGCCGAGTGCGGCCATTCTCGCCCGCATTGAAGAACGCCTGTTCGGCAGCAAGACCAGCAACGCCAATGGCAGCCTGTGGAGTTCCGCATCCTTCTGGCGATGGATATCTGTCGCCACGAGCGCGGCTGCCGTGGCAGCGATCGTTTACGCCGCATTTCCCGAAAAATGGCAGGGCACAGCTCCGCTGGTAGCCGAACTTTCGACAACGGACAGTCAGGTCAACCTGCTTGCATCCTATGATGCAGAGACCGGCAGAATGCACATTATACCGGTTGCGACCGGCAAGGCCGATGAGAAATCACTGGAACTGTGGCTTGTGATGGATGGCGGCAAGACCCGTTCGCTCGGTGTCTTCCAGCCCGGAACGAATGGCGATCTCATTATCCCGGCGGATATGCGTAACAACATTTCGGAAGGCACGACCTTCGCGATCAGCGTGGAACCCTTCGGTGGCTCACCAACTGGTCAGGCAACCGGGCCTGTTATCGCGATCGGCACCGCACGAAGGCAGCTTTAAGGCGTCACGCCTTCATGCGCTTTTGCCAACTGTTGAAACATGATTTCAGTCTGCGCACCGTTTAGTGGTTGCGCAATCATCGAGCATTGCCAGCGCGTTCTTTATTGCGGCACCGGAGGCGGTATTGTCGAAAACGCACCAGGATTCGGCGGAAAGGCGTTTTCTAAACGAGAGGATTTCGGCGGCGCTGTAGTCGGAATAGTAAATCCGGGGAGCGCCGTGCAGCCGGACATATTTGGGCGGCTCGGAGAAATCACTGGCCGGCCAGACCGGTGCAGGATCGGCCAGCACACGATCAATGGCATAGCGTTGAAGAACCTCTTGCGCTGACTGCGTGGCCCAACTTGTGTGACGCGGTTCGAGTACGAGCATGCCTGGAAAGGTCTGACGCATAGTATCAAACGCTGCCTCCGCGTCGGAGACATCAAATGTGAGATTGGGTGGCAACTGGCACAATAAGGGTCCAAGCTTGCCATCCAGCGCCGCAAGTTCCCCAACAAATGCCTTGAAGACTTGTCCGATTTCCCGCAACCGGCGCTCATGCGTGATCTCGCGCGGCAGCTTCACGGCGAAGCGGAAATCATCGCGCACCGAGTTTGTCCAACGCTGGAACGTCGTCGGCCGGTGGTGCCGATAAAAGGTGGAGTTGATCTCGACGCCGTTGAATACGGCAGCATATCGGCTTAGCCCACTCCCCGTTTCGGGAAAACGGTGCGCCACAGTCTTGGGGATGGACCATCCAGCTGTTGCAATGACCGGCACTTTCACCTGCCCCGAGGCCATCAAAGAGAAGGCCGGCACATGCCGACCTTCCCTTGATTTAACGCTTAGCGTCTGTAACGCAGACGTTCCTGTTCGATTTCAGTGGGCTCATAAGGATCGAGCGTGTCGTCAAACCGTGACCAACCGTCTTCGGCATAGGCCGCGCGCCGCTTGTCCGGATCAACCCAGTTGGACTGGCGCAGGACTTCTTCGGCGTCCGTGTAAAGGCTGTCCTCGACCTTCGCGGTCACGAGCGTGCCACCCCGGCGAACGCCTTCTGCGTAAACATGGGCGTGGTCTTCGGAAACGCCTGCGTCCGTCAGCGCGCCGATAAGGCCGCCGGCGGCACCGCCTGCAACGGCACCGGCAACAGCGCCTGCCGCCGTCGCGGCAAGCCAGCCTGCCGCAACCACCGGTCCGACGCCGGGAATTGCCATGATGCCAAGGCCTGTCAACAGGCCGCCAACACCACCGACGGCAGCGCCGATGCCGGCACCCGTGCCTGCGCCTTCGGCAGCTTTTGAATCATTGCCATGGCGTTCGTCTGCATTGTTGGAAACAATGCTGATATCTTTAGACGGCACGCCGCGTTGTTCCAGTGCAGTAACGGCGGCGCTGGCATCGGAGTAGTCGTCGAAAAGTCCGGTAACGGTCTTCATAGGATTCTCCCAAAGATTGAATTAGTTAGCGACAATATTGCCCTGATAGTCGAGCGCCACGTTTACGGACTTGCCGTCTTTCGAGGCCTTGGCTTGCCACACGCCCTTGTCGTCGAGTTTAAGGCCGGTCACTTCGGCATATCCGGCGTCCATAAGGCGTTTATTCGCCTGTTCCTCTGTAAAGCTGTTTGCGCCTTCCACAGGCGCAGTCGCATTCTTGGTGTCTGGCGTAGCGACGGCAGGCTTGCTGCCATCGGTGGCTGGAGCGGTGGACGTCTGAGCGAAGGCGCCAAGGGTCGACGCGCCGAGAAGCGCGGCGGCTAAAAGAAGCTTTTTCATGATTTTTCCTCGTTGTAGCCTTCAGTGCAGGCTCGACAGGGAAACAACATGTCGGGCCTCATGGTTCCGCCAATCTGAAAATAGAATTTGCAGGCCTTGCCGTTCCACCATCGTCGGAACGCCACAGAACTATCTCTGCCGGATGAGGAACGTCCGCCTATTCAACCGGTTACTGGCATCGCTGTGATGCCACCGCAGACCGGAATGTGAATTCTTTTCCCGCAGCAGGAACATCGTCTCCACTCAGGGGTTGTCCAGTTACATCATTCAAAGTTGATCGGATTCCCACATGCCTGCGGAAGCTACATTGCATGACCTGTCCCTCGATACGCTCAAGGACATCTGTCTCGCCGAACAACAAGTGCTGAAGGCTCTGCCGAAGACCGTGCGGGGACCCTTCCAAGCTCAGGCCGCCTTTTAGGGCGGCTTTTTCATTTCCGGGTCGGATAGGCCCCTTCCAATTCAGGAGCCACACCATGGCCAAGACCACCTCCACATCACCAAGCGACAAGACCGAAACCGTGACGATCCATGACCAGAAGCTGGAGCGCGGTGCTGGCGGCGAGCTGCATCAGACAGCCGAAAACGACGCGCCGGTGCTGACGACCGCTCAAGGGGGGCCGGTCGCGGACGACCAGAATTCTCTAAGGGTCGGGCCGCGCGGGCCGCTCGTCGTTGATGATTTCCATTTCCGCGAAAAGATCTTTCATTTCGACCACGAGCGCATTCCCGAGCGCGTCGTGCATGCGCGCGGTTACGGCGCGCATGGCTTCTTCGAGACCTACGAGTCCTTCTCCGCATACACAAAGGCGGATTTCCTGCAGCGCGCCGGCGAAAAGACACCAGCATTCGTCCGTTTCTCGACGGTTGCGGGCAACAAGGGCTCAGCCGACCTTGCGCGCGACGTGCGCGGTTTCGCAGTGAAGCTCTATACACAGGAAGGCAACTGGGATCTCGTCGGCAATAATATTCCTGTCTTCTTTATTCAGGACGCCATCAAGTTTCCCGACCTGATCCACGCCGCCAAGCAGGAACCTGACCGGGCTTTTCCGCAGGCGCAGACGGCCCATGACAATTTCTGGGACTTCATCAGCCTGACGCCGGAAAGCATGCACATGGTCATGTGGGCAATGTCGGATCGTACGATACCGCGGTCTTTCCGCTTTATGGAGGGTTTCGGCGTTCATACCTTCCGCTTGGTGAATGCCAAGAATGAATCGACCTTCGTCAAGTTCCACTGGAAGCCGAAGCTTGGGCTTCAATCCGTCGCCTGGAACGAGGCGGTCAAGATCAATGGCGCCGATCCCGATTTCCATCGCCGCGATCTGTGGCAGGCGATCCAGTCCGGCAACTTCCCGGAATGGGAATTGCAGGTGCAGCTCTTCGATCAGGAGTTTGCCGACAGCTTCGATTTCGACGTGCTCGATCCGACAAAGATCATCCCCGAGGAAATCCTGAAGCCGCAGCCGGTCGGACGACTGGTGCTCGACCGTATGCCCGACAACTTCTTTGCCGAGACCGAGCAAGTTGCGTTCATGACGCAGAACGTGCCGCCGGGTATCGACTTCAGCAATGATCCGCTGTTGCAGGGTCGCAACTTTTCCTATCTCGACACCCAGCTGAAACGCCTTGGTGGGCCAAACTTCACCCATCTGCCGATCAATGCACCGAAGTGTCCCTTCGCGCATTTCCAGCAGGATGGCCACATGGCCATGCGCAATCCTGTTGGCAGGGTGAATTACCAGCCGAACTCGTTCGGTGAAGGCCCGAGAGAGTCGCCGAGCCGGGGCTATCGCCATTTTCCGGCAGAAGAACAGGGGATCAAGGCGCGGCTGCGCCCCGAGAGCTTTGCCGACCACTACAGCCAGGCAAGACAGTTCTATATCAGCCAGACCCCGCCCGAACAGCGTCACATCGCGGCAGCCCTGACATTCGAACTGAGCAAGGTGGAAACAGCCGTGATCCGCGAACGCATGGTATCGCATCTCATGAACATCGACGAGACGCTGGCAAACACCGTCGCGCAGAAGCTGGGTTTCAAGTCCATGCCGAAGCCGGCGGACGCGGCTATGCCGACACGTCAGGATCTGGAACCCTCGCCGGCGCTCAGCATCGTTGAGCGTGGTCCGAAACGCTTCGAAGGCCGCAAGCTTGGTATACTCGTCACCGATGGTGTCGACGCCAAATTGCTGAACGGCCTGATGTCGGCGATTACCAAGGAAAAAGCCGTCTGCGAATTGATAGCCCCGAAGGTCGGTGGCGTCACCGCCTCAGACGGGAGCTGGATTGAGGCCCATCACATGATCGACGGCGGGCCATCGGTTCTCTTCGATGCAGTTGCACTGTTGACTTCTGCCGAGGGGATAGACGATCTGGTCAACGACGCGACGGCGCGTGACTTCGTGGCCGATGCTTTCCAGCACTGCAAGTTCATCGGTTACGACCAGTCTGCGCTGCCATTGCTGGAAAAGGCCGGTATCGCAGGCGATCTTGACGAGGGCACGATTATCCTCCCAGGTGAGGAAGGCCTCGCTGGCTTCGTGTCGAACCTTGGCAAGCTGCGTGTCTGGGGACGGGAACCTTCCGTAAAACTCGGCAAGGCTTCACCGCCAGTAAAGTGAAATCACAGGCGGGCGCGGCTACAATGCCGCGCCTTGATGATGCATGATCGCCCGCCCGAGGGCGTGAAAGCGTTTCAGCGTGAACAACATCAAGATGGCTCATAAAGGATGTACTGAATGAAGATTCGCGCCGGGTTCGATATTGCTTATGAATGCGAGAATGAGACGGCAATGCTGCTTGTTCTCAATCTCCACCCCAGCCGGCGCGCAGATCTGCTCACCGAACAGGTGCTGACCTTCGACAGGCCGATCGAGGCCTGGGGTTATATGGATATCTTCGGGAACGCCTGCAGCCGCATAACTGCACCGCCAGGCGTGACGACGATCTCGACGCGGTTCGACATATATGACGGCGGCCTGCCAGATCCGGTTCCTGAAAACGCTTTCCAGCACGATATCAAGGATTTACCAGACGATGTTCTAGTATTTCTGCTGGGCAGCCGTTACTGCGATACCGACCGCCTGGCGGACTTCGCCTGGAAAAACTTCTCGGCAACACCGCTCGGCTGGCCCCGTGTGCAGGCGATCCTCGATTTTGTGCATTCCCATATTGTCTTCAACTACGAGAAAGCCGATCCGCTCAGGACAGCATATGGCGGCTTCATCGACCGGACCGGGGTTTGCCGCGATTTCGCACATCTTGCGATCACACTCTGCCGTTGCATGAATATCCCCGCTCGCTATTGCACCGGCTATCTCGGTGATATCGGCGTGCCGAAAGACCCCAATCCGATGGATTTCAGCGCCTGGTTCGAGGTCTATCTCAGCGGCCGCTGGTATACGGTCGATGCCCGTCACAACAGGCCCCGCATCGGACGAATCTTGATGGCGACAGGACGAGATGCGACGGACGTCGCCCTGTCCACCGCCTTCGGGCCGGCTATCCTGAAGCGGTTCGAAGTCATTACGGAAGAACTGGCCGGATAGCGACGGGTAGCGTCAAGACGCACCGGTCTCGTTCAACCTAGACGGAGGCGACCTGAATGACCTCGGGAGCGGAACCGTATGTCGACCTGTTCTGACGGTGAAAGGCGATGAATTCATCGGCTGGACGCGGCCCCTGTTGAAGTTCAGTCCCGGTGCGATTACGATGCGAAAACAAAGCGTTCCAGTTTGCCGAGCGTCTGCTGACCCAGTTCGATAGCCCCAAAACCCTTCGCGTCCTGGAACTCGGCTTCCGTGCTGAACACCATGCCGAGCACGACCTTCGTCGCGCCGTCCTGATCCTCGAACGAAGCCCACGCGTCGGCATGTTTCGGCCCATTTTCGCCCCAGAGCAGCGTGTAGCCGATCCTCTCCTCAGGCCTGACCTCGATATATCGATGATGGTTCGGGAAGACAGTGCCGTCAGGTCCGATCATGTCGAACACCCACTCGCCGCCGGTTCGCAGATCGATCCTCTTCGTGCGACACGAAAACCCTTCCGGTCCCCACCATTGCGGCAGCGTCTCGGAATTCATCCAGGCCTTCCAGACGATGTTGCGCGGCGCCCTTATCGTTCGCTCCAGCACCATTGTCCGTTTGGCCACCTCGGTCAGATTGTTCAGACCGGCACCGAAGCCCTGCCGGTAACCCGCCTGCATATCCGCAGCCAATGAGGAAAGCTGCACGGTTACGACAACGCGACTGCCCTGCTCCGTCGCCGAAAAATCAGCGGCCACCAGCGCCGCAGACTGCATCACGTCGCCGGACGACACCACCTCGTAATTGACGCTGCGCAAGGCTGGCTGCAATTCCAGCCACCCGCATTCGCAGCGAATATCAGGCTGCCCATCGACCTTGCAGAGCGAAACTTCGCGTCCGCCGACTTTGGTATCGGCTTCCAGAAACTCCACGGTCACGGCGGGCGTGGGCGCTGCCCAGACAGCCCGCGCGGCAGGCGACGTCCACACTTGCCAGAGGACCGACAATGGAACAGCGATCACCCTTTCGAAGCTCAGTGTTGCAAAGCGGCCATCGCCAAGATGGGGTTCAGCACGGGCGCCGTCCTGATTGCGTTTCGACATCATTCCGTGCGCTCCTTCGCAGCCTGCATTGCAAATGCCTCCAACCGGTCGAGCCGGCTCTCCCAAATGGCCCGCTGTTCATCAAGCCATGTCCGCACCGGCTCCAGAGCCTCGGGCACGATAGCGCAGGTGCGCACCCGCCCATCCTTTGAGGTGCGGATAAGCCCCGCCTCCTCCAGTACCGACAGATGCCGCATCACGGTCGGCAAGCGCAGCCCCGTGGGAGCGGATAATTCCATGACGCGGGCAGGCCCTTGCGCGAGCTTCGTCAGAATAGACCGGCGCGTCGGATCGGCCAGAGCCTGAAAAATCAGCGATAGTTCGGGCGAATGCTTAGTCATAATGTGAACTATCACACAGTACGGCTCTAACGCAAGGGAAACTTCGTCGATTAGCTAAGTGTTTGACCGTGAGCATTTGTTGACCGTGAGCATTTGTTGACCGCCGCGCAAAAGAAAAACGCCGGAGCATTGCCCCGGCGTTTCATTTTTAAGCCACCAGACCCTTGGTTAGTTCCAGCGCCTGCCGCTCGAACAGCCGGCGATAGATGCCGTCGTTCAGACGGATCAGCGCCTGGTGGTCGCCCTCTTCGACAATCTTGCCCTTGTCGAACACCAGCAGACGGTCAAGCGCCCGCACGGTGGAAAGCCGGTGCGCAATGACCAGCGTGGTGCGGCCATCCATCAGGCGTTCCATGGCCTCCTGGATCTGCACTTCGCTTTCGCTGTCGAGGCTCGATGTCGCCTCGTCCAGAATCAGCACAGGTGCATCCGCGAGGAAGGCACGGGCAATGGCGACACGCTGCCGCTCCCCGCCAGACAATTTAACGCCGCGCTCACCCACCATCGTCTCATAGCCCTTGGGAAGGGACATGATGAAGTCATGGGCGCTTGCCTGCCTCGCCGCCTGCTCGATCTCACGCCGCGAGGCGCTCGGCCGGCCATAGGCGATGTTTTCCGCCAGCGTGCGGTGGAACAGGATGGGTTCCTGCTGCACGATGGCGATCTGGCTGCGCAGGTTTGCCTGCCTGGCCTTGGCGATGTCCTGGCCGTCAATGCGGATCGAGCCGGAATTCACATCGTAAAGCCGCTGGATAAGCTTGACGAATGTTGTCTTTCCCGACCCCGAATGCCCGACCAGCCCCACACGCTCACCCGACCTGATCGTGACTGAAAAGTCCTCATAGAGCGGGCTGGGATGCGCGCCATATTGAAAAGTGACGTTGTCAAAAACGATTTCGCCCTTCTCTATCCTGATCGGCCTGGCATCCGGCCTGTCTTCGACACCCAAAGGCATTTTGTCGAGCAACACCAACTCTTCCATGTCGTTGACGGCACGTTGCAGATTACGGATGTGTTGACCGACATCACGCAGATAGCCCTGCAGGACGAAGAACATCGCCAGCACGAAGGTGATGTCGCCCGGCGTCGCCAGTCCCTGCTGCCACATGACAAGGCCTGTTCCCAGAATACCGGCCTGCATGGACACCATCATGAAGCCCTGGATCGTGCCGTTCAGCGTGCCGCGTTTCCATGTCCTTCGCGTACGGTTGTCCCATTTGGCCAGCACATGGCGCAACCGCGCCTCTTCGCGGGTCTCGGCGCCAAAAGCTTTCACCACCGAATTGCAGCTGACGGCATCTGCCAGCGCGCCACCAAGCTTGGTATCCCAGGCGTTTGCAAGTCTTGCCGCCGGCGATACGAAGCCCATGGAGAGCAACACGGTGACGCCGACATAGATCAGCGACCCCGTGCCCACGATCAAGCCCATGATCGGCCAGTAACTGCCCAGTACGACGGTGGCGCCCACCAGCATGACGATGGAGGGCAACAGGGCGATAAGAAGCACGTCATTGAGTGAATCAAGCGCCCACATGCCGCGCGTGATCTTGCGAACCGTGGAACCGGCAAAGCTGTTGGCGTGCCAGTCGGTTGAGAACCGCTGCACCCGGTAGAAACCGTTATTCGCCACATCCGCCATGGTTTTCAGCGTCAGCCTGATGATGCCGGTAAACACGAACCAGCGCAGGACTACGCTGGTCAAGCCCAGCGCCACGACGACGACAAAGGCGCGCAGCGCCCGGTCAGCCCCGTTGCCCCCGGCAATGGCATCAACGATCTGACCGGAGAAAACCGGCACCATGACTTCGGCCAGCGTGCTGGCAATCACCAGCACAACAATAAAGCCCACCAATGCCCGCCGGTGGGTCCAATGGTGGAAAACAAAGCCGAGCACATGGCGATAGGCATCGGCGCGGAAATCGAGCTTCTTGCGAGACATTTTAACCAGCACGGCGCCATGCGTTCGGCAACCGGTCCTCAAAAACGGAAGTTGGATGGCACAGCCCGGGCGGAAAACAAAAATGATCCCGTCAGATCAATCGGGCTATGAAGGAAAACAAAACCGCATGTGGGGCGCGCTCGGGGCGGGCCACGAATGGAAATGACCTAGTGTCGGTTCATTCCACGCGGGAGAAACTTGATGAATGATGATGTCATGCAACGCCTCCCTATGTTCGATCTGACGCGGTGAGAAATTTGTACCTGAGCTGTTCGCCGTTGCCAACCGGGTAATTGCAACCTTATGGCAAGTGATGCGAAAACGACACATCAGCTGGTGTGACGGCAACGAACGTGGCCAATGCCAATGAAAGCTTCGGCCACGTTTTTTTGCGTGGTGGCGCTTCCCGCCGCACCCAGGCTCCGGTGCGCGGCGAGACGTCTCTGGTCAATCCATCTGGACGTTTGCGTTCTTGACGACCGGTTCCCATTTGGCGATTTCGGCCGCAACGTGGCTTTTCAGCTCATCGGGCGAAGAACCGACGATCTTGGCGCTGAATTCGGCCATGCGGGCCGCCACACCAGGATCGGCAAGCGCTTTCTTGGCCGCCGCATTCAGCGTGTCCACCACATCGGCCGGTGTGCCGGCAGGCGCAAACAGCGCGTTCCACGTGTAGGTTTCATAACCGGGCACGGTTTCGGCAATTGTCGGCAGATCCGGGAATGATGACGCCCGCTCGGCAGTCGTTACGCCAAGCGCCCGCAATGTGCCGGATTTTATGTGGCCGGACGACGACGGCAGATTGTCGAACATGATCGAAATCTGGTTGCCAAGAAGATCGTTGAGCGCGGGGCCGGCACCTTTATAGGGAACGTGCTGCATGCTCACACCGGTCATGCTCTTGAACAATTCCCCTGAAAGATGCAGCGGCGTGCCATTGCCGGAGGAGGCATAGGCATATTTGTCCGGTTCGGCTTTCAGAAGCGCGATCAATTCCGCGACGCTGTTGACGTTCAGCTTCGGATTGACAACAAGCACATTGGGAACCACGACCAGAAGCGAGACCGGGGCAAAATCCTTTTGTGGATCGTAAGGCTTTGTCTTGAGAATGAGCGGGTTCAAGGCATGGGTCGCAACGGTGCCCATGAGGATCGTGTAACCGTCAGGCTCTGCGCGTGCGACACGGTCGGCACCGAGATTACCGCCTGCACCGGCAACATTTTCAACGACGATCTGGTGACCAAGCTCATCACCCATTTTCTGTGCGATGACTCGCGCAACCACGTCGGTTGAGCCACCTGCCGCGAAGGGAACGACCAGCGTAATCGTTCGATCAGGAAAACCCTGCGCGCTCGCCGTCAGTCCCATCATGCAAAAAGAAGCAGCCGTAGCCGCAAGTTTCAACACCATACGCCGTTTCAAAGACCGGTAATTCATGAACCCTCCTGTAGAATGGCCTCCCCGCCATCAGCGCATAGTAGCTCAAATGGACCTGAGAGCAAGCAACCGGCATCGCAAACCATGCTGGAAGGCCACGCGACACGCCTGCCCTGCAACGCTTGGCGGAACCGCGCGTTATAGCGGGCACAAAGCATTGAAATACCGGGGGCAACATGGACGACAGCGTAAACATTCCCAAGATCAACCGGCTCGTGTTGCAAAACCTCATAGCTGGCCTCAGCGACGGGTTGATCCTGCTCGAAAACGACGGAACGATAGCCTGGGCCAACAAGGCCGCCCTTCAGATGCACCGTATAGAAGCGATGCCTGAGCTTGGGGAGGATGCCGCTGCCTATCGGCGAAATTTCACGCTTCGATACCGCAACAACCACCTGCTCGACGAGGGGCAATATCCGCTTGAACGGCTTCTGGCGGGCGAGACCTTCGAAGATGTGACGGTCGAGATATCGCCAAGCGGCGATGAAGCGGAATGCTGGGTCCACACGGTGCGCGGCCTCGTTCTTGAAGATGCTGGCGCAAAACCGGATGTTCTGGTCCTGATCATCCGGGACGAAACGCCGCGTTTCGAGGCGGAGGCGCGCTTCGAGAGCGCCTTCAATGCCAATCCGGCGCCGGGGCTGATATGCCGGCTGGAGGACAAGCGTTTCATTCGCGTCAATCAGGGTTTCCTTGAGATGACCGGGTTCAGCCGTGAAGAGATCATCGGCATCAGTGTCGAGGAACTCGGACTGTTTTCCGAGTGCGACACAGGCGAGGACGCCCTGAAAAAGCTGGAGGATGGCCGGCTCATCCGTCAGCGCGAGGCGCTCATTCCCATCCCCGGAGGCGACAGGCTGGTCATCGTGGCCGGCGAAACGATCGCCGTTGCCGAAGAACCCTGCATGCTGTTCACCTTCGCCGATCTGGACGGCCGCCGCAAAGCCCAGAACGCTCTGCGACAGAGCGAGGAGCGCTTCTTCAAGTCCTTTCGCCTGTCGCCTGTCCCGGCAGCGATTTCGAGGCTGGACGACTTCGTGCTGATGGAAGTCAATGACGCGTTTCTGGTCCTGTGCGGACGCAACGAGGCCGAAGTCGTGGGCAAGACGGCCAGCGAATTGCGGCTGTGGGAGGACGCGGGCGCGCGCCGCGATCTCGAAAAGCGGCTGAAGGACAACATTCCCATCCGCGATGAGAACATGCGCATGAATCTTTCCGGTGGCGGTTTGGCAGAATGCATCGTTTCCGCCGAACGCGCCGAGATCAACGATCAGCTCTGTGTCATTTGGGCGATACAGGACGTGACTGAGCGGCGTAGAACCGAGAACGAACTGATTGAAGCGATCGAAAGCGTCATGACCGATACATCCTGGTTCAGCCGGACGGTTGTCGAGCGGCTGGCAGGGCTGCGGCAGAACTCCCGCGGCACAACGTCTTCAGCCTCCCTCAAGGATCTCACCGAGCGCGAGGAGCAAATCCTGTCACTGATCTGCGATGGATGCAGCGACAAGGAAATGAGCGACAGGCTGAACCTGTCCAAGCATACGATCCGCAACCATATCGCCTCACTCTACGGCAAGATCGGTGTCAACCGCCGCACCGCCGCCGTGATCTGGGCACGCGAGCGCGGTTTTACCGGCCATAGGGAAAAATAACCGCAGCCGAACGCGAAAATAGGTCAGTTTGTACCAGTTCAACTAGTAGCTATTGCTCTGCAAACTGTGATTTTCCCGAACTACCTTACCATCATGCCGCTACCAACAGCGGCACCCTCTAACGATGGAAGGAGTTCGTCATGGACAATAACCGTATCGAAGGTATCGCCCGTCAAGCCAAGGGCACAATCAAGGAAGCAGCCGGCAAGATCACCGGCAACGACAAGCTTCAGGCAGAAGGCAAGGCCGAGAAACTGGCTGGCCAGGCGCAGGAGAAGCTCGGACAGGCAAAGGACGCCGTCAACAAAGTTCTCAAGTGAACCATCTATGTTCAAGGCAGGAGGTTTCACGATGATGCTCTCGTGCGATGCAAACCAGGTGTCAAGCTGCGATCCCCAGGAGATCAGCCTGTGCGCCGCGTTGCAAGCCGTGATCGCCTATGCGGACGGGCAGGAAAAAAGCTCGATCTCCGTCACCTCCGTGGAGGGCCGTATCGTGCTCTCCGGAGAGGTGGAAACACTCTCTGCCTTCGAACATGCGGTCATCATCGCAGAATGTTTCGCGTCGCGGCCCATCATCGCCGATCTGGCGATACGGCAGCGGCCTTGCACCTATCTGGAGACGCCGTCCCGGCGCATCCATCTAGCGAATAACAACAGGAGTGAAAAACAATGAAGACATTCGTTCTCGCAACCGCGATTGCAACCCTGGCCCTTGCCCCGATTGCTTCAGCCGAAACGAAGCACAATGCAAAGCGCCCCATGGAAACCGCGCAGAAGGAACGCGTCGGCACCCTGTCGTGCGAAATTGCCGGCGGCATCGGCCTTGTGGTCGGCTCCAGCAAGAGCGTGGCCTGCGAGTTTCGCCAGCGCTCCGGCAAGACCGAGCGTTATACCGGCACGATCGGCAAGCTCGGTCTCGATATCGGCGTAACCGGCAAGACCTATATGAGCTGGATCGTGCTGAACACCGCAGCCAGCCGCGTGGGTGACGGTGCGTTGAGCGGCAACTATGTTGGTGCCTCCGCTGCCGCATCGGTCGGCGTGGGCTTGGGCGCCAATGCACTGATCGGCGGCAATGCCAAGAACTTCGCGCTTCAGCCGCTCAGCGCCGAAGTCGGCACCGGCGTTAACATCGCTGCGGGTGTCTCGCGTCTGCAGTTGAAGCGTGCGGGCTAAACCTAATAAAAACGGCGGCGCGGGCTCGGGACGGTTATCGTCTTCGAGCCCGCGCCGTCTGGCGCAGATCAGGCCCCAATATCAGGGTTTGGGGTGAGGCATCATCTCGCCCATCGGGCCTTCGCCTTTTGGCCCGCGCATCATATCCTCTTTAGGACCATGATGCGGCGGACGGCCTGCCGGTCCTAGTGCCTCGATACTGCCATCCTGACGGACGACATAGCTTGCCCGCAGGACACCCCTGTCGAAACGGCCCTGAACGCTGACCGCTTCATCGACAGTCACGACCTTCCCATTGTCGCCCTCGGGGCCGGTATCGATGAGTGCGCGGCCGCTATCATCCTGAACAATGAACTTGTTGCCGAAAATCTCGGCGACCTTGCCCTTCAGGGTCACGAGATTTCCTTCCTTGACGGTGGAAATGGCAACGGGCGTCATCGGCGCCATCTCGGGCGTCGGCTGCGTCAGCTTCACCGCACCGGCTCCGGCAGCGGCCCCAACGGCCAGCATGGCAACGGCCGCAAAGGCGAAAGCTGCGGTTTTACGGCGATGTTTCCGGTGCGGCGGCACGGGAGTGTCAGAAGTGGCCTTCGGTGCTGCGATTTCGTTATTCTCTTCAGAGTGGGACATGGTGGTCTCCTGTTTGTTTGACAGGGCCTTTTTACCTGCCAGGCACCACCAGCAGCCTGAACCTTGTGGTTCAGGTTGAGTTAAGCCTTCCGGGCCTAGTTAAAACACCGCCCAGGAAACCGAAACGGCAGGACCATGCGCATACTTCTCGTTGAAGACGATACCGATCTTTCCCGGCGCATCGCAACCAGCCTGCGGGCGGAAAATTTTGTCGTCGACATCGCCCAGAACGGCGAGGATGCCGAACATGCCGGGCTTACCGAACTTTACGACGTGGCCGTTCTCGATCTGGGATTACCGAAAATCGATGGCGTATCGGTTCTGAAATCATGGCGGGCGGCGCAGCGGAACCTGCCCGTGCTCGTTTTGACCGCGCGTGACGGATGGCCGGACAAGGTGGCGAGTTTCAAAGCGGGAGCAGACGATTTTCTTACCAAGCCATTCAAGGTAGAAGAACTGGTGCTGCGGCTGCGTGCACTCGTTCGCCGCGCCACCGGCCACGCCGCCTCCGCCATCACCTGCGGTTCGCTCATCTTCGATGCGCAGCTTGGAACCTTCGAACAGGACGGCTTGCCGCTGAAGCTGACCGCGCTGGAGTGGCGGGTCCTCTCCTGCCTCATCCTGCGCAAGGAAGTGGTGGTCGACCGCCGCGAACTCATCGAACGGGTCTATGAGGGCGATGCGGAAGTGGATTCCAATTCCATCGAAGTGATCATTGCCCGCCTGCGGCGCAAGATCGGTGCCGGGCATATAGAGACCGTTCGCGGGCGCGGTTACATGCTGAAGGCAGAGCCATGAGGGAGTTTTCGGCCATTCCGGGTTCGTCGATCTCGCGCCGCCTCACGGTTTTTTCCGTGGTTTTCGTAACCGCGACCGTGATCGTCGCCTCGATCATACTCTATCTCATTGTTGCCGGCGTGGTGCGTGAACAGATCGACCAACGGCTCGACACGCAGATAGAGGGATTGCGGAGCGCGCTCTCCGGCAGCGCAAGCGGCGGCGTGACACTCAACGCCGCGCTGGACGGCCCGCCATTCGACAGGCGCGGCTCCGGCTGGTACTGGCAGATCA
The DNA here is from genome assembly GCF_030758035.1 of Rhizobium sp. AN68. NCBI lineage: Bacteria > Pseudomonadati > Pseudomonadota > Alphaproteobacteria > Hyphomicrobiales > Rhizobiaceae > Rhizobium > Rhizobium sp. AN68. Next base: position 1,961,590 of record NZ_JARWMI010000002.1, on the reverse strand, counting down.
CCGGCGAGGGTGTAGCTATCGTCTCTCGGTCGCTCGCGGGGCAAACCATAACCAACCCGCCCTCCCCGTTCGAATGGCGCAAAATGATGGGCCACGGCCCTCGTCCCGGCGCGAATGCCGATTTTCACGGCGAGAAGCTCTATCTCAGATCCATTCAAACCATGGTCGGACAGCGCCTCGTCGAAATCACTGCCACGGCGCCGCAATTCGCGCTGGTTGCACCCGCCCGCAGCGCGCTTCTGTGGTTGATAACTGCCATGACCCTCTTGGGCGCGAGCCTCGTCGGCGGTATTTTCCTGCAGGTCAGATATGGTCTGCGACCACTGCGGCAACTCACCGCCGATATTTCCTCGATTTCGGCAGGCACACTCGACAGGTTGCCGGAGGCAGATGTCGAGGAACTGCGTCCCGCCTCGGGCGAAATCAACCGTCTCGTGGAGCAGAATATCGAGAGGCTTGCGGAAACACGTCTGCACTTTGCAAATCTCGCCCATGGTCTGAAAACCCCGGTGACAAGCCTCTACATTGCGCTCAACGAAACCAACGACCCGGATCGCGAAATGCGTGCGCTGGTGGACAGGATCGACCAGCGCATCCGCCACCATCTGGCTAGAGCCCGCAAGACCGCAGCAGGCGGCACGGCCACGGTGACCGCCCTCAAACCGAGGATCAACGATATCGTTGATATCATGTCGCGTATTCATGCCGACCGGGGGATTGTCGCAACAGTCGATGTGGACCCCGAGTTGCTATTGCATGTCACGCCTGAGGATCTGGACGAGATCGTTGGCAATATCATCGACAACGCATTCAAATGGGCCAAAAGCGCGGTTTGTATTTCCGCGAAAAAGACCGGACGCGACGTCTGGATCGTGATCTCGGACGATGGACAGGGCATCGAGGACAACCGGATTTCGGAGGCTTTCCAGCCGGGCAGACGCATGGACGAGACCGTTCCGGGTGACGGCTTCGGTCTTACCATCGTCAAGGAACTTGTGGAGCTTCATGGCGGCAGCATCAGGCTGGAGCGCGGCGAAAATGGCGGGCTTACCTGTTCGCTGGCCCTGCCGGCAGGAGCTTGAGGAAAGCCCGCCTTTCCCTTTGTTGACCCTGATGCGCAGCAGCGTTAAATACAGGTTTCGAAGCAGGGAGATTTATGCGCAGAGGTTGAAAATCTGACCGCCCATCGCGGTTTCAGCCGGCTCTGAAAACGGAGCTGACCCTTTGGCATGTCTAATTCTGCGGAATTTCCATGAATATCAAATCTATCGACATCCGGCCGTTTGACGCGGCAGCGGATACGCAAATCCTGTCACGCATCTGGCTCGATGCCTCGCTGCTGGCACATCCCTTTATCGGCACGCAGCGTTTGCGCGAGCAGCAAAGACTGATCGAAGATACCTATCTGCCGCTATCGGAGACTTTCGTCGCAACGCAGGCCGGTGACCCTGTCGGCTTCATCAGCCTGCTCGACAGTTTCATCGGAGGCCTGTTCGTCGCACCGGCACAACAGGGCAAGGGTATCGGGCGCAGGCTCATCGCCCACGCGCTTGATCTCAAGGGTGAATTGTCGCTTGAGGTCTATACCGCCAATGAGCAGGCGATGCGGTTTTACCGTTCGCTCGGCTTCCTTGAAGTCTCGCGCAGGTCGACTGACGATGACGGCCTGCCCTTCGAGAATGCCCGCCTGTCACTCAAGGCCTGAAAACAAATCCGGGCAGCCACAGGGCTGCCCGGACGATCTGATGCTTGCCGCAATCAGCCAAACAGCACAAGGCTGCTTTTGACCGTGACCCACACGCCCCAGAGAAGCGGTATGCCGACGGCTGCCCAGGCCAGTGCGGCCTTGGCGTCCAAGCCACCCCTGCCGATACCGAAGGAACCGGTGGGCCCTGCATTGGCGGCTGCAGTCTTGGCCTGAAGTGTCGCAACCTCAGCATCGGACATGAACCATTTCTCCGGCAACGGCCGGACAAACGCGTTGGCGATGAGGCCGATCGCGAGCATCCCCGCCAGGATGTACATGGTGCTGGTATAGAGCGCGGGACCCGGCGCGACACCGGCCGCAATCTGTGCTTCGCGGATATAGTTGACGACAACAGGCCCGGCGATACCCGCCGTTGCCCATGCCGTCAGCAGGCGGCCATGGATCGCGCCGACGAACTGCGTGCCGAAGATGTCGGCAAGATAGGCGGGAATGGTTGCAAAGCCGCCGCCATACATTGACAGGATGATGCCGAGGGCAAGAACGAAGAACGCCTTGGAACCCATCGTTGCCAGCGTCGGGGCCAGCGCATAAAGAATGATGCCAAGCACGAAGAAGCAGAAGTAAGTGTTCTTGCGGCCGATTTTGTCGGACATGGAAGCCCAGAAGAAGCGGCCACCGATGTTAAACAGCGACAGCAGGCCCGTGAACCCGGCCGCGATGGCGGCGATCGATGCTTTCTGCTCGATATTGAGGTCCGCAAAACCAACGCCGGGCAGACCGATCAACGAACCCGCGAAAATCTCCTGCAACATTGGCGATGCCATGCCGATCACGCCGATACCCGCTGACACGTTGAGGCACAGCACCGCCCAGATGAGCCAGAACTGCTTCGTCTTGTGCGCATCACGCAGATGAACGTGACGATTGGTGATCATGGCACTTTTGGCCGCCGGGGCCGTCCAGCCTTCCGGACGCCAGCCCGCCGGTGGAATGCGGTAACCGAAGGCACCCGCCATCATGAAGACGAAATAGATCAATGCCATGACGACGAACGTTTGCCAGACACCGACTGAAGTATCCGTCTTGAAGGTGTTCATGAGCAGATTGGCAAGCGGTGCGCCGATCATTGCACCGCCGCCGAAGCCCATGATGGCCATGCCGGTTGCCATGCCGCGCCGGTCCGGAAACCATTTGATCAATGTCGAGACCGGCGAGATGTAACCGAGACCAAGACCAACGCCGCCAATGACACCTGCCCCGACCCACATCAGCCAGAGCTGGTGCGTCATCACGCCAAGCGCTGCAACCAGAATGCCGCCGCACCAGCAGCAGGCGGAAACGAAACCGGCCTTGCGCGGTCCGACCCTTTCCAGCCAACCGCCCCAGATCGCCGCCGAGCATCCGAGCAGGACGAAGAAGAGCGTATAGATCCAGCCAAGATCGGCCACACGCCAGTTGCACTCGGTGGTGAACAGCGCCCCGACAAGGGTGAGGCTGGAGCAACTGGGGTCCGTTGCCGGCAATGCCTTGGACAGCGGCAGCCAGAAGACGCTAAAGCCGTAAGCCATGCCGATACACAAGTGAATGGCCAGAGCCGCCGGCGGCACCAGCCAGCGGTTGAAGCCCGGTTTTGCTATGATCCGTTCGCGGTCCAGAACCCCGGCTTGCGCCGGCCCTCCCGCAGATACGCCTGCTACTGCCATCGACACTACCTCCCTCGTGAATGTCTGGACAACCATGATACGCCCGCATTGGCCGCATCGACCGGGCGTTACCGAGATCGCCGGAGGTCCCCCATCCGGCAATACCTGTTTGCGGCGTGTTACCGCCTGGCTTTACGTGGTTTCGGGAATGCTCGGCTCGGACAAGGACTCGCCTGCAGCAACGCCCTTGCCCTCCGGCGTTCCCGTGGCATCCTTGCCAAGCCCGACCGCATCGGCGGCGGGCACCCCGGGCCTCTTGATCTTGAGCGCTGCTGCGAGCACCAGCGGCAAAAACTCCCCGGCACCGGCATCAACCATCTCGAAAAACCGTTTGCGCATACGGGGTTCCCAGAATTTGTTAATGTGCGTGGCGACCCCCTCAACGCGGATATCCTCCGGCTGGGAAAGGAAAAAAGTCGCGATCTGGTTCGCCATTCTCACCAGTTTTTCGTCGGTGTGATTAAGCAACATGGCTGTTTTCCCCGCGCCGCCTGACGGACGACGTTCACGTTTTCAAAAAGCCGGGATTGCCCCGGCCCCGACTATTCGGCCGCCTCGAGCTTGCCTGCGATCCGCCGCGAACGGCGGCTGAGCGCGTCATATCCTTCCTGCCATTCGGTCGGCCCGTTCGAGGGCGAGACCTGAACCGCAGTTACCTTGTATTCCGGACAGTTCGTCGCCCAGTCGGAGTAGTCGGTGGTAATGACGTTTGCCTGCGTGCCCGGATGGTGGAAGGTGGTATAGACCACCCCCGGCGCAACGCGATCGGTGATCAGCGCCCGTAGCGTCGTATCGCCCGAACGGCTGGCGAGCTTGATCCAGTCACCATCCTTGACGCCACGCTGTTCGGCATCATGCGGATGGATTTCGAGACGATCCTCCTCATGCCAGACGACGTTTTCGGTGCGCCGTGTCTGCGCGCCGACATTGTACTGCGACAGAATGCGGCCGGTGGTGAGCAGCAGCGGAAAGCGCGGGCCGGTACGCTCGTCCGTCGCCACATATTCGGTGCGGATGAACTTGCCCTTGCCGCGCACGAACCCGTCCACATGCATGATCGGCGAGCCTTCCGGGAATTTTTCGTTACACGGCCACTGCACCGAGCCTCTGCTCTCCAGATAGTCATAGGAAACGCCGGCAAAGCTCGGCGTCGTCGCGGCGATTTCATCCATGATCTGCGACGGGTGCGTATAGTTCCAGTTCAGCCCCATGGCCTGAGCCAGCTTCTGGGTGACCTCCCAATCCGAATAGCCGTTTTTCGGCGACATGACCTTGCGCACACGATTGATGCGGCGTTCGGCATTGGTGAACGTGCCATCCTTTTCGAGGAAGGTGGAACCCGGCAGGAAGACATGCGCGTAGTTCGCCGTCTCGTTCAGGAACAGGTCGTGCACGACAACACATTCCATCGCGGCAAGACCGGCTGAAACATGCTTGGTGTCCGGGTCCGACTGGAGGATGTCTTCGCCCTGAATGTAGATGCCCTTGAAACTGCCATCAACGGCTGCATCCAGCATGTTGGGGATGCGCAGCCCCGGCTCGTTGTTGAGGGTAACGCCCCAGAGCTTTTCGAATATTTCCCGGGTGGCATCGTCGGATATATGACGATAACCGGGAAGCTCATGCGGGAAGGAACCCATGTCGCAGGAACCCTGCACATTGTTCTGGCCGCGCAACGGATTGACGCCGACACCGGGGCGACCAATGTTGCCGGTCGCCATGGCAAGATTGGCAATCGCCATGACGGTCGTGGAACCCTGGCTGTGTTCGGTAACGCCAAGCCCGTAATAGATTGCGCCATTGCCGCCCTTGGCAAAGAGCCTGGCGGCACCACGCAGCTCCTCGGCGGGTACGCCGGTGAAGCTTTCGGTTTCCTCCGGGCCATGCTGCGGTTCGGCCACGAACGCGGCCCAGTCCTCAAATTCCGACCAGTCGCAACGCTCGCGGATGAAGGCCTCGTCGAACAATCCTTCGGTAACGATGACATGGGCAAGGGCTGTCAGCACGGCAACATTCGTTCCGGGCTTCAGCGGTAAATGGAACGACGCCTCCACATGCGGCGTGCGAACGAGATCGATGCGGCGCGGATCGATGACGATCAGCTTGGCGCCCTGGCGCAGCCGCTTCTTCAAGCGTGAGCCGAACACCGGGTGCCCGTCCGTCGGGTTGGCGCCGATGACAAGGACAACATCCGAATGTTCGACGGAATCGAAATTCTGCGTTCCGGCAGAGGTGCCGAACGCCTGCCCCAACCCGTAACCTGTCGGCGAATGACAGACGCGGGCGCAGGTATCGACATTGTTGTTGCCGAAACCGGCACGGATGAGCTTCTGGACCAGAAAGGTCTCTTCATTGGTGCAACGAGACGAGGTGATGCCGCCGATGGATTCGCGGCCATAGGTTCCCTGAATGCGCTGGAATTCGGAGGCGACATGGGCAAATGCCTCGTCCCAAGTCACTTCGCGCCACGGGTCGCTGATCTTTTCGCGGACCATCGGGTTGAGAATACGGTCGCGGTGGCTGGCATAACCATAAGCAAAGCGACCCTTGACGCAGGAATGGCCACGGTTTGCCTGACCGTCCTTCCACGGCACCATGCGAACCAGCTCCTCGCCGCGCATCTCCGCCTTGAACGAACAGCCGACGCCGCAATAAGCGCAGGTGGTGACCAGCGAATGTTCGGGCTGGCCGATGTCGATCACCGATTTTTCAGTCAGCGTCGCCGTCGGACAGGCCTGCACGCAGGCGCCGCAGGAAACGCATTCGGAATCAAGAAATGCCTCGTGGGCGCCGGGCGAAACACGGCTTTCAAAGCCGCGCCCTTCGATCGTCAGGGCAAACGTTCCCTGCACTTCCTCACAGGCGCGCACGCAGCGGGAACAGACGATGCACTTTGACGGATCGTAGGTGAAATACGGGTTGCTCTCGTCCTTGGGCATCCAGTTGGCGTTGAGGTCGCCATCGCCGGCACGGGCCTTCACATGGTTGTCACCATCATACCCGTAACGCACGTCACGCAGGCCGACGGCGCCAGCCATATCCTGCAATTCGCAATCGCCATTTGCGGCGCAGGTGAGACAGTCGAGCGGATGGTCGGAGATATAAAGCTCCATCACACCCTTGCGGATCTGCTTCAGGCGTTCCGTCTGGGTGTGGACGACAAGACCGGCCGCCACTGGCGTGGTGCAGGAGGCGGGGGTGCCATTGCGGCCCTCCACCTCGATGAGACAGAGGCGACAGGAACCGAAGGCATCGACCATATCGGTGGCGCAGAGTTTGGGAACATCGATGCCCGCTTCTCTCGAAGCACGCATGATGGACGTTCCCGCCGGCACGGTGATCTCGCGGCCGTCTATCGTTAGCGTGACCATCTCTGTCGAGGTGGATTTTGGTGTTCCGTAGTCGATTTCAGATATAAGGGCCATGGTCTTACTCCGCCGCTTCGACACGTGGGATGGGTGCAAAATCCTGCGGGAAGTGCCTGAGCGCGCTCATCACGGGATAAGGCGTGAAACCGCCTAGCGCGCAGAGCGAACCGAACTTCATGGTTTCGCAGAGATCCTCAAGCAGCGCCGTATTTCGCTCTGCTTCTATTCCAAGGGAAATCTTGTCCACCGTCTCGACACCGCGTGTCGAACCGATCCGGCATGGCGTACACTTTCCGCAACTTTCGACGGCACAGAATTCCAGGGCAAAACGCGCCTGGCGCAGCATATCGGCGGTGTCGTCAAAGACGACGATGCCGGCATGACCGATCAGGCCGCCTGCAGCGGTAAATGCTTCGTAGTCGAACAGCGTATCAAACAGCGACACCGGGAAATAAGCGCCCAATGGGCCGCCGACCTGAACCGCCTTGACCGGCCGGCCAGTAATGGTGCCGCCACCGATTTCGTTGACCAATTGCCCGAGCGGCAGACCGAAAGCGGTCTCGTAAAGTCCGCCATGTCTGATGTTTCCGGCAAGCTGGATCGGGATTGTGCCGTGCGAACGACCAATGCCGAAATCCCGGTAGAACGCCGCGCCGCGATCCATGATCACAGGGATCGAAGCGAGAGAAATGACATTGTTGACTACCGTCGGCTTGCCGAACAGCCCCTGCAGGGCGGGAAGCGGCGGTTTGGCGCGCACCGTGCCGCGCTTGCCTTCGAGACTGTTGAGCAGCGAGGTTTCCTCACCGCATACATAGGCTCCGGCGCCCATGCGCACCTCGAGATCGAACGCGCGACCCGAACCCAGCACAGACGCGCCGAGAACCCCTTCTCGCCGGGCAATGTCGATGGCTTTTTCCATCGTCCTAACGGCATGGGGATATTCGGAGCGGGTGTAGATGTAGCCCTTCGTTGCACCAACCGCGAGGCCAGCAATGGCCATGCCCTCAATAAGGACAAAGGGATCGCCTTCCATGATCATGCGGTCGGCAAAGGTGCCGCTGTCGCCCTCATCCGCATTGCAGACAATGTATTTCTGATCGGCGGTGGCATCCGCAACGGTTTTCCACTTGATACCGGTCGGAAAACCGGCGCCACCCCGTCCGCGAAGGCCGCTATCGGTGACCTGTTTGACGATCTCCGCGGGGGTGAGTGCAACGGCTCTCTCCAGCCCCTTCATGCCCTTGTTGGCACGGTAGTCTTCCAGCGAAAGCGGATCGGTCACGCCGCAGCGCGCAAACGTCAGGCGCGTCTGATTCTTCAGGAAAGGGATTTCTTCGGTCAACCCAAGACAGAGCGCATGATCGCCGCCATCAAGAAAATCCGCATCGAACAGCCCGGAAACATCAGAAGCTTTGACTGGTCCATAAGCAACGCGGCCATGATGGGTGTCGACCTCTACCAGCACTTCAAGCCAGAGCAGGCCGCGCGAACCGTTGCGGACAAGGCGAATATCAAGATTGCGGGCCGCGGCCTCACTCTGGATTGCTTCGGCAACGCGGTCAGCACCAACGGCGAGTGCTGCGGAATCGCAAGGCACGAAAACGGTCACGCTCATCGACACACCTCCGCCAGAATGTTGCCAAGACAGTGCTCATCCACTCTGGCATGAACCTCGCCATCCAGCATCAGCGCGGGTGCCTGGGCGCAGAGCCCGAGACAGAAGACCGGCTCGAGTGTGACCGAGCCATCCTTTGCCGTCTGGTGCCAGTCGAGACCAAGTTTCCCCTTGATGGTGTCGGCAAGAGACTCGCAGCCCATCGACTGGCAAGCCTCGGCCCGACAGAGCTTCAGCACATGGCGCCCGCCGGGATGGTCGCGGAAATCGGGATAGAAGCTCACAACACCATGCACTTCGGCACGCGATACGTTGAGGGCCAGGGCGATCACCTGTTTGACGCTATCAGGCACATAGCCGAATTCTTCCTGCACCCTGTGCAGGATGGGCAGCATTGGCCCTTCCATATGCAGACAGTCGTCAATGATAGCCTGCACACGCGTCGCCTCATCTGCGGCAACAGCACGAATATTCATGAGCCAGTCCTCCCAAACCGACAGGTGGCGGGCGTTTCAACCGGAGGACCTCCACATCCTTATCCGGCGCGCCGCGCTGCCTGATGGCGAAAGAATGGCGAGCGGAGCAAGATCAGGTCAATATCGTCTTTCCGTCAGTCGATAGGAAATTTCTATCAAAAGCGGAGGCCGCGACGCGCAATCGGGCCTCATGCAGCAGTGCGGAAACGAGTGGCGTATGCGGTTCACGATAGGTGGCGATGAGGCCGACAAGATGCTCGGCATCGGGCTCGACAATCGGGATCATTCGAATCTGTTTTGGAAAACCAAACGATTCCGCGATGTTACGCGGCATAATTGAAGCCCATTGTCCGGTTCGGATATGGGAAAACAGTACAATCATCGAATTGGATTCGAGCGTGGGTTTCGCTTCAACACCCGCTTCGGCCATGTGCTTGTTGATAATGCGGCGGTTTTGCATGTCGGAAGTCAATAGGCAAAGCCGAAGACCCGAAACCTGCTTCCAGGTCACGCTCTCTTGATCGGCAAGGGGCGTGCCTGCAGCCGCAATCAGGTGATATCGCTCCGAGTAAAGCGGAACCGTCGTCACCCGGCCCAGAGGTTCGTTGTCGAGATAGGTGATTCCCGCGTCGATTTCGAGATTTTCGATCTGGCTGAGAACCTGCAACGACGTGCGGGAGGTGACGGAAAACGTGACTGCCGGGTGACGCGCCTGAAAGGGTTCGGTGAGCCTGGGCACCATGGCGAGAGCGGTGGGGATGACGGCCAGCCGGATATGGCCGGCGAGACCTTTACGCGCAGCCCGCATTTCCTCCCGCATGGTACGTGTATCGGCAACGATGCGCCTTGCCCATTCGAGCACCCGCTGCCCCTCCGGCGTCAGGCCCTGATATCGGGCCGCGCGCACGACGAGCACGACACCGAGCTGATCTTCCAGTTGCCGGATGGCCGCAGACAGCGTCGGCTGCGAGATGCCGCACTCCTCCGCGGCCCGCCCGAAATGCTCCGCGCGCGCAAGTGCAATGAAAAACTCCAGCTTGTCGATCATCCTGCCTCCCATCCCGCGCGGCCATTCTGCGGACCGGCGCGAAAGCAGACACTAGAGCGAGGCGAGCTTTGTCGCAAACGCCGTGGAGGCGCTTTGCCGCACCCGCGTTTCCCGGTCAGGCGACGAGCTTGGTTTCCTTCACCCGCGGATAATCATAGGCATTGACCTTGGATGTCACGTAACCCGCGCCCACCAGGGCTTCGGCCAGCTTGACGGCGGCCGTGACACCATCGATGACAGGGACGCCGGTTGCCTCGCGCAGCCTGTCGCACAGTGCGGACATGCCGGCGCAACCGAGGATGATGGCTTCTGCCGCATCTTCTTTCTTGGCCGCTTCGATTTCGCGGATCAACATCGCCTCGGCTGCAAGCGGATCCTCTTCAAGACCCAGCACCGGCAGATTGATGGCACGAACCCTGCGGCAATGCCGCTGTGCACCGTAGCTATCGACGAGATCTTCGATAATGGGGATGGAGCGCGGCAGCGTTGTGATGATGGAAAAGCGGCGGCTGATCGTCATCGCCACCTGAATACCGGCCTGGCAGATGCCGATCACGGGACCACGCGCGACTTCACGCGCCGCATGCAGGCCCGGATCATCAAAGCAGGCAATGACATAGGCATCGACGCCCAGCCGCTCGCCCTTGCGGATTTCCTCCAGCATGCCGGGAACAGCCAGCGCCTCATCGGCCCCGCCTTCGATACTGACCGGCGTATCGACAGGATTTGCAGCGGAAATCTTCGTATCCGCCTGCCTGACGCGCAAGGCGCTCTCGAGCGCCTGCGCCGTCATCGAGGCGGTTGAGTTCGGGTTGATCAGACGAATATGCATTCAGGTCAGCCTTTCGGGACTGTCACTTGCCATCGGGCTTGATGAAGTCGGTAATCGGGGGCGCCTTCAAGACGAACTGGCGATCCGAGGTAATGTAATTGTCGGCATGGAGGCGTGCGATCGGCTGGTATCGGTCCGGATCGACATAATGCCCCTCCTTGTCGAGGCAGTCCCGGTGGACATGCATGTGCACGACCTCCCCCAGCACCAGCGTCCGGCGCGGATAATCGATCAGACGCTCCACCCGGCACTCGAAGGCGCAGGGCGATTCCGCTGCAAAGCTTGCATCGATCTTGTTGCAGGGCGTCGGCGTCAGCTGCGCCATGGAAAGTTCGTCGACCTCGCTGTCGAAACCGAGGCCGCAGACAAGCATATGTTCGGAAATAGTCATATCGACCATGTTGACGACAAACTCGCCGGTGCGGCGAATATTGGCCATCGTGTCCTTCTCCTCGCCATTCAGACGCGGCTGGATTCCGAGAACAACGATGGGCGGATCATGGGAGAAGACGTTGAAAAAGCTCATCGGCGCTGCATTGTTGTGGCCCGCTTCCGAGCGGGTCGTGACAAGCGCTATCGGCCGTGGACCAATAAAATTCGTCAGCAACCGATAGCGGCTCTGCGGCTCAAGCGTGGTGAAGTCGAATTCCATGACGTTGCCCTGTTTATAGTATACAATATTGTTTCATATTGTTGACAATTATGCAACCAAAACCCTGTTGAAACAGTTGACTTTTTCGGCGGCATCACGCTTTTCTAACCCTAATGGAGAGCGAACAAAATGACCGAGCAGAACGGCCAGTCCACACAGCAAATTGTCGAGAAAGTCTGGCTATCCATCGCTGAGCGGCGGCTGCGTCCCGGCGTGCAGCTGAAGGAAGAACAACTGGCGACAATTTTCAGTGTCAGCCGTGCACGTATCCGTCAGGCCCTGTCCGTTCTGGAGCGCGACGGTCTCGTCACCATCGTTCCCAATCGCGGCGCCTTCGTTTCGAAACCATCGGTCGAAGAAGCCAGAGATGTGTTCTTCGTGCGTCGCACCGTGGAGCAATGTGTCGTTGAACGTCTGTGCAAATCGGCCACCAAGGCCGATCTGAAACGGCTTCGCGACCATGTCGCCAAGGAGCGCGTGGCCAATGCTCACAACATCACCACAGATATCATCAAGCTCTCCGGCGGGTTCCATCTGCTGCTTGCGGAAACGGCCGGTTCCGATTTCCTGTTCACCACCATGCGCGACCTCATTTCGCGTTCCTCCCTCATCACCGCCGTTTACCGCAACACCGACCGCTTCAATTGCGGACCGGACGAGCATGCGGAAATCGTCGATGCGATTGCCAATAACGACCCGGCGAAAGCCACGCATCTGATGACCCACCATCTGGAACATGTGGAAGCGGAACTCGATCTCAGCGAAATCCGCGACCTTTCCCACGATCTGCGCGCCGCACTCGCCTGACCCGACGGTCAGACGAGTTCTCTCTCCTTCACAACCCGCTCTTCTTCGTCCGCCACCAGATGGCAGGCGACACGTGTGCCGCCGGCAAGCGTGCGCACCTTTGGCACCTCCGCCGAACAGCGCGCCGTCGCAAGCGGGCAACGCGGATGAAACGTGCATCCCGATGGCGGTTTGAGCGGGCTTGGAACTTCACCGGCAACCAGTTCCCGGTCACGGCGCGGCGCGTCGATATTGGGAATGGTCTGCAGCAGAAGCTGGGTATAGGGGTGACGCGGGCGGGCGAACAGCTCCTCCGTGTCGCCCTCCTCCACGATGCGGCCAAGATACATGACCGCGATGCGATCCGACATGTGGCGAACCACGCTCATGTCATGGCTGATGAACAGATAGGTCAGCCCCAACTCGTCCTGGAGGCGTCGCATCAGGTTCAGCACCTGCGCCTGCACGGATACATCGAGTGCCGATGTAGGCTCGTCACAGACCAGAAACTCGGGCTCACTTGCCAAAGCGCGGGCAATGGAGATGCGCTGACGCTGGCCGCCTGAAAATTCATGCGGAAACTTTTCGCCGTCCGAAGCAGACAGACCAACCGTCAGCAACAGTTCCTCCACCCGTTCCATGGTCTGGGCCCGGGTCGCACGAAGTTTCAGTTCGCGGATGGGTTCGGCAATGATATTCTTCACCCGCCAGCGCGGATTGAGCGAGGCATAGGGATCCTGAAAGATCATCTGCGCCGAAAGCGGTGTATCCTTGCGACCCTTGGCGAAGTGGAAATCACCCGCGCTTGGCCGGAACAGCCCGGTCACCAGACGGGCAACCGTGGACTTGCCGCAGCCGCTTTCCCCTACGATGCTGAGACAGCCGCCCGCCGGAACCGTAAAATCGATGTCGTTTACGGCCTGGACGAATTGCCGGGGCTTGCGCTCAATGATCCGGTTGAGCCATGGGGCAGAGACATCGAAGGTCTTGGTGAGGCCCTTGACCGTCAATGCGGGTGTTCTTTGAACCGGCGTGTTCATGCTGTACCTCCTGCATTCATCCAGCAAGCGCTGGCGCCATCACCCACCGCTTCCAGTTCCGGCCGCTCGCGAAGACAGCGCGGTCCTGAGAACCCGCAGCGCGGATTGAAGGCGCATCCGGGCGGGATGGCGTCGAGACGCGGCATGGCACCGTCGATCTGGTTGAGCCGTTCCACTCGCGCGCCGAGCGAAGGAATGGAGGCCATCAGGCCCTGCGTATAGGGGTGCCTCGGCGCATGGAGAACCTGTTCGACCGGCCCCACCTCTATCAACCTGCCAGCATAAAGCACGGCAACGCGATCGGCTGCCTCGGCGATGACGCCCATATCATGGGTGACCAGCATGACAGCCGTCTGCTTTTCCTTGCAGAGCTTGCGCAGCAGCGAGATGATCTGCGCCTGGATCGACACGTCAAGCGCCGTCGTCGGTTCATCGGCGATGATCAGTTTCGGCGACGCCGCAAGTGCGAGCGCTATGACGACGCGCTGGCGCATACCACCGGAGAATTGATGCGGATGGTGATCGACGCGCTCTTCCGGAGATGGAATACCGACATCACGCAAAAGCTGGACTGCGCGTGCCTTTGCATCCCTTTTCGAAAGCGGCAGATGTTGGCGGATTGTCTCCACAAGCTGCGCGCCAACCGTGAACAGCGGATTGAGCGAGGTGAGCGGATCCTGAAAAATCGCGCCGATTTCCCGGCCACGGATGCTTTCCATCGCCCTGTCATCGAGTTGATCGATACGACGCGACCCAAGCCATATTTCGCCATCCGCGATGCGACCCGGTTTTTCGAGCAGGCCCTGTATCGCAAGGCCGGTCATGGATTTTCCGGCACCGGACTCCCCGACCACGCCGAGGATTTCGCCAGGGCGGATGGAAAGGCTGATATCCGAAAGTGCCGTCACCGTTCCCCGGCGGCCAGGGAACTCGACTTTCAAATTGCGGACATCGATAACCGACTGGTTCATGTCATCCATTGGTATTCACCTCCACCGGGTAGCTCGGGGGGAAGATTTCCGAAACGGGCGGATTGGCCCAGCTTCGCTCGGGATATTTCGCGATCAGCCCATCGAACTGTGCCTGCGCCTGAATGCGGGCGCTCGCCATGTCGATGTTCGCGACCTGTCTTTCCCGCATGGAGAGACGACCATCGACAAACACGGCGCGCGTGATTTTGCCTGAACCGCCGGTGACAATTGTTGTGATCGGATCGAGGCTCGGCGCCATGACCGTGTCATCCAGATCGAAGACCGCGATATCGGCGCGCGCACCCTTGGAAAGATGTCCGAGATCGGAGCGACCCAGCGCCCGAGCGCCGCCGAGTGTGGCGGCGTCGAACAGATCGGCTGAGCGGACCTTATCTGGAGCACCGTCATTGATGCGGCAGGTTATGAGACCGACAAGCAGGTTCATCAGCATGTCGGCGGGCGCCGTATCGGTGCCCATCGCAATGTTTATTCCAAGCTGGCGGCACGCGGAGAAGGACGACAGCGTACTGCCGCTTCTGGCCGACACCAGCGGACAGTGGACGATCGACACGCCGTTTTCCGCATAGAGCGCCAGATCTTCCTGCGTCGCATTGGTGGCATGCGGCGCGATAAGGCGGTCGCTCAGCAGGCCTGCTTTTGCGAGCCATACCGGCGCGGTTGAGCTATGCAGCTTGCGAACCGTGTCAACTTCCATGGTGCCCTGCGCCATATGCAGCCGGAATTTGCAGCCGAGATCACGGGCGGCCGCATCGGTTCTTTCCAGCAGGGTGAGCGTCGATGTTTCAACCCTATCAGGTGCCAGAAGGCCGCGGACGAGGTCGCCGTGTCTTCCGGTCTGCCGTTCGATGAACGACACTGCTTCCTTCAGCCCCTGAAGACCGCGCTCCTCATCGAACACGGGCACCATGCGTCCCGGCTCTTCCAGCACCATGCCGCCGGAGCGGAAGGCGGGGCTGAGATAGACCCGGAGACCAAGTTCGCCGGCAGCATCGGCCGCAGCCTCGAATTCAGCGACCGTTTCTCCCCATTCACGATAAAACAGCGAGGCAATGGGTGCCGCCGTGGTGATGCCGTTGAGGAGAAGCTGGCCAAAGGCGAAACGTTTCTGGAAGGCAAGCTCCTCCTCGGAATACATCTCGTAAGGACCGGCCTCGACATAAGAGCGCGGCCAGACACGGCCCTTCGCCCAGCCGGGATGATTGTCGATCCCCAAAATAGTCGTATCGAAATCGGAAAGCGCATCGAGGTCGATCAGGCCGGGGCTGATCAGGGCATTGCCGAAATCGACGCGCCGCGCGACCTCGCCTGGAAAGCCATGGCCGACAAAAAGGACTTCGCCGTTCTCGAAAACCACTTCGCCGTTTTTCAACAGCCGGTGAGACCCGTCCTTATGACCGACCACCCAGCTTGCGGTGAGCAGCGTGCGACCGGAGGGGCGTTCACCGAGAGCGATAGACTGTAGCGGATTGCTCATCATGGCGCCTCCACCACCGCCTTGCCGCCTCTGGCGGTCACGCGTCCGCCCTTTACGACCATGGGCCGCGGCGCGACATCGACAACGGCATGGGCCAATGTTTCGCCGGTCAGCAGCGTGAAATCGGCGGAGCAGCCAACCTCAAGACCGTAATCCTTGAGGCCCATGACATCGGCACCGCCCTGCGAGACGACATGCAGGACATGCGCAAGCTCGATATCCGAGCGCAAGCCGTTCTTCATGCCGATGATCTTGGCCCGGTCGAGCATATCCGGCTGGCCCCAAGGTCCCCAGGTATCGCGAATGCCATCACAACCGCCGCCAACGCGAACGCCGGCTTCCTTCAACCGCATGATCGACGGCACGGTTGCCGAGGGCGCGCCCGTCGTCAGGATCGCCACATCGAGCCGGGCGATTTCATCGATCAGCTTGCCGACCCTGATGTAATCATTCATGCCCAGCGCAAAGGCGTGGCTGATTGCGACCTTGCCTTCCATGCCATTGGCACGAATACGCTCGAAGATCAGCTCCATCGTGAAGGCGCCGAGATCGGCAGCCTCATGCAGATGAATGTCGATCGGCACGCCGTGCCTGACCGCGAGTTGAAAGAGGATATCGAGCTGACCTTTGGGATCGCGATCGATGCCGCAGGGATCGATGCCGCCAAGGACTTCGCAACCCTGTTTCAAGGCCTCGTCCAGCAGCTCCACCGTGCCGGGCATGACCATGACGCCGGACTGCGGGAAGGCAACGACCTCTATGTCGATGATGCCTTTCAGCTTCTCACGTGTTTCCCATATGCCTTCAACAAGCTTCAGGCCGTGGGTCGGATCGATATCCACATGGCTGCGGATATGCGTGCCGCCGTTTGCAGCAAGGCCGATGGCGTGGCGCATGGACTGGCGGTGCGGATCGATACCGATCTGGGTGCGGTTCTCGCGCTCGAAATCGATCCGTCCGCGCAGGATGGCGGCACGGTTGTTCTCATGCCAGGGCATGCCCCATGTCGTCTTGTCGAGATGGGTGTGTGCATCGATGAGACCGGGCGCGACGATTGCGCCGTTGCCATCCTCGACCGCCATGCCGGGTTCGGCTTCGAATTTTCCAAAACCGGCAATCTTTCCCTGTCTTACCAGAATATCGCAGGTGTCGCCCGCCATGGGCCTGACGTTGCGGAGCAGAAGATCGTACATGGAACTCACCTCAGTTTCGGATTGAGCGCATCGCGCAGCCAGTCACCCAGAAGGTTGACGGTGACGACGAGCAGGCAGAGCTGGAAAACGGGAAACAACACGATCCACCAGGAACCGGAAAACAGGAACTGGTTGCCGATGCGGATCAGCGTTCCGAGCGACGGCTGGCTGGGTGGCATGCCGATGCCGAGGAACGACAACGTCGCTTCGGTCAGGATCGCCATGCCGAAGTTGAGCGTGGCGGCAACCATGATCGGCGTCAGCGTATTGGGCAGAATATGGTTTGCCATGATGCGGCGCGCGGGAACGCCGATCAGCTTCGCCGCCTGCACATAGTCCTTGCCGGTTTCGACAATCGCCTGGGCACGCACGGTGCGCGCATATTGCACCCAGGCGGAAAGCGCGATGGCGAGAATGAGTACGGCAGATGCGCCGACCTCGCGAAGATTGTCCGGAAGCATCTGTCTGACGACCGTGGAGACGAGAATTGCCACCAGAATTGTCGGAATGGAGAGCGTGATATCGCCGATGCGCATCAGGAGATTATCGGCAAAACCGCCGAAGTAACCGGCGACAAGCCCGGCAGTCATGCCGATGACCAAGGACAGCGCCACCGAGGCAACACCGATGATTATCGATATGCGCGTGCCGTAGAGGATAGCGGAGAGCATGTCGCGCCCTTGCGTATCCGTGCCGAGCAGATAGGGCCATTCGCCGCCCTCCTGCCACACCGGCGGCAGTTCGGCCTTCCACATGTCGAGCGACGCGCCGTCATAAGGGTTCTGCGGTGCGATCAGGGGCGCGAAAACGGCGGCGAGGATGAGGACTGCAAGGATCAGCGCGCTGATCTTGGCCGATCTGCTGTGGCTGAACGACCAGTAGAGATCGCTGTTGCGTATGCGCTTGATGAGCGACGGGCGGGCAGGTTTTACCGTTTGCGGAAGGTCTGTGGCCATGAAACCGGCTCCCTTCGGTTAGCGCGCAGTGCGCAGACGCGGATCGATCACCGCATATGCAATGTCGACGAACGTGTTGAGGACAACGAAGATGAAGGAAATGATGCAGAGATAGGCCGCCATGACGGGGATATCGAGAAACGTCACCGCCTGTATGAACAGCATGCCCATGCCCGGCCACTGAAACACCGTCTCGGTGATGAGCGCAAAAGCGATGAGCGAACCGACGTTCATCGTCGTCAGCGTCACAACAGGCATAAGACAGTTGCGCAGCGCATGGCGGAAATAAATGCGCCAGCGGGGAATGCCGCGTGCACGGGCGAACTTCACGAAATCGGACCGCAGCACCTCCAGCATCTCGGCGCGGACCAGACGCATGACGAGCGTGATCTGGTAAAGCGAGAGCGCGATGGCAGGCAGAATGAGTGCGGCACGCCCCGATGAGGTGAGCAGGCCGGTGGACCACCAGCCGAGCTGCACGACATCACCGCGACCAAAGGCCGGCGCCCAGCCGAGGCTGACCGAAAAGACAAGAATAAGCAGAATGCCGACAACGAAGCTTGGCAGCGAGACGCCGACAATCGACAGGAATTGCAGGCCCTCCGTATACCACTTTCCGCGCCTGATCGCCGTCAGCACCCCGAGCGGCAGGCCGACGACAAGCGATATGATCGTGGCCACCAGAACCAGTTCCAGCGTGGCTGGAAACCGCTCCGCGATCAGCGGCAGCACCTGCTGGCCGTTGCGATAGGAAACGCCGAAATTGCCCTGGGCGGCATCTTTGACAAACCGCAGATATTGCGTTGGCAGACTGTCGTTAAGACCAAGACGCTCACGCAAGGCGGCGCGATCTTCCTGCGATGTCTGCTCCCCCACCATCAGCTCGACGGGGTCTCCGGCAAGCCTGAAAATGAGAAATGCAATAAGCGCGACGGAAAGCATGACCAGAATGGCATTTCCCATACGCTTGATGATGAAAACCAGCATTGTAACCTCTCGGATGCAAACCCGTGGCCAAAAGGCAGGCAGGTTTGCCCATTTTTGCAAGAGACGGGGTACGGGCCGCATGCGCCCGTAACATTGTCAACAATTGCACCGGCAGCGGAGCATTCAGGAGTCGTTCAGCGAAATGCCCAACGCCTCCCTGATATTCCGGATTACTTGCCGACCTGCGTCAGCCAGTGGCGCGGCTTGTTGTCGGCGCGGAAATCAACGCTCTTGACCTTTCCGAGCATGGCCCAGGCGATGGGCTGCTGGTGCAGCGGAACAAGCATCGTCTCGTCCTTGGCGATTTTCAATGCAGCTTCTTCAAGCGCGAGACGCTTGGTATTGTCCTGCTCGTGTGCTGCCTGATCCACCAGCTTGTCGATCTCGGGGTTAGACCAGCCGCCATAGTTGGATACGCCCATCGCGCCCTTGCGGGTCGAGAGGATCTGCGACAGGAACGAGAAGGCATCGAGCGTGGGCTCGTTCGCCCAGCTGAGGTTGAAGACATCGGCCTTGCCACCATTGCGCTTGGGAGACTGTACCGAACGCGGGGCGATGTCGATTGTCGGCTGGAAACCGCCGCGTTTGAGCATGTTGGCAACGCCGGAGCAGATGTCTTCCTCGTTGATGCTTTCGTCATTCATGCAGGTATAGGTGAATGCAAGGTTCTTCATACCTGCATCGGCAAGCAGCTTCTGCGCCTTTGCCGGATCGGCAGGCTGGTAGGTATCAAGCGACTTGGCGTAACCCGCAATCTCAGGCGCAATAAGCGAGCCGGACGGTCTTGCAAGATCGCGCATGACCTTCTTGTTGATGAGATCACGATCGATCGAGGCCTCGAATGCCTGGCGAACGCGAAGATCGTTGAAGGGGTTAGGCTTGCCGTCTTCAAGCTTTTCGCGGCGATTGAAGCCGATGAACAGCGTGCGCAGCTCGGTGCGCTTCTTCACCGTGATGTTCGGCGAGGATTCCAGACGCGGCAGATCTTGGATCGGTGCGGAATCGATCAGGTCGATTTCGCCGGAGAGCAAAGCTGCAACGCGGGTTGCGGCCGAGGCAATCGGCACGAATTCGATGCGATCGAGATTGTGTTTTTTCTGATCCCACCAGGCATCGTTGGCGACAAGAACCGTCTTGCTATCGGGAACGCGGCTCTCAAGCTTGAACGGGCCGGTGCCGTTGGTGTGCATCGTCGTGTAGCCATCGACCTTGGAAGCGAAGTCAGTCGGCTTTTCGCTGTTGTTATCTTTCAACCACTTAGCATTGAAGATGAAGATATTGGTGATGTCGTTGAGGAAAAGCGAGGTGGGCGCGGTGACGTTCAGATCGACGGTGTAATCATCGACCTTCTTCACGCCCGCAAAAACCGGAATATTGCCGCGCAATGGCGAGGTGGCATCCGAAGCGCGCGTGAAAGATGCAACGACATCGTCAGCGGTAAACTCAGCACCGTCGTGGAACTTCACGCCTTTGCGCAGGGTGAAACGCCATGTTTTTTCATCAACAAGTTTCCACTCCGTCGCAAGCGCCGGCTCAATCTTGAAGTCCGGCCCGTAACGCACCAACCCTTCATAGATGTGATTTAGAAAGGCGAGGTTGGAGGTGGAAGGCACCGAATACGGATCAAGCGAGTAAAGATCCGCGCGGCCGCCCCAACGCAAGGTTTCTGCGTTTGCGGGAACGGCAATGGCGGCGGCGGCCATGGCGGCCAGAACGAAACTTCTAATTCGGGACATTTGATCCCCCCTTTTTATAAATCATTGGATAGCCGGCAGACCTACCGGCCGGACAAGGCGGAGTATTGTTTCGCACAGGCGTATTGTCAATAATATTGTTGACAATTATCGTATCCAAAATCGCGAGGTTCTGGATACAAGCTGCACTTCAATGAGGGAGAGGACGAAATGGGGAATTTTCTGCTGCTGCACGGCACGATGGTGACGGTGGATCGTGAAAGACGCATCATCGAGGATTGTGGCCTTGCCATTCAGGGCGACCGTATTGTCGACATCGGTACAGCAGCGGAGCTGGCGCCACGTCACAGCGACAAGCAGATCATAGATTGCCGGGGAAAACTCATCATCCCCGGCCTCATTGACGCCCATGGCCATGCAGGGCACGCGCTGATCCGCAGCATTGCGGCCGACACCAACGCCATGTGGATGAAGGTCGTGACGCCGACCTACTATCACTACGTCACACGCGATTACTGGTATGCGGACGGCCTGGTCTCCGGCATCGAGCGGCTTCGCGCCGGCGTGACGACAGGTGCCAGCATCATCACCTCGATGCCACGCGCCGACGACCCCGTCTTTGCCATCAACCACGCCCGCGCTTATGACGAAATCGGGCTTCGTGAAATCATCTGCGTTGGACCTTCCGGCCTGCCCTGGCCGCACCCGGTGACCCGATGGGAAAGCGGCTCTCCGGAGCGCCGAAATGTAAGCTTCGAGGAAATGATCGAAGGCAGCGAAGCCACGATCGACGCACTGAACGGAACGGCAGACGGACGCATCAGTGTTTTTCTGACACCCTTTACCATCGTTCCCTCGGTGGAACCCTCCAACGCTTCAAGCCCCGACCAGGCGGTGAAACTGACGGAAAACGACCGCATGCAGGCGCGCCGAATACGCGAGACGGCCCGGAAAATGGGCGTCAGGCTACATTCGGATGCATTTGCGGGACAAATCCGCATGGCGTTTCAGGATAAGGAAAATGCGCTTCTCGGCCCGGATATCCACCTCCAGCACTGCTGGGGCATCTCGCATGAAGAGATCGACATTCTGGCGGAAACCGGCACGCGCGTGACCCACGCCCCGCCGGGCCGCTCAACGCCGATCATGGAAATGATGTCCAAGGGGATTCGAGTCGCCATCACCACCGATGGCGCAGCACCCAGCCGTCACTTCGATATGCTCCAGACCGCCCGACTTGCGCAGTTCACGCAACACCTGCTGCACAATCACGATCGCTACCTGTTGCCGCCGGGCAAGATATTCGAAATGATCACCATCGACGCCGCCCACGCCATCGGCATGGAAGATGAAATCGGCTCGATTGAAATCGGCAAAAAGGCGGATGTCGTCATCATCGATATGCGTAAACCACATCTGATGCCAATGTGGATGCCGGCGCACCGTCTCGTGCATCAGGTTCTGGGAAGCGACGTCGACACCGTTTTCGTTGATGGCAAGATGCTGATGGAAAACAGCCGGGTTCTGACGACCGACGTCGATGCGGCTCTCTCCTTTGGACAGGAAGAGGCACTGGCGCTTGCCGCCCGCGCGGGTCTTGAAGCGCATATGCATGATCCGGGCTGGGGCCGTTTGCTGCGAACCTTCGAAGAACCGGTCCACCCTCCCCTGCCGCCGGTACCAATGCCTGGCGAGCGATAGCGCAACCTGATCTCCAGGACCGGCATCCCGCCAACCCAGCGACCCGCCCGCAAATGCCCGCAACGACATTGTTGACAAAAATCTGCCGGAACTTTCCTCAAAACAAAATCTCCCCGGCCTGGAGGGGTCCGGGGAGCAAACCTGACATCATGTCAGGAACTTTGACTGAAGCTAGCACTCACCCGCTCAAGAGCGGGGTGGATCTGAGTCATCTAACCCGGTTTAGGCTTTTTTCTTATGGCTATTAGAATGCGCGCTGCAGGCGAACGAAACCGGTCCAGGCTTCAGGCTTGGTGTCGACGTCGAGGTAGTTTGCAGCAACCTTTGCCGAGAGGCCGTCCGTGATCTTGTAGTCAACCGTCAGGCCAGCCTTCCAGGCGTCGTTGTTCGAGAATTTGTCGAACGAGACGAGGCCGTAGCCACTGTAGTACTGGAAGCCTGGGGTGATCTTCAGCTTGTCGGTTGCGTTGATGGCGTATTCGGCAGCAACAGCCCACTCGGAAGCATTGTAGTAAGCGTTTGCGCCGGAAGCCCAAACACCAGACAGGCCAAACGTGCCAGGACCAACACCAGCTGTTGCGATCAGGCGAACAGAGCCGTTTTCGCGGTCAGTGTCATAACCACCGATGAGCTGAAGAGAGACGCTATCGATATTCGCGCCAGCGCCAACAACGACGCCGACATTGTTACTTGTGTTGTTGTTCTTGTTGAACGTGCCGACCGCGATACCTTCGAGTTCGTCAACCGAGACACCAGCCCAGAAAGAACCCGCTTCATAGGTGTAACGAACGGAATTGAACAAAGCGTTGGTCGCCACATCGTCCGTTTCACCGGAGAGACCATCATCCCACCAGCTCAGGAACTTACCGACCTTCAGGCCGGCGATTTCGATAAAGGCCTGATGAACGAAAACTGCGGATCCCTTGTCGCTGGAAGCAGAAGTGGTGGAAGCAGCGGCAGAACCGGTATCAGCATCACCACGCAGGCCGATGAAGCCACGCAGAGCGCCGAGTTCAGTGTCGGTACGGGTGTCAACTTCGAACTGGGCGCGCGTGAATGCGTCCCAATCAGACTTGCCAGCCTTGTCACGGCCGAAGTCGGTCTGGAAGCGAACGTAGCCCTGGAACTTCAGGCAGGTTTCGGTGCCGGGGATGTAGAAGAAGCCGGTGCCGAAGGCGTCGCAGACGCGAACATATTCCATGGGCTCGGGTTCGGCAGCGACGATAGCGTCAGCGGCCTGTGCGCCGGATACTGCTGCGAGAGCGGCAGCGGAGCCGATGAGGAGGCTCTTGATGTTCATTTTTAATCTCCAGTCAAAAAATTTTTCAACGAATGCGCAAAGCCGAGGGCTGGTCTTTTCCCTGCCGCCCGCTTCTCTGCGCTGATCCAGCAAATGGCAGAAACTTCGGGAGACTCGCAATTCAAATCTAAAGAATACAAATACACTTAGAGAATACATTCAAATCTCGTAGTAAAATTACAACAAATTAATAGTTAAATATATAATATATAAATGTTTTATTCGGTGATTTCGATATTTATTACTTAGTTATAGCGCAAATTAGTTCTAATATTTTTGAATTATAATACCAGAACAAACTTGCGCCGAATGCCGCAATCGCTTGGGAAAGGCATCAAGTTTCATGGATGAAGATGAGGGGATGCGGGCTTTTAATGCCACGTGGGGTCGCAAGAAGGGTGATATAGCCGCACTCCCTCCCGACGCCACTATGCGGCAAAGACAGCGCAACGTGCCTTCCGCCAATTCGCGCCCGGCGAATCCGGTTAGAGGCCGGCCACCGAGGTGGGAATTATTGCATGTCGTTCGATAGACCAGCGGGGAAAGTCATCATATTCCCCAACATTGCCTCGATCGCATCCGCCTGCACCGGGCGGCTGAAGTAATAACCCTGCCCATAGGGGCAGCCGGCAGCGCGCAGAAACGCTGCCTGCTCGCCGGTCTCGACGCCCTCGGCAATGACATCGATGCCCAGAGACCCCGCAAGCTGGATCATGATGGAGACGATGGCGCTGTCCTTGGTTTTTTCCGGCAGATGGGTGAGGAACGACCGATCTATCTTCATGCACGACAGGGGGAAGGTCTTGAGCATGCCGAGACAGGAATAACCGATGCCGAAATCATCCAGTGCCAGGCTGACGCCCATCTCCTTGATGACGCGCATGATCCGCACGGATGTTTCCACATCCTGAATGATGAGGGTTTCGGTGATCTCAATTTCCAACAGAGACGGTGCAAGGCCGGATTGCGTGAGCGCAGACCTGATCTGCTCCACAAGGCCGCCCTGAAATTGCCTGGGTGAAATATTAACCGCCATTTTGACGGGCGGCAGCCCGGCATTGCACCATGCCTGCGCCTGAAGGCAGGCTTTCTTCAGAACGCTTTCCCCAAGTTCCACGATGAGGCCGGTTTCTTCCGCAAGGCCGATGAATTCCGCGGGGCCGAGCAGACCTTCCACCGGGTGCTGCCAGCGCACCAGCGCCTCCACGCCGCTGATGCGACCGGTCAAAAGATCGACCTGCGGCTGATAGTGGAGAACGAACTCATCTCTTTCTACCGCCTTGCGCAATTCCTCGATGCGGGTGAACTTCTTCCTCAGATCATCCGCCATGCGCGGCGTGAAGGTTGCAATGCCATCTCGCCCGCTATGCTTGGCCTCATACATCGCAAGATCGGCCGCAGCGACAATTTCCGCCGTGGTTTCCCCGTGCTCCGGGAAAAATGCCATGCCAATGCTGCATGTGACCTTGATATCGTAGTTGCCGAGGCGCAGCGGCTGCGAGACCGCAGCCCGGATATGTTGCAGGCGGCTTTCGAAATCGTCCTTCTGCTTATGCAGAATGATGACGAACTCATCCCCGCCCACCCGCAGCACCAGATCGTTTCGACCGAGACTGCGCGAGATGCGCTCAGCCGTTTTGGACAACAAAGCATCGCCAACGCTGTGGCCGAGCGTATCGTTGATCTGCTTGAAATTATCGAGATCGAGAAAGCCGATGCCGACATGCCGCTTCGCTTTTGCCGATGCTGCCAGTATTTCCGGCAGTCTCGTATCCAGAAAGCGGCGATTGGGCAGCCGTGTCAGCATGTCGTGATCGGCAAGAAACGCGATATGTTCCGCCGCCCGTTTGCGATCGATCGCAAGACCCGCCATGCGCGCGGCGGCGGCGATGAACTCCAGAAGCCCCGCATCCGGTTTGCGGCCCGCCAACATGCACCAGACGAAACCGTGCGCATTGCCTTCGCTGGCGGGAATATCGAAACTGAAGGCCACATTACCGGCGGGATAGGTCAGGCTTTCGGGATCGCTGACGCTGGAGATGAGTGCTGTCACCCCCGCATGCTGTGAAAGCGCCGGTGAGGCATAGACCGAGGGTTCGCCGGCCGCGGCATCGAATACGCGAACAGCGCAGGCAAGACCCGTAGCGAGGTTTTCGATGGCTTTCACGAATTCTTCGAGAAAATCCTCGATACGCGCCGCCCCAACAATCATTTCGAGAATATGCGCCTGCGCCTGAAGCAGTCGCTCCGAGGCCTTCTTCTGGGTAATATCTCTGGATGCACCGACCACACCGATGATCGCGCCGTTCTTGTCCTTAAGCGGCACGCGCGACATCATCAGCCAGCGGTCGATATCGCCGCGCATTGCGCGTTCCTCAAAACCGAGATCCGGCTCTCCCGTGCGCATCACCCGCGCCTCGGTCTCTGGAATGCCGGCACGCTGCGCCGCATCGCCGTTAATATCGTAATCGGTGAGACCGATCAGTTCCTCGACTGTGTCGAAGCCGTTTTCGGTGACGATGGCACGGTTGGCGAAGAGAAAGCGGCCTTCCAGGTCCTTGGCGTAGATAAAATCCGGCACATGATCGATCATCGCTTCAAGCAGCGCATGCCGGTCGGATGGCGGCGCATCGGACTTCGTCCGCGGCGGCCGGTTCTGCAAGCGTGACTTCGGGCCTTTGGAACGCAACTATCCGCCTCGTTACTGTATAAGGAAGCAGAATAGTAGGATTATACATATTATATAAATATGAACGGCGGTGGGGGATTGAAGCGAAATGGCGCGACAAATACCGCGCGATCAGATTGTCGGCAAAGGCAAAACCTCTCCTGCAACATGCCAGCCTTGAGCTGGCATTGAGCCACGGCGCATCTGCGCCGTGAAACAAGCTTTTCCCATTCAATACTTCATAGCACTGAACCGTGAGCTGCAGGACTTTGTAGTTATCTCATGAGCTGCAACGGCTGCAGCGTTTGACTGCAACCGTCAATTGCTTATCCATCACACGACAGGTGTGGGGAGCTCTTTACCGGCAAAATGCGCGTCTAGATTGGCGAGAACCAGATCGGCCATGGCGCGCCGGGTCTGGTGCGTGCCGCTGCCGATATGCGGCGCGAGCGTGACATTTTCGAAGGCGAAAAGCGCCTCCGGCACACGTGGCTCATCTTCAAAGACGTCAAGCGCTGCGCCACTGATCGTGCCACTCGAAAGCGCCTCGACCAGTGCCTTTTCATCCACCAGCGAACCACGCGCCACGTTAACGAGCACACCCTGGGGACCGAGAGCCTTCAGCACATCCGCATTGACGATATGGCGCGTTTCGGCGGTGGCGGCGGCGGCGATGATCAGCACGTCGCAATTTGCGGCCAGAGCCTCGATGCTGTCGTGATAATCATAGGGAACATCGCGACGGTTTCTGGCGGTGTAGGAAATGCGCGCATCAAAGCCTTCCAGCCTTTTGGCGATCGCCTGACCGATGCGGCCAAGGCCAAAAATGCCGTAGCGGCGGCCGGCCACACGGGTGGAAAGACCCATATCACCCTTCAGCCACTGCCCCGTGCGCACATGCTGGTCAGCCTGCGGCAGCTTGCGCGCCTGCGCCAGAGCAAGACCGAGCGCGAGGTCAGCGACATCCGCCGTCAGAACATCCGGTGTGTTGGAAACGCGGAAACCGCGTCGCTTGGCTTCCGCCAGATCCACCTTGTCGAAACCGACGCCGTTGATGGCGACGATCTCGAGATTGGGGAGTGCGGCGCCGATATCCGCCGGCAGGCCGATATGGCCACCGGTGACGACGCCGCGGATTGCAGCACCCTTTTCAGAAAGGAACGCCGCCTTTTCTGCCGCCTCAAACAGGCGATGAACAGTGAAGCGCTGCGCGAGTTCTTGTTCCAGTGCCGGGATCAGCGGGCACAGTTGTACGATTTCAGTAGTCATGGATATGTCCTTGTGGATCAGGCGCTATTTCACATCGGCCTTGACGAATTGCCGGAGTTCCGGTGTTTGCGGATTGGCGAAGAGTTCTGCCGAGCGGCCCTGTTCCCAGATCTTACCCTTGTGCATGAAGATGGTTTCGGTCGCCACACGGCGTGCAAAGGCCATTTCATGGGTAACAAGGATCATGGTCATGCCGCCCTTGGCGAGGTTTTCCATGACCGTCAGCACTTCCTCCGTCAGTTCGGGATCGAGTGCAGAGGTCACCTCGTCGAAAAGCATCACCTTCGGCCGCATGGCAAGCGAACGGGCAATCGCCACGCGCTGCTGCTGGCCGCCGGAAAGCTGGTCGGGATAGGAATCGAATTTCTCCGACAGGCCGACGAGTTGCAGAACCTCGCGGGCAATGTCCTTCGTTTCCGACTTTGCCACGTCCTTGACGATGCGCGGAGCGAGCATGATGTTTTCACCGACCGTCAGATGCGGGAAAAGATTGTAGCTCTGGAACACGATACCGACATCGGTGCGCAGCTTGCGCAGCGCAGTGGCATCTCCGCCCAGCGCATGGCCGGCAATTTCGATGCGGCCCGAATTGATCTTCTCCAACCCGTTCATGCAGCGCAGCAGCGTGCTCTTGCCCGAGCCGGAGCGGCCGATGAGGGCGAAAACTTCACCACGGCCGACCGTCAGCGACACGCCTTTGAGGACTTCCAGAGCGCCAAAGCTCTTGTGAACGTTTTCAACGATTACTTCCGGCATGAAGCCTCCTTTCCAGCCAACGAGACAGCTGGGACAACGGGTAGCAGACGATGAAATAAAGCACGGCCACCGCGACGAAGACGCGGAACGGCTGGAACGTGGCATTGTTGATAAGCTGCCCCGCTCTCGCCAGTTCGACGAAACCGATGATCGATGCGATGGACGTATTCTTGACGACCTGAACGGCAAAACCGACGGTCGGCGGCAGGGAAATGCGGATCGCCTGCGGCAGGATGACGTAGCGATATTGCTGGGCGCGGGTGAGAGCCAGCGACTCCGACGCCTCCCATTGCTGCTTCGGCACCGCCTGGATGCAGCCGCGCCAGATTTCGGCGAGATAACCCGACGTATAGATCGTCATTGATGCGCCGGCGGCAATCAGCGGTGGCAGTTCAAGTCCGGCAAGGCTTAGGCCGTAATAGGACAGGAACAGGATCATCAGCACCGGAATGCCCTGGATGACCTGGATATAGGTGCCGGCAGCGATACGCAGCGCCTTCAGATCCGAGGTGCGGGCAAGCGCCACGAAGAAACCGACGAGGCCGCCGCCGATGAGCGCAATGATCGTCAGAAGCACGGTCCATTGCAGGGCGGTGAGCAGGAAGCCGAACTCGTTCCAGCCGAAAGTTCTGAGTGTCATGACTGCACCTCCGGCAAGGCGGTCATCGTCTTGCGCGCCACGCGGCGGCCGAACAGCCACATGCCAACAAGGGCAAGGATGAGCCGCAGGCTGAGCGCCAGCGCAAGATAGATGAGCGTGACGACGATATAGACCTCGAAGGAGCGATAGGTCTGCGATTCCACGAAGGCAGCGGCGGCCGCAAGCTCATGGGTGGAGATGGCCGAACATATGCTCGATGCCAGCATCATCAGCACGAACTGGCTGCACAGCGACGGATAGACCTTGGCGATGGCAGGCACGATGATGACGTGACGATAGATCTGATATTTGGTGAAGCCCAGAGCCTCGCCCGCCTCGATCTGCGACTTGTGAACCGCCTCGATGCCGGCGCGGATGATTTCCGTGGAATAGGCGGCAAGATTGATCGTCATGCCGATCAGAGCTGCCGTATCGGCTCCAACGCGAAAGCCGAGCCCCGGCAGACCGAAATAGACTATGAAAAGCTGCACCAGAAATGGCGTGTTGCGGATCACCTCAACATAGCCGTCCACGATAATGCGGACGATGCCGCCATTGATGGAACGCAGCGAGGCTAAAAGAATGCCGAACGCGCAACCGAGCACGATGGAGAGGACCGATAGCTTGATCGTCAGCCATATGCCGCTCAACAATTCGTTCTGATATTGGGCAAGTGCGCCGAATTGAAATGTATAGGACATGCGTCACTCCGTGGACATTTCCCGGCCCGCCGGAATTTCTCCCGGCGGGCGCGTTGAATGGCTCAATCAGAAGCTTGGCAGTT
The DNA here is from genome assembly GCF_030758035.1 of Rhizobium sp. AN68. Lineage (NCBI taxonomy): Bacteria > Pseudomonadati > Pseudomonadota > Alphaproteobacteria > Hyphomicrobiales > Rhizobiaceae > Rhizobium > Rhizobium sp. AN68. The sequence goes on along the minus strand of NZ_JARWMI010000002.1, from coordinate 1,931,945 downwards.
GCGGCAGCGGACGGCCGGTCCACTTCACCGAGATGCGGTCGAGATCGCCCGACATCTTCATGAGATAGATGGAGGTGTTCAGCCACTGACGCAGCTCGAAATCCTCAATCTTCGTCGCCATGGAATTGCCCTGCTGGAAGAAGGTGAAACCGACCTGCAGACCGGCCTCCGGACGCTGCTTGATGATCGCCTCACCCACCGTGGACGGCAGGGCGACGGCATCCACCTGACCGGCAAGCAGAGCCTGGGCGCTGGTGGAATCGTCTTCGTAGACGACGATTTCGAGACCTTCGACATTGGCCTTGCGCAGCGCGGTTTCCTGCGAGGAACCGCGATTGACCGAAACACGCTTGCCCTTGAGGCTATCAAGATTTTCGAATTTCTGGTCCTTGCCGGAGATGATGTCCATGTTGAAGGCGCTGTAGGGCTGCGTGAACATGACGGTCTTGGCGCGTTCACCGGTCGGGGCGAGCGTCGCGACAAGGAAATCGACCTTGCCGGTCTGGAGCGCCGGAATGCGGGCCGGCGGCGTCAGCGGCACCAGTTCGACCGGCAGCGACAGGTAAGAGCCGATCAGATTGGCGACATCAACGTCATATCCGGAAGGATTGCCCTTCTCGTCCACCATGCCCATCGGCGGCGCGCCGGTGAGAACGCCGATCTTGACCTTGCCGCGCGCGGTGATCTCGCTGAGCGAGACGGCATGGGCCGAGGTGGTGGCGGCTAGCGTTGCTGCGGCAACACCGACTGCGACGGTCATGTTCTTCAAAAATCTGGAAATGCTCATGGTTTCTCCTCCAACCCTTTATTTGCCGTCCGCACGGGAACAGCGGCCTTTGCGCAAACCGAAAAATGTTCTCGATAACATTTCAACCCGATTTGCAAAAAACTCCTCCCAAGAAGACGCGAAGATCCAAAACTGTTAGAATTTCCCGTTAAATTCAATGCTTTTGGCTGGTTATCGATTTTCCTCTGGTCGACACCATTTCGCGTTCTTGGCAGGATCAATAATGCATGTTATCGGTATCATTGCAAGTCCGATCTACAGAACTGTTGCATCGGACATTCATTCGGGAGGGAACCATGTATACACGCTCGGCAATTTTTGAAGGCAAGATCCACGCCGGGAGGGAGGAGGAGTTTTTCCGCATCGTCGAGGAAAAGCTTCTGCCGGTCTGGAAACGCATGCCGAACGCGCAGGCCGTGCGCGTCATGCGCACCGAGCGCACGGACCCGGACGCGGCGGCCATCATTATGGTGCAGGAAATCGACTATCCGTCTATTGAGGCTGTGGAAGAAGCGCTGGTTTCGCCTGTTAGACTGGAAGGCCGGGTGCTGACGGACGAGATGATGAGCATGTGCGACGGGCGTTTCTATCACCTCGTCTACCGTCGCATCGCATAAATCCGGTGCACGCCGCACCGATCTGCAATCATGCGGCGTGCTTTCCCTTGATATCTTCGTGTATGTCTTGTCCTGAACCGGTTCTAATTCAGGGAGACATGCTTTGGTGGAGCGCACGCCCTTGGCCGCAGCGTTAGTCACGTCAAAAAAAGCAACCATGAGCGACGTCTCGAAACTCGCGGGCGTCTCCAAGATGACCGTTTCGCGGGTGCTGGCCGATCCGGCGCTGGTGTCTGAGGACACGCGCCAGAAGGTGATGAAGGCCATCGAGAAGCTTGGCTATGTGCCTGACCGGATCGCCGGTTCGCTGTCTTCCCGGCGCACCAATTTCATCACCGCCATCCTGCCGACGCTCACCAACTCCAACTTCGCCGACAGCGCACAGGGGCTCGCCAATGCTCTGCGCGCCGCCGACTACCAACTGCTGATCGGCTATACCATGTACGATCTCCAGGAGGAGGAGCGCGTCATCCGCACCATGATGGAGCGCCGGCCCGACGCCATAGTCGTTGCCGGAACGGTGCATACCAAGATGGCGAGCGAAGTTTTGATGCGCGCCGGCATCCCGATTGTCGAAATCTGGGACGTTCCCGAACATCCGATCGACCATGCGGTAGGCTTTTCCAACTACGAAGTGGGAAGAAACGCCGCCAAATATTTAATATCGCTTGGATTTAAGAGAATTGGCGCACTGGGATCGCGTGCGGATGGCGATGTAAAGGACTGGCGCGGCGAAAGCCGTCTGCTCGGTTTTGGTGCTGCACTTCGCGAAGCCGGGATTGCCGACGACCTCATCATCCGCGAGGGCAGCGCCCCAGCCTCCTACGACCATGGGGCCAAAACGCTCGGCTCATTGCTGGCGAAGGCGCCGGATGTCGAAGGCATTTTCGCGGTCTCCGATATTTCCGCCGTCGGCGCACTGATGGAGTGTCATCGTCGCGGCATTCATGTGCCCGAACAGATTTCCATCCTCGGCTTCGGCGATTTCGACATCGGCCGGCAATGTTATCCAGCGATTTCAACGATCCGTGTAGACGCCCAGATGATCGGCCGAAAAGCGGGCGAATTGCTGCTTTCCATATTGGAAGCGGAAAAAGGCGCTGCCGTTCCCGAAGGCGCGCGGGTGGATGTCGGGTTCGAGTTGATCGTGCGCGAGACGACGAAGCGGGTGGGCGGGTGAGGCGTTCCTTCCCTCATCCCTGTGCTGGTCACAGGGATGAGGGAAGTACGGTGTATCGTCCTTATCGAGCGCCCCAAGTGTCCGTCAGACGATATCCTTCCGGCCACGGATCGGAAGGATCGAGCATGTGCTGGTGAATGCCGGTGATCCAGCCGCGGCCGGAAATTTCCGGCAGGATGGCCGGGCGGTCGCCCACCGTTGTCGTCCCCAGAATGCGACCGGTGAAGGTGGAGCCGATGAGCGACACGGCCGTCAGCGTCTGGCCTTCTTTCATCTCACCGCGTGCATGCAGCACCGCCATGCGCGCCGAAAGCGCCGTACCGGTCGGTGAGCGATCCACCTTGCCGGGCTGGATGGCGACGGCGGCACCTGCCCGCAGGCCCTCAGCGGTGCGCTCCACCTTGCCCGCAAACAGGCAGAAGGAAAAATGACGCCAATCCGGGTTTTCGGGATGCTCGAAACCCAGAGCCTTGTTGGCGGCATTGGTGATGCGCACGCCGAGACGGGCAATCTCATGCGCTTCATCCGGCTTCAGGCTGAAGCCCATCGCCTCGGCGTCGACGATGACGAAACTGTCGCCGCCATAGGCCGTGTCTACCTTCAACGTACCGAGACCCTCGACCTCGAGTTCTACATCGAGCTTCGCGGCAAAGCTCGGCAGGTTCTGCACGAAAATGCGTTCGGCCTTGCCATTGCGGCATTCGGCACGCACCTTCACAAGCCCGCCCGGCGCTTCAAGCAGCATATGGGTTTCCGGCTCCTGCATTGGCACGATACCGCCATCCAGAAGCACCGTGGAAACGCAGATGGAGTTGGAGCCCGACATGGGCGGGGTATCTTCCGGCTCCATGATGATGAAGGCAGCATCCGCGTCAGGATGTTTTGGCGGCACCAGAAGATTGACGTGGCGGAACACGCCACCGCGCGGCTCGTTGAGCACGAAATTGCGCAGGGTCTCATCGCGGGCGATGAAACGGCTCTGTTCCCAGATCGTCTCGCCCGGCGGCGGCCTGATGCCGCCCACGATCACATCACCCACCTCGCCTTCCGCATGGGCGGAGATGACGTGAACTGTCTTGATACTGCGCATTTAGTGCTCCTCAGGAAAGCCAGGATGGAAGACGGGAAATAGCACGACCGGTCAGTGCGCTTTCAACACAGTCGGCAAGGCTGCCGAAGCGCACCGCGCGGCCGCTGAGTCCAGGGCCGTAATGGGCGTACTTGCCCGAATTGGTCATCAGCGCGCGCGTCCTGGTCGGAAAGACCGGTTCGGAAATCGAGCACCAGCAGAGATCAGGCAGCACCTGGACGCCACTGTCATGCAGGCTTTGCAGGGTGCCGTCCCGTTCTGCTGCGTCGATGACCTGCTGTCCGGCAGTGACGATGACGGCAACATTTGCATGACGCCTGCGTCCGTTGAAGGCGGACGCCAGCGCGCGGCATTCCTCCAGCGAGGCATGCGGGCTGCCGATGGCAACCAGTTGCACATCCTCTGGTCCCTCATTCAGAAGCGACCAGCCTGCGGCCATATCAGCAAGCGAAACTGTGACGGTTTCCGCCGTTTCGACCGGCTCCAGTCCCGCTTCCGGGGTGACGCCCTCGATATGCAGCATGGGAGCCGCAGACGTGGTGCCGAAAGCGGCGCAGAGCGCCTTCAGATCATCCCGCGAAGGCTTTGCTGCACCAAGACCGCGCAGAAGCGGAATGCAATCGGGGGCTGCCTTGCCAGCGAGATAACCGATGAGCGGCCAGAAGGCGTCATTGATATCCTCAGGCAAAGCGACATCGACAATACGTTGCGGTCGGCGGTTTTCCTCAAGATAGACGCCGGACAATGGCGCCCTGCCCGTCAAGGCAATGCAGAGATCGAGAAAATCCGGATGTTTAGCCGTGCGTGCGCCGAGAACCGTATTTGCGAAAATCACGGCATTCGATCCGGCCCAGGCGATCATGTCGCCGGCCTGCGGCGCGCTGTCGAGCAGATATGGCGAACAGGTGAAGGTGGGGCGACAGCCCATGCGTACATAGGCATCCGCCAGCCTTGCGGCGGGATCGCCGAAATCCTCCGGCACGCCCTGCGCGCGCCAATGCGCCTTGTCGACCGAGATGGCGTTCATGGTCGTCGGCACGCGCACGCTTGCGCCCATCTCCGCCATCTTCTCCGCAAAGGTGAGATTGGCGGGGCTCGCATAAATGCAGCCGTCAATATGACCCTGCGTGACATCGACGAGCGCTGACGCCCCCTGCTGGGCGGCCATGGCGACAATGATGCGCATGGCCTGCTGCACGGCAATGCCATCGCGGCCCTCGACCATTGCCCTGTCGTCATTCTTGAGATCGAGATGCGTCGTCGCAGGCGGCGCGATCGCGAGGGAAACGCCGTCAGCCTCAATGGTATTTTCATCGATACGCACATGAGAGGCTTGAGAGAACCGCGCGAAATTCTCCGCGTCCAGGCGCAGAACCGGCAAAGGCTTGCCGAACATTTCCGAAGCGATCAGTGCACCCAGCGTCAGCACGTCTTCGGCCTCGCAGAAGACAAGCGCTGAGGGTGCGCGGCCCGTCAGGATGAGATCGAGCAAAACGCCAGAACCGGTGCAGGAGCCACGGCTTGACGGCATGAACAGCACACCGCCGGTGAGACAGACGCCATGCAGCGGGTGGTGCACGTCAATCACCTTGCCGGTGGCGGGATCGACACCGCCCCAGAAACTCAGCGCCTCTGTCGTGGCAATCACCACGCCTTCAGCCGCGCCCGGCAGGATGCTGCGCGCCTGAGGAACGGCTGTTGTCGAACCGGAAGAAGACATCGAAAATCTCCCCAAAAACATTTCCAGTAAAAGTGCGTAGCGGTTTTACGTCTGGAAAATGCGTAAAAAAAACTAGAGAATTTTTGCGTTTCGGAGAAAAGCCAAAATCCTCTAGAAACGTTGTGGCGAAAATGCCCTTGTATCGATGGCGGGTTTTTGCCCCGTCAGTAGATCGGCGACGATGCGGGCCGTGCCGGCCGATTGCGTCAGCCCCAGATGGCCGTGGCCGAAGGCATAGACCACCCGCGCCGTGTGGCGCGCCGCACCAATCGCGGGCAGGCTGTCGGGCAGCGAGGGGCGAAAACCCATCCATTGTTTGCCGCCTTCGGTTTTCAGTCCTGGCAGAAAACTTGCCGCCTTGGCGAGAAGCGCCTCGGAGCGGGCGAAATTGGCCGGAAGCTCGAGCCCGCCCAGCTCCACTGCACCGCCGACGCGAATGCCGGTCGAAAGCCGCGTGACAACGAAACCATGACCGCCGAAGGTCACCTGCGTGCGCAGATCGAAGGCGCCTGAAGGCAGGGTGGTATTATACCCCCGTTCCGTTTCCAGCGGAATTTTTTCCCCAAGCGAACGGGCAATGCGATGCGAAAAAGCGCCCGCCGCCAGCACCACCTTGCCGGCCTTGCGGGTGCGCCCGTCATGGCTCACCACTTCCACACCGTCTTCCAGCGGCCTGAGCGCTGCGATGTCGAGACGTTCGATACGACCGCCGATGCTGCGGAAATGCTCGGCAAGAGCCAGCGTATAGAGCTTTGGATCGGCGATGGAATGCCAGCCGGGCGTGAAGGTGCCGCAGGTGAAACGCGGTGCGATGCCCGGCTGTATCTCGGCCATCTGCTCGGCATTGAGGTGCCGGAACTCGATGCCATGACGCTCGCGCGCCTTCCAGCCGGCAAGCGAGCCTTCGAATTCGGCTTCGCTTTCATAGACCTGGAGATTGCCCTCCTTGCGCAGCATGGCAATCGTGTCGGTTCTCCTGAGAAACGGCTCAAGTTCAGATTTCGACAGGTCCATCAGCGCCGTCTGGGCGACGGTGGAATGTTCAACCTTCGAGGCGGCACAGGCGCGCCAGAACCGAAACATCCATGGTGCAATCTTCAGCGCATAGGCAGGCGGGACGCTGAGAGGCCCGAGCGGGTCGAGAAGCCACTTCGGCGCTTTCCAGAGAATGCCGGGGGATGCGAGCGGCAGGATATCGGTGAAGGCGAAGGCACCGGCGTTACCGGCGGAAGCGCCGGCCGCCGGGCCTTCGCGATCGATAACCGTGACCGAAAGGCCGCGTCCCTGCGCGGCAATAGCTGCCGAGAGGCCGACAACGCCGGCCCCTATGACGATGACATTGTTTGCAGACATTACCGCACGCTCGACAGGAATTTCTGCGTCTCGGGGTGCTGCGGCGCGCCGAAAAGCTGATCCGGCGTGCCGATTTCCGCCATCACGCCCTGATGGAAAAAGGCGACACGGTTCGACACATCGCGGGCGAAGGCCATTTCATGGGTGACGCAGATCATCGTCATGCCCTCGTCGGCCAACATTTTCAGCGTATCGAGCACTTCGCCCACCAGCATCGGATCGAGCGCTGAGGTGACTTCGTCGAACAGCATATATTCCGGCGACATGGCAAGAGCGCGGGCAATCGCCATACGCTGCTGCTGACCGCCAGACATGCGGTTCGGATAGACCTTCAGCTTTTCGGCAAGACCGACATGGGTCAGTTGCTTGACCGCGATTTCCTCGGCCTGCTCTTTCGAAATGCCAAGCACCTTGCGCGGCGCCAGCATGACGTTTTCGAGCACCGTCAGATGCGGAAAGGCATTCCATTGCTGGAAGACGATGCCGACCTTGCGACGCAGCTTGTTGAGGTCGGTCGATTTGGCATGCACCTCGGTGCCGTCGATGACGATCTTGCCGCTATCGATCGGCTCCAGGCCGTTGATGCAGGTCAGCAGTGTCGACTTGCCGGAGCCGGAACCACCGATGATAGTGACGACCTCGCCGTTGTTGACGGTCAGGTTGATCCCTTTCAGAACCTCCAGCGGGCCGAAGGATTTGCGGACGTTTTCGATCTCAATCATTGGGGGACCACCGTCTTTCGAGATACCCGCCGAAACGGGCGATGGGGAAGCTGATAAGGAAATAGATGGCGCCGCAGATCATGAGAATGGTCAGCGGTTCCTGCAGGCGGGTGACGAGGATCTGCGAGGCACGCAGAAGCTCGATAAGTCCGAGCCACAGCACGAGCGCCGAATCCTTCATGACGCCGAGTGTCAGGCCGATCCAGGCGGGCAACGACACGCGAGTTGCAAGCGGCAGCACGATGTAGCGCATGTCCTGCGACCAGGTCATGCCGAGCGAACGGCAGGCACGGCGCGTGTTCGACGGCACCGCTTCGATGCCGCCACGCACGATCTCGGTGCAGTAGGCCGCCGTATAAAGCGACAGAACCACGCATGAGGTGGTGAATGGCGGCCAACCGAGCTTGGCGATCGACTGGAAGGCATTGCCAAGCACCAGCTGGATGAGGAGCGGCACGGAGCGGAAAACATCCAGCACGAAGGTCAGCGGCAGCGACCAATAGGCCCCGAGCTGGAAGCGGATGACACCGAAGATGATACCCATGAGGGTGCCAGCCGTCACGGCAACGGCGGTGACGGCAAGCGTCATCCCCGCGCCCTTGGCAAGGAAGGCAAGATCACTCCAGGTGAGAGCGGTTTCAAACATGGCGCACCTCTCTCAGTAACGAAACAGACGAGCGGCCAGCAATCTGGCGGCAAGCGTGACGATCTTGGCGATCACGTAATAGATGACCGCGGCAAGCGCGAAGAATTCGAAGGTGCGGAACGAACGGGCGTTCAAGGCCTGCGTGACACCGGCAAGATCCGTATTCATGCCGACGGTGACACCGAGCGAGGTCATCAGGATTGCCCAGACCATCTGGTTGGTGGCAGGCAGGAAGGCGACGCGCAGCATCTGCGGCATGATGATGAGGCGGAAGGTCTGCATCGACGTCATGCCGAGCGAACGGCCGGAGCGCGTTTGCGTATCCGGTATCGCCTTCAGCGCTCCACGGAAGTTCTCCGCAAGATAGCCCGCATTGTTGAAGGCGATGCCGGCCAGAAGTGCCGTATAGGGGCTGAGATGAATGCCGAAATTGCCAAGGCCGAAATGGGCCATGTAAATCTGGAACAGCGCCGGCGTGTTGCGGGCGATTTCCACCCAGACGGCGGCAATGGCACCCAATATCCGGTTACCGGAAAGCCGGAACAGGGTCAGCACGATGGCGCAGGAAAGACCGATCACCATCGACAGGATCGCGATCTGCAGCGTCACCACCGCACCGTCCAGCAACTGCGGCAAAGCCTTCAGCGCCTGATTCCAGTGGAATGTATAATTGAACATAACCGTCTCACCTTTTCAGAAACGATCAACGGCGCGATCGATCCGACCGCGCCGTTTGGGAAAAGTTCCGATCAGCGATAGACGCCGTTGACGGTGAGCGAAGGAACTTCGCCGCCAACCCATTTTCCGTAGAGTTCGGCGTAACGGCCGATGCGAACCTGCTGGTTGATGAACAGGTTCAGGTAATTGATGAAGCCATATTCATCGCGGTTGGTGAAGAGAGCGACATAATCGATGTCATAGGGTGCCTTGCCGACCACCGAGATGCCAGCAAATTTGCCGGTCTTGACGTTGGCCTGTGCAACGGTCGAGGTCGAAACGGTGGCGTCGATCTGGCCCTGGCTGAGCGCGAGGAACACATCGGCCTGCGTCTGGTAAGGACGGAACTCGCCCACGCCCCATTCCTTGACGGTCTTTTCGAGCGCAATGGCTTCGAACGTACCGGCAGTCGCGCCGACGGTCTTGCCCTTCATGTCCTCAAAGGACTTGACGCCGGACTTGTCGTTGGCGGTGACTGCCATCTCGAAGGCGAAGTAAGGCACGGTCATGCCAACCGTCTTGGCGCGCTCAAGCGTATCGGACGTTGAGGCAACACCAACATCGACGCGGCCGGACATCAGCGCCGGAATACGTTCCGGGAAAGGTGTCTCGACGATTTCAGCCGTGACGCCGAGCGCCTTGGCGAGATCGTTGCAATAATCGACATCGAAGCCGATCGGGTTGTTGGCGTCATCACGCGCGCCCATGGGCGGGAAGTCGAGCACGACCGCACAGCGCAGCGTACCGGACGAAATGATGTCGTCAAGCTTGTCGGCCTTGGCCGGAGTAATAGCGAAAGTGGCGGCCAGCAGGCCGGCGACGATGACCGATTTTTTCATTGTTGATTTGCTCCCAGAATTGCTCTGCCATTGAAGGCGAGGTCACTATTTCCCCATGGAGGCGATAAATCAACATAAAAATACAATGAGTATACAAAAAGAATTTTTGCAGCAGCGAACAGTGCTACGGCAGCGAGCTTGCAGTTCGGGACCGAAGAGCACGTGAAAATGACGCCCTGGTTGGGCAGTTCCGCCCTACTCTCATCCCGGCGCTTGTGGCAGGAATGGGCACCGGACGCAGAATGCCGAAAAGACAAGTTGCAATAGAATGACCGTTGTATACTTTATGTATTCAAAATGTGCGAGCCCAATATCGGAGGATTATGATGAGCGACAACACCACATTGACCATCGACGGGCTTTTTCAGCGGGTCGAAGCTATTTTCCGCAAGGCGGGGCTCAATGCCGTGCAGGCGGGAGCGCTTGCGCGGGTTATTGTTGCCGGTGAGCGCGACGCCTGCAAATCGCACGGCATCTACCGCATCGAAGGCGCCCTGCGCACCGTTAAGGCAGGCAAGGTTAAGCCCGATGCGATGCCGGAGGTGGCCGCAGACGACGGCACAGCGATCGTGAAAGTCAGCGCCAATGGCGGTTTTGCCAACCCCGCTTTCGAGCTTGGCCTGCCTGTTCTGGTGGAGCGGGCGAAACGCACCGGCATCGCCGCGCTCGTCATCAATGACTGTACGCATTTCTCGGCGCTCTGGCCGGAAGTCGAGGGGCTGACAGCGAACGGTCTAGCGGGTCTGGTCATGTGCCCAAGCTATTCCACCGTCGCCCCCACTGGCGGAACCAAGCCGCTGCTCGGAACCAACCCCTTCGCCTTCGGTTGGCCCCGTAAGAACACTTCACCCTATGTCTTTGATTTCGCGACATCTGTTGCGGCGCGCGGCGAGATAGAACTGCACCGTCGCGCGGGCAAATCTTTGCCTGAAGGCTGGGCCGTGGATGCCGACGGAAACCCGACGACCGACCCGGAGGCTGCGCTTGCCGGCGCCATGCTTCCGTTCGGCGGCCACAAGGGTTCGGCCATCGGCACCATGATCGAGCTTCTCGCGGGTATCATGATCGGTGACCTGACCAGCCCTGAAGTACTGGAGTATCTCGGCACCACAACGCTTGCGCCCTTCCATGGCGAGCTGATCGTCGCCTTTTCCCCGGAAGCCTTCGCCAAGGGCCGCCCGGGCGATCCTTTCCAGCGGGCGGAAATCCTGTTCGACGCCATTATCGGCCAGGGTGCCCGCCTGCCCTCCGGCCGCCGCTTCACTGCACGCGCCAAATCGGAAAGCGAAGGCATTACCTTGACCACCGCCGAAATCGCCGGTCTCGACCGGCTGCTGGAACGGGGGATGGACGCCGTCTCCTGACATCAGTCCTTCGTCATGCCGAACCCAATCAGGCATGACGAAGGATAGCTATCGAACCTTATAAAACAAAAAAGGCCCGCAAATGCGGGCCTTTTTCACTGCAGAAAGTAATCAGGCAGCCTTGCAGGCCTGAACCGCACCCGGAAGCTTGCTCCAGTCGGCGTACCAGCTGTTGAACAGCTTGAACTGCGCCTCGACATAACCGCGCTGGCTGTCGCTGAGGGCATCGGTCTCGTTGAAGTGCAGCGTATATTCCTTGTCGCCCTTCAGCACCATCATGTGCTTGAAGTAGAGAACCAGATCCGGGCCTTCATCGAAGGAGGAGAGGACGGCGAGCGCCTGCTCCAGTTCCAGCGCGCGGGCGCGGGCGTCCGCATCGCCCTTGGCGGCGGCCTGCGACAGCTTGCAGAGATGGATGACTTCCTTCGGCAGGACATTGCCGATGCCCGTGATCGCGCCGGTTGCACCGCAATTGACGAAGCCGTGGACAACGGCAGTATCGACGCCGATCATCAGGGTGACTTCATCATCGCGGCTGGTGATGTTTTCAGCAGCGTAACGCATATCCGCCGGACCACCGAATTCCTTGAAGCCCACGAGGTTCTTGTGTTCCGCACGCAGCGCGAAGAAGAGATCGGCGCGGGTGGCGAAACCGTAATAGGGGCTGTTGTAGATGACAGCGGGCGTTTCGGGAGCGGCCGCAAGGATGGCCTTGAAATGCGCCTTCTGGGCAGCGATGACCGAGCCGCGCGAAAGAACACGCGGAATGACCATCAGGCCCTTTGCGCCAACCTTCTGGGCATGGGCGGCGTGCGCAACGGCAGATGCGGTGTTGACCGCGCCGGTGCCGACGATGACCGGAATGCCGGCTTTTACCAGACGTTCCACGCCTTCCATGCGCTGCTCATCGGAAAGAAGTGGCCAGTCGCCCATGGAACCGCAATACACGACGGCAGACATGCCATCGGCGATCAGCTCTTTGCCCTTGCGGACAAGCGCGTCGAAATCGGGGGTGCGATCATCTTTGCAGGGGGTCATCAAGGCGGGAATCACGCCGGAAAAAATGCTGGCCGTCATTACTAGCTCCTAAGGGACAGTTTTTCGGGAATGGACGCACCTCCGCGCCACCCTTTCAACAAGGACATTACAATCTTGTATTTTATTTGTCGACAAGAAATCGACAAGCTACAGATTTATTTCCAGCCGCTCATTGCGCACCAGTAGTTTCTGCACCTGCTGCACGATCTGTTCGGCATGCTCGCGGGCCAGTTTCTCGGACAGAACGGTGTCGCGCGCGGCGATCGCCGCGATGATCGCATCGTGATCGTCGACGAAACGTTTCGGCAGGCGATCATCATAGGACTGGTAATACAGCCGCAAGATGCGCCGTCCCTCATCCAGCAGACGCTTGAACAGACTGGTGAAATAGGGGTTGCGCCCGGCTTCGGCGATGGAAAGGTGCAGGGCGGCATTGGTGGAAATCATCGCCAGCGCGTCCTGCTCTTCAACCGCAATGGCAAATTCCGCATTATGGGCGCGGATGCCGGCCAGATCTTCCGGACGGTGATATTGGGCAGCAAGCTGGGTCGTCACCCGGTACATCAGCACCAGCGCATCGAAATAGGTATGCATATTGAGGAAATCGATGTTCGACACCATGGTCGAACGGTTCGGCAGCGTATCGATCAGCCCCTCGCCCGAGAGCCGCACCAGCGCTTCGCGAATGGGCGTGCGCGACATCTTGAACCGCTCGGCAAGCTGCACCTCATCGATTGGACTACCCGGCGGCAGAACCAGATCGAGAATCTCGTCGCGCAGCAGATCGTAGACCATCTTCACGCCGGAGCCACGCTTACGCTCGGCAGAAGCAATTATATCCGTCATAACCAAATCCCTCTTGTCGACATAAAGAGTACTATTATATTTTTTCCATATCAACGCCGCGTTGCAGCACCTGCCCTTCGAATGGCGGAATAATTGTTCAAAAACAACAAAAAGCCGTCACGAAAATTACCCGCGACGGCTTCAATAATTCAATTTGTGACATCGCTGCTTTTCTACAAAGCACCGCTTCGAGGTCGGGACCTCAGTTACGCAGGCCGGTGGCCACGACGGAAATCTTGAAAGCGCCGTCCAGCGTCGGATCGAAGGACGCGCCCATCACCACATCGGTCTCTTCGCTGACTGCCTCGCGCACAAGCGTCATCGCCTCGTCGATCTCGTAAAGCGTCAGGTCGTTACCGCCGGAAATCGACACCAGCGCGCCGCGGGCCTCCTTCAGCGACGGTTCACCGAGCAGCGGGTTGGCGATGGCGGCTGCTGCCGCTTCCGAAGCGCGTTTTGGACCCTTCGCCTGCGCCGTACCCATAAGCGCGCGTCCGCCATTCTTCATGACGTAACGCACATCGGCGAAGTCGAGATTGACCAGGCCTTCGCGCAGGATGAGATCGGTAATGCAGCGCACGCCGAGGGACAGGACCTTGTCCGCCGTCTTCAGGGCACTTTCAAAGGTCGTGCCGGCATCAGCAATACGCAGCAGGTTCTGGTTGGGAATGACGATGACGGTATCGGCGGTATTAAGCAGATTGGCGAAACCATATTCGGCAGCACGCATGCGGCGCGCGCCCTCGAAGCTGAACGGCAGGGTGACGACACCGACGGTCAAGATATTCTTCGCACGGCACGCTTCCGCGATGACGGGCGCAGCACCGGTGCCGGTACCGCCGCCCATACCGGCGGTGATGAAGCACATGTCGTAACCGTTGAGGTGATCCATGATCTCGTCAAGCGAATCGATTGCCGCCTGCCGGCCGACCTCCGGATCAGCCCCGGCACCCAGCCCGCCTGTGAGTTCGGAGCTGAGTTGCACGAGCCTTGGCGCGTTGGTTTTCTTCAGCGCCTGCGCATCCGTATTGGCGGCGATGAAATCAACGCCGCCGATGCCCTCGTCGATCATGTTGTTGATCGCGTTTCCGCCGCCGCCACCGACGCCGATAACAGCGATATTGGGCGTATTGCGGGCGATTGGAGCGCGCGGAGACTGGGTCATCGTCTTATTCTCTTTCTAAACTCATAGGGTCTCGCGCCGTTTTTTAACCGCGGCACGCGAATGATCGGCAACGTTCCTGCATTTCCTTCCTGGCGCGTGAAGGACGCTGTAACGCTTTGAATTTGCATGCAAGCCTTTGCCCCGCTTGCGGCTAAAGGCTTGTGCTCCAGGGGCGAAAGATGCGCTACGGCGACTGTCTCCGACCCCTTCCCCGGATGAAAACCAAACCGAATCAACTGCTTCGCTATCTAGAGCTGATAGCCGAAAAGCCGGTCCGTTTACACTGTATTCACCATGTTTATCTCACTTTGGAACGAGTTGCTTCGGCAGGTGTTTGCCTTCCGACCGCGCTAAAGCGCATGGAATGGAGGCAGTCATATGTCCGCATACATCCTGCAAAACGAACCGGGTTTCCGCACGGAACAACCGCGTGTGCTGATCGTGGAGGACGAATTTCTCATCGCCATGGATATCGAAGATTCCATTATGCAGGCGGAAGAGGAAGCTGACGTCATCGGCATCGCCAACCGGCTGGATCAGGCCGTGGCACTCGGCAGCCGCGCAGATATTGCCTTTGTCGACGTCAATCTCGCCGACGGCCAGACCGGCCCGGAGATCGGGAGGCGGCTTTCGCAGGATCACGGCGTCGTGGTGATCTTCATGACGGCAAATCCGGAAGTGGTGGTCAATCTCGGTATCGGCGCAGGCGTTATCGTAAAACCTGTGCCGCAGGACGCCGTGGAGCAGTGCCTTTCCTACGCACTTGCCAAGCGCGCGGGCACGCGTGCCGTTACGCCCATCGGCATGATGGCTTTCGACTGAACCATTCTCGTGGAGATAAAAAAGCGGGTTGCCTGAAAACGGCGCCCGGCGCTGAAAACAAAAAAGCCTGCCGCGGGAGGAGGTGCGGCAGGCTTCTTGAAAGATTGAACAGCGATATGGGAGGAGGAAACCGCTGTTCCCGGGGTAATCCTTGGGAGGAGGAGTAGGATCACCCGCATTACCGAAAGGATGTGGGAGGAGGTACATCCGTTTCGATGATTTGAAGATATCATTTTTTTCTGCATTTCACAGACACAAGCTTGCACCTCAGACATGCATCAAACGCATGGCGATTTTTCCAACCCGAAACATCAATGCAACAGGCTGATTTTCGCCTTTGCACGGCATGCCCCGTGGGAGACACAAGCGTGGACGGTTCGCCAAAAACAAAAACGCCCGCGAAGCGGGCGTTTAGGCATTAAAAAGCGGCAATAGCTGCCTGATTACTTGCCGACGGCGGCGCGGGCGACGCTGTTGATCTGGCTACGGTCGATACCGAGATCGTGCAGTTCGCGGCTGCTCATGCGGCCCAGTTCGTTGACGGTCTGACGATACTTGCGCCAGTTATTAAAGCTGCGTGCTACGTTCATGACATTACCCTTTCAAGGTGTTGGCGACGTCAGTAACGTTTCGTTCCGGCGTCCTTTGATGTCCCTTATATGCGCCTTGTCGGGACCAAAGAACAGACAGAATAAGGCAGGCCACCCATGCGCTGAATGCAAGGATCATCCTCCGAGGGGCGCGGAAAAACAGAAGTGTGGCGTAAATTCAGTCATATCGGGTGCCACTACCGGCACCCCGTCGTCAGAACTTGTAGCGGACGCCAAACACATTGGCATTCGTCGCGCCCTTCATATTGCCCAGCGTCTTGCCGCCGCCGGAACGGTGGTGAAGCCGCCAGAAGAACTCCGTCGAGGATTCTTCGCTGAAGGAAACGTTGATTTCCGGGCCGAGGTAAAACAGGACATTGGCGTTGCCGTTGTCCTTAATTTCTTCTTGCCGCTCCCGCCCCGGCTGCGCATCCGAGACGAGGCTCAGACCCGCCGTGAAACTCGGCGAAACGAACAACCGTTCCCCGAGCCTGATCTTGTCATATCGCGCGACCGGCCCCGCCCAGACTTCACCAGTGAAACCCTTGCCAAACCTGACGGCAACGCCGATTTCACCGCCCAGCTTCACATTGCCGATGCGATAGGGATAGAACTGATAACCGCCACCCAGAATGGCATTCTTTTCGTATTCCACGGGAACGAGGGCAGCGCTTTTCAGCATGTCTTCTTTCGTTAACACACCACCAAAACCAAATATCGCTTCACTCGTCTGCGAAGCCATATCCTCCGATGCGAGAGATGGTGTCGTGGCCAGTGCGATCATGGCCGTGAGTGACAGACGTCCTGCGATATTCATTTGCTACTCCTGAACAAAGCCCTCTTTTACCCAACCGCCCTCATAGGGATATTCCCGGAGGGCGAACATACCGTTACCGAACACAATTAATTCAACTCGTTCGCAAATGCTGGAAAAAGGGCTCTTGTCCGCCGGTCAGCGCAGGAACCGCCGAAAGTGGCGAAGCGCAAAAATGAAGAGTGCAGAGCCTATCGCAAGCAGCGCCAGCAATTGCGGCCAGACCACATCTAGCCCCGCCCCCTGAAAAGCACCGATTGCGCCAGAATGACGAAATGAGTGTTGGGTGCGAGCAGCATGATGTACTGGATGATATCCGGCATGCTTTCGCGCGGCGTCATGGCGCCGGACAGCACCTGCAGCGGCAGCAGGAATAAGATCAGCAACATGCCGAATTGCGGCATGGAACCCGCCACTGTTGCCAGGAAAATACCCATCGATGTCATCGCAAAGAGCTGCAACGCCGTTCCAAGCAGGAAAAGGGAGAGCGAGCCTTCGATGGGAATAGCGAGCAGCCCCTTGACGACAACGAAAAGGGAAAATGCCGAGGCCACCAACACGACAAGGCCCATGGACCAGACCTTGCTGAGCACGATTTCCAGCGGCGTGACCGGCATGACCAGCAGATGCTCGACAGTTCCATGTTCACGCTCGCGAATGAGCGCCGCGCCCGTCAGCACGATCGACAGCATGGTGATGGCGGTGATGATATTGTTGATCGAGCCGAACCAGGATTTGTCCAGTTCAGGGTTGAAACGAGAACGCAGCGTCAGATCGACTGGCACCGTCGTCGCGCCGCGATAGCGGTTGACATATTCCTCAACTTCGCTCGTCACGATGTTCTGCACGTAGCCGCCGCCACTGAAGGCCTGGCTCATGCGGGTGGCATCGATATTGAGCTGGATGGCAGGTTGCTGCCCGGCCATTAGCTGACGCTGGAAATCCGGCGGAATGTTGAGCGCGAAGGTGTCGAGCCCAGCATCCATGCGCTTGTCCATTTCAGCAATGGAAATCTGTTTCGGCGGCGCGAAATAGGGCGGATAAAACGCCGTGCTGATGCGGCCGGAAAGCGGCGACTGATCCTCGTCCACAATTGCGATGGCGGCATTGTTGAGCGTTTCGGGCAACGCGCTGGAGCCGGTGTAGATCTGCAGCGTGAAGGCGTAAGCGATCAAGAGCAGCAGCATTCCGTCACGCGCAAGCCCGCGCAGTTCCTTGATGCCGAGCTGGAAGATGTTGGACGAAAAAAACCTCATGACGCCTGTTTCCTCAAAAGAGCGGCGCCGGCGATGAGCAGCAGCGGAATGGCGATGATGAGCGGCAGGAAAGAACCGGAAAGGCCGGCGAAATCCAGCCCCTTTGAGAAGGTGCCGCGCGAAATTGTCATGAAATAGGTGGCGGGATAGATATTACCGATAAAGGCCCCCGCCCCCTGCAGCGACGAAACGGGATCGATCATGCCCGAATATTGCGTCGCCGGAATGAGCGTCAGCAAGGCGGTGCCGAAGATCGCCGCGATCTGGCTCTTCATAAAGGAAGACATGACGAGACCGATGGACGTGGCGATGATGACGAAGAGCAAAGCGCCAGTCGCGTAAGCGAGATAACTGCCGGTAAACGGCACCTGGAAGATGAATATCGCAAATGCGGTCAGCAGCAGGAAATTGAGCATTCCGAGCGCCACATAGGGAAGCTGTTTTCCTATCAGGAATTCCAGCCGCGTGGTCGGCGTCACGTAGAGGTTGACGATGGAGCCAAGCTCCTTTTCCCGGACGACGCTGAGGGCCGCCAGCATGGCCGGTATGAGCATCAGCAGCAGAGGAATGACCGCCGGGACCATGGCGACGAGGCTCTTGACGTCAGGATTGTAACGATAGCGCGTTTCAATGCTGAAACTGCTTTGCGTCGCTGCATTGCCATAGATTTCGCTCGCCTTGCGTGCCAACCATGTCTGGTGCATGCCCTGCACGTAACCGCGCACTGTTTCTGCCCGCTGCGGCATGGCGCCGTCGATCCAGGCCCCGACCTCCACCGTCTTGCCGCGCAGGACATCGCGGCCGAAACCGGGTGGAATTTCGATGGCAAGGCTGAGTTCCCCGTCACGCATGCGCCGGTCCATGTCGGCATAGTCGCGGATCGGCTCTTTCTCGATGAAGTAACGGGAGCCGGCTATATCGAGCACATAATCGCGGCTGATGGTGGAATCGTCGCGGTCCAGTACCGCGAAGGTCAGGTCCTCAACATCGAGATTGATGCCGTATCCGATCACGAACATCAGGATGACGCTGCCAAGAACCGCCAAAGTGCCACGAATGGGATCGCGCTGCAGTTCCAGCGCCTCGCGGCGCGTATAGCTGAACATGCGTCTGACATCGAAAAACCGTTTGCGGGCAGGTGTTGCGTGTTGCGTCGGAACCACCTCCGCTGCCGGAGCGGGCGCTATTGCAGGCTCCGCCTTTTTGACACCCGAAGCATTCTCGAGATAGGCAACGAAAGCCTCTTCGAGCGTTGCGGCATTTCGGCTTTTGGTGATCGCGTCAGGCGTATCGCTGATCAACACCTTGCCGGCATGCATCAGCGAAATCCGGTCGCAACGCTCCGCCTCATTCATGAAATGCGTGGAGATGAAGATGGTGACATTGTCGTTGCGGGAGAGATCGGCGAGGATTTGCCAGAAGCCGTCCCGCGCCACCGGATCGACGCCGGAGGTCGGCTCATCGAGGATGAGAATGTCGGGCGAATGGATCATCGCCACGGCCAGCGACAGTCTTTGGCGGATGCCGAGCGGCAGGTCGTCAGGCATGGTTTCCATGACCGCACCCAGATCGAAACGCTCCGCCATCTCGGCGATGCGCGGCTGAATGGTTTCTTCCGGCAGCTTGAACAGCCGTGCGTGCAGATCAAGGTTCTGGCGCACCGTCAATTCGGAATAGAGCGAGAACGCCTGGCTCATGTAACCGACGCGGTGGCGGATCGCCATGTCACTGGCATCCACCTTGTGGCCGAACAGCTTCGCCTCGCCTTCAGTGGCGGCAAGAAGCCCGGTCAGCATTTTCATCGTAGTGGATTTTCCGCAGCCGTTCGAGCCGAGAAAACCGAAAATCTCGCCGCGCGGAATTTTGAAGCTGACATTGTCGACGGCGGTGAAATCACCGAAGCGCATGCTGAGATGCGACGCCTCAATGGCATAGTCACCATCATCCGTCACCTTGCGTGACGCAATATGCACCTCGTGGTAATCCTTGCGCTTTTCTTCCGGAAGAAGCGCAATAAACGCGGCATCGAGATTGGCGGTCGAGGTGCGTTCGAGAAGTTCGTCGGGGGAGCCGGTGGCGAGGATCTTGCCGCCATCCATGGCGACCAGCCAGTCGAAACCGGCGGCCTCTTCCATATAGGCCGTCGCGACAATCACACTCATGCCCGGACGTCCGGCACGGATCGTATCGATCAGCTCCCAGAACTGCCGGCGCGACAGCGGATCGACGCCGGTGGTCGGTTCATCGAGAATGAGCAGGTCGGGATCGTGGATCAGCGCACAGCAGAGACCAAGTTTCTGTTTCATGCCGCCTGAAAGCTTCATGGCCGGCCGGTCGGCAAAAGGTTCAAGGCCGGTGCTCTTCAGCAACTCGGCAATGCGTGCCTTTCTCTCCTTGCCATCCTGCCCGAACAGCCTGCCGAAAAAGTCGATATTTTCGAAGACCGAGAGGGTTGGATAAAGGTTCTTGCCGAGGCCCTGCGGCATATAGGCGATGCGCGGGCAAGTATCCTCGCGGTGGCGCGGATCGGACATATCGCCGCCGAGGACCTCCACTTTTCCCTTTTGTATGGCGCGTCCGCCGGAGATGAGCGACAGCAGGCTGGATTTGCCGACACCGTCAGGCCCGATCAGCCCGATCATCCGGCCAGCGGGAATCTCGACCGATATGTCGGCCAGCGCTACCGTGCTGCCAAAGGTCAGCCGCACATCCGCCAGCCGCGCGACGGGCGCATTCGGATCGTTTTTCTTATTCGTGGAGGGCGCGACCATCGCGGCCACCCTCACTTCACAAGATTGCGTTCGAGGTTTTCCGGCCAGGCGGCCTGCGGATCAAGCCGGACATAGGCCATGCCCGGCAGACCGGTTTTGACATATTGAATATATTTCTGCAGCAGCTCCTGCGGAATTTGCGCCCGCACCCGGAAGGTAAGCTTCTGGCGCTCCTCCTCGGTTTCAACCGTCTTTGGCGTGAATTGCGCGACATCGGCGACGAAGGAAACCTTGGCCGGAATGGTATATTGCGGCGCGGCGTCGAGGATCAGGCGGACGTCGGAGCCCATCGACGTGCGGCCTGCCTCAGCCGTCGGCAGGAAAAACGTCATATAGACATCGCCGAGATCGACAAGGTTGAGAACCCGCCCACCGGCGGAGAGCACTTCGCCGGGCTGGGCGATACGATATTGCACCCGGCCGTCGCGGGGTGATTTCAGCGTCGCATCGGCTATGTCAGTCTCGATGCTCTCAATATCGGCCTGCGCGGCATCGACAGCCGCTTCCGCATCGACGATCTGTGCCTTGGCGGCGTTGATTGCAGCATCCGAAGCGGCGAGAGAGGCCTGCGCCGAGGCAAGTGTGGCGCGGGCGGATTGTTCGGCGGCTTCGCTGTCGTCGACGATCTGCTGCGACACGGCATTGCCGGTCAGGAGCTGTTTCGAACGTGTATTGGTCTTGGAGGCGGAATCGAGTTGGGCTTTGCGCTGTTCCACCACCGCCTGAGCGGAGGTTTTTTCCGCTTCCCGCTGGGCAACGAGGCTGTTGGCGGTATCGATCGCAATTTTCGCGCGACGAAGCTGCGCTTCCGCCTGACGTTTCTTGGCTTCCAGCTGGGCCGTGTCCATCTGGGCAAGCACCTGTCCTGCCTTCACGAAATCGCCTTCGCGCACCATGATATCCTGAAGGCGGCCGGCGGTTTTGGTGGAGATGTCGATCTCGACAGCCTCGATCCGGCCATTACTGGCCACGAAGCCGGCAGGAAGTCCCTCCCCCTTCAGCTTTGACCAGGAGAAATAGGCGACACCGGCAATAACCAGAACCACCAGACCAATGAGCAAGCCTTTTTTAGACATCCGTCTTCCCCCTGCGCCCCTGTAGTTTCAACCGTAATACGATGAAACCGAAGAAGCCAGCCACCTTTACGTTCATAATTCGTACCTGATATTTCCACTATTGAAGGGAGACGACAGGTTGTTGGGGGCTGTTTAGGTGAGGAAGGGCCTCGAGGCTTTGACACACGTCAAGTGGATGAAGGACTAAAACCCACTTCGTCATGCTCGGCCCTGTCCCGAGCATCTGCTAGCTATCATTTTCTGCTAGGTGGTTGGATCCTCGGGACGAGCCCGAGGATGACGTTAAATCTATAGCGGAATGACAACCGGCGAACGCCACGCAAGGTGCGCCAGCCTGCCGTCAACGCAGCCGTCGCGTTCCTTACACCGCCCGCGCCCGCTTCATCTCCACCTGCGTCCATTCCGGCAACCAGTCCCGGTGCGCGACAAGCAGATCATCCACCAGCGACCATATCTGGTCGAGGTCCAGCTCCGCCGCCGTATGCGGGTCCATCATCGCCGCGTGGAAAATGTGCTCGCGGTTTTCGCTCATCAGCGCCCGCACCGTCAGTTCCTGCACGTTGATGTTGGTGCGCATCAGGGCGGTGAGTTGCGGCGGCAATTCGCCGATAAAGGTGGGCTGCACGCCGTTATGGTCGACAAGGCAGGGCACTTCTGCCGCGCAATCCGATGGCAGCGAGGTGATGCAGCCGTTGTTGCGCTGGTTGCCATAGATGACGGAGGGTTCGCCGGTCCAGACCGAGTTGATGATGGAGGAGGCATATTCCTTGGATTGCTTGACCTCGATCTTCTCAGCCGAACGATAGGCCGCCGCCTGCCCCTTCCAGCGCTCGATCTGCTCGATGCAGCGCTTGGGATATTCATCAAGCGGGATGCCGAATTTCTCGATCAGGTCTTCTCGCCCCTCCTTGATGAAATAAGGTGTGTATTCGGCGAAATGCTCGGAGCTTTCGGTAACGAAGTAGCCGAGACGCGTCAGCATCTCGTACCGCACCTTGTTGGGGCAGCGCGGGTTCCAGCCGGGTTTTGGCGCACGGCCTTCGCGATAGCCGCGCACGAGATCGGGATAGAGGTTCCTGTAGCTGCCATCAGGCTGACGGTGCTCGAATTCCAGGAAAAACGCCATGTGGTTGATGCCAGCCGAACGATAGCGGATTTCCTCATAGGGAATATCGAGATCATGGGCGAGTTCCATGGCCGTACCCTGCACCGAATGGCAGAGGCCGACCTGCCGGATCGTCGGGTATTTCTCGGCAATCGCCCAAGTGTTGATCGCCATCGGGTTCACATATTGCAGCATGATGGCGTTGGGGCAAACGGCGAGGATATCCTCGCAGATTTTCCACAGATGCGGCACGGTGCGAAGACCACGCATGATGCCGCCGACGCCGAGCGTATCGGCAATGGTCTGGCGCAGGCCATATTTGCGCGGCACCTCGAAATCGGTAACCGTACAGGGTTCATATCCGCCGATCTGGAAGGCGACGACGACGAAATCGGCACCGGCAAGCGCCTTTTTCTGGTCGGTATAGGTCTCGGCTTTCGCCTTTGCCCCCAATGTCGAAATCAGCTTGTTGACGACGATGGCGCTTTCTTCCAGCCTCTCGCGATTGATGTCCATCAGCGCGATCGTTGCGCCGGAAAGAGCCGGACGTTGCAGCACGTCGCCGATGATGTTCTTCATGAACACCGTGGAACCTGCGCCGATAAATGTGATCTTGGGATCTCGTGCCATATTTGCCTCCGGCATCTTGAACTATGCGATTTCAAAGGCGGCCCGGACGAGCCGCTGGGTGTATTCGGTTTTCGGACGGTTCAGCACCTCCTCGACGGGGCCTTCCTCCACGATCCTGCCGCGCTGCATGACGATGACGCGGTGGCAGAGAGCGCGAACGACCTTCAGGTCGTGTGAGATGAACAGGTAGCTTAAGCCCCGCTCGTCCTGCAGCTTGCGGAGCAGGTCGATGATCTGCGCCTGAACGGAGAGGTCGAGCGCCGAGGTTGGCTCGTCGAGCAGGATGAATTCTGGCTCCAGCGCCACGGCGCGGGCAATGGCGATGCGCTGGCGCTGGCCGCCGGAGAACTCATGCGGGAAACGCGAGAGGATGTTGCCGGGCATGCCTGCCGCCTCCAGCGCGTCGCGCACCCGCTCCAGCCTTTCGGCCTTGGTTTTACCAAGCCCGTTGATAACCAGCCCTTCCTCGATGATCTGGCCGATGGTCATGCGTGGATTGAGCGAGGCGAAAGGGTCCTGAAAGACGACCTGCATGCGTGAGCGCAGGGGCCGCATTTGAGACCGGGAGCGGCCGTCGACCCTCTCGCCATCGAAAATCACCTGCCCGGCCACCGGCTCGTTCAGCCGCAACAGGGATTGGCCAAAGGTCGTCTTGCCGGACCCGGATTCGCCTACAATCCCCAGCGTTTCATGGCGTTTGAGGGTAAGACCAAGATCGTCGACGGCAACAAGTTCCTTCAATTCCGGCTTGAACAGGCCGCCGTAGCGCATCATAAACGACACCCGCACGCCATTCGCCGTCAGCAGCACGCCGGAATTTTCCGGCAGTGGTTTGGCAGTACCATGCGGCTCGGAAGCAAGCAGCTTTCGGGTATAGGGGTGGTTCGGCGCTGCAAACAGCCGCTCAGTGGTGTTGTGCTCACGCATCTCGCCATGCTGCATGACGTAGACGTAATCGGAAAACTGCTTCACGATCGTCAGGTCATGGGTGATGAGTACCACGGCCATGCCGCGCTTCTTCTGCAAGTCTCGAATGAGGTTGAGGATCTGCGCCTGCACTGTGACATCGAGTGCGGTGGTGGGTTCGTCGGCAATCAGCACATCCGGATCGTTGGAGAGCGCCATGGCGATCATGACACGCTGCCGTTGACCGCCTGAAAGCTGGTGCGGATATTGCTTCAGCCGCGCCTCCGGCTCCGGTATCTGCACCTGCCGCAAAAGATCGAGCGCCCTCGCCTCGGCCTGCTTCCTGCTCATCCTCGAGTGGACGCGGATCGCCTCGACGATCTGACTGCCGATCGTATAGATCGGGTTCAGCGAACTCATCGGCTCCTGAAAGATCATCGAGATACGGTTGCCGCGCAACGCCCGCCGCTGGCGGCTTGAAAACTTCAGGATGTCGTCGCCGTTGAAGCGCACGGTCGCGGTTTTCGAAACCGAGGCCCGCTTCGTCAAAAGCCCCATGATGGTGCGGGCGGTCACCGATTTTCCCGAACCGGATTCGCCAACGATGGCGATCGTCTCCCCCCGGTAAAGCTGGAAGGAAATGTCCTTCACTGCCTCCACCGTGCCGTGCTCAACCTTGAAAGTCACGGCAATATTGCGTGCATCGATGATGGCCTGGTCGTTTCGATTATCAGCATCGAAGCGGATGGCAGGGGCGTAGGTGTTCTGTGCAGCAACCATGTTACGCTCCTTTCAATAGGGATCGACAGCATCGCGAAGGCCATCGCCCAGCGCGTTGAAGGCAAAAACGGTGACCAGCACAAAGCCGACCGGCGCAAGGATCCATGGATAGGAACCAATGACGGAATAGGTAGCCGTATCCTGCAGCATCAGCCCCCAGGAGATCAGCGGCGGCTTGACCGCGAAACCGAGAAAGCCAAGGAAGGATTCGAGCAGCACGACGCTTGGAATATGCAGCGTGACGGCAACAATCACATGGCTCATCACATTCGGCAGGATGTGCTGGAAGATAATGCGCCGGTCGGTGGCGCCGACGGCAATCGCGGCGCGGACATAATCGATACGCGCCAGCGCCAGCGTCTTGCCGCGCACCTCGCGAGACATCTGCGCCCAGCCGAGCGCCGACATGACGCCGACCACGAAGAGGAGGAAAACAGTCGTCGGGGCAGTGACCGGGATAAGCGACGTCAAGGCGAGATAGAGCGGCAATTGTGGAAAGGCCAGAACCACTTCCACGAAACGCTGCACCCAGGCATCCAGCGGCCCGCCGAAATATCCTGAGATCAACCCGACGCTGGTGCCGATGACGGTAACGATGGTGACGACACTGAGCGCGATGGCAAGCGAGATGCGCGATCCATAAATGGCGCGTGACAGCACATCGCGTCCGAACTTGTCTGTTCCGAGAAAATGCACCGGCTGCCCGTCCGCGGTGCCGAAGAAGTGCCGGTTTGCCGGGATGAGGCCGAACAGCCGATATTCCGCGCCTTTCACGAAAAAGCCGAGATAAAGCGGATTGTCGTAATCGGGGCCGACGATAGGCTGGAAGGTCACCGGATCGAGCTCGTCCGTTTCAGCGGTAGCATAGACCCGAGGGAACAGGCTGATATTGCCGTCCTTGTCGGAGAACCGCACCACCTGCGGCGGGGAGAAACTGTCATTGGTTTCAAGCGGGTTCATCGGCGCGAAGAAATCGGCGAAGACGGAGATCGTGATCAACAGCACCACCAGCACCAGCCCCACCATGCCGGTGAAAGAGCGTCTGAGGCGCCGCCACACCAGAGCGAGATAGGTCTCGTTACCCTGAACACCCCGATCGGGCTTCGGCGCGGCAGCCGATTCATTCTTGAGTTCGTCAACGGCCACCATCTCAAGCCCTCCCGAATTCGCGCACACGCGGGTCGAGCATGGCGAGCAGCATGTCGGCGATGATGTTGCCGACGATGAGCGTGGCGGCCAGCACCATCATGAAGGTTGCGGTGACATAGACATCGCCGACCGCCATGGACCCGACGATGGCGGGACCGACGGTCGGCAGCGCAAAGATGATCGCAGTTTCGATTTCGCCGCTCAGCATATAGGGCAGCACGACGCCCTGATACATAATGAGCGGATGCACGGCGTTCGGCACGGCGTGGCGCATGATGACCGCACCTTCCGAAAGACCCTTTGCGCGCGCCGTCTCCACATATTGGGCGTTCAGCGTATCAAGCAGATTGCCGCGCATCACCCGCATATTATAGGCAAGTCCACCGAAGACGGCGATGGCAACCACCGGCCAGACATGGCTGACGAGATCAACGAACTTCCCCCATGACCATGGCGCACCGCCATATTGCGGCGAAAAGAAGCTGCCGATTTCCGACACGTCGAAATGAAACACCATCAGGTAGACGAGGATCAGCGCCATCAGGAAGCGCGGAATGGTCATGCCGAGAAAGGCGACGGTCGAAAGCAGATTATCGATCCAGGAATATTGTCTGGTGGCAGCCCAAATGCCGAATCCGATACCGAGAAGTGATGAAAGAATGTGGCAGACAAGGGCGAGTGCGATGGTGCGCGGCAGGCGTTCGCCGACCACATCGGCAACCGGCTTGTTGTAATAGAAGCTGTAGCCGAAATCGCCGCGTGTGATGATACCGCCGATCCAGTTGAAATATTGCACGACGATCGGCTTATCGAGACCGTGTTCGATGCGGTAGGCCTGCGCCTGCGCTTCCGCCTGTTCGAAGGACGCGCCGCCCTGGTTCATCAGTTGCGAACGGATGTAGTCGGCATAATCACCGGGTGGCGCCTGAATGATGGCGAATGTCACCACGCTCAGGATAAGCAGCACCGGAATGGCGGAGCCTATGCGTATCGTCAGGAATCTCAGCATCGAACGGGTATCCTCCGCTTGGCTAGTCCGTGTGTCTCCGGCCGCGCTTCACGCGCGACCGGTACCGGGTTTTCTCCGGGAGGAGTTCTAGTTGATCGGGCCGCCCTCACCCGGCTTGCCGGGAAGCTGCTCGGGGAAAAGCTCGTATTTGCCCTGCTTGTCGGCCGCGACCCAAAGGCGTTCGCGGATGATGGCGTCTTCAGCCCAGTTGAACATGAAGATCGGCGTGCCCTGCGGCACATTCGAGAACCGCTTGTTGACGATGAGCGCGCCGGGATATTCGGTAAGCCCTATCGTGTAGAGGTTCTGCGTGTAGACCTTCTGATATTGCTTCATCAGTTCCGCCCGCTCGGCATTGTCCTGCGAGGAGATGAATTTGCGCACGATATCGGCCATCTCCTTTTCGAACGGCATCAGATCCAGTTCCTTGCCTTCAGGTGCGCGATGGTTCCAGCTGGTGCGCGGGCCAACGGGTGCCAACTGCTCGGTATTCTGCACCACGGACGAAAGCTCGGTGGAGTTGCGGCGCACCAGCCAGTCGAACTGACCGCCATAATGGGCCGCATCGCGCTGGTTGGAATCAAGGCTGTTGATGACGAGGCGAAGGCCAAGTTTCGCCATTTGCCCGACAAGGCCTTCCGCGATGCTCTTGTCCGTTGTGTAGCCGTTATTGACTAGAAGAATGATCTCGACGTTTCGTCCGCCCAGTGTCTCCTTCGGGAAGTTCAAGAAGCCGTCGCCATCGGTGTCCTTCAGGCTGATTGATGCAAGGGCGGCTTTCGCTTCTTTAAGGTTGAAGGGGTAATAGACCGTGGAATTGCGATCGTAAAAACCGGTGCCCGAGGAAATGCCACCCGGATAGATCGCTGTGAACGGGCCCTTGACGAGGGAGTCGCCGATTGCCTTGCGATCGAGTGCCGAGGTCACGGCCTGACGGAACACCTCGTTGCGGTTCAGCTCGCGAATGGCCTGCCCGCGCTCGTCCGGATTTCCCCAGCCATTGGCGGAAAAGTTCATCTGCAGATTATAGCCGATCAGGCGTGGCCCGAAGGCAAGGCGAGCCGGCGCATTCGGGTCAGCTGCGCGTTTCAGCGAAGCGACGAAATTTTCCGGCTGTTCGAGATTGGAGAAATCGCCCGATCCCGCCACAGCCTGCACATCGCGATCGGCCCAGGTGGAGAGCTTGTAATGAAGCTCGTTGAGATAAGGCAGCTGCTGGCCCTTCTCGTCGACCTTCCAGTAGTATGGATTGCGCCTGAGCACGATGATGTCGTCGGGGCGATATTCCACCGGCACCCAACCACCCATGACAGGCATGTTCATATATTCCGGCGGAAAGGCGTTCTTGAACTGGTTATATGTGTTCTTGGAATATTTAGGATGCTGTGGCTTCAGAATATGCGCCGGTCCGGGGCAGAAGCTCGGATAGGCCATGGTGTAGAGATATTGCTTCGGGAAAGCGGTCTTGAAAGTCCACTCCACCGTATAGTCATCAATCTTTTTGAGCGTGGTGCCCTCGCCGAAGGCTTCGGGCGACGCGCCGCCGCCGAGCGGCGAGACGTTGGGATCGAGAACCGCATCTTCCCAGTAGAACATGACGTCATCGGCGTTGAACGGCACACCATCAGACCATTTGGCACCCTTGACCAGATGCATCGTCAGCTTGTGGCCATCCTGCGACCACTCCCAGCCTTTGGCGAGATTGGGCAGCGGTTCGGTGTCCTTGGCATTCACCTGAAACAGCGGCGCTGTGCGAGTCAGGCATTCGGAAAGCGCAATATCGATGCCGCCCCAGCCCTGGCTCTGGCCGGCAATGTAGTTCCAGCCTTCGGGCCGTCCGCCGATCACATGGCGCATCGTATCGCCATAAACGCCGATGCCATCCACCATGTTGCCGGTCTTGTAGACCAGCGGCTCCTCAGGCAAGCGTTCCTTCAAGGGCGGCAGCTTGCCTGTCTTCTCGAATTTTTCGGTGATCCAGTCCGGCTCGCTGTAGCTCGGCAGGGCCTTGAATTCGAGGATCGAGTCGCGCGCCACATAATTGATCTTGCCTTCCGCCGGAAACTGCGGCGGCTCCGGCGGCGTGGTGGTTTCGAAGGCGTTCGCACTGAGTGCGATCATCGAAACACCAAGACTCAGTGCCGAGATGATACCGATCTTGCGTTGAAGTTGCATCGTCATTCCTCCCAAATGGCAGCTCTTCGACCGCCCACCCTCTGTTGTCGCGGTAGCCACGGCGGCGAACTCCTTTTCACCACCGGCCTGTTCCCATGCCTTTTCCTTCAAACGGCCTTTTTCAGCGCCGATTTCTCGGCCCGTAGTTCCTCGATTGAGCGCACATTGCGGCGCGCCGCACCCGCCCAGTCGCGGGTCTTGACGGTGGATTTCGCAAGCCGCTCCTTGGCATCAGGCACGGCATCCGCATATTGCGGCAGCCAGCGCGCCTGTGCGACGACCATCTCGTCCACCATCTGCCAGACCTCCTCCGGAGTGGCGACGGCGCCGACCAGCGGGTCATGCAGCACGGCAAGCTTCAGAAGATCGATATCGCCGCTGACCGCCGCATGTACCGACATGCGCTGCACGTTGATAGACGCCATGCAGGTCGCTGCGCAGGCTTCCGGCAGCGTGATACCCGAGACCATGTTGATGCCGAAACGATCCACGAAACCGGGCGACTCAATGATCGCATCAGAAGGAAGGTTGGTTATGACGCCATTGTTCTTGACGTTGAAGTGGCCGCGATAGACACGCCCGGTTTCAAGCGCTTCGAGAATGTGGCTCGCATGTTCGTTGGAGCGCTTCTCCGGTTCGATGGGCTTGGCGGCTGACGCCAGGAACTGCGGGAATTCCGTTTCGAACCAGTTCCGCGTCTCGGTGGAGTGGCGCAGATAACCGCCGGTTTCGCCGTGAATCCAGTCCGACATATCGATCCAGCGGGCAATTTCATCCGGGCGCTTGCGGTACCAAGGCAGATATTCGGACAGATGGCCGTTGCTCTCCGTCGAGTAGACACCGAAGCGCTTAAGCACGTCGATGCGCAGCTTTTCCTGCTGTGAGAAAACAGGATGCGCCTCGAAAGCGGCGACCAGCTCTTCTTTGCCGATCTTGCGGCCATTCAGCCTCAGATCGATGAACCATGTCTGGTGGTTGATGCCCGAGCAGATGTAATCAAGTTCGGACGGGGATTTTGCGCCGAGAATTTCAGCGATCTGCTCCGCACCGTGCTGCACACCGTGGCAAAGACCAACCGTATCCACCTTGCCGTATTCGATGGCTGCCCATGTATTCATGGCCATGGGGTTGGCGTAATTCAGGAACTTGGCACCGGGTGCGGCGACCTCGCGGATATCCTTGCAGAAATCCAGAATGACCGGAATGTTACGCTGGCCATAGAGAATGCCGCCGGCGCAGATGGTGTCACCGACGCACTGGTCAATCCCGTATTTCAGCGGGATACGGATGTCGTCCGCATAGGCTTCCAGACCGCCGACCCGCACACAGCTTATGATGTATTTCGCACCCTCAAGCGCGCGACGGCGGTCGGTATGCGCCGTCACCTTCACGGGAAAACCGTTTGCTTCCACGACCTTGTCGAGGATCGCCCTGATCATATCCAGATTGTGCTGGCTGATATCCGTCAGCGCGACCTCGATGTCGCGAAACTCCGGCACGCACAAAAGATCGGTGAACAGTTTTTTCGTGAACCCGACGCTTCCGGCGCCGATTATAGCGATTTTGAAACTCATAACGCCACCTCTGTTGCAAATCGAACGGGTGAAACGGGCCAAACGATCATAATAAGGCGCTGCGAGAATATACCTGTAAGAACCCCGGAAAACCGGCACTCCTGAAAAATTCTCCGCAACAATATCGCGCTGGCTGTCTCCTCGGTTCGGGATTATGCGTATAATGACGAGCGGAACCAGAGAAGGATTATGCTTTCATGGGTAATTTTGTGCTGCGCGATTTGATCGATCAGGGGCCGGGGATGCGGACCGTCTCGCTGCCCCGCGGCCGCCAGACCCTGCACACAATGCCTACCAGCAGCGGCTATGAAATCCGCAGCAGTGGCAATTATGACTGGGACGGACGAAAGCGCGGACAGACACCATTCACTGTGCTGCAATATTGCATTGGCGGACTGGGAAACCTTCGTTACGAAAACCGTCATTACGTGGTGAAGCCGGGCGAAACCCTCCTGTTGCTCATCCCGCACAATCATCGCTACTGGCTGGATGCGGGAAAGCAATGGGAGTTCTTCTGGATCTCCATGAATGGCGAGGAGGCCTTGCGCATTCACCGCAATATTCTTGCCGTCACCGGGCCTATCCTCAAGCTGCAACAGGAAACCGTCGATCATCTCGCCCATTGTTGCTCGCGCCTCGTCACCGGCGCGGAAACACCAGGGGCGGCCTCCGCCGTCGCCTATGAAGCGGCGATGACGCTTTATGACGACGTGTTCGGCTCGCATCCCTCCTTTGGCGGTGAATATCGCACCATGCAGCAGGTACTGAGCTATATAGACGGGCATCTCGGAGAGCGTCTTTCCGTCAGCGATCTTGCCGCCGTCGCCGGCCTCAGCCGTGCGCATTTTTCCCGCATCTTCACGGCAAGCGAAGGCCTGCCACCGGCCGAGTTTGTATTGCAGCGACGGTTGAGACGGGCAGCCAAGCTTCTCACCACAGCCGAAAACATCCCCATCAAGGAGGTATCCGTGCTATGCGGCTTCGAAGACCCGAACTATTTCTCGAAGGTCTTCCGCAGGCTATATGGCATCAATCCAAGCGAATTCCGCACCACCGGCATGTATGCGAGCGTTCAGCAGAGCAGATCGTAAAAAACAACTTCGTTTTGCCACGTTTCAGGCGATTAAGAATTGGCCATACAGCCCCTTTTGGAGACCGAATGAGGTGAACAACAAAATCAGGAAGATCCTCATCTTTCCGCTTCGGGCAATCATCGTGTTTGCCCTGATCCTCGACGGCATTTTTCGCCCGCTCTATCGGCCGATCATCAAGGCGATATCCAGACTGACATTCATCAGGAAACTGGAAAGCCGGATTGGCGGATTACCGCGTCTTGCCATTCTTCTTTTGCTGGCGGTGCCATTTGCCATCGCCGAACCGATGAAAATCATCGGCCTGCTCCTCATCGCGCACGGCACCGTCAAAATGGGAATTGCGCTGACGATCCTCGCTCACCTCGCCACGTTCCTGATTGTCGAGCGCATTTACCACGCCGGTCGGGAGAAGCTCCTCACCTACGCTTGGTTCGCATGGATCATGCGATATGTGCGCTTTGCCCGTTCGTTTTACGATCGCTTCAAGCGCGCGACACTGGGCTGGATCCGGCTGAGCGTTCTGGCGCGTCAAAGATAAAAGCGGCACCTTTCACCGCCGGCCGCGCAACTTCTTCAAAAGATATTCCGCAAAGGCGGTTGCCTGCAAGGAGACGAGAATGATGGCTATGCCAAGAACAACACGGGCTTCAGGCACCTCGTCAAACAGGAAGTATCCCACAGCGGTCACGAACAAAATCGACAGATATCCAACGGGCGCCAGAACACTGGCGTCAGCGATGCGATAGGCCCGCAGGAAGCAATATTGCCCCATTTGCGCAAGCAGGCCGATGGCGAGCAGCGCCCCCAGTCGAGCGGCATGACCGGTTTCCACGTCCAGATCGCCGGAACGGCGGTAATGACGGCAAGACCCACCGTGTAGAACACCATCATGACAGTGGTGTTTTCTTGCCGCAGCGCCCGGGTCTGGATCACCGCAAGCGCGCCGAACACGACGGAGACGAGGACGACGAGCACGCCTGCGTTAATCTCCGCGCCGCCCGGCCCGATGACTACAAGAACGCCAACAAATGCGAGGCAAGCGCCGACCCAGCGATATCGACTTACCTTTTCACCGAGAAAGACAACCGCCATGGCCATCGTCACCAGCGGGCGTGAGAAGCCGACAGCATTGACGGTGGCGAGCGGCAAGAGGGTGATGGCGACGAAGTTGCTGGTGAGTGCAATGGCGTTGCAGCAGATTCGGAAAAGGTTGCGCCAGGGATATTTGACGCGCGCCATTTCCCCCGGTTGCGCCAGATAAGCGGCAGGATGAAGATCAGGCCGATCATCGCCCTTATGAAGACAAGCTGGAAGGCCGGATAGGTCACACCCTGCGCCTTGACGAGGGCTGTCATTCCACCCGAAACGAGGGCCATATCCATGAGCAGCCAGCCGATGCCCGCGCGAGCATCGTTTTCGCGCGGGTTTTCCCGTTTTTCACTCTGGTCCTGGCCATTCACGCGGGTTGCACAAGGTTTGCCATGAGGCGGAATGCCCCCGGCACCAGCTTGTCCATCTGGTGGTGCAGCACGAGGCTCGTATGCGTATGCCGGCCCCTGCCAATGGCCGCCGAGACCAGCGCCCCTTTCAGAGGCTGTTCATCGACATCGTGCATGGCGAGCAGGGGCTCATAAGCATCATCCCAGCGCGCGGCGAAATAGAGCCCTCTCTCCTTGTCCCAGCCCGTCCAGTCGGCAGCACCGATCGTGTTGGGCCCGACAAGCAACGGATGATCGGGCAATAGCACCGTTACCTCCGCATTTGGGTCCGTCACCCGCCAACGCAGGGAAGGCTTGCCGATCTCGAGTCGCCTGACGGGCGTCGTCTCAGGGCTCCATCCGTCGGTCGGCCGGTGATAAAGCGTGACAAGATGGCCGCCCTCTTCGACGAAGCGGTGAAGCCTTTCGGTTGCCGCAGCCAGATCCTTGCGAATGCCGAAGGCGAAGATGCCCACAACAATCGTCGTGAAGGACGAGAGATCACCGCCAAGCGCCTGCGCATCGAGTTCGGTGACATCAAGACCCATGCGCGAAAGCCATGATCCGACCCGGTCGGCACCGCCGCCGACATAACCGACGCGCGCGCCCTTGGGCAGCTTGAGATCGAGCGAGAGGATTTTCAGAGCGGAGGGTGCCAGAAACCGCGCCCGGCCTATATGCGGATATGCGATGGGCGTGATCTGGAAGGCAGGTTGCGAACCGACAAGCGCTTCGATCTGGGCAAGGCCGACCGCTGCCTCACCGGTACGCTCGGCAATCCAGTCATTGCCGGTCTTGCGCAGGTTCCAGCCACCCGTACTCCTGAAAGACAGCGGTGCATCGGCACCCTTTATGTGTGCCTGAAAAACATGGGAATCCTGCCCCTGTCCAAGTGGAACCAGAAGCGCATCGGGCGAAATCGTCAGCGACTGCGCCGGCGTCACGAAAAACGGCTCCTCCAGATCGAAAGCGGCCGAAACCTCCCTGCCTCCAATCCTTACGGACAGGCGCACCGAGGCATGACCATTGCCGCCTGAGGCTTTCCAGGCGGGCTGGTAAAGCCCGGAAACGGCCGCGTCCTGATCGGCGGCAAGTGAGAAGACCATTGTCTGGCCACGCGACTGAACCGAAGACGATACGCCAGCCGGAAGGACCGGGGTAACCTCGACGTCAAATTCAGCCGCCTTTCCCGCGAGTTCCACATAGAGAGATGACGTCCCGCCCGGAACGATCTCGGCCGGCTCGGCATAGGCCCGCTCGAAAAGATCAAGCGCCGTCAGGATGGCGGCATCGACCTGCGCCCGTTTGCGCGCGATCCGGTGCCCATGCAACTCCCTGAAGTCCTGCGCTGCGGCCTCGTCAACCTCTTGCAAAAGGGCTGCCGCCGTCAGAAGTGAGGCCGTGATCCGCTGCGCGTCGGGAAAGGCATCGATTGCGTCAGTGATTGCCTGTTCGGCCGCAACCAGCGCCTTTGCCAAATCGGCGGTAAGACCCGGAAAAGCCGAGAGATCAGCCAGCGAAGACGGCAGGCTGTCGAGGATCGAGCTTTCCTCACCGCCCGCGACGTTGGAGAGCCCGAGATGCAGTGGCCATGCTTCCTGCGCCCGCTTCGGCCAATGCCCCATTCCCTGTGAGGCATGATAATAACGCGACCATTCGCCGATGCGGTCGTATTGCGCGCCGGTTGCCCGCTCCTTGCCCACTGCATTGACTGTCAGCGTCGTTTCCGGCGGAGGCACCTCGTCATCATAGGTGTCACCACCACCAGACCATGCAGGAAGGTAATATTTGGCCACCTTCCACGGCTTCAGCCCCTCGGAGAAATGCTCGGGGTAGGCGGCAGGATCAGCCGCCAGCGCGATTGCGCTTTTCGCCGCGCGCGTCATGGCGCGGTGGTGCCCGTGTTGTCCCGGCACGTCGAGAAATGTCGGAATGACGATATCGGGCCGTTCCTTGCGATAGGCGCGCACCAGCCGCTCGACGACGCGCTGCTGCCCCCATCGACCAAAGGTCTGGTCGCCATCCTTGGAGAAGCCGAAGTCGTGGATGATATCCGCCGGGCCATGGCCGAGCCAGCTTATGTCCGCATCGATGATGCGGGCCGCCTCCTCCAGCTCCCGCGACCGGATGACGCCAAGCGCGCCCAGCCGCTCCGGCCCGAGCGCATTCTGCCCACCTTCACCGCGCGTCGAGCAGGCGATGATGATCCGCATGCCCAGTTCCATCCGGAAATAGGCGAGAAGCCCGTTCTGCTCGTCGTCCGGGTGCGCACCGGTGTGCATGACGGTTACAGTGGATTTCAGTGCGCTCAGTCTACGGTGCAGACGCACGAGCCATGGATCGGCCATCTGCCGTTCGATGCGCTCCCGGGGATTAAGCATGGGCGGTCTCCTCCAATATTCAGCCGGGCACCTGCGCTGCGGCGCCCAGGGACGTCTCGAGTTTTGGTGTGACAATGTCGAACAGCGGCAAGGCGGCAGCACCAAGCGCCGCCGTCAACTGTCCGGACTTGCCGTGGATGACGCGCGGCAACTCTCTTTGCCGCCGGCTAGCAACCGAAGTCGGCAGATGCCCCATCCGCGCAATGATCTCGCTGATGATGTTTTCAGGCAGCGCACCGCCGAGAATGACCGTCTGCGGATCGAGAATGTTCTCGAGCATCGCCACCATGGGCGCCAGATGGACGGCTGCCTCGTCGATCCATTCCATCACGACCGGATTGCCCGCGCTGAACAGGGCTTCAAGATCATCAAGCTCCGTGTCCGCAACACCGGCGCAGACGAGCTTTTCCTTGAGCACATAGAGGGAAGCATAGGCCTCCAGGCAACCTCTTTGCCCGCAAGACGGGCAAGGCCTTCCCTTGGGCGAGACGGTCACATGGCCGATTTCGCCAGCGTTGCCGAAAGCGCCGCGATAGGGCGAACCATCCTGGATGATTCCGAGACCAATGCCGACGCCGAAATAGACCATGCAGAAATTCGGGATAGCCAGCCCTGCGCCGAACAGGCGCTCGCCGACGGCAGCGGCCGTCGCATCGTTTTCCACCACGACCTGTTGGCCGCAGGCATCGCTCAGCATCTGGCGGGCATCGACACCCACCCAGCCGGAAAGCGTCGTCGGACCGACAGAGGTCATGCCGTCAATCTCGAAAGGCCCGGGCATGACGACGCCGGTGCCAAGCAGCCTGCACCCGACATTCTTCGCAACCGCTGCATGCTCCGCCGCAAAGGTTTTGAGTATAGCGTCCGGCGTGGTGTCCTTGAGCGGCGTGACGCGCTGCGTGCGCAACACGCCGGCCAGATCAAGACCGACGGTGACCATATGGTCTGCGGCAATCTCAACCCCGATCGTTGCGCCACCATCCGGGTTGACGGCAAATTGTATCGGCGGCTGGCCCCTGCCGGTGCGCCGGCGACCAAGCTCTTTCAGGAGCCCCTCACCCACCAGCTCATCGACGATATTGGCAACCGCCTGGGGTGTGAGATGCGTGATCTTGGCTAACTGGGCGCGACCGAGCGAGCCGTGCCGCCTGACGATGTCGAGGACGACTCGCCTGTTGTGTTCGCGGCTGCGCTCAGGATTTTTTCCGATTGCTACGGGATAGGTATCCACCGTGTGCACCGTCATCTCTTCAACTTCCCGTCCGTTAGAAAATTCATAGCGTCGAAGTGAGGATAAGCGCAATATAATAATTCAAGTAAATTATGTTATTGACAAATGCTCGCCTTCAGAGAACCGTAGAGAGCGACCGGGGGTCAGAATTGCAAGGGGCGGAACGCGTAAAAATCCCGCTGCCGGCAAATCGATGAGCGCGCGCGAAAGCGCGGATAAAGGGAACGATCACTCCGCATCCGGAAGACCGGGCGGAGAAAATGGAGGCTTACATGCGCAGGGCAACTTTGTTCGCCGGCTTGGTCGCCGGTTTCAGCACATTTGCATTCAACGCCGCGCAGGCGGTTGAAATCGAATATTGGCAATATGTCTTCGACACACGCGTCAAAGCGATGGACGAGCTTATCGCCGAGTTTCAGAAGGCCAATCCGGATATCACCGTCAAACAGGTGACCTTCCCTTATGCCGACTACCAGACGCGAGTGATTGCCGCCAACATGTCCGGTAAAGGCCCTGACGTGATGCAGCTCTTCTACGGCTGGCTCGACAAGTTTGCAGCCGGCGGTATCTTGCAGCCGCTGCCGACAGACGCTTTCCCGCATGACAAGATCGAAAGCGAATTTTTCCCCATCGTCGGCGCCATGAAGCGCGGCGACGATTATTACGGCTTGCCGACGGCGGTTCGCTCGCTCGCACTTTTCTACAACAAGAAGCTCTTCACGGAAGCCGGCCTTGACGCCGCCAATCCGCCGAAGACGCTGGACGAATTTGTTGCCGCGGCGGAAAAGATCGCCAAGCACGATGCCGCCGGAAACCTGACCGTTGCAGGCTCCACGCTCGATATGGGCGGTCAGGACCACCAATGGTGGCGCGAAGTTCTTATCCGCCAATATGGCGGCGAGCCCTACACCGACAACGACCAGAAAGTCACCTATGACAGCGAGGCGGGCATCCAGGCGCTGAAGTTATATACGAGCCTGCAGCTTGAAAAGAAGATCGGTCAGGTGGGCTTCATGGACGAAGGCCAGGCTGCCTTCCGTGCGGGCAAGGCAGGCATGACCATCGACGGCACGTTCAGGCTTGGATCTTTCAGAACCATCAAGGACTTCGAGTGGGGCGTGACCGAGCTTCCCACCAATGACAAGAATATCCGCTCCAACTATGCCAGCTATTTCGCCAATGGCATCAGCGCCAAGACAACCGGTGAAGAACTGGAAGCGTCGAAGAAATTCCTCACTTACATCTCCTCACCGGAAGCCATGGCGATCTGGCTGAAGACGGTTGGCGAGTTGCCGGCGCGGCGATCTGCGGCGTTGACCGAGGAGAACCTGAAAGACCCGATCTATGCACCGTTCCTGAAGGGTCTCGAATACGCCCATACGACACGGTTCATGGATGAGGCAGCCCAGCGGCAGAACGCCATCGACATGACGAACCGGATTTTGCTCGAGGGTCAATCCGTCGAGGAGTCCATCAAGCAGGCCGCCAGCGCCGAGCAGGAAATCATCGACGCGGCCAAACCGTAAAACCGCAGGTCCAATCATGACAGCGATCGATCAACAGGGGGCGGCATCCGGCCGTCCCGGCGGCTCCTTCGGGGATCGCTTTTCCATGCGCACGAAGCGGCTTGTGTGGATCTGGAGCTTTCTTGCTATCCCGATCCTGTTTTACAGCATCATCCGTTTTTACCCGACGTTGCAGGCCTTCTGGTTGTCCTTCACCAACTGGGACCTGCTGCGCCCGGCAAAGTTCATCGGCGTTGCCAATTACGTCAAGCTGTTCAAGGATCCGCAATTCTGGAAGGTTTTCAAGAACACCTTCACCTATCTCATCGTCGGCACGCCCATCAGTCTGGTTCTGGCTTTCGTCATCGCCTTTTATCTGGATCGGGTGCGGATCCTGCACGGTTTCATCCGCGCGCTTTATTTCCTGCCCTATTTGACGACGGCAGCGGCAATGGCATGGGTCTGGCGCTGGTTCTATCAGCCGCCGCCGATCGGCATCATCAACGACGTGCTTGGCATGATCGGAATTCCGCAGCAGCCATTCATCCGTTCCACCGATCAGGCGCTTTATTCGGTCATGGTCACGTCCATCTGGGCGGGGCTTGGTTTCCAGATCATTATCTTCATGGCGGGCCTGCGCTCCATTCCGACGACATTTTATGAGGCCGCGCGCATCGACGGGCTTGGCGAATGGGCGATCCTTCGAAAGATCACGCTGCCGCTCCTGAAACCAACTACCGT
This sequence comes from Rhizobium sp. AN68, assembly GCF_030758035.1. NCBI lineage: Bacteria > Pseudomonadati > Pseudomonadota > Alphaproteobacteria > Hyphomicrobiales > Rhizobiaceae > Rhizobium > Rhizobium sp. AN68. Next base: position 1,892,774 of record NZ_JARWMI010000002.1, on the reverse strand, counting down.
TTTCCTCGTGGTATTCTCCTCAATCGGTTTCCTGCGCATTTTCGATCAGGTCTACAACATGACCACCAACGATCCGGGCGGACCGCTCGGCTCAACCAAACCGCTGGTGCTGATGATCTACCAGACCGCGTTCAACTCCTATGCGATGGGTTATGCCGCCGCGCAGACGGTCGTCCTGTTCACCATTCTTCTTGTCGTGTCGCTGGTCCAGCTCTGGGTTCTGAGGGAAAAGAAATGAGCGAAGCGTTGCCACTCTCCCACGCCCACGTCCGCCCAGGCCGCATCCTTGCCTGGACGCTGCTGTTCATCGGCGGCCTGATCATGATTTCGCCGCTGCTCTTCATGTTTTCGACCTCGTTCAAGACCGCGGATCAGGTCTATGATCTCAGGCTCATTCCCGCAGCACCGACGCTTGCGAATTACATGACTGTCATGGCCGACGGCCGTTTTCTCCGCTGGTTCTTCAACTCGATGTTCGTTGCGGTCATCGTCACCGTTTCCAACTGCTTCTTCGACAGTCTGGTCGGTTATACGCTGGCCAAATTCGAGTTTCGGGGTCGCTACTTCATCTTCCTCGCGATCCTTTCCACACTGATGATCCCGACCGAAATGCTTGTTATCCCCTGGTATCTGATGTCCAGCCAGCTTGGCTGGCTCGACAGCTACTGGGGCATCATGTTCCCGGGAATGATGACGGCCTTCGGCACCTTCCTGATGAAGCAGTTCTTCGAGACGGTTCCGAATGACTTCCTGGAGGCAGCGCGTGTCGACGGGCTGAACGAATTCCAGATCTGGTGGAAGGTAGCCCTGCCGCTGGTGACGCCTGCCCTTTCGGCGCTTGCGATCTTCACCTTCCTCGGCAACTGGACAGCATTCTTCTGGCCCCTGATCGTGACTACCAGCAAGGAGCTGTACACGCTGCCCGTCGGCTTATCGAGCTTTGCGGTGGAACAGCAGATCCAGTGGGAAATGATCATGACCGGCGCTGCCATTGCGACCATCCCAACCCTTATCGTCTTCATCGTCCTGCAACGCTACATCGTTCGCGGTGTGATGCTGGCAGGCCTGAAAGGATAACATCATGGCCGATATGAACCCGCGCCTGTCGGATACCAGCGAGTTTCCCGACCCAGTTTACAAGGAAACCGTGCTGCGTCCGCTTTTCGATGGCGCCAAGAACCACCATGTCGACGGTTTCCGCCGCATCGACCGCGCCCATCTGGTCATGCTGCGCGAGACCGGCATTCTCGATGCGGACACGGCAGCAAAAATCGCCGGAGCGCTTGATGACATCGACAGGACCATCAATCCGTCGGAGCTGGTCTATACCGGCGAGGTCGAGGATTTCTTCTTCCTGATCGAAAAGGAGCTGAAAGCCCGCATCGGTATCGATGTGGCAGGCCGCCTGCACACGGCACGCTCGCGCAACGACATAGATCACACGCTTTTCAAAATCGGCCTGAAAGACAAGATCGACACGCTCACTGCCAAGGCGCGGCTTCTGCTGGCCGCTCTGATCGACGCCGCCGAGCGCAATGAAAAGACGTTGATCGTCGCCTATACGCACGGACAACCGGCCCAGCCCACCACCTTCGGCCACTATCTTTCCGCCGCCATCGAAGTGCTGATCCGGGATATTGACCGCTTCACTGAGGCCCGGCGCATCGTCGATCTCTCACCCATGGGCGCTGCGGCCATCACCACGTCCGGCTTTCCCATCGACCGGGCACGTGTCGCCGAACTTCTCGGCTTTGCGGCACCCTTGCGCAATTCCTATTCCTGCATCGCCGCCGTCGACTATACGACCGCGACCTATGGCGCCATCGAATTGATGTTCCTGCATCTCGGCAGGCTCATTCAGGACTTCCAGTTCTGGACGAGCTTCGAAGTCGGGCAGATCTACGTACCGAATTCGCTGGTGCAGATTTCGTCGATCATGCCGCAGAAACGAAACCCGGTCCCGATCGAACATCTGCGCCACCTTGCTAGCCAGACATTCGGGCGGGCAAGGACTATGCTCGACGTGATGCACAACACGCCCTTCACCGACATGAACGACAGCGAGGGCGAAACCCAGGGCATGGGTTACGAAGCCTTCGCCTCTGCCGGCCGGGTGCTCGATCTCCTTGCCAGCCTCGTCGGCAAGATCAGTATCGATCCGGAAAGGGTCGACCAGAATATTCGCCGTTCCTGCATCACCATCACGGAACTGGCAGATTCTCTTGTCCGCATCGAAGACCTGTCATTCCGCCAGGCCCATGAAATTGCCGCAACCGTCGCCAAAAGCGTTGTCGCGCTGAAGGGCGACCTGCCGAACGACGGTTACCAGCCGTTCCGCAAGGCGTTCGAGGAACTGGCAGGACGCGAGACCAGTGTCGATGAGGAAAAGTTCAGGCAGATCGTCTCGCCCGAGCACTTTGTCGCCGTGCGCAGCCGCTTCGGCGGCCCTGCCCCGGAGCCGATGCGCGAGGCGATTGCGGCCTATCGCGACAAACTTGCTGCGTTTGAAGCAGAAGCACAGCGATCCGCCGACTACGCAGCGACAAAAGCCGCTGAGCTTGCAGAGAAATTTACCGCCCTGACGGGAGCGCGATAATGGCGACAATCGAACTCAATCAACTCGTAAAGCGCTACGGCAAGGTGGAGGCAGTCAAAGGCATCGACCTTGCCATTGAAGACGGCGAATTCGTCGTATTCGTTGGCCCTTCCGGCTGCGGCAAATCCACGACACTCAGAATGATCGCGGGTCTGGAAGAGATTTCGGGCGGAACGCTGAAAATTGCCGGAAACGTCGTCAACGAGAAAGAACCGAAACAGCGCAACATCGCCATGGTCTTCCAGAACTATGCGATCTACCCGCATATGACGGTTCGCCAGAACATCGGCTTCGGGCTCTATACCTCAAAGCTCGACAAGGCGGAAAAGAACCGGCGTATCGAAGAGGCCGGTCGGGTGCTCGGACTTGAGGCATTGCTAGACCGTCGGCCCGCGGCTTTGTCAGGCGGACAGAGGCAGCGCGTCGCCATCGGCCGCGCCATGGTGCGCGATCCCTCAGCCTTCCTTTTCGATGAGCCGCTGTCCAATCTCGACGCCCAGTTGAGATCGCAGATGCGCATTGAAATCAAGCGCTTGCACCAACGTCTTAAGACAACCACCGTCTACGTCACTCACGATCAGGTGGAAGCGATGACCATGGCCGACCGGATTGTCGTGATGAAGGACGGCCATATCCTTCAGGTCGGCACGCCCTCGGAACTTTACGAGACGCCGGTGGACGTCTTCACTGCGCGTTTCATCGGCAGCCCGTCGATGAACCTGCTGCGGGGCAAAAGAACGACGAACAGCGTTACACAGTCTGCCGATGGCGATCTGCTGATTGGCATTCGCCCCCATGATCTGCTGGTTGGAGAAGGCGAGGCAACTCAAGGGTCCTTCTCGCTGGAGGGAACAGTGACAGCCGTGGAGCCGCTCGGCCCGGAAACGCTGGTTCATCTGGACACGCCCACGACCTCGGTCATCGCGACAGCAAGGGGCAAAGCCATTCCCCAGGTGGGTAGCCGCTTGCAATGCGAGGCGCAGGCAGGCGCGCGCTATCTTTTCGATGCCAAGACGGAAAAGCTTCTGGGCCGCGCATGATGACGACAGACACGGAAAAGTCAGCGGTCATCAGTATCGGCCGGATATATTGCGACCTCATTTTCACCGGGCTTGACGAATTGCCGGTGCTCGGCCGGGAGCTGTTTGCCAGCGACATGGAAATCGCCGCCGGTGGCGGGGCTTTCATTGCGGCTGCGCATTTCGCCCATATCGGCCGCACGGCCACGCTGCTGGCAAGGCTCGGCACCGACACCTTCTCACGCGCCATCGGCGAGAAAATGCAGCGAAGCGGTGTAGACCTGCAATTTCTGGAACACTCGGCAGATGCGGGCCCGCAGGTCACCGTTGCGACGGTGGTTGGCCATGACAGGGCGTTTTTGACACGGCGCGCCGGCATCGCCCGGCCATCGACCCTTGATGCCGCCTTTTCGTGGAACGGGGCCTGCCATCTGCACATCGCGGAATTCGCCACGCTGCACGAAATCCCCGATCTCGTCGCCCGCGCCAGGGACAGCGGACTGTCCGTCTCGCTCGATCCCAGCTGGGATGCCTCGCTGATTTATGACAAGGGCCTGCTCAAGGCGTGCGATGGCGTCGACGTGTTTTTGCCCAACCTCGAAGAAGCCGAGGCGATCACAGGCCATTCTGACCCTGAATCGGCGGCCAGGGCCTTGTCGGGGTCGTTTCCTGTCGTCGCCCTGAAAGGCGGGGCAGAGGGCGCCTGGGTGTCCTCGCAAACAGGCCTACACCATGCGGCGGCAAAGAAGGTACCCGTCGTCGACACGACAGGCGCGGGTGATGCCTTCAATGCCGGTTTCATCGATGCGTGGCTTCGTCGGGCGGACGAGAAGCAATGCCTTGAGGCAGGCGTCGCGGCGGGTAGCCTCGCCGTGCAGGCCACGGGCGGCGCGCCGAGAACGACCGCCGCCGCATAATCCCTGCCAGCGTTATTCCCCGCGTGGAAAACGCTGGTTTTCCTCCAGCACGTTCAAGTCCATGTGGTTGCGCATGTAGCGTTCCGAGGCTTTCTGCAATGGCTGATAATCCCACGGGAAATAGGCGCCGTTTCGCAGCGCCTTGTAGACCACCCAGCGCCGCGCCTGACTTTCCCGGACCGATGCGTCGAAAACGGGCAGCTGCCAGCGTCGGCCGATTTCAGCCGAAAGCGATGACAGCACATCAGCGAATTCAGGATTGCCGGCAAGGTTTATCTGCTCTTCAGGATCCGTCTCGAGGTCGTAGAGCAACGGCGGATCCGCTTCGCAGACCGAGAGCTTGTAACGGCCATCCCTGATGGCGACGAGTGGCGCAATCGAACCTTCGGCGGCATATTCCATCGGCACCGGCCCGCGCTCGCCTGTTCCCGCAGCCAAAGCCGCAAGGTCTTCGCCATCCGTCCAGCGTTTCAGTGAGGTAATATCGAGGCCTGCCAGACCGCATAGCGTCGGTGTGACATCCAGCGTCGAAACCGGCGCGTCGATAAGCGCCGGTTTCCAGCCGGGTGCTGCGATCATCAAGGGCACGCGGGCCGAACCCTCGAAAAAGCACATCTTGAACCACAGGCCGCGCTCGCCCAGCATGTCGCCATGATCGGAGAGGAATAGGATGATCGTGTCCTCCTCCATCCGCGTCGCCTTCAATACGTCGAGAATTTCGCCGACCTTCTCATCGATATAGGAGATATTGGCGAAATAACCGCGCCGCGCCCGGCGTATCTCGTCGGGTGAAATATCGAAGGCCTGATGATCACAGGCTTCTAGCAACCGCTTCGAATGCGGATCCTGCTGCTCGAAGGGAAGCGCCCCTATCTGCGGATCGAGTGCCGGGCAATCCTCATAGAGATCCCAGAATTTCCGCCGTGCCACATACGGGTCATGCGGATGGGTGAAGCTGACGGTCAGGCACCACGGGCGATCATCGAGCCGGCGCGACAGATCGTAGAGCTTGCGGGTTGCGTGATAGGCAACCTCATCGTCATATTCCATCTGATTGGTGATTTCGGCAACGCCCGCGCCGGTGACCGAACCGAGATTGTGATACCACCAGTCGATCCGCTCGCCCGGCTTGGTATAATCAGGCGTCCAGCCAAAATCCGCTGGATAAATATCCGTCGTCAGACGCTCTTCGAAGCCGTGCAGCTGGTCCGGTCCGACAAAATGCATCTTTCCGGAAAGGCCGGTGTAATAACCAGCTGCCCGCAGGTGATGCGCATAGGTCGGAATATCCGACGCGAATTCGGCGGCATTATCGTAAACCCGCGTCCGGCTGGGCAATTGACCGGACATGAACGAAGCCCGGGCCGGCGCGCAAAGCGGACTTGCCGTATAGGTTTTGGCGAAACGGACAGACCGCTCCGCCAACGCTTTCAGATGTGGCGCGTGGAGAAAATCGGCCGGGCCATCGGGAAAAAACGTCCCGTTGAACTGGTCGGCCATCAGGATCAGGATATTGGGACGCGGCATTTCACCCTACAGTCTCAGAAGCCAAGCTTGCCTTTGACGGCATCCGCACCCGGCTTGCCATCCAGCGTGGTAACGCCCTGCAGCCAGCCATCCAGCGATTTCGGATTGGCCTTCAGCCACGTCGCTGCCGCCGCCTTGGAATCCTCGCCACCAAGAATGGAACCCATCAGGGCATTTTCCATGCCGATATCGAATTTGAGGTTCTTGAAAAGCGTTGCCGCATTCGGGCATTGCTGCGGCCAGCCGGTACGGGCAAGCGTATAGACCTCGGCACCGCCGAAATTCGGGCCGAAATAGGCGTCACCGCCGGAGAGATAGGCGATATCGATCTTCTCGTTCATCGGGTGCGGCGCCCATGCTAGGAAGACGACCGCCTTTTTGTCTTTTCCGGCCCGTTCCACCTGCGCCAGCATCGCCTGCTCGCCGGATTCAACAAGCTGCCAGCCCTTCAGGCCGAAATCATTGGCATCGATAATCTTCTGAATGTTCTGGTTGGCGGGTGCGCCCGGCTCAATGCCGTAAATCTTGCTTTCAAATTCGTCAGCGTGTTTGGCAAGATCCGAAAAATCCTTCACGCCCTTTTCGGCCATATAGGAAGGCACTGCCAGGGTGAACTTGGCGCCTTCAAGGTTTTTCGTCAACACGTCGGCCGCCTTGGCGGCGTTGAGGTCGTCAACGAAGGATTTCTGGGCGGGCATCCAGTTGCCGAGAAAGACGTCGATCTCACCGTTTTTCATGGCCTGATAGCCGATCGGCACCGACAGCGTCTTGACGTCAGCCTCATACCCCAAAGCTTCGAGCAGAACCGAGGCGACGCCATTGGTGGCGGTGATGTCGGTCCAGCCGGGATCGCTGAGGCGAATGGTCTTGCAGGCCGCATCATCGGCGGCATAAAGCGGGCTGGAGAAGGCCGCCACGGACAAAAACAGACCGGCGGCGATGCGGTGCATGCGAGAAACGGTTTTCATTGCGGCTCCCCTTTTATTAGTCCAGTTTATTGAACACCACATTGTTTTTGCCTGTGAAGCGGGTATTTTTCGATGACTGATATAAGGAATTTCTATGACAGAGCGGCCGCTCGATCTTGGATGGATGCGCATTTTTACCGAGGTCGCCCGTCGCGGCAGCCTGACGGCAGCGGCGGCATCCCTGCGGCTGACCCAGCCAGCTGTCAGCTATCAGATCCGCCGGCTGGAAGACGATCTGGGCGTTGCACTGGTGCGGCGTAAACATCGCGGCATCGAGTTGACGGCCGAGGGGCAAAAGCTGTTCGAGATCGTCTCGCGCAATGTCGATGCCATCGACCTTCTGGCCCAGCAACTTCGCCGAACGGAGGAACGGCAGACAATCCGCCTGCACACGGACTATGCCTTCTCCTCTCTTTGGCTGATCCCACGCATGCATGGTTTTCGCGCGCTCAATCCCGACATCAACATCCAGATCGTCGCCACGCAGGATCCGCTCGGACAGGGCAAACACGACAGCGACGTGATGATCATCTTCGGCACGCGGCAGGATGCCGGCGACGGCGCGGTGCTGCTGCTTTCGGAGAAGGTCACGCCCGTCTGTTCGCCGGCGCTTTTGGCGGAGCAGTCGGCACCCGAAACCGTGGCTGATTTTTCGCGGCTGAAACTCATCCACCTCGAAAACACCTCACAGGCGCACTGGTTCGACTGGGCGTCCTATTTCAAGCATTTCGGCGTGCTGAGAGGCGCGGAAAACGAAAGCGGAGACATCAGCTTCAACAATTACACCATGGTGGTTCAGGCAACGATCGGCGAACAGGGTTTTGCCCTCGGTTGGGCGGGACTGGTCGATCCGCTGGTCGAGGCAGGCGTGCTGGTGACCGCAGGCCCGAGTCTGGATGCGCCGGGTCGCGGCTACTGGTTGCTGAGGCCGAAAAGCAGCGACAGTGCGGTCAGAAAACTCACCGGCTGGCTGATCGACGAGAAGCGTTGACGTGACCAGCCAGCCGGTGATGCTTCCGGCTTAAATCGGGTAATGCAACGGTCCGTCCTGCAGCGTGACCCATCGCAGTTCGGTGAATTCCGCAATGCCCGCCGTGCCGCCAAAACGGCCGTAACCGGAGGCCTTCACCCCACCGAACGGCATCTGCGCCTCGTCGTGAACGGTGGGTCCGTTGATGTGGCAAATGCCGCTTTCGATGCGTCCGGCTACCGCGAGTGCCTTTGCCTGATCCCTGCCGAAAACAGCTGCGGAAAGACCAAACTCGGTTTCGTTGGCGATACTGACTGCCTCATCGACGCTGGCGGCGCGAATGATGGAAACGACCGGGCCGAAGCTTTCTTCGGAATAGAGCCGCATGGCAGAGGTCACGCCATCGACGGCAAGCGCATCCAGCATGGTACCATTGCCGCCTCCGCCGGCCACAAGGCGTGCGCCTTTGGCAACGGCGTCATCCACCAGCGCCCGGATGCGGGACGCGGCCTCGGCGCTGACCAAGGAGCCAAGCGGCATTTTTCCGTCGCGAGGGTCTCCAGCCTTAAGGCTCGCCGCTTTTTTGGCAAAGGCCTCGACAAAGGTGTCGGCAACGCTGTCGAGTACGATGATGCGTTCCGTCGACATGCAGATCTGGCCCTGGTTCATGTAAGCGCCAAAGGCGGCCGCAGCCACTGCCGCATCGATATCGGCATCATCAAGCACGATGAAGGGTGCCTTGCCGCCAAGCTCCAGAAGCGCTGGCTTCAGGTAACGGCCCGCCGTTTCCGCAATGACACGACCGACGCGGGTCGAACCGGTGAAATTCACCCTTCTGACAGCCGGATGGGCGATCAGTGTTTCAACGATTTTCGCCGCATCTTCCGGCGCATTGGAGACGGCGTTCAGCACACCTTTCGGCAGACCTGCCGAAGCGACGGCCTCGATGATCAGCGCATGGGTGCGCGGGCAAAGCTCCGAGGTCTTCATCACCACGGTGTTGCCACAGGCAAGTGGCGTGGCGATGGAGCGTACGCCGAGAATGACCGGTGCATTCCATGGCGCGATGGACAGAACCACGCCTGCCGGCTGGCGAAGTGCCATCGCCGTGGTTCCCGGGCGGTTGGAGGGAATGATTTCACCCTTTATCTGGGTCGTCAGACTGGCCGCCTCGACCAGCATGTCGCTGGCCAGCATCACGTTGAAACCGGCCCAGGCATCCGTCGCGCCAATCTCCTCTTTCATCGCCAGCGTAATCTGCGGCCCGGCATCGCGGAGCGCCTGCGCCGCGGCAAGAAGCAGGCGACGGCGTTCGCCGGGCGGCGTTGCCGACCAGACGGGAAAGGCTGCGGCTGCGGCATCGGCCGCACGTGTGGCATCCTCAGGCGTTGCCGCCGCCGCACTGGTTGCCAGGTCCCCGGTAATAGGATTGTTGCGCTCGAAACGCTTGCCGTTTGCGGCTGGGCAATGGTCGCCACCGATGAAAAGATTGACAGTCTGCATGGTCTTCCTCCTGAATTCAGAAAATGGTGGCGGCGGCACCGCCGAAAAACGCCCGTTGCACGGTGGGACGGGAGGAAAGGGCTGCTGCCGTCCCCGCCCCTGCGATCCTTCCGGCTTCCAGCAGATAATCGCGATCGACAAGGGCAGAGCTTCCGCGAACAACCTGTTGCGCCAGCGCAAGGCAGGACAGCATTCTGCGCTTCATACCATTCATTATTTTCCTCCAACGGCGCAGTAGCGGGATTGCCATTCTCCTCAAGGCTTCCCTGCGCTGATGGAAGTTTAGCAACGACAGGCGCATATAAAATGCACTAATGTAGTGCATTATTGTACTTTTGGAGGATGAATGCCGCGTCACGGCCAGATAGCTGCTAACAGGATCGAAACGACGGCGCGCATGCTGACTTCGTCCCTGCGCGTGTCGGAGTTCAAGCTGGAACAGGGCGCAGCCCATTTTGTCGTCGTCTCAGCCGGTGAAGCGGAGATCATTCAGGGCGAAAAGACACTTGTGGTTACCGCGCCGGGGCTGGCCTGGCTGCCTGCCTCCGGCCCCGCCGGCCGCCTGCGGCTGAATGCCGGAAGCCGCGGATCACTGCTGAAAACGACCGAAATCGGCCTTGCGCATGCCATGCCAACCGGAACGAGCGCAATCATGGTGCGCAGCACATTGCAGCGCGTTCTGACCCGGACGTTGGCTGAAAAGGACAGCCAGGAACTGGCGGGTTATCTCGACACCATCGCGGATGAGAATTTCCGCTCATCGACAGCGTCGGATACGATCATCGCCAGCCTGTTATCCGTCACCCTTATCCGCATCTGCCAGCATGCCATGGCCGACGTTGCGGGCGCGGCTTCCACCGCAGGCAGCCTTACGGAGCGGTTTGTGCTACTTGTCAGTCAGCACAAACGCGACCAATGGGGCGTGGAAGACTATGCGGGTCAACTCGGCGTCAACCGTGAACGTCTTGGATTTGTGGTGCGCAAGGCAACGGGGCTTTCACCACAGGCCTATATTCACCGCGAACTGCTTTCCGAAGCGCGTGACCTTCTTCTTAACTCTTCACTGCAAGTCGCTGAAATTGCGTTTCGATTGGGATTTCAGGATCCTGGGTATTTCAACCGCTTCTTCACCCGCAATGAAGGCACGTCTCCCGGCCGTTTCCGGCGAACGGCGGTGCGCATAGAGAACGTAGCACCGCCGTCCTATGCCGCATGGCCTTGATTTCTGCCCGACAGGTGCAAATCAGGAGCGGCAGAAGAGACAACGGAGCGAAGTGCCGGCCTGTTTGCCCGGCACTCCAACGGGGCGTTAGCGGGCGCTGTCGATAATCTGGCCGCCGTCGGGGGTGAGGCTCGAGCCTGTAATGAACCTCGAATCGCTGCTTGCGAGGAAGAGAGCCACCGGAGCGACATCCTCTTCAGGGGAACCGTAACGACCAAGGGCATTCGTGGGAGCAGGAGCGTCGACGCCCGCACCCCAGGTGTCGGCAACCGGAAGCAGGTTGTTCACGGTGATATTGTCAGGACCCCATTCGCGCGCAGCAGATCTCATCAGGGCGCGGACGGCCTCCTTGGCAAGGTTGTAAGGTCCATACGGCGACATGCCGAGAATACCGGCCAGCGACGCGAAATTAATGATCCGGCCCTCGCCACTGGCCTTCAAGTACGGATAACAAGCCTACATCATGCGAAGATAGGCGATCGGCCCCATATCGAGGTTTCGTTGCAGTTGCTCGACTGTCAGCTCGAGGATCGGGGAGTGGACGACAGTCGGGTCGAACGCGACATTCACGAGAATGTCGATGCCGCCAAATACCTCCGCTGCCTCAGCCACAGCCCGGGTGATCTGTTGGCCATCGCCAAGATCACAGACGATGCCGAGCGCGGTGCCACCACTGGATTGTATCTGACTGACGACCGCGTTCACATTTGCAGGCGTCAAGGACAATACCACGACCTTGGCGCCCTCCCTTGCAAAGAGTTCTGCCGTCGCACGGCCAATCCCTCTGCCTGCGCCCGCCACGATGGCTACTTTTCCGGTCAGTCTTCCCATTTTGATTTCCTTTCGTGATGGATGCGTCAGAGCTGCCGTGCAAGGGCATAGGGGGACGGGACTTCGCGTGCAGCGTTCTGCATGGCGAAGGAAACGACGAGCAGCCCGAGCCCGATGGCGGCAGGCAGTGCGCCGGCAGGTTTGCGGACGCCGATATGTGCAAGGCCGGACAGCAGCAGGTGAAACAGTACCCCCGCATACGCCAGATCGCTGATGGCGACGTTGAACCGCGCAAGGATGGCGATGACGGCGGCGATCTTCACCGCCGTCAGAAGAGGCACAAGGTATGCAGGGTAACCGAAGCCGGTTATCGTCTCCCTCACCCAGCCGGATTTGACGACGTAGGTGACTGCCGACGCCAGATAGAGCAGGACGAGAAGGGTTGTTGCGACCCAGTAGATGTAGAATGAAGACATGGGATATCCATTGCCGCCGAATGTCTTCGGCAGCTTGATTTGTTCAATATTTTCGTTGTTCCGGAACAGCTTGGGGCTCATGATCCGGCGCTCACATGGAAAATGTGCTATTGAATGAATATGCGCAAGTAGGATGAATTTGGCGTGGTAAGTATGGAAAACCAGACTAATGGCGGTGAAACCATTAACATGCACGAGGAAATGCGTCGCGCTTTCGCGCTGCTTTCCGGCAAGTGGAAGCTCGAAATCATGTGGCTTCTCAACCAGCGGGTCTATCGTTTCAACGAGCTGCGCAAAGCCATTCCCGACATCACAAAGCACATGTTGACCTCCCAATTGCGTGAGCTCGAGGCCGATGGACTGGTCTCTCGCACCGTCTTTGCAGAGGTTCCGCCACGCGTGGAATATGAAATTACGGCAAAGGCGAAAGGACTTGGCCCGACCATGGAGGCATTGATGGCATGGTGGAACGAGTACGGCGCGAGCGTTCCGGTTAAAACCACCACCCGTGGACGCAGACGGTCACCGCAAAAATAGATGGATTATTGCGGCCGTTGCGCCGCCGTCCTGTGCCGCCCGATCGGCAGCATCATTGGTTTGCCCGACGTCGGGTCTTCGATGACACGGCTTTCTATGCCGAAGACGTGCCGCACGTTTTCTTCCGTCAGCACCTCCTCCGGCGTGCCGCAGATATGCAGCTTTCCACCGGTCATGGCGACCAGATGATCAGCGTAGCGCGCCGCGAGATTGAGATCGTGCAGCACCATGACGATGGTGGTCTGACGGGCATGGTTGAGGTCCGTCAGAAGATCCAGCACTTCCACCTGATGGCTGATGTCGAGGAAGGTGGTGGGTTCGTCGAGCAGCAATATCTCGGTCTCCTGGGCGAGCGCCATGGCGATCCATACGCGTTGCCGTTGCCCGCCGGAGAGTTCGTCCACCGGCCGCTCGGCAAGTTCAACCGTATCGGTGGCGACGAGGGCTGCGGCCACGGCCTCATCATCCTGGCGCGACCACCGCGCGAAAAGGCCGTGATGCGGGTGACGGCCGCGGCTGACCAGATCGGCAACGACAATGCCCTCGGGCGCAATCGGTGACTGCGGCAAAAGACCCATCCGTCTTGCAAGTTCGCGCGAGGGAAGACGGTGGATCGACTTTCCGTCGAGCAGGACCTGACCGGCGCGGGGAGAGATAAGCCGCGACATGCTGCGAAGAAGCGTGGACTTGCCGCAGGCATTGGCACCGACGATGACGGTTATCTGGCCGCGCGGAACGACAAGATCCAGCCCTTCGATGATGAGGTTTTCACCGTATCCGGCCGAAAGACGGTTCACGGAAAGGGAGTGGCTGGTCATAACGAGCCTCCGCTGCGGTTCACCCGCACGATAAGGTAGATCAGATAGGGCGCGCCGAGCGCGCCGGTGACGACGCCGACCGGGTAACGGCCAGGCAGCAGGAACTGGCCGCAATAATCGCCCACCAGCACCAAGGCTGCCCCAACGAGCGCAGCCGGAATGAGCAGCGACCCATTGCTGCCAACGATGCGCGCGGCAATCGGCCCGGACAGAAAGGCGACGAAAGCAATCGGCCCCGAAACTGCCGTGGCAAAGGCGATCATGCCGACGGCGGCGATAATCACGATGATGCGCGTTCTCCCCACCTGGACCCCAAGCGCCGCGGCCATATCATCGCCAAGCCTCAATGCCTCGAGATCGCGCGTGCGACTGAGCAGCAGGCCGCCAAAGAGGATGAGCGCAACGAAGAGCGGCAGCGTCTGGGCAAGTTTTGCGCCGTTGACGCTGCCCGTCAGCCAGCGCATCGCCTCCTGCAGCGTCCAGGCCGGTGCAACGGACAGGATATAGGCGATGAAACTTTCGAGCATGGCCGAAACGCCGATGCCGACAAGGATCAGCCGCGTTCCGGCAACCCCGTTGCGGAAGGACAGTAGATAGACCAGCAATGCGACGCCAAGCCCGGCGACGACGGCGAACACCGAAACGAGCGGTCCACTCAGATGCAGGACAACGATGGCAAACACCGCTGCCACGCTTGCGCCGGAACTGATGCCGATAATGTCAGGGCTGGCAAGCGGGTTGCGCAGCATGATCTGGAAGGCGACACCACCCAGCCCGAAGCTCAGTCCCGCGAGAACGGAGAGCAGCGCGCGTGGCAGGCGCAACTGCCCGACCGTGAAAGTGACGCCGGCAATGTCCTCTCCGAGCAGCACCCGCAGGACGTTGCCGGGCGGCGTGAAGGATTGTCCCAGCATCAGCGTCAATGCGAAAACCGCGATCAAAAGAGCTGAAAGGGCTGCAATGACAAGGCGACGCCGGCGCTGGCGGGCGTGACGGTTGGAAACCAAAGTTTCCATGACGGACGTGTGCATGTTCACAGTTCGCGTACCCGCTGACGTCTGACGATCCAGATGAAGAAAGGTGCGCCGACAAGGGCGGTGACGATACCGACATCGAGTTCAGACGGTCGCGCCACGATGCGCCCGACAATATCGGCCGCAAGCAGCAGACAGGCGCCGCCGAGCGCGGAAAACGGCAGAAGCCAGCGATTGTCGACGCCAACGAGCAGGCGGCAGAGATGCGGAACGACCAGCCCAACGAAACCGATTGGCCCGCAGATGGCAGTCGCCGCGCCGCAGAGGAGGATAGCGCCAAAGGATGCAATGGCTCTCGCGACTACGACATTCTCGCCAAGACCGGCGGCCAACTCATCACCAAGCGCCAGAGAATTCAGCTTGCGTGCCAAAAGAAGGCTGATGGAAAAACCGGCGGCGAGAAACGGCAGCACGGTCTCAATCCGGTCAAAGGTGGCACCACCGACACCGCCGATCTGCCAGGAACGGATGCCGCCGGCAATATCGCTGCGCGGCAGCACGACGGCAATGACGAGTGAGGAGAAGGCGACAGAGGTGGCGGCACCGGCCAGAGCGAGTTTCAGCGGCGTTGCCCCACCGCGTCCGAGCGAACCGACGACATAAACGAAAACCGCAGCTGCACCTGCCCCGACAATCGCCGTGATGATAAAGGCCTGCGCCGAGGCAATGCCGAACCAGACGATGGCGATAACGACGGCAAGTGATGCGCCCATATTGACGCCAAGAATACCGGGATCGGCAAGCGGATTGCGCGTAACGCCCTGCATGATGGCGCCAGCGAGCCCGAGCGCTGCCCCGGACAGCAGGGCAAGCAGCGTTCGCGGCAGGCGAACCGCGACAGCCGCTTCCGCCACCGTCTCGACGCGACCGGCAAGCGCTGCCGTGATGTCAGCGAACGTGACGTCACGGGTGCCAATCGCCACGGAAAGCGCACATAGCAGCACCAGAAGCGCCAGCACGGCGCTGAGCCATGCGGTCCGCATGCGGTTGGAGCGGCCGCTCGGCAGCACGGCCGGACCTTTGGCAGGCCCTTCCATTGTCATTTCGCTTTACCGGAGGACTTATCCGCTGCTTTCGCCAGAAGATCGGCGTAGTCCTTCAAAACCCAGGAAATCGACAGCGGTGTGGGATTGGATGCGGTGCCGAGCGGATCACGCCCCAGCATGACGATGGCGTCATGGGCAACGGCGGGCATGCGGGCAAGCAGCGGATCGGCCCGCATCGCCTTGAGCAGTGGCTGGCTACCATAGGTCACGACGATATCGACATCGTCGAAGGCATCGACTCGCTCGGCGCTGACGCCGGCGGCGAATTGCCCCGGTTTCGTCGCCTCCGCCACGCTCTTCGGCGAGGTCAGCCCAAGATCGGTGAAAAATTTCACCCGGCTGTCATTGGCGGTATAAAAATTGACGACACTGAGATTGGTGGCGTCGAGATGGGTGACGAACATCGCAGACTTGCCCTTCAGCTGCGGATGGCCGGCAGCCACCTGCGCGATCTCACCCTCGATGCGTTTGATTAGCGCCTCACCTTCCGCCGCCATGCCAAGCCCGGCACTGTTCAGCCGGATCATCTCGCGCCAGTCGGTTGCCCACGGTGACACGGGATAGGCAACGACCGGTGCGATCTGGCTTAGCGTATCGTAGTCGGACTGGCTGAGGCCGGAATAGGCGGCGAGGATGACATCCGGCTGCGTTGCCGCCACGGCCTCGAAATCGATACCATCACCCTCATCAAACAGAACAGGCTTTGCAGCACCCATTTCAGAAAGCTGCTTCGCTACCCACGGCAGCAATCCATCACCGTCATCATCGCCGAAATTGGCAGCGGCAAAACCGACGGGCACGATGCCGAGCGCCAGCGGCACCTCGTGGTTTGCCCAGGCGACGGTCGCGACACGCTGAGGCTTCCTCGCAATCGTGGTCGTACCGAAGGCGTGTTTGATGACGACGGGATAGCGCGTCGCCTCTTCCGCCGAGGCAATGGCTGGCGCGATCATCGACAGGAAAAACACGAATGCCGGCGCGAGGCAGCGAAACAGGAAAAGCATGGGCGAAGCTCTCAACGGTTCAAAAGTGGACTTGAACTCTCAGCTTCACATGCCCCCGTCAACCCCGGTGAGGAAATGCCGCCACAACAGTGGTGAAATTTCCGGGGTTTTGTACAAAACCGCAAAAAGTTACAATACCGGACAAACTTTCTCAAGTTATTGGGCGCTTCGAGAGCGGGCCGTGGAAGCGGCGATTGGGGCATCAACTTCTGGAATTTAGCAATGAAAACTGAAATGAATGGCGTCAACGGCGGGACCGCGCGACTGCGCTACGGGCAGGCAGCCCTTCTTGCCTGCACGGCGCTTGTGACGGTACTGCCCGCTCGTTCGCTGGCGCAGGAGGCCGCCAATACGGGCGGAAGCACGGTTCTCGAGCGCATCACCATCGACAGCGGTGACAATGACCAGAAGTCGATCGTCGCCACCCGCACCACAAGCGGAAGCAAGATGGCAACCGACATTCTCGATACGCCGGCCGCCGTTTCCGTCATCACCGCCAAGGAAATGCAGCAGCGTGGCGTGCAGACCGTGGAAGAAGCCTTGCAATACACGGCAGGTGTGACCACGGATTTCTACGGCTCGGACGACCGTTTCGACTATTTCAAGATTCTGCGGTTTCGACGCCTACACCTATCGCGACGGGCTGACGCTCGGCCGTCCCTTCGGCGCGCTGCGCGAAGAGACCTATGCCTATGAGCGCGTGGAAGTCCTGAAGGGCGGCAATTCCACGACCTTTGGCGTATCCGATCCCGGCGGTTCGGTGAACTACTCGACCAAGGTTCCCAAACGCAGCCGCTTTGGTGAGGCCTATGTGACAGGCGGTTCCTATAGCCGCGCTGAAACCGGCTTCGATTTCGGCGACAACATCACCAGCGACGATACCCTGTCATACCGCCTGACCGGCAAGCTCAGAAATGCCGACGCGGAATATGACTATTCCCGCGACGATGAAAAATTCTTCATGGGCGGCCTGACATGGCGGCCCACCGATGCCACCAGCCTCACCGTCGTTTACGATCATCTCAACAAGGACGGCGTTCCCGGCGGCGGCGGCCATCCGGTCGGCTCGCATTTCGACAGGAGCCGTTTCTTCGGTGAACCGGACTATAATTACCGCGGCACCAACCGCAATTCGCTGAGCGTGATGTTCGACCATGATTTCGGCTCTGGCCTGACGCTGAGTTCGAACGCGCGCTACAGCAAGGCAAATACCGATTTCGGTTATGCGTATATCTCGTCCACACCGACCAATGGCTCGACCATCGCCAACCGTTCCTATTTCGGCAACGAGACCGAAACCGAGAATTTCCTGATCGACACCCGGCTGCAATATGACGCGACGTTCGAAAGCGTCGAAAGCCGCAGCCTTGTCGGCGTTTTTTATAACGACTACTCGTCCGGCAGCAAAAGCTACTTCGGTTCTGCGCCAGGCATCAACTGGCTGAACCCGGTCTATACCGGTGCGCCCGCTTCGGTGCCGCTCTACGCCAGCTCGCTGACGGATCAAAAGACAAGGGCAATCTACCTCCAGCAGGACCTGACCTTCTTCGACAGGCTGACCGTCAGCGCCGGTCTGCGCAATGACTGGATCGACACCGACCAGACCAACAGGCTGAACGGCACGACGGCAAGCGGCGATATCAGCGAACTGACAAAGCGCATCGGCGTGTCTTACAAGGTCACGAACGAGATCGCGCCCTATATCAGCTACGCCGAATCCGTGGTGCCGGCCTCGGGCCTGACCGTTGAGCCCGAACGCGGTGAGCAGATCGAGCTTGGCGTGAAGTATCGCCCGGATGCCTTCCCTGCCCTGTTCACGGTATCGATCTACGACCTCAAGAAGAACAATATTACCGTCACCAGCCCGATCACCAGCCTGCCCACCACCATCGGCGAGGTGCGCGTGCGCGGTCTCGACCTCGAGGCCAAGGCGGAAGTTACCGACGAGCTGAGCCTGACGGCGGCCTATTCCTATCTCAACGCGGAAATCACCGAAAACGGCATCGCTGGCAATGTCGGCAACCGCCCGCAATTCGTGCCTGAACATCAGGCCTCGCTTTGGGTAAACTACACGCTGGCCGGCAACGACAAACGCGGCGACATGACCTTCGGGCTCGGCGGACGCTTCACCGGCTCGTATTATTTTGATGACGCGAACAAGGTTTCGACCGGCAGCAGCGTGACCATGGACGCAGCGTTCAGCTACAAAATCCAGGAAACCACCTCGCTGGAGGTGAATGTCTCCAACCTCTTCAACGAGAAGCACGTCTCTTATGGCGGTTTCGGCGCAGACTTCTACAACCCCGGCCGAGCGTTCTCAGCTACGCTGCGCAAGACGTGGTGAGGGTAAGTATATCTCTACTTTTCAACATACTACGTAACCATCCTAACGTTCCACGTCATGACCTGGGGTGACGTGGAACGAAGCTCGAGGCATGCGCCGAACCCGCTCCGCATAGACGGCAAGGCGACCATTCAAAGCAGCCTGTGCATGCGCCGCCAGGCGGCTGGCGTATTGCCCACGGACTGGCGGAAGGCTTTGGTCAAATGGGCCTGATCGGAAAAGCCTAGCTGGGCAGCGATATCGGCCACCGTGAGATCGCCTTCGAGCAACAGTTTCTGGGCAAGGCTTATCCGCCGCTCCAGTTGCCATTGCAGCGGCGTCTTGCCCGTTGTCTGGCGGAACACGGTTGCGAACCAGCTTTCCGAAAGCCCGACGATGTCGGCCATTTCTGCAACCGTCATGCGGTCGTCACCGCGGCTTTCGACACGGGCAAGCAGCTTGTTCATCTGCGCCTGCGTCAGCCTGCCATTTACCTGTTCCGGCGAAGTTCCGGGAATATCGAGGAGACCGGCAACGATGCTGCCAACAAGGCTTTCCGCATAGACCGCATGTTTCGAAGGCTCGGCGAGTTCATCGACAAGCAGTCCAGCCAGTGTTTCGACAGAGCCGATATCCTGTATCTCGACCGGGCGGCGCAAGGCTGTCATCGCCGCCGAACTGCCGACCGATGGCGACAGGAAACGCAGCAGACGGTCCTTGTGGATATGCAGATTGAGGTGCGAAAACCGGTGCGTAGCGTTGCTGCTCGTCCACATGGGAACACCGGCCGGCACATAGACCGCCCGCGTCATGGGGCGGGAATGCTGCGTGAACTCGCCGTCGCGGTTGGAAATGCTGATGCGCGACGAGACATCGTTGAAAAATATCATGATACGTGGATCGGCGGCCAGGTAATAACCCTTCGCGCCCATCTGGCTCTCTGCCTCCCAGAAGGCGCTGACGAGCCCGTCCAGTTGGCGCCATTTGACCGGCGCAGTGACGCTGATCCCTTCCGTGTGCCAGGTCATGGAGTGCCAGAAACTCAATGCGGGTACCGTTCAGTTGTCGAGCCGAGGTTGTAAGACATGCGCGTCACGATAACGGCGCCGCACGCTCCACCACATGAGGCCGCAATAACATGACTTATCAATTCATGTTAATAGCAAAGATGGTTGTAATGCAAAACATTGCTGTGCTGCCAGTCGATCCCGCTCCAATGTGAGCCTTGGAACCTCTGCCCCGACCAGCCGTTTGATCTCCAGACAAATGAAATCACGAAGGGAGATCAGTATGAACGACAAAAAGGAACCCGGCGATTTCGCCGACAAGAAGCGCGAAGAGCAGGGCCGCGGCGTCATCGTCGCTGGGCCGGATGCGCATGAGAATGAAAAGGGCGGCAAGGCGCCGGGGGATAGTGGCGAAAAGCCATCACCCGAAAAACCGGTTCCATCCTCCGACCGCAGATAGAAAATTGCCCCTCCCTGATCGCTCAGGGAGGGGCTTTTTTGGACTAGTCAGCCTTATCAGACAAGGTCGAAACGGTCGGCGTTCATGACCTTCGTCCAGGCGGCGACGAAATCACGCACGAACTTTTCCTTGTTGTCGTCCTGCGCGTAAACTTCCGCGTAGGCACGCAGGATGGAGTTGGAGCCGATAACGAGGTCCACGCGGGTCGCCGTATATCGGGTTGCTCCGGACTTGCGATCGCGAATCTCATAGAGATTGCCGCCGGTCGGAACCCAGGAATAGGCCATATCCGTCAGCGTTGCGAAGAAATCAGTGGTCAGAGCACCTGGGGTCTGCGTGAACACACCATGCGCTGCGCCGCCGTAATTGGCGCCAATGACGCGCAGGCCACCGATGAGAACGGTCAGTTCCGGCGCCGTGAGACCCAGAAGCTGAGCGCGGTCCAGCAGCAGTTCTTCGGGGCTGACGACATAGTCCTTCTTCACCCAGTTGCAGGAAACCATCCGCCAGCGGCTCGAGCGGCGCAAAGCTGTCTGCATCAGTCTGCTCGGCTGAGGCATCGCCACGACCGGGTGCAAAAGGCACGGCGACATCGAAGCCGGCTGATTTCGCCGCCTGCTCAACACCGTAGTTGCCTGCGAGAACGATGACATCAGCGATGCTGGCGCCGGTTTCACGGGCAATCGGCTCCAGCACCGAAAGCACATGGGCCAAACGGGCGGGCTCGTTGCCTTCCCAGTCCTTCTGCGGCGCTAGGCGGATGCGCGCACCATTGGCGCCGCCGCGCTTGTCCGAACCACGGAAGGTACGGGCGCTGTCCCATGCGGTCGAGACCAGATCGGCGACCGCCAGACCGGAAGCGGCGATCTTTGCCTTTACGGCAGCGACATCGTAGCTCGTGGAACCTGCCGGGATGGGATCCTGCCAGATCAGGTCTTCTGCGGGAACATCCGGGCCGAAGTAGCGGGACTTCGGGCCCATGTCGCGGTGGGTCAGCTTGAACCATGCGCGGGCAAAGACCTCGGAGAAGTGGTCCTGGTCATCCTTGAACTTCAGCGAAATCTCGCGGTAGATCGGATCGACCTTCAGGGCCATGTCGGCATCGGTCATCATCGGGATGGTGCGGATCGAGGGATCCTCGACGTCAACAGGCTTGTCCTCTTCGGCAATGGTGATCGGCGCCCACTGGGACGCGCCAGCCGGGCTGTGCGTCAATGTCCACTCATGCTTGAACAGCATCTCGAAGAAGCCGTTGTCCCACTTGGTCGGTTCGCTTGTCCAGGCACCTTCAATACCGGACACCACGGTGTCACGGCCGATGCCGCGACCCTTGGTGTTGATCCAGCCTAGACCCTGATATTCGGGGCCTGCTGCTTCCGGATCGGGGCTGAGGTTGGCGGCGCTGCCATTGCCGTGCGACTTGCCGATGGTGTGGCCGCCTGCGGTGAGCGCGACGGTTTCTTCGTCATCCATGCCCATACGGGCAAAGGTTTCGCGCATCTGCGCGGCTGTCGCCAGCGGATCGGACTTGCCGTTGACGCCTTCCGGATTGACGTAGATGAGACCCATCTGCACGGCGGCAAGCGGATTTTCCAGCGTCTCGGGCTTGGTCACGTCACCGTAACGACCATCGCTCGGTGCCAGCCATTCCTTTTC
This sequence comes from Rhizobium sp. AN68, assembly GCF_030758035.1. Taxonomy (NCBI): domain Bacteria; kingdom Pseudomonadati; phylum Pseudomonadota; class Alphaproteobacteria; order Hyphomicrobiales; family Rhizobiaceae; genus Rhizobium; species Rhizobium sp. AN68. Next base: position 1,870,920 of record NZ_JARWMI010000002.1, on the reverse strand, counting down.
GTCACCCCAATAGGTGTCCTTTTCGGGAGCCCAGATATCTTCGCGGCCGAAGGCGAAACCGAATGTCTTCAGACCCGCAACGTCATAAGCGATCGTTCCGGCGAGCGCGATGAGATCGGCCCAGGAAATCTTGTTGCCGTATTTTTTCTTGATCGGCCACAGCAGGCGGCGGCCCTTATCGGTGTTCACATTATCAGGCCAGGAATTGAGCGGTGCAAAGCGCTGGTTGCCGGTGTTGGCGCCGCCGCGTCCGTCCGTCACGCGGTAAGAACCGGCCGCATGCCAGGTCACGCGGGCCATCATGCCCACATAGCTGCCCCAGTCGGCCGGCCACCAGTCCTGGCTTTCCGTCATCAGGGCGCGCAGATCGGCCTTCAGGGCTTCCACGTCGAGCGTCTTTAGCGCTTCGCGGTAATTGAAGGAGGTGCCGAGCGGATTGGTCTTGGTGTCGTGCTGATGCAGGATATCGAGGTTCAGCGCGTTCGGCCACCATTCGGTAACCGATTTACCGGAGGCCGTATTGCCTCCATGCATGACGGGACACTTGCCAGCCGGTTTTGAAGTTGCGTCCATTTCGCCCTCCGATGGGTTTAGTAATTAAACGACATAGTCAATTCGACATGCGCAGCATGTTGGAACCACAGCCCACAGCAGGTCATCCTTACGGAAAGCGCGCAGTGACGCTGGTGATACCGAACAGCTACATCCTCTTTCTGTCATGACGATGACTAACAGCCGGGTTCCATAATTTCCAATTGTATATTCTAAAGGCTGCGATATGCTCAGCTTATGATTGGACTATCGATGAAACACCTGCGTTATTTCGACGCCTTGGCGAAGATCGGCCATTTCGGGCGGGCAGCGGAGGCGTGCTCCATTTCCCAGCCAGCACTTTCGCTACAGATCAGGGAACTGGAAGAGCTGATCGGCGCGCCGCTCGTCGAACGGGGCAGCCGCCAGATCAGGCTGACCGCTCTCGGCGATGAATTCGCCGAACGCACCCGCCTGATCCTGCGTTCAGTGGATGAATTGCAGGATTTGGCGAGGGCAAGGCACGGCCCGCTCAGCGGCCGCCTGCGCATCGGCGTCATTCCAACGGTCGCGCCCTATCTTTTACCGCAGGTCATCAAGACGCTCACCCGGCATTATCCGGGACTGGAAACGCGTCCGCGCGAAGCGGTGACACAGAAACTGATCGAGGACCTCCTGGAAGCCCGGCTGGACATGGCAATCGTCGCGCTTCCGGTGTCCGAAGCGTCGCTGGAAGAGGTTCCGCTGTTTTCCGAGGAATTCATTCTGGTCCGGCCGATGGAGGATGCGGGGATGCCGGTGCCGAGCGCTGGCAAGCTCGGTGAAATGCGCCTGCTGCTGCTCGAGGAAGGCCATTGTTTCCGCAATCAGGCACTGTCTTTCTGCAGTACAACGAACGCGCCGCCGCGCGTGCTGATGGAGGGCAGTTCGCTCTCGACGCTGGTCCAGATGGTCGGCGCCGGCATCGGCGTCACGCTCATTCCGCAGATGGCTGTCGATATGGAAACGCGGCAATCCACCGTCTCGGTATTTCGGCTGGCAGAGCCAAGACCATCCCGCACCATCGGCATGGTGTGGCGCAAGAGCAATCCGCTCTCGGCGCAGTTTACCCACATTGCCGAGATCGTCCGCGAATGCGGCCTGCAAAAACTCGGCCGTGCTGCCGATGCAGCGGCATGACGGTGTCGACGACCAACTCGGATCTGTGGCCTCAACTCTTCGCAGCACTCCCAGCTTTACCCTCGCAAAGCCGGTCGGCCATGGCAAAAAAGGCAAGCTTCATCTTGCTGCGTTTGTCCGCGCCCTCGAGGGTTGAAACCGGTACCTGAAAACCGAACACGTCGTCCGGCTCGGCGGAACGTTCCCGCCAGAATGCGTCTATGTCGGAAAGCAACATTCTCTGCCGCCGCGCGCGACGATAATTGATCGGATGTCTGGCGTGGGAGACTGCGAAATAGGAACCCGCTTCCGTCTCTATTAGACCTTGCAGCAGCATCAAAACGGCATCCTTCGGGCGAAGACCCGCAAGGTCGCGCGTTACTGCCACCATCTCCTGCTTTGCGGCGCGTGGCCCCTGCATGCCGCCAACGGCAATCGTCCTGTACCCTCCCCCCATCCTGCGTCACGAAGATAAACTTCGTCGTCCACAAGGTGACGTCGTCACGGGTTCTGATCAGCCGAACCGCGAGAGCGCCTTCGTGGCGGCCGCCACATAAATCCGCAAGAGCAAGCGTGCAGCGATATTCGTCAGCACGGCCGCCTAGGGTGCCGATTTCGATCGTTTTTCCACTCCAGAGCGCAGCCATAACCTCTCTGGAAAAACAATCGCTGGCGATGACGAAATTCTTCATGAGAAAATCCAGCCGTCTTCCATAGGAGATTTTGCCGACGAGGAATTTCGACAGGGGTTTCTGAAGAAGCTCGTCATGCGGCGGTGGCAGTTTTTGCGTCGCCGAGAATCGTGACAGAAACCGCCACCACCGCAGGGTTACAAGCGGATGAGCCAAAAAACGCATCCAGAAAAGGAAGCCCCGTTTCCAATGAGCGCGCATAACGAAGGTCGCAACGCTCCAGGCCAGGGGAAAACGGAGGAGTTCCAGCCCATCGCCAGTCATGGTTTGCGCAGCGATGACCGGCTCGGGTTTCGCCGAGTTTTTTTCCGCAGCGAATGCGGCGATTTCAGTATGCGACATCGTAAAATTCCGGGGAGTATGACTGTTTGGACTGGGGCGTGGAGTGATTTGGCCGGGACTGTGCGCGCCCAGGATGAACCGAATATGAAATCGGATTGGTGCTCTGCTGCGATTATTGGCGCTGCAGCATTGCGCGAGGTTCCGGGCCGGCGACGCGCTTTCTACGCGCCGTCTTCTCGCCGGAAATCCGGAAGAAAACGATCCGGTGGGTGTGTCACTGTGTGTACTCCGGTTGGCACGGTTGATCCCGTGCCCACACATTATGACCGCGAACGTTGCGGCAGCATTACAATCGCCGCGACCGGTCTACAGCGCGCAAAGCGCAATCAGAATCGAACCCGGAACGTGCTTCCAGAGGGGTTGCTTTCCAGCACGATACGGCCGTTATGATTGGCGACGATCTTCTTGACGAGGCTGAGGCCAAGTCCGGCACCCGTGCTTTTCGGCGTGACCCGATAGAAAGGTTCGAATATCCGCTCCTGCTGGTCCTCGGGTATGCCCTGCCCCTCGTCGGAAATCGCGATTTCGCCGTTTGCGAGAACCGAGACATGGATCAGCCCCTTGTTTCCACCATGGTCGATGGCGTTGCGCACGATATTGCTGATGGCGCGCGGCAGGGCGAAGGGGTTGCCTTGCATGTCGTATTTTTCGATCTGCGTTTCGAAGGAGATGTCGTAACCTGCCGAAAGCGCAAGCGGCGCGAGCTCTGCCACAACCGTTTTGGCGATATCGACAAGGTCCACCGCCTCGCGCCGGTCGTTCACCTGATCGTTTCGCTCAAAGGCAAGAAGCTGTTCGGCGGTTTCACCGAGCCGCGCGACATCCTCCATCAGGCGCTGCTGGTCAGGTCCGGGCAGGCCCTCTATCCGGGTCTGCATGATTGCAATCGGCGTCCTCAATTCGTGCGCGGCATCGATCAGAAAACGTTGCCGCGCCTGGAACTGCTCTTCGAGCCGCTCGAGAACGCTGTTGAAGGAAACGATCAACGGAACGACTTCGCGCGGCACATCTTCGACGGGAAGCTTCGAACCCGGTCGTCGCGGGTCGATCTCCGGTGCTTTTTTGACGACGGAGCTCAGGCCAGCAAGCGCCCGGCGCACGATGTGTGGCACGGAGAAAAACACCGCAGGCAAAAGAACCGCCAGGAGGGGGACGTAAATCGGATAGGTGCCGGCAAGAAGCGTCAGAAACGACGCTCGTGCATTAGAGGTTCCGCCGAACATGATCCTGACGGGTCCCGACGTCGTCTCGATACTTTCAGCCGAAGCAACCTCGGATATGCCGCTGCCGCCGCGAATATCGGCGTCCGTCATCAGATGAACGTAGCGTGCCAGTTCGGCATAAACAGCCGGTACGGTTCCGAAGGTCGCCGCGTGACCGTCAGGTGTCGAGACCACGAACCACAACGTCTCATTCTTCGCTTTCAAGGCGCGTAATGCCGGTCCTTCGGTAACGACCAGACCCTTTTGCGGATCAAGCGAAAGCGACTCGTCAAGCGTCGCCGACAAATCGTTCCAGAGCCCGATATTGGGCGAGAGCTTCATCACCCCGTAAACGCAAAGCCCGACGATGACGACAGCGATCATGGAGGAGACGACAATGCTGAGCTGCCAGCTCAATTGCCACCACAAGGACGGATTGGACTTGCCCTGCGCTTTCATGTGTCTTCCCTGAGCAGATAACCGATGCCGCGAATATTATGCACGCTGACCCCGGCCGAAGCGTCGAGCAGGCGTTTGCGCAGTCTCGATATATGCGCATCGAGCGCATTGGACTGGATTTCCTCCTCGTAATTGTACACGGCCGCCTCAAGCGTCGAGCGCAGCACGGATTTGCCTTTTCGTTTCGCCAGCGTGATGAGGACCATCAGCTCGCGCCTTGGCAGATCGAAGGGAAGCGAGTTGATCGTGACGCTGAGATGAAGCGGATCGATCACGATGCGGCCTGCAGCGATCTGCGACGGGGCGATGCTTGCCGGCCTTCTCAAAACCGCGCGCAGCCGCGCCAGCAGTTCGCCGACGAGAAACGGCTTGCCGAGATAGTCGTCGGCACCGCCATTCAGCCCCTCGATCCGCTCCTCCGGTTCGTTCATCGCCGTCAATAAAATGATCGGCGTATCGATACCGGCGCGGCGCAGCTTTGGAATGAAGGTCAGCCCCTCCCCGTCCGGCAGACGACGGTCGAGCAGAATGGCATCATAGACATGCTGGCGCGCCAGCTCCATCGCATCGCCGAGCCGCATCGTATGGTCGATGACGATCCCCTGCTTGCCGAGCGTCGTCGACAGCGCATCCGCCATTTCCTTTTCGTCCTCAATCAACAGAAGTCTCATTTGCCACCGTCCCTTCGCCCCCTCCTTGTCTGCCAGAAAGGTTGCGGCAGTATTGCGGCGCAGAAGATGCGGGCGGGTAATGCTGCTGCAATTATGAACACTTATCCAGAAGCCATCAGCCTGGAAGACAGGCGACATGACCGCTCGATCGGCGGTCACAGGATGAGTTTTGCCTGGAAGGATTATGTCATGTGGGTGAAAAGAACGATCAAGGCGGGGATCGCGCTTGCGGGCTGCGCTCTCGTCGTCACGGCTCTTGATCCGGCGCGCGGAAGCGTCGATGCGAACGAGCGCGTCAAGGGGATCGTGGCGTCAACCTCGATGAGCCCGGCCGGTATCCCGTTCGAACTGACGGCTGCGGAAATCGCAAGGATCGGCACACGAGCGATGGCGGAGCGGCTCAGCATCAGTGGCGAACTTCAGCCGGTCAGCCGTGTCGTGATCCGCGCCCGCGAGGCTGGAAAAATTCTCGAGATGAACGTCCGGGACGGACAGGCGGTGCGGGCGGGCGACCTGCTGGTACGGTTCGAAACCGAGGAACTGCAATCGACTCTCCTGCTGCGGCAGAGTGATCGGGATGCGGCCGAGGCCGAACTGACACTGGCGATGCAGGCCCTCACCCGAACCGAACAGCTAGCGTCAAAAAACATCGCATCGGCTGAACAGCTCGACAAGGCGAAGAGCGATGTCGTTGTGAAAACGGCAAGGCTTCAGAGCCTTTCGGCGCAGGTGGATATCGCCCGCCTTGCCCTTCGCAATGCCGAAATCCGCGCGCCTTTTGATGGCACCATTACTCGCCGGCAGGCAGAAACCGGCTCCCGCGTCAGTGTCGATGGTGAACTCATGACGCTGGTCGATACAAGTATGCTTGAGGCGAAGGTTCTCGTTGCCACGCGCGACATCCCACGTGTCGCCGTTGGCCAGACCGCCGAACTCGATATTGACGGCATCGGCGGACAGCCTCTCAGAAGCACCGTTGAGCGCATCAGCCCGGTTGCCGAAGACGGGACGCGCTTTGTCGCCATCTATCTGCGGCTTGCCAACCGCGACGGCCGGCTGTGGGGAGGAATGTTCGCCAGCGGGTCCATCCTCGTGCGCGAAAAAAACGATGCGCTTGTCGTTCCTGCAATCGCGCTTCGCGAAGACGAAACCGGCTATCACGTCCTTAAAGTCCTGAACGGCCACCTTCGCCGCCAGACGGTGGCGGTGGGATCGCGCTGGAACGATGGCAGCCTGATCGAGATAGGCGCCGGTCTACAGGACGGTGAGACGATCCTGACCGCACCGCTTCCCGAATTGCAGCCCGACATGGCTGTTACGGTCGACAAGGCAGGCTGAGATGTTTCTGACCCGCATATCCGTCTCCCACCCCGTTTTCGCCAGCATGATGATGGTGGCGCTTCTGGTCATGGGTCTTTTCTCGTTGCAGCGGCTGGGGCTCGACCTTTACCCCAATGTCGACGTTCCGGTCGTTGTGGTGTCCACCGCTTATCCGGGCGCCACGCCGGAAACGGTGGAGACAGAATTGACGCGCCCGGTCGAGGATGCGCTGAACGCCATCGGCGGTCTGGACGAGATCACGTCAACCTCCTACGAGGGACGCTCTGTCGTCGTCGCAAAATTCAAGCTCGAGGTTAAGAGCGCGACCGCGGCACAGGACGTGCGCGACAAGATCGCCGCCATCGACGCGAATTTCCCGCAAGAGGCCAAAAAGCCGGTCATATCCAGGTTCGATCCCGCCGCCGAGCCTATCCTGTCGGTGGCGATAAGCTCGACGTCGCTCGACGTACCCGCACTCACCACCCTTGCCGACCAGAAGGTGGTGCGGCAACTGACGACTGTTCCCGGCGTCGGGCAGGCAACGCTGGTCGGCGCCCGCAAGCGGCAGATCGACATCGTGATCGACGACACCCGCATGCGCGCGCTTGGGATCGGGATTAACGAGGTGGTGAGCGCGCTACGCACCGGCAATAGCAACAGCCCGGCTGGAAGCCTTGTCGATACCGTTTCCGAACGCACGATCCAGGTGCAGGGCCGCATCGCAGAACCGCAGGCGCTGCTGGACATGGTCGTCGCCCGGCGCGGTGGCGCAGCCATTTATCTTCGCGACATCGCCGCACTCTCCGAGGGGGCTGCCGACCCCGAAAACCGTGCCCTCTATAATAGCCAGACTGCGCTGGCGATCGACATCGTCAAGGTTCAGGGTGCCAACACGGTTCAGGTTGTCGCGGATGTGAGAAAGCGCCTGGACGCCCTCAATGCCGACCTTGTTCCGCAAAACGTGCAGTTGCGAGTCATTACGGACACATCCATTCCCATTCGGGAATCCGTCACGCAGGTGCAGACGACGTTGATAGAAGGGGCGGCACTTGCCGTGGCCATCGTCTTCCTGTTCCTCAATTCCTGGCGCAGCACCGTCATCACCGGACTGACGCTGCCGATCGCGATCATCGGCACGCTTGCGGTCATTGATGTTATGGGCTTCACGCTCAATACACTGAGCCTCCTGGCGCTGACGCTTTCCATCGGCATTCTGGTGGATGACGCCATCGTCGTGCGCGAAAACATCACCCGTCACCTTCACATGGGGAAATCCCATATCCGCGCAGCACTCGACGGCACGAACGAAATAGGACTTGCGGTTATCGCGACAACGGCGACAATCGTGGCGGTCTTCCTGCCTGTCGCTTTCATGGACGGCATCGTCGGTCGGTTCTTCTATGAATTCGGCATCACCGTTTCAGCTGCCGTGCTGATCTCGCTTTTCGTCGCCTTCACGCTCGATCCGATGCTGTCGAGCGTCTGGTACGATCCGGATGCGCAACCCAACGCCCCGCGCGGGCCGGTGGGCCGGCTGATCGCCCGTTTCGATCACGGCTTCGAATGGCTCGCCGATCAATATCGGCACGTGATCGGCTGGACATTGCACCACCGGCTCGTCACCCTGCTCGTCACATCAGGCATTTTTGTCGGCAGCCTGCTCATGGTGCCGTTGGTCGGTGCGGAATTCGTCCCGAATACGGATGAAGGCCGCTTCCAGATCAACGTCACGGCACCGGTCGGCTCCTCGCTGGATTACACCACGGCGAAGGTGCGGCAGGTCGAGAAGGCACTCCAGGAATTCCCGGAAGTCGAGATGCTCTATTCCACCGTCAATACCGGCGGCACCGTCGGTAAACATCGCGCCGCCGTTCTGGTGGGACTGGTGCCGCCGGAGATGCGCACCCGAACTCCGGTCACGCTGGCCGATCCGATCCGCAAACGCCTGTCGGCCATATCGGGCATAGAGGTCGCGATCCTGCAAAACGGTCTTGGCGGTGGCGAAAGCCCCGTCCAGCTCAGCATTCTTGGCGACGACCGGGCGATCCTCGAAAAGATCGCGGACGGTCTGATGGAAGACATGAAAAAAATCCCCGGCCTGGTGGATGTGACCTCGAGCACCCGCGACGTGACCTCCATCCTTTCGGTACGCCTGAAACGCGAGGCGGCAAGCGATCTCGGCATTTCCCGATCCGATCTTGCCGCAGCGCTCTCGCCGCTCATCGCCGGTGAGGACCTGTCGAAATGGACGGATGCGGGCGGTAACAGCTACGACATCGTCGTGCGCCTGCCCGGCGAGCGCCGTGCCGACACGGCGAGGATCAGCGAGTTGATGATCGCCGCCAGCCGCACGGCATCCAACGGCTCGCCCCTGATGGTACGTCTGGATCAGGTCGCCGATATCACCACCGTGGAAGCACCCGCCGAAATCCGCCGCATCGACAATCGCCGCGAGGTGCTGGTTTCGGCCAACATATCCGGACGAGCGCTTGGCGAAGTGACAGATGTGTTGAAAAACCTTACCGCCGCCCGCGACCTGCCGGACGGCTACCGTATCCGTTTCGGCGGCGACGCCGAAACCATGGAGGAGACGGTTGGCCACATGGTAATCGCGCTCGCAATGGCGGTCATCTTCATCTACATCGTGCTCGCCTCGCAATTCGGCAGCTTCCTGCAACCGCTCGCCATCATGGCGTCGCTGCCGCTGTCTCTCATCGGCGTCCTCGTCGGGCTCTTGGTTGCCGGCAGCACGATCAACATGTTCTCGCTGATCGGCTTCATCATGCTGATGGGCCTCGTTACAAAGAACGGCATCCTGCTTGTCGATTTCGCTAACCGCGAAAGGAAGCGTGGACTTTCGCTCAACGAAGCGCTGGCAAGCGCCGGCATCATCCGCTTCCGCCCGATCATCATGACGACACTTGCGATGATTTTCGGGATGATTCCGCTCGGGCTGGCCGTGGGCGGTGGCGGGGCGCAGCGCGCGCCGATGGCGCACGCAGTAATCGGCGGCCTCATCAGCTCCACCCTACTCACCCTGATCGTCGTGCCGACAATCCTGTCTTACATCGACAGCATCACCCGGCGTTTCGCCCGCCTGCTACCGAAGGCACCGGACGAGATGGGGGAGACGGGATCGACCGAACGTCCATCTTCACCATCCTAGGTTCGCTGGTGGTGTTTGCCGTCAGGACTTTTCCTCGGTCAGGCGTTTCCTCTTCCCCCTCGGGCGGAAGTCGACCAGAAGCGATTTCAGTTCGATTTCCCGGACGCGCCTTGCTGCCTCGTCCGGGCGAACCCATTCCAGAAGGCGTTCGCCGCGCTCCTTGAAACTCGTTTCCTCCCCGGTGATCTCGATCTGGAAGACATCGACAACGCAGGGAACGACATCGCCGTTGTCGAGCATCTTGAGATAGGTGTAGCGGCCAACGGCGTCCTTCCTCACGCGGCCACGAACGCCCGCTTCCTCCCACGCCTCGATCGCGGCAGCCTCATGCGGCTTCTTGCGTTTCATCGGCCAGCCGCGCGGAATGATCCAGCGTGCGCTGGTGCGGGAGGTGACGACGAGGATTTCGATCTCTTCGCCGCTTCCGGTATAACGGAAGCATAAGGCGGCATATTGCTGCCGGAAAGAGCCGGTGAACAGCTTTTCAGGAACAGCAGCAAGTTGCTGGAGCAATGTCAGGGAACGCGCCGGACGGGCTTTCCGGCTTTTCTTCGTGGATTTCATATCCGTTGATACTGCCGATTTTCCGGGTTGCATCAATGCCCCGCGTGCATTTATGACAGTTTTATGACAATCACCCCCCACAACTAATAAAGCGCCATTGAGGGCCAATTCGCATGATGAGCATTTTTCGCAAGCTGATGCCGCGCGAGGACCGTTTCTTCGAAATGTTTAGCAAACATTCGGAAACGGTCGTCAAAGCCGCCGCAGCTCTGGACCAACTTCTCAGCGGCGTCGACGTCGAGAAAAACTGCGACCTTATCGTCGCCCTCGAAGACCAGGCGGATGATATTACCCGCGACGTTCTGCTTGCGGTGCGCCGCAGCTTCATAACGCCATTTGATCGTGGCGATATCAAGGACCTCATCCAGTCCATGGATGACGCCATCGACATGATGCACAAGACCGTCAAGACGATCCGGCTGTTCGAGCAAACCGAATTCGACCCGCTGATGCGCGAGATGGGCCACGAGATCGTACGTGCGGCAAGCCTCGTCGCCGAAGCCATCCCGCTTCTGGAAAAGGTCGGCACCAATGCCCAGCGCCTGTCGGTGATTGCCGAAGAGGTCACCCGCGTTGAAGGGCGCTCCGACGAGCTTCATGACCAGGGCCTGAAGGACCTCTTCCGGCGCCATGGTGCGACCGGCAATGCCATGGCCTATATGATCGGCAGCGAGATCTACAGCGAACTCGAAAAGGTCGTTGACCGCTTCGAGGACGTGGCGAACGAGATCAGCGGCATCGTTATCGAGAACGTCTGATGGATGTCGCGCTTGCACTGCCACTGCTTGTCGGCCTTATCGCCATCGCGCTGTTCTTCGATTTTCTGAACGGTCTCCACGACGCCGCAAATTCCATCGCCACCATCGTTTCCACCCGTGTATTGCGCCCGCAATATGCGGTGGCATGGGCGGCCTTCTTCAATTTCATCGCCTTCCTGTTCTTCGGCCTGCATGTGGCCGAAACGCTCGGCACCGGCATCATCGATCCGGCCATCGTCTCCCCGCAGGTCATCTTCGCGGCATTGATGGGCGCCATCGTCTGGAATATCGTCACCTGGATTTTCGGCATTCCCTCCAGCTCGTCACATGCCTTGATCGGCGGTCTCGTCGGTGCGGGCTTTGCGAAGGTCGGTTTCAATTCCATCGTCTGGTCGGGTCTTCTGAAAACCGTGGGCGCGATCTTCATGTCGCCGGCCATCGGCTTTTTCCTGGCACTGCTGCTGGTGCTTGCCGTCTCCTGGCTGTTCGTGCGCCAGACGCCCTTCGCCGTGGATCGTACCTTCCGCATCATGCAGTTCATTTCCGCCTCACTCTATTCGCTCGGCCACGGCGGCAATGACGCACAGAAGACCATGGGCATCATCGCTGTGCTGCTGTTCAGCCAGGGCCATCTTGGAGAGAGCTTCTACGTGCCGTTCTGGGTGGTGATCTCGTGCCAGTCGGCCATGGCGCTCGGCACACTGTTCGGCGGCTGGCGCATCGTGCACACCATGGGGTCGAAAATCACCAGGCTGAACCCGATGCAGGGGTTCTGCGCCGAAACCGGCGGTGCGCTGACACTTTTCGGCGCGACGTGGCTCGGCATTCCGGTGTCCACCACCCATACGATCACCGGCGCCATCATCGGCGTCGGTGCCGCACGTCGCGTCTCGGCGGTGCGTTGGGGCCTTGCGGGCAATATCGTCATTGCCTGGGTCGTGACCATGCCGGCCGCTGCCCTGATATCCGCATCTGTCTATGGTCTTACATCGTTGTTCGGCTGAGACAGAGACCCGCCCTCTCTGCCAAAGCTCCCGGAACAAAAGCCACCCTGTGGTTGTTGATCCGGGAGACAACAGGCGACAAGGCGGATCGCGGATCATGGCACGGCAGGTTTTCTGGAAGGGCTATCTGAAGCTGTCGCTGGTGACGGCCGCAGTTTCGCTGACGCCTGCCACAACAGAAAGCAACAAATACCGCTTCCACGTTCTCAACCGCAAAACCGGCAATCGCGTCGAAAGCCGCTATGTCGACAGCGTTACCCACAAGCCGGTGGCCGCAAAAAACCAGGTAAAGGGGTTTCCCCGCGCCGAAGACGATTATGTGTTGCTGGAGGATGTCGAGATCGATGCGGTCGCGCTCGAAAGCACCCGCACCATCGACATCCAGACCTTCGTGCCCACAGGCTCTATCGACTGGATATGGTACGACCGGCCGCACTTCCTGCGACCGGAAGACAAGATCGGCACGGAAGCCTTCAGCGTGATACGGGAAGCCATGCGGGCAAACGGCGTTGTCGGCATTGCGCGGCTTGTTCTCTATCGCCGCGAAAGAGCGGTTCTCCTGGAACCGTCAGGCAAGGGCATCATTCTGTGGACCCTGCACTATGGCGAGGAAGTGCGCGAAAGCATCGACGCGCTGGATCCGAAGATGAAATTCGAAAAGCCGCTGCTGGACGCGATGGAAAAACGCATCGGCAAACAGATGACGGGATGGAAACCGGCGCTGGTGCAGGATCCGATCCAGAAAAAGATCAGCGCTTTGCTAAAAACCAAGAGCAAGACCGTCTCTTCCCCGGAAAAGAAGACCGGCACGAAAACCCGGACCGGCGGCAATGTCATCAACATCATGGATGCCTTGAAGAAAAGCCTTGCCTCGGACAAGAAAGGCTGACGCTCATCGGGCCTTTTTCGGCAGGGGTCGCGCGGCAGCGAAAAAGCCGTCCCATGGATCCTTCTTCAGGGCAGAAAGGCGCGCGCCGATATTGCTGACCGTGAAGTGTGCCGGACCTATCTCATCTGAGAGTTCCGCCCATTCGATTGGCGCTGAAATGGCGGCTCCCGGTCGGGCACGTGTCGAATAGGGCGCAACAGCCGTATTGCCCCTGCCATTACGCAGATAGTCGAGGAAGATGCGGCCCTGGCGTTTCGCTTTGGTTGCCACCGCAAGATATTTCTCCGGCTCCGCCTTGGCCATGTCATCCGCCATGGTCTTTGCAAAGGCCTTCAAGGCCGGCCATCCCGCTTCCGGTTTCAAAGGTGCCACGACATGCAACCCCTTGCCGCCGGAGGTTTTCACGAAAGCGGCCAGACCGGCATCTTCGAAACGCCGCTTCAGTTCCAGTGCCGCGCCGATTACCTCCTGCCATGACACGTCCTCGCCGGGGTCTATATCCATGGTGATCATGTCAGGCTTTTCCCAGTTCGCGGTTGTCGCCCCCCATGGGTGAATTTCAAGCGCAGCGGACTGGACCAGGGCCATCATGCCATCGAAATCCGTAATCCTGATCAGTGGTTCCCCGCCCTTGTCCTTCGGATCCTTGATCTGTTCTATCGCCTTGTTCACACCGCGCCAGGCGTGTTTCTGGAAGAAACGCTGCCCATCGATCCCCTCAGGACAACGCAGCAGCGCCAGAGGCCGGTTGACGACAAAGGGGGCCATATAGCGCCAGACCTGGGTGTAATAATCGGCAAGCCCTTCCTTGGTCACGCCATTGTCCGGCCAATAAAGTCGTTCCGGATGGGTGAACTTGATCTTTGACTGCGGCGTCCCTTGTTCCGACACGGCTTTATCCTCGCGTTCGATTTCGCCCGCCGGCTTGTCTTCCCGCAAGCCGCGGAATGATGCATGGCGCAGATTGCCATCTCCGGACCAGGCACGAAACTCCACTTCTGCAACCAGTTCCGGCTTGACGAAATGCAGGTCGCGGCGCGCAAGTGCCGTGAGCTTTTCGCCGAAAGGGCTGTCATCGATGCCCAGCGGCTTCAGGCGGCCAAGCAGCATTTCGGCAATGTCAGCGGTATAGCCGGTGCCGACGCGGCCGACATGACGCAGCTTGCCTTCCTCATAAACGCCGAGCGCCAGCGAGCCGATGGCATGGTCCGACGCGGAGGAAAGCGTATAGCCGCCGATGACGAATTCCTGCCGCATCGAGCACTTGGATTTCACCCAGTTACCCTTGCGGCCAGAGACGTATTTGCTGTCCTTGACCTTGGAGATAACGCCCTCGAGGCTGAGGCGGCAGGCATGATCGAGAACAAGCCCGCCGCTTTCCTCGAAATGTTCGCTGTAGCGAAGATGCGGGTTGCTGGCGGGCAGCAGCTTTTCCAGTAGCGCCTTGCGGTCCGTCAGCGCCGCCCCGCGCAAATCCGTGCCATCCAGATACAGGAGATCGAAGGCATAAAAAACGAAGCGGTCGCTGCGCCCTTCGCTCAAGTCCTTTTGCAAGGCAGAGAAATCCGAGGCGCCGCTGTCCCGTTCCACCACGATTTCACCGTCGATCATCAGTGTTTCTGCCGGCAGCGACTTGAGCGCTCCCGACACGGCATCGCCGAACTTTTCGGTCCAGTCCAGTCCGCTACGGGTCAGAAGCTGGAGTTTGCCGTGGTCGATACGGACCTGCAGGCGATAGCCGTCGAACTTGATCTCATGCAGCCAGCGGGAGCCTTCCGGTGGCTTAGGTTTCAGCGTCGCAAGTGCCGGCGGCACAAAGGATGGCAGCGCCTGTTTGCGGGCACCTTTCGGAAGGGCATGCGCCTGTTTTTGGCCCGAGGAGGAACTAACGGTCTTTTTCGATACGGGCTTCGAATTCCAGGTGTCTTTCGGCTTGGCGGCAACTTCTTCAACACTTCGGCCAGTCTTCACGGATTCCGGCCGCTCCTCCAGAATATCGGCGCCGCCATCATGCCTTGCCTCTTCGTCGTCGCCCTTGATCAGCAGCCAGTTTTCACGGCTTTCACCGGGTTTTCCATGCATACGTACAAGATGCCAGCGGCCTTTAAGCTTTTCGCCCTCCAGTTCAAATTCGAGATGGCCTTTGCGGTAGCCTTTCTTCGCGTCGCCAATCGGGCGCCAGACACCACGATCCCAAAGAATGACGGTGCCGCCGCCATATTGACCTTTCGGGATTACGCCTTCGAAGTCGCCGTAGCTTAGAGGGTGGTCCTCGACGTGGACCGCAAGGCGCTTGTCCTCCGGGTCAAGGCTCGGCCCGCGGGTTACCGCCCAGCTTTTAAGGACGCCGTCCATCTCCAGCCGGAAATCGTAATGCAGCCGGCGGGCATCGTGCTTCTGTATGACGAAACTCGATCCCTGCGTATCGACCTTGTCGCCCTTCGGCTCCGGCGTCTTGTCGAAACTGCGCTTGGCGTTATAGCTCTGCAAACCCATGGATCAGCTCGCTTTCCGGGAGGATTTGCGCCCCGCACCAGCGGTAGATTTTCCGCTTTCGCCGTCACCGGCGCTGCGTCGCAAAGCCTCCTTCAGGTCGATGATGTTATCTTGCTTGCGCGGCGGCTGTTTGCTGATTTCCCTGCCCTCGATCTTCGCCTTCACCAGTTCCGCCAGCGCATCATTGTAACGATCGGTATATTCCGCCGGATCGAATGTGCCTGCCCGTTTCCCGATGATGTGACGGGCGAGTTCAAGCATCTCTTCATCGAACTGAATATCGGGAATGGACTTGAAAACGGTGGTTTGCGAGCGAACCTCGTAGCCGAAATTCAAAGTCGTCGCCACGAGCGCCTTGCCGCTTGGACGGATCAACAGCACGCGGTTTCGGCGAAAGAGTACCGCTTCGCCAAGTGCCGAGACCTTCTCGTCGTCCATGGCTTTTGCCAGCAGCGTCAAAGCCTCTTCGCCACCCTCCTGTGTCGGCGCCAGATAATAGGATTTATCGAAATAGAGCTTGTCGATCTCGTCGTGGCTCAGAAAATGCCTGATGCGGATGACCTTGTCGTTTTCCGGCATCAGCGTTGCGATCTCATCTCCCTCGATGACGATATGGTCGCCATTGTCGAGTTCATATCCCTTAACCTGATCCTCGCGGTCGACAGCGTCGCCCGTATCGCTATCGACATATTGCCTTTCGACGCGATGGCCGGTCTTTCGGTTGACGATGTTGAAGGAGATCTTTTCCGATGAAGTGAGCGCGGAATAGAGACCGATTTCACAGTTGAAATCGCCGAATGTCAGATGACCCTTCCAGCTCGCTCTCCGGTTCATGATCGCCGCCCATTGTCGTCTTGAGAGGATTGACCTCTGCCCCAGTCCGCAGCAAGGATGCGCTCGATAGCGGGAACGTCCACATCGGCCAGCACCGGAACAGGGTCGGATGCCATCGCCTCCAGCACCTCTGGCGAAAGCCCGCCATTGCGGATGACCCATTCCATGGCTTCGCGCGTTTGCCGCTCGGCCTTCAGTTGCGCATAAAGGGCCAGTATCAGCCGGTCGCGGACATCGAAGGGCTTCACATCTCTGTCTGGACGTTCTGTCTGTCGTTTCATGTCAAGTCCTCAAAGCCGATCAGGCAATGCCCCGGCCTCCGGTCACACCATAGACCTCGCCGTTGATGAAGCTGCCATCCTGCGAAGCCAGCAGCACGTAGACCGGTGCCAGTTCCACAGGCTGGCCTGGACGGCCAAAATCGCTGTCCTTACCGAAATTCCTGACCTTTTCGTCCGGCTGCCCGCCGCTTGGCTGCAAAACCGTCCAGAAGGGACCAGGCGCGACGACATTTGCCCGCACGCCTTTTTCGATAAGCTGTTTGGCGAGCGCTTTCGTATAGGCAACGATGCCGGCTTTCGTAGTGGCATAATCAAGAAGAATGGGAGACGGCTCATAGGCCTGTATAGATGCGGTGGTAATCACCGACGATCCGGGCTCAAGATAAGGAACGGCGGCCTGCGCAATCCAGTGCAGCGCGTAGAGATTGGTCTTCATCGTGCGGTCGAAATCTTCAGTCGACAGCTCGGCGATACCCTCGCGATATTGTTGTCTTGCGGCATTGATCACCAGAATATCGAGGCCGTTGAGATCACCTACCGCTTTTTCAACCAGTTCGCGGCACCATGCCTCGTCGGTAATATCTCCGGGTAAGGCGACCGCCACGCGGCCTTCCGCTTCGATAAGTGCTACCACCTCTTCGGCGTCCGATTCTTCCTCCGGCAGATAGGATATCGCGATATCTGCACCCTCTCGCGCAAAGGCGATTGCCACGGCGCGACCGATGCCGGAATCACCGCCGGTTATAAGCGCCTTGCGCCCGGCAAGCTTGCCGCTCCCGCGATAGGTCTTTTCACCATGATCAGGGAAAGGCATCATGTTCGTGACCAGCCCCGGCATTTCCTGAGTCGGCGTTGAAAAGGGCGGGCGCGGATACTGGTTGCGCGGGTCCTGCGGCTCAAGGCGGTCTGTCATTGGTTTCTCCCAGAGATAGAATTCCATCCTTGGTGCGTCTCATGACCAGCGAATTCATCATCGGAAGGTCAGGGCTGTCGTATGCCGCCGGCTGCGGCGGTGGCGACACGGACGCACCACACACAATCCTAACGATCTGCGTTCGCTCTCGTTCCATCGGCGTAGGAGAATGGAATTACGACGGCATCACGCCGCCGCACTCCTCTTTCAGACGGAATGTTTCTTCCGCTTGCCAGTGCTTGCCGCCGCGGCAGGAGCCACATCCGGCCTGCCGAAGAGATAACCCTGCGCCTGCGCGCAACCTTCATCGACAACCATGCGATATTGCGCGTCGGTTTCGATACCCTCCGCCGTCACTGGCAGATCGAGGCTGCGACCGAGGCCGATCACCGCGCGCACGATGGCGCGGGCATTATCATCCTCGCTCATGGCGGCGATGAAGCTGCGGTCGATCTTGATCTTGTCGAAGGGGAAGCTCTGCAAGTTGCTGAGCGAGGAATAACCGGTCCCGAAATCATCCATGACGATGGCCACACCCAGCGCCTTCAACTGGTTGAGGATGATCAGCGTCGCCTTGCGGTCCTTCAGCAACGCGGCTTCGGTGATCTCGAGTTCCAGCCGGTTCGGCGAAAGGCCGGACTGCATGAGAACCGTGCAGACGACATGGCCGAGATTTGCGAGCGAAAACTGCAATGGTGAAACATTGACAGCGATTTTCAGGTGCGGCGCCCAGGTGCTCGCCTGGCGGCAGGCCTCGCGCAGCACCCATTCGCCGAGCGAGATGATGATCCCGCTTTCCTCTGCAATCGGAATGAAGACATCCGGAGGTACGACACCCCTTGTCGGATGCTGCCAACGTACCAGCGCCTCATAACCGACGACCTGACCACATTCGACGGAAAGGACAGGTTGATAGTTCAACACCAATTCGTTGCGGTTGATGGCGAGCCGCAGATCAGTTTCGAGCTGGCGGCGCTCGCGGGCCTCCTGATCCATCAGGGGATCATAAAAGGACAATATTCCGCGCCCACCCATCTTGGCGCGGTAAAGCGCCAGATCAGCGGCGTGCAAGATGCTTTCGTTGCTGTTCCCGTCCCGCGGAAAGACGGCGATGCCGATGCTGACGCCGACAGCGGTCGGGTCGTTGGCCGCATTCATTTTCAACCCGAACATGGCAAGGATTGTCTCCGCAAGCAGACGTGCCTCCTCCGATTTGGTATGCCGGGCAGTCAGGATAACGAATTCATCGCCGCCGAGACGGGCGACGATATCTCCCGGCCTTGCGCATTCATCGAGGATGGTCGCAACTTTTTTCAGCACCCGGTCGCCCTCGGCATGGCCGAAAATGTCGTTGACCGCCTTGAACCGGTCGAGATCGAGCGCCAGCAAGGCAAACTCATCCTCCGCGTCGCAATGTTCGATCTGCTGGTGCAGCCGCGTCTGGAACATGGTGCGGTTCGAAAGGCCGGTCAGCACATCGTGGCGGGCCAGATATTCGATCTCCCTTTGCGCCTCCCGCTTTTCCGTCAGGTCGCGGATCGCCAGCACTTCGCAAGGATGGCCGCGATACTCGATGGTGCGCACGGCAAGCTCGAACACCTGCGGCCGGTCGCTGCGTTCGCGGATTGCCTCAACCGGCGCGAGGCGCGGCAGATAGGTGGGCTGTCCGTCCATGGCCTTGAAGAGATCATCTGGATTTTTACCCATCAGCGATGCCTCATCGCTGCCGACAAGCCCGGCAAAACGGGTATTCAGCTCAACAATGCGGCCATCACGGACCACGGCAAGACCATCCAGCGTCGCATCCACAAGCCCCTTGAGATCGACAAGGTAACGGTCAACGAGAGCGGCGGTGGCAGTGGCTGCGAGGACCAGGAAAGTCACGCCCGAAACGGCAGCAATCATGATTACTCTGGCCAGATTGTCGGGATCCGGGCCAGCGACGGACGGATCCGGCGACAGGATCGTGGCCGACATGGCGGTGAAATGCAAAGCGCAGATTGCCAAGATCGAACATCCGGCCGGAATGACGATGCGTTTCCATGCGGCGGAACGAAGGAACAGGAAAAAGGCCAGCAGAAAAAATACCCAGGCAACAGCAAAGCCACCAAAAACGGGGCCCCAGCGATAGCTGATCGTGGCGGCCACATCCATGCCCGCCATGCCGACGAAATGCATGACGGCAACCGAAAGGGTAACCAGCGTTCCAACGATAACGGGACTGTAGCTCGATTTCGAGCGCGCCCTGAGCGCCAGCCAGAACCCCAGAACGGCCAGAACCGCCGACAGAGCCGTGAACTGGAAATCAAAGCCGATCGGGACTGAACCCTTATAAGCAAGCATGGCCACGAAATGCGTGGCCCAGACGCTGAGCCCCGCTGCAAAGGCGGCAACCAGCACCCAGTAAGGCTTGCGGCCAGCCGGGCTTTCTTCCGCACGCAACAACAAATGGAAAAAAGCATGCATGCCAAGCAGGCAAATAACCGCTGCAAGCAGCACGATCGCATGATCGTGTTGTACCGCAACGCATTCCAGAACCGTGAACATGATGCACTCTCCCAGCCTCGAGAACCGCCCACGATCGCACTATGGAGTTGGTTTATTTATAAATCTCTAATGCAACTTTGGATAATTGATCGATCTCATCGACAAAGAGCCAGGGGACGCCAGGCCGACGCGCCAGCCCATAAAGCTCTTGCGACCGGCCCAACAAACGCCAAGAGAAAAAGCCTTTATTTCCAGCTTCGAAAATCGTTCCCGGCACAACCGAAAGGTGCCGGACCATCAGCAAAACGCTCCTGCAGACGCGCGCAGCCCCACTCGTTGAGCGCCGCGGGCATCATGTTGTTGAGGTCCATGCCCGGAGAGTTGAATTGCGAAGGCGCGCTGGTGACGTACCACAGCCAGTACCCCAAGGTTGCAACGACGATAAAGGCGACAATTGCAACGAACGTTGCCAGCCGTCGCGCAAGGCTCGGGGCTTTTGTCACCGCCGCGCCGGGGGCGGATACGCCCTCCTGACCACGGTTCGCAAGCGCCGGTTCGAGCGAAGCAAGTGCTTCCGCTCTTTCCTGTTCCGATAGGTCAATTCGCTCTAGCTGATCGTCAAGCAGAACAGGCAGCGGGGTTTCACCGTGCCAGACCGCCAGTGCGACATCGTGTTTGCCGGTGTGGCCGATGACGACCGGGATTCGCCCTCTCTCCAGGTAGGTAAAGGATTGCCTCTTCGTCTTCCCTTCCCTGACCGTATCGGCATAGGTCACGAAGAGACGGCTGCGTTTTTCGGCGACCGCCGTCAGCGCCACCGGAATAACAGTCAATGGCGCCGGGTGCCGCAGACGCAGACGAGCCCGCAAGGTGCGGATAAGTGTAAGCAGCAGTGCGAAACAGCCGAAACCGAGCAGGGCAACGAACACGCCCAGGGTTATGATCCGGTTCCAGAGCATATCGAGGCCAAGTGAAATCGTTGCAAGTTCTGGATTCTTCGCCGAAATGACCAGACCGGTTTCATAGTCGCCGGAATGGAAATCGACGAACATGACCTCGACATCCTTCTTGTAGCTCACACCGCCATGCTCGTAGGAAAGCTCAGCTTCGCAATTCGTGAAGATCGCCTTGCGGGTCTTGCAACTGCCGTTGATGTCGCCGCTTTCGATCTCCAGCGGGTCGCGGCTGATCTGATAGTCGCGCAACACACCCGGGCCTTCGGCCACGAGCAGGACGACTGTAATCACCAGCAGCACGGGGATGGAGAAATAATAGGCCGCCGGTACCGAAATGACACCGCGCTTCAAACTGAGCGGCCTTGCGGGAAGTTTTATTTGTGGGAAGCTCATGGTGCCAACGCATTTAGTGGAATGTGAGCGAGCGGGGTTTGGGAATCCCGCTCTGGGAAAGGGTCGATCGCTGCACGGTCTAACCCGCTAGAGCCATCGCGAAAACCCCAAGAATTCAAGGATGCGGGCGTAATAGTTCGCACGGCGGCCCTGTCTTAATTGGCCAGCAAGCGGTCGGGGGACCCACAAAAAAACGGGCGGTAAAGTCACCGCCCGTCACATGTTTTCCGTCTAGTGGTTTGCAGTCACTGCTTCGTCACGTTTTCCAGTCGTGTCGTCTGACTGGGGTGACCGACATAATCCTTGACGCGCGACGTCAAAACGATCGGCTCGTATCTCTCGAAGAGAGGCAGAACCGCTGGCTTCTGCGCGACGAACATTTCCTGCATCTGGGTGTAGATTTCCCCACGTTTCTTGGCATCGGGCTCAAGGGAAGCCTTTGCGGTCAGAGCCGTCAGTTCCGGAATGTCCCAGGCAGAGCGCCAGACGAAATTGCCGGCATTGTTGGCAGCAAGCGAGTTGTCGGGGTTACTGGAGAACTGCTCCATCGAGCCTAGGACGTTGGGCATATAGGCGCCCGTCTGCGGAATGAGCAGATCGAAGTCTCGCGCACGGTGAGCGGCAATCACATCCGAACCGTTACCCTGCTGAATGTTCACCTTGATACCGACCTGGCTGAGCGATGCCTGGATGGCCGTAGCAAGATCGATACGCGGCGTTTGGGCAATTGTCTTCAGATTAAGCGTGAAGCCATTCTCATAACCGGCTTCCTTCAGAAGAGATTTCGCTTTCTCGACATCAAGCTTCCAGTCGGGGCTTGGAATGGCATATTCGAAATTCTCCGGAACCGGCACCGTGCGCGCCCTGCCATAGGGTCCCATGATGGTCTTTTCCATTCCCTTGTAGTCGATGCCGTAAGCAATTGCTTCGCGAACCTTGGGGTTGGAAAGAGGCTCCTTGCCCGCATTCATGGACAGGACGTAGAAACCACCCGTCGGCACGCGCTGGATCTGAAAACCTTCCTTGTTGTTGAAGGTCGCAAGGTCGGATGCCGTCAGCGCGCTGGCAATGTCGATGTCGCCTCGCTCCAGCATCAGGCGCTCCACCTGACTTTCCGGTACATGCCGGACGATCACGCGACGCATTTTCGGGCTGCCAGCCACATAGTCCTTGTTGGCCTCAAGAATGATGATTTCGTTCGGCGACCAGCGATTGAGGGTGAAGGGTCCTGAACCGGCGGAATTTGTTCTCAGCCACGCATTGCCCCAGTCGCCGTCAACTTCATGGGACTTGAGCTCCTTGCTGTCGACAACGCTGGCAATGACCATCGCCAGACGATAGAGCAGCAGTTCGGATGTCGTTTGCCCCGACAGTTCGATGCGGACGGTCTTTTCGTCCGGGGCGCTCACCAGCTTGTCGACATTTTCCGCGTTGTAACCAACGCGCTTGAGGTTGGCGGCCGCCGCCTGATTCATCTTCAAAAGGCGGCTGAACGAATAAACCACATCTGCGGAGGTAACGGGATTACCCGACGCAAAGTTGGCGGCGCGAAGATGAAACGTGATGCCCTTGTCATCTGTCTCCCAGCGCTCTGCCAGCTGCGGCGAAACCTTTCCCGAGCCATCGACCGAGATCAGCCGATCGTAAAGATTGGCCATGATTTCGTTGGCTTTCGCTTCGGTAGCCTGATGGGGGTCTAGCGACAGCACCTGGGCAAGCGACGTCCCGACGACGAGCTGGTCGTTGGGGGTCTTGGCCGCCACCGGCGACGCCTGCACCAGCATGGCGCCCAGAACGGTGGTGAATGCGAGACGGATCATTGATTTTTTCATACCTGCTCCTCCTACAGATCGGTAATTGCAAGCCGGCAGCGCCACATGCGCCAACCGGCCTGAAACAGTCAAAGATGGTTGTTGTTGAGCGCCTCGATGAGCGCGGCGATGTAGCCGTAGCAAAACGCAAAGGCGACACCGACGGGATCGCGGCCCGCAATCGTCGGCACATGATCGGGCATGATCATGTAGCGATAGCCGAGTTCATGGTAGAGCTTCAGCGAACGGACCATGTCCATGTCACCCTCGTCGGGAAACGTTTCCATGAACGACAGCTTGCCGCCGCTGATGTTGCGGAAATGGACATTGAATATCTTGTCGCGGCTGCCAAACCAGCGGATGATCTCGTCGATCTCCTCGCGCGGATTGTCGAGCATCTCGCCGATCGATCCCTGGCAGAAATTCAGGCCATGATAGGGGCTTTCCCGCATCTGCACGAATTTCTTCAGGCCCTCGACCGTGCCGAGCACCCGGGTGACACCCTTGTAGCCGGGCGGGGTGTAGGGGTCATGCGGATGGCAGGCGAGCCGGACCTTGTTGCTTTCGGCAACCGGCACCACGCGTTCGAGGAAATAGTCGATGCGTTCCCAGTTTTCGTCCTCGGATAGAACACCGGCAAGGCCCGGAGCCGCGTCATGGTCAGCCTTGTCCCATCGCCAGGCTTCATTGAGCGAACCACCGCGCCCACGCTCCATTTCAGTGCGCGGGATGCCGATGAGATTGAGGTTGTACTTCGCCGCCGGGATGCCGGCCCTGGCGATATCCTCAATCATTCTGCAGACGGCATCGATCTGCCGGTCGCGTTCTGGCCCGGCAAGCAGGATATCGGGAAACGATGCCTGTTCGATCGGCCTTGATGGCAACGGCAATTGCACCATGTCGAGCACGAGGCCAAAGCTCTCGACCTTGTCACGGTGGCGCTCAAAATCCTCAAAGGTCCAGCTTGCGGGTGCACCAGGCGGATCTGCGTTGATATTCTTGACGCCAAGCTGCGCCCAAACCTTGAAATCCTCGTCATCGCGCGCTGTCACCTGGGTGCCGACATACATCGATTCTCTCCTCACTCCATGCTAGTCATCATATGACATCGCACGAAATAAGATGAGTGTCGAGATGCTATTGCGCCTCGGAAAGCAACCTGTATCGACGCTGGCTCGCAAGCATATGATCGCGCATGGCTTTCCGCGCGGCATCCGGATCCTGCTCTACGATGGCGCGCAGGATTGCCTCATGCTCGGCCTGCACTTTGCGCAGATAATCCGCGTCGCCCGTCTCCGGCAGGGTTGGAAACTGACCGCGCGGTATCGAGCGTGACCCGAACTGGCGCAGTGCCTCGAGATAGAACCGGTTGTTGGTCGCTATCGCAATGGCCGTGTGAAACTCGTAATCGGCACTGACGGTGCTTTCGCCCGCATCGATGGCCCGGCCCATTTTCCGATGGGCTGCGGAAATCGCCGCTTCTTGCTGGGCTGTGCGGCGATAGGCGGCAATTGCCGCTGCTTCGCCTTCGGTTGCGAGCCGAAACTCAAGCATTTCCAGCGTTTCTGCAATTGTGCCAACTTCGGATTGCGTCAGCTTCACACCCGCCCACTCGCTGACATTGCTGACGAACACGCCCTTGCCATGGATGGGAATGACATAGCCGGAAGAGCGCAGATCCGCGATCGCCTCGCGAACCACCGTGCGGCTCACGCCGTAGGTGCGCTCAAGCTGCGGTTCCGTGGGAAGCTGATCGCCGTTCTTCAGTTTTCCACTGCGAATTTCTGCACTGAGATTATCGATGATCTGTTGTGCCCGCCGCTCCCGCGGCTTTTCCCTATCGCCCATCATGCCACTCTTCCCTCTTGCAGAAAACGAATCCCTTCGTTACTCATATGATGACGTGGCGTTACGTCATATGTTTTCATGTTAGCTCAGGGAGGAGTTGGGATGAAGTACCATCAAAAGTTTTTGCAGGGTAGAATTGCTCGTCTGCGGCGAGCCGGTCAAAAAGTGGCATCGCTGACAGCGTTTTCTCGTGGAAGTGCGATTTGCGATGACTGAAATTTCATTGCGCGGGCTTGGACATCGCTTCCTGCAACTTGTCGTCAGCCTCTTCATCCTGCTCTGCATCACCTTCATCATTGGCCGGGTGATGCCGACCGATCCGGTCGGGGCAATCGTCGGTGAGCTTGCAGATCCCAAGGCCTATGAAGCCATGCGGGCTCGGCTTGGGCTTGATCTCCCTCTTTACCAGCAGTTTTTCATCTATCTCCGCGGCCTGCTGCACGGCGATTTCGGTATAGCTATTCTGACCGGAAACCCGGTAACGCGGGACCTGGCGCAAGCCTTCCCGGCGACGCTTGAGCTTGCAACGCTGGCCATCATCATCTCCACCGTCATCGGCGTCCCGCTCGGTCTCGCCGCGGCCCTGTTTCGCGACACGTTCATCGACAAGTTCGCACGTGTCTTTGCGCTGGTGGGGCATTCGATACCCGTATTCTGGTTCGGTATCGTCGGGCTCGTGATTTTTTATGCGAATCTCAACCTTGTCGCCGGGCCCGGCCGCGTGGACGTCTTTTACGAAGGCCTCGTGGAGCCGAGAACAGGGCTGATGCTGGTCGACACTCTTCTCGCAGGTGAGACAGAGATTTTCTGGAACGCGCTCGCGCATATCATGCTGCCGGCGATTATCCTTGCCTATATGGCAATGGCCTACATTACCCGCATGACCCGCGCCTTCACCCTCGAACAGCTTAGCCAGGATTACGTGATTGCGGCGCGTGCGAAAGGCGTCAGCCCGGCGCGCACCGTAACCCGCCATGTACTGCCGAATATCGCGGTGCAGCTGATCACCGTTCTCGCCATCTCCTATGGCAACCTGCTGGAAGGCGCCGTTGTGACCGAAATCGTCTTTTCCTGGCCCGGCATCGGACAATACATGACGAATGCACTGCTTATCGGTGACATGAATGCGATCCTCGCAGCCACGATCGTCATCGGCTTCATCTTCATGATGCTCAACTTCCTCGCAGACGTGGCCTACACCACGCTTGACCCGCGGACACGGGAGGTCGCTCGATGACCGATATAACTCAGAACACTCCCGTGCGGAGCCGCAGCGCATTGTCTCGGATATCCACAACGACGGCGCGGACGCTGCGGAAGCTTGGCGACGAGCCGCTTGGAATGTTCGGCTTTGCCATTCTCGCCATTCTGGTCGTGGTCGCCATTTTCGCTCCCCTGATTGCGCCATATGATCCGGTGCGCCAGGTGCTAGACAATGCGCTCCAGCCTCCCAGCTGGGCGCATCTGGCGGGAACCGACGAATTTGGCCGAGACATTTTCAGCCGCCTCGTCTATGGCACCCGCATCACGATCCAGACCGTCTTGTCGGTCTCGGTCATCGTCGGCCCTATCGGCCTTGCAATCGGTGTCATGGCCGGTTTCTTCGGCGGCAGAACCGACGCCATTCTGATGCGCGCGACCGATATTGTCCTTTCCTTCCCTTCGCTCGTTCTGGCACTTGCCTTTGCTGCTGCAATGGGAGCCGGTCTCGGCACCGCAATCATCGCGATCTCGCTGACCGCCTGGCCGCCCATCGCGCGTCTGGCGCGGGCCGAAGCGCTGGTCGTGCGCAACACCGACTATGTTGCGGCCGCACGCCTCTACGGGGCCTCGCCGATGCGCATCCTGTTTCTTTATATCGCGCCGATGTGCATTCCTTCGGTCATCGTCAGACTGACATTGAATATGGCCGGTATCATCCTGACGGCCGCCTCGCTTGGCTTCCTCGGTCTTGGCGCTCAGCCGCCGCTTCCTGAATGGGGGGCGATGATTTCCAGCGGCCGTAAATTCATGCTCGATTACTGGTGGGTCGCCGTCATGCCCGGCATCGCGATCCTTTTGACGAGCCTTGCCTTCAACATCGCTGGCGATACGCTGCGCGACCTACTGGATCCGCGTCATGCCCGTTCCTGATAGCTCTCCCATTCTTTCGGTCCGCGATCTTAACGTTCGCTTTGGCCGCAACGCCATCCCCGCCGTCTCCAATGTCAACTTCGACGTCGGACGCGAGCGTGTCGGTATCGTCGGCGAATCCGGGTCCGGAAAGTCCACGACCGGTCGTGCCGCCATGCGCCTTCTGCCCAAGAGCGCCACGGTGACGGCAGAACGGATGGATTTCCTCTCCGAACCCCTGCTTGAAAAATCCGAGCGCCAGATGGGTGCGATCCGCGGCAGCGAGATGGCGCTCATCATGCAGGACCCGCGTTATTCCCTCAATCCGGTCCTGCCGATCGGAAAGCAGGTGGCGGAAGCGGCCGAGCTGCATCTGGCCCTCAAGGGCAACGCCGCCAGAAATGCCGCGCGCGACATGCTGCTGCGCGTGCGCATAAACGATCCTGACCGCGTGATGGGGCTTTATCCCCACCAGATTTCAGGTGGCATGGGACAGCGCGTGATGATCGCCATGATGCTGCTTGCCAAACCAAAGCTGGTCATCGCCGACGAACCGACCTCAGCACTCGATGTTAGCGTCCGCAAGGATGTCCTTCTGCTTCTGGACGAGATGGTGCGCGAAAACAATTCGGGCCTCATCCTCATCAGTCACGATATCCGCATGGTCGCGGCCTTTTGCGAACGCGTGCTGGTCATGTATGGCGGACGCGTCGTGGAGACGCTTTCCAAGCTCGAAGATGCGCAACACCCCTATACACGGGGCCTGATCGCGGCCATGCCCGATCCCCGCAATCCGGTCCGGCGCCTCAAGGTGCTGGATCGCCAGGCAATCGATGCAGAGGTGATGCGATGATCACGGTAGACAAGCTGGATGTCGTCTACGGCACGAAGGAAACCCGCAATCACGTCGTGCGCGACGTCAGCTTTCGGGTCAACCGAGGCGAGACACTCGGCATCGTTGGCGAAAGCGGTTGCGGCAAGTCGACATTGCTGCGATCGCTTGCCGGCCTTGAATCCGGCTGGACCGGATCGATCTCTTTCGAAGGAAAGCCTGTAGGCAAAGTCCGTAGCCGCGACGAGCTGAAGCTGGCGCAGATGGTGTTCCAGGACCCCTATGGTTCCCTGCACCCACGCCACCGCATCGGCCGGGCTCTTGCCGAACCGATCCGCTCCATGGGGCTTGGTGACGGCTGGTCGAAGGTTCCGGCCGCGCTGCAGCAGGTTGGCCTGCCCGCGCATTTTGCCGAGCGCTTCCCGCACGAACTGTCCGGAGGCCAGCGTCAGCGTGTGGCGATCGCCCGCGCGCTTATCCTCGAGCCGCCGATCCTGCTTCTCGACGAGCCGACATCCGCTCTCGACGTCTCCATTCAGGCGGAAATCCTGAACCTGCTGGCCGATCAGCGCGACGAGCAGAACCTCACCTTCGTTCTCGTCAGCCACGACCTGTCGGTTATAGCCCATATGTGCGACCGCGTTCTGGTCATGCAGAATGGTGTTTTTGTCGATGAGTTGACCAAGGCCGATCTTGAAGCGGGCATCACCCACGCGGCGTATTCAGGCGAGCTCTTCGAGAGCAGCTTTCTTTGAAAGCCGTCATGGGGTGAGCCATGGGAACAGCTGGACTGCGAGGTTTTCCCTGGCAGTCCAGTAGTCGATCAGGCCGTCGGGCCGCGCAAGAGGCAGATGGCCCCGTGATCAGTTCAGCCGTGCTCCGTCTTCACTCGAAAACAGATGGACGCAGTTAAGTGTCGGCGAGACCATGATGCTGTCGCCGACTGCCTGCCCTATGCGTTCCCGAAAGACGCCGAGTACCTTGGTATCGCCGAGTTTCATGGTGACCTGCGTTTCCGATCCTAATGGTTCAACCAGCATTATCTCGGCAGGCACGCCGCCGGCATCAAGCAGGAAGTGTTCTGGGCGGATGCCGTAAACGGCCTGTTTGCCGGCAAAGCCGGCCGCGGAAACTGGCAAGGGCAACACGATACCTGCGGTTTCAAAACCTCTTTCAGTTATCGCGCCGGTCAGGAAGTTCATCGATGGCGAACCGATGAAGCCCGCAACGAACTGATTTGCCGGGCGGTCGTAAAGTTCGAGCGGCGTGCCGATCTGCTCGACCCTGCCGCCATTGAGAACCACGACCCTGTCGGCCATCGTCATCGCCTCGACCTGGTCGTGCGTCACATAGATCGTGGTGGTCTTCAGCTTCTGGTGCAGCGCCTTGATCTCGCCGCGCATGACGACGCGCAACTTCGCATCAAGGTTTGACAGGGGCTCATCGAACAGGAACACCTGTGGATTGCGAACAATGGCGCGGCCCATCGCGACACGCTGGCGCTGGCCGCCGGAGAGCTGGCGCGGATAACGGTCGAGCAGCTGCGCAAGGCCAAGAATATCCGCTGCCCAGTTCACCTTTTCAGAAATTTCCTGCTTGCTCGAGCCGCGGTGCTCCAGCGAAAAGCCCATATTGCTGGCCACCGTCATATGCGGATATAGGGCATAAGACTGGAACACCATGGCAATATCGCGGTCCTTGGGATCGAGATTGTTGACGACCCGTTCGCCGATCCTGAGCTCTCCGCCGGTAATCGTTTCGAGACCGGCTATCATCCGCAACAGGGTCGACTTGCCGCAGCCGGAAGGCCCGACAAGCACAACAAACTCGCCGTCCTTAATGGCGAGATCGATGCCGTGAATGGTTTTCACCGCGCCATAGCTTTTGCGGATGTCGGAGAGAGTAACGTGAGCCATCAATCGGTTTCCGGTTCTTCAGCCCTTGAGGCCGGTATGGGCGAGGCCTTCGACAAACTGCTTCTGGGCAATCACGAAGACGATGAGCACGGGCAGCGCAGTCAGCGTCGCTGCGGCAAGCTGGATGTTCCACATCGGCCCGCCATAGGCGTCGGTATATTGCGTCAGCGCCTGCGGCAGCGTGAACATCTCGGCGCTGGAGAGAAAGACGATGGGTTCGAGGAACAGGTTCCAGGAATGCAGGAAGGTGAAGATTGCGACCGACGCCAGCGCCGGTTTGGCGAGCGGCAGCGCGATCTTGCGGAAAATCTTGAAACGCCCGAGACCGTCGACACGCGCCGCCTCTTCCAGCTCGCCCGGCAGCGTCACAAAAAACTGCCGCATGACGAAGGTGGCAAACACGCTTGGCGCCCCGAAAATCGGCACTAGGATCAGCGGCCAGTGGGTGTTGACCATGCCTGCCTTCAGGAACATCTGGAAGAGCGGCACGATCGTCACTTCGGACGGGATCAGCAGGCCAAGCAGCACGATCATGAAGATCACATTGGCGCCCGGAAACCGGATCCGTGCGAAGGCATAGCCTGCCATTGAGGAGATGATCATCGTGCCGATCGTCACCACAGCGGCAATGTAGGCGGAGTTCCAATATTGCCGCACGAAGGGCTGCAACTCGAACACCTTCGCATAGGTCGTCCAGTCGTGGCTCTGCGGTATGAGCTGCGGTGGGAAGGCGAAGATGTCGCTTATGGGCTTGATGGAGGAGGTAACCATCCACCAGGTTGGAAAGACGAAGGGGACAAGCAGCACGCACAGCAACCCGTAGAGCGCCACCTGCATGCGGGGGGAAAGGTCAGCTTTCATAAAAGACGATCCTCTTGCGCATCTGCCATTGGGCAAAGGTCAGCACGGCAACGATCAGAAACAGCAGGATGGACAGCGTCGAGCCGTAACCGAAGAAATGGAACTGGAAGGCCTGCTGATAGAGGTAGTAGACCAGCACCGTGGTCGACAGACCCGGCCCGCCCTGGGTCAAAACAGCGATCTGAGCAAAAACCTGTAACGAGCCGACAATGGTGATGATCGAGGTCAACAGGATCGTCGGGCTGATCAGCGGCAGGGTAATGCGACGGAACTGTTTGAAGGCTGGCGCGCCGTCGATGCGGGCGGCCTCGTAGAGTTCCTTCGGCACGCCCTGAAGTGCCGCCAGAAACAGGATCATGTTGAGCCCGACATTCTTGAAGACCTGTACGACGATGACCGAAATCATCGCTGTCGTCTCCTCGCGCAGCCAGTTGGGGCCTTCGATGCCGACCATCAGCAACATGCCGTTGATGCCGCCGTTCTTCTGCAGCAGGAAACCCCAGACGATCGTCCAGGCAACCAGAGACACGACGACGGGCGAGAAGAACAGCGTTCTGAATATCGCTATGCCGGCAAGCTTCTGGTTAAGCAGCACGGCAAGCAGCAGCGCCAGCGACAGGTTGAACACGACGAGGCCGGCGGAGAATATCCCGGTCGCGCCCAGCACCTCCAGAAGATTGCCGTCTTCGATGAGCATCCGGTAGTTCTGCGCACCGGTATAGGTGAAGGTATTGGCGAGCACGTTCCACTCATGCAGCGAATACCAGAACACCAGCCCGAGCGGGATCAGCACGAAGATGATGATCCCGATCAGCTGCGGGGCGATGAACAGAAAGCCAGCGAGACTGTCGCGCCGCGCGATGGTCCAGAACGCCGATGCAGGGCGATGCCGGGGACGGGTAATCTCCTGCGCGACAGCCATGGCTTTCTCCTCAGCGCTTCAGGAGCGGCGCGATCTGGCCGCAGATTTTTTGAAGCGCTCCCGCGACATCGGCCTCCGGCCGCCAGACCGCGTCGAGGTTTGAGCGCACGATCTGCTGGATCTGGGCAAAGCCGGTGTGGCCGGGCATGACCTTGCCTGTGGCGATGCCTGATATGACGACCTTTTCGATCTGTTCCTGGCTGAGCAGCGGATTGGTTTTTTCAAAACCTCCGCATTCAACAGCGACTTGCGTGCCGAGGGGAAGAACTGGCTGAGCTTTGCCGAATTTTCCGGATTGGTCATGTAAGCAACGAATTCGGCCGCCGTCTGCGCATTCTTGCCAGACTGCATGACGCCGATGCCGGCCTGCCCGATCAGCGCGTATTCACCGGCAGGTCCTTTCGGCAGCGGCACGAGGTCCCAGCCGAAAGGCTTGTCCTTCGGCAAAAGCGAGGCCCGGCTGATCTGGGTAATGGTCATCGCGGCATTACCGGCAAAGAAATCGACCGTCTCGCCGGGGCCGGGCATGGCCTTCTTGCTGAAGATGGCATCATGGATGAACGACACCGCATCCGCCATCGGCTTTTCCGACATGGTGCAGGTTGCGCCATCCGCGCTCCAGGGCGATGCGCCCCAGCCGTTCCACACGGAGGTCAGATATTGCCAGTTTTGGTAATTGAAGTCGCGGACGACAAGCCCGCCCTTGCCGGATTTCGCGACCGCCGAGGCGGTGGCGATGGCGTTTTCCCAGGTCCATTCGCCGGCAGCGATCATCTCCGCCGGGGTCTTTGCACCTGCGGCGTTGATGAGATCATTGTTGACGAAGACCGCAAAGGGCGAGGTCGAGAACGGATAGGCGAAGAGCTTTCCGTCCTGCGACCAGCGTTCCGTGGCCCCGGCGCTGACTTCGTCGAGATTGTAACCCTGTGCGGCCTTCAGCGTGTCGGTAAGCGGATAGAGCGCGCCTGACTTCACGAAATCATAGGCCGAGGTCTCGAAAATCCAGGCCATGTCAGGGGCGTTGCCACCGGCGATCTGGGTCGTCAACGCTGTGGTATAGGTGTCGAAAGGCAGGGACTCATAGGTCACGCTGACATTCGGATGGTCCTTTTTGAAGCCAGCTGCGATGTCGTTGAACAGCTTTAGATGCGCCTCGTTGGCACTCCAGATCGTCATGCGCAGCTTGACCGCATCCTGTGCCGCCGCTGCCCCTGCCAGCGCAAACGAGCCGATAAGGGCCAGCGCGCAGGCCGTGGTTTGCATTCTCCAATGACTATTCATTCCCAGTCCTCCTCCAAAGATGGGTTTGATCGAACGACAGTCCGCCGTCCTAATAGGCCGCGATATCCGGCCAGCGTATTTCGATGCCTTCGCGGGTCAGCGCCGTCTGGAAGGCATGAAGATGGTCATCGTCTTCCTGCACCTGATGCGGTGTGAGACCTTTTTCCAGGCAATAGGCCGCCAGCATTCCAGCCACTTCGCCGATATTCCATTCGACTGGATGCAGGCGGTAGCAGCCATTGGTGATATGCGTCGTGCCGATGTTCTTGCCCGCCGGAATAAGGTTCTTCACGCGCTCGGGTATGAGTGCGCCAAGCGGAATCTCGAACGGGCAGGAAGGCACATCGATATAGTTGTCGCCACCGGTCGATGGGTGCAGATCGATGCGGTACATGCCGATGCCGATGCTGTCGCGATAGCGGACAGCCCCCCTGTCACCGCGAACCGTGTAGGAAAGATCCTGTTCGACGATGCGCGTGACCGGCTTGATGCGGCGGCTTTCCCGGATATAGGGCGCCATGGCAAGGCCGTGTTCGGTGCCGGTAATATCGCCTCTGAGGCGCAGGCCGCGAAAACCCTGTCCGCCATCAAGGCGCGGCGCTTCGGTCTGCAACCAGTAAAACACCGAATAGGAAAGTTCGGCCGCCGCCTTCAGATGCCGCGCCTTTTCTTCTTCCGACACATCGATGATGGTGCCGTCCATATAGTCGATCATCGGCCAGTTCACGAGGCAGATGTCGGATTTATAAAAACCTGGCGCAAAGTTCTTGCGTGCCGCGATGCGACGGAAAATCCAGAGGTTTTCATCGCCACCGCCCTTGCGCTGGTCGGCATCAACCAGCAACGGATCGTCGTCCGGATTGGGCGTGAAGGAGCGGGTCGTGTGTTCCAGCGTGCGCGGATGCGGCGCGGTGAAACCGAGCATCGGCCCACCCCAGAAATGCGGCTGGTACTTGCGCCAGTAGTCGTAATTATCAGGCTTGTCGATCGTCTGATCGCCGTCGACATGATCGATTGCAAAGCAGATCGACACGGCCTGCACATTATCAGGCTGGGCGCTGGCCGGCGCACTGGGCTCACCCGTGTCCGATTGCGCCTCGAACCCCT
Organism: Rhizobium sp. AN68; assembly: GCF_030758035.1. Taxonomy (NCBI): domain Bacteria; kingdom Pseudomonadati; phylum Pseudomonadota; class Alphaproteobacteria; order Hyphomicrobiales; family Rhizobiaceae; genus Rhizobium; species Rhizobium sp. AN68. The sequence continues at coordinate 1,837,114 of NZ_JARWMI010000002.1, read as the reverse complement.
TGGCATATTCCGTGCCCGTCATCGGCAACAGATCGCCAAGCTCGGTGGCATCAAGAATGTAGTCGGCGGAAATGACGATCTCCGCTCCGCTGTCGCGATGGCGCACGGTGACCGCGCGGACCCTATCGCCGTCCACATCGGCAGCAACCGGCCGATAGGGCTTGAGCACCGTCAGCCGGTCGGCGCCGATATAGGGCATAAGCATGCTTTCCATCACCGCAAGGCTGACGCGCGGCTCGGCGCAGATGCGGCTGACCCAGCCGCCACCCGGATTGAGGTCACTCCAGGAGCGGGCGCCTTCCGTCAACGGATAATGGTCGCGGTAATATTGGCGCACGCCGTTGCGTAGTGCGCGATAAGAGCGGGTGATACCGAACTGCTCGACCCAGCTATGTTCGTCCGATGGCACGGCCTGGCTGGTCAACTGACCGCCGATCCAGTCATATTCCTCGGTCATGATCACGCGCTTTCCGGCGCGTGCGGCACCGAGCGCCGCCGCCACGCCGCCAAGGCCACCACCGACCACAAGAATGTCTGCTTGCATCTCTTTCACGTCGTCTCATCCGTTTTGTTGACTGGGGACTTATCTGGGGAGGCCACTGGAGCCGGTCCCAATGTTTCACCCTTGACGGGTTGGCACTTGAGTAGAATTTGACTTCCCGGGCTGCCGGTCTCGATGCGGTTCACCAGCATTGCAGTCGCCTGCCGGCCCATCTCTTCACGGGGAATTTCATAGGATGTGAAACGCACCGGGCTGCGGCCGGCACGAATATGGCTGCCAAGCACGACCATCGAAAACACGTCGGGCACCCCAATTCCGCGCTCCCGTGCCAAAGTCTCGACGCGCACCGCATCCGCCAGTTCTATGAAAAATGCCACCGTCGCGCCGCTTTCGATGATCGCGTCGAGGATCTTTTCGGCAGGCCGGTTTACCGCCTTTATGTGCAATGCAAGCGTCGCCGCCGTGCCGAGCGCATCACTGAAACCTCGCCAGCGGTCGGCAATCGATTCCGCCGGACCCGCAGGGCCGATATAGGCGAGTTTGGAATGCCCGAGCATCATGGCATCCTCAACAAGCTGCCGTGTGCCCGCGGCATAGTCGCCGCCGACATAGGGCACGGGCCCGCCAGCATCGTCGCGTCGGCCGATCGCCACGAATGGATAATCTTCCGAGACCAGCCGGGTAAGCTCCTTGCGGTCGAATTCACGGCCCAGGACAAGGCAGCCATCGGCGATCCGGAGCCTGTTGCCCTCGGAAAAAATCTTGCGGTTGTTGCCGACGCCGGCACTGGTCAGCAGCAGAAGATCGTACGCCTGCTGTTGCGCCTCTTCCTCGATGCCCAACAGGAACGGCGTGAAGAAGTCCGCCTGTGCGCTTGGAAAAGCAGGCTCGTAGGTGAAGACGCCGAGGATGCGATTAAGCCCCTTGGCCATGCGGCGCGCGATCGGGTCCGCGACATAACCCGTCTTGCGAATGACCGCCTGTACGCGTTCGCGTGTTTCAGCCGGGATACGCGCAATCGCGGTCGGCGCGCCGTTCAGAACAAGCGATACTGTTGCCTGACTGACGCCGGCAAGCTTCGCAATATCGTTCTGAGTAAGGCGTTTATGGCTGGTCACGCAATGCCCTCCCCGACACTCGTTGACTGCTAATACGTATTAGCTGTTAATGCGTATTAGCACGACTTCCCTAATCTGTGTCAAGAGGCGAAAGACACGCTTGCGGAGAGATGTTTTGACGAAGGCTTATGATGCGGCCAGCCCGGCCTTATGACGGCCGCGCTGGGTTATGGGCTTTCATACCAGCGGTAAAATGGTGCCCGCTGCGGGTTCAGGGTGCCGAAGGCGTCTTTGCGTCGGCAAGCTTTTGCTGGAGAAGCCAGGTCCACATCGCCTCATCGCCGAGCACTTTTGCCTCCACCTCTTCATGGTTCGTATCTTCAAAAACCGTCAGCCGCACGTTGCGTTTCAGTTCCTGGAGACGCTGGACGAGGACAACAGTATCGGACAAAGGAATCACCTCGTCCCTTGAGCCGTGAAAGGCCCAGAAGGCGGTCTTTTCATTGGTGCGGTTGAGGTAATGGCGGATGCCGCCACCGGCAATTGGGACGACCGCAGCAAAAGTTTGCGGAAACTGCTCGGCCATTGACCAGGCGCCGAACCCTCCCCGGCTATATCCGATCAGATAGATACGGCTGCGGTCCACCCGATGATCCGCCACAACGGAAGCCAAGACGCTTGCGACACGTTCGATCGGATAAAGCAGTTCCTCGCTCGGATTTTGTGGCGAAAACACCATGAAAGGAAAATCACGGCCCCCTTCGATCAATTTTGGCAGACCGCTGCGGCGCAGCTTTTCGACGTCGCTCCCGCCCTGATCGCCGCCATGCAGCCAGATCACGAGAGGATAGGTTTTGTCCGAACCGGCATAGTCTTTGGGCGTATAAAGCAGATAATTGATATCCGACGCGATCGTGGCGTCAGACCTCATGGCCTTCTGCTCGGCAAAGGCAAATGTCGATGTGGCCAGTGCCGCAACAGCGATCAGGCATAGTTTCAGATGCTTCATGCTTTTGTTCTCCCAACAAACACGTCTTCCAAGACGCGACTGGTGAACTCATCAGCCGCCGGGTTGGTTCAGTGGTTTGAAAAGCATGCCGGTCAACACGCCATGCGGAACCCGATTGAGGCTGCGAATATCGATCAGCCAGGTTTGTCCACCGCAGTGTGGAGGACAGAGACATGCGTTCATTATTTGTTCTGGCCTGCTGTTTGAGTTTTTGCTAATCATTGCAACAAGAGTGCTTTTGAAAAATGCCGTCGTCGTGCGGATAGGCAAATATCAAGGATGCAGGCATGGCGGTTGCCTATCTGGACAAACTGAACGAGCAGCAACGCAAGGCCGTGGAACATGGCGTTGGGCCTTCAGGCGGACACACGGCTGGACCGTTGCTGATTATCGCCGGTGCCGGTTCCGGCAAGACCAATACGCTGGCGCACCGGGTGGCGCATCTGATCGTCAATGGCGCCGATCCTCGCCGTATCCTGCTGATGACGTTTTCACGGCGTGCCGCCTCCGAAATGTCGCGCCGTGTCGAGCGTATCTGCAAGCAGGTCATCGGCGCTAACGCCGGAGCCCTCACGGATGCGATGGCCTGGTCCGGCACGTTTCACGGGATCGGCGCGCGCCTCTTGCGAATCTATGCGGAACAGATTGGACTGGACGTGGATTTCACGATCCACGACCGCGAAGACAGCGCTGATCTGATGAACCTTGCCCGACACGAACTGGGTTTCTCCAAGACCGAGAGCCGTTTTCCGACAAAGGGCACCTGCCTTGCGATCTATTCGCGCGCCGTCAATTCACAAACGCCGCTGAAAGAAATCCTGCGCCAGCACTATCCATGGGTGTCCAGCTGGGAAGAAGAGCTCAAGCAATTATTCGCCGCCTATGTCGAGGCCAAGCAGGCCCAGAACGTTCTCGATTACGACGACCTTCTGCTCTACTGGGCCCAGATGGTCAGCGATCCCGACCTTGCAGGCGATATCGGCAATCGTTTCGACCACGTGATGGTCGACGAATATCAGGATACCAACCGGCTGCAGGCCGCGGTGCTGATGGCACTGAAGCCGGGCGGTCGCGGGTTGACCGTGGTGGGTGACGATGCCCAGCCGATCTATTCGTTCCGGGCAGCAACGGTGCGCAATATCCTTGATTTTCCGGCGTCTTTCAGCCCGGCTGCCGATATTATCACCCTTGATCGCAACTATCGCTCGACACAGCCGATACTGGCTGCCGCCAATGGTGTCATCGACCTTGCCCGTGAGCGATTCACCAAAAACCTCTGGACCGAACGACAGTCGCTCGAGCGACCGAAGCTCGTGACAGTAAAAAGCGAAACCGAGCAGGCGAACTTCATTATTGACCAGGTGCTGGCCAATCGTGAGACCGGCATGACGCTGAAGCAACAGGCCGTGCTGTTTCGCACCTCCAGTCATAGCGGGCCGCTTGAAGTTGAACTTACACGCCGCAATATTCCCTTCGTCAAATTTGGCGGCCTGAAGTTTCTCGACAGTGCCCATGTAAAGGACATGCTGGCGGTATTGCGTTTCGCGCAAAACCCGCGCGACCGCGTCGCAGGTTTCAGGCTACTTCAGATGCTGCCGGGTATCGGGCCGAAGAAAGCCGGCAATATTCTCGATACGATAGCGGCAGACCCGGAACCTCTGCTCGCCCTTGCCGAAATTCCGTCGCCACCCAAAACCGGTGATGACTGGGTATCCTTCGTGCAGTTGCTGGCGAACCTGCGAAAATCGCAAGGCGGCTGGCCATCAGATATCGAGCAGGCGCGTCTCTGGTACGAGCCCCACCTCGAACGCATCCATGAGGATGCCGAGACGCGGAAGGCCGATTTGCTGCAACTCGAGCAGATTGCCGGCGGCTATCCTTCCCGCGAACGCTTCCTCACCGAACTGACGCTCGACCCGCCGGACGCCACCAGCGATCAGGCAGGCGTGCCGCTGCTCGATGAGGATTACCTGACGCTTTCAACCATTCATTCGGCAAAAGGCCAGGAATGGCGCTCCGTCTTTATCCTGAACGTGGTCGATGGCTGCATACCCTCCGATCTGGGCGTCGGCTCCACCCATGAAGTAGAGGAGGAACGCCGGCTGCTCTATGTCGCCATGACCCGCGCCAAGGACAGTCTGTCACTGATAACCCCGCAACGGTTCTTCACCCATGGCCAGAACGCGCAGGGCGACCGGCATGTCTATGCCGCTAGAACCCGCTTCATACCGGCAACTTTGCTGCAGTTCTTTGAAACGGCCACCTGGCCGCTGGTTTCGGCTGCGGCCTCCGAGCGCAGCGCGCAGCAGATCCGAATCGATGTAGGCGCGCGGATGCGGGCGATGTGGAAATAGGGAAGATCGTACAGGCTGGAACGATGGATAACACGGCTGTTCGAAAGATCATCCATATCGACATGGATGCCTTTTATGCATCGGTGGAGCAACGCGACAACCCCACACTTCGCGGCCTGCCGGTCGCCGTCGGCGGATCGGCCGCACGAGGCGTGGTGGCTGCGGCAAGTTACGAGGCGAGAACTTTCGGCGTCCATTCAGCCATGCCGTCCGTCACTGCCAAACGGAAATGCCCGGATCTGATCTTCGTACCGCCACGCTTCGAGGTATACCGGCAGGTGTCGCAACAGATACGCGAGATATTTGCCGAATATACCCCTCTGATCGAGCCGCTATCGCTCGACGAAGCCTATCTCGATGTCACCGAAAACCTGAAAGGCATGGAGATCGCCACCGAAATTGCGCTGGAGATCCGCGCAAAAATCAAGGCGGTCACCAGCCTCAATGCATCTGCCGGCATCTCCTACAACAAGTTTCTGGCCAAGATGGCAAGCGACCTGAACAAACCGAATGGCCAGGCCGTCATTACGCCGAAGAATGGGCCTGGCTTTGTTGAAGCCCTGGCCGTCAAGAAATTCCATGGCGTAGGACCCGCCACGGCCGAGCGGATGAAACGGCACGGCATCGAAACAGGACTCGATCTCAAGTCGAAATCACTCGGTTTTCTGCAACAGCATTTCGGGAAGTCCGGCCCTTATTTCTACAACATCGCCCGCGGCATCGATGAACGGCAGGTCAAGCCCGATCGCATCCGCAAATCTGTCGGCGCAGAAGACACATTCGTGGAGGATATCGACGATCTCAATCTGGCGAAGGCGGAGCTTGGCCCTTTGGCTCAGAAAGTCTGGCGTTATTGCGAGGCCCACGACATCACGGGAAAGACGGTGACCGTGAAAATCAAATATTCGGATTTCAGCCAGGCGACACGCAGCAAAACAGTGTCGGGAGCCGTGTCTGACCTCGCAACGATCCAGGAGATGTCAGAGAGCCTGCTTGCCTCCGTCTTTCCATTCAAACGTCCGGTAAGGCTGTTGGGGATTACCCTTTCCTCGCTGAGCACCGAAGAGAGTGAAGAGGAAGCGCAGCTCGCGCTTGGCCTGTAATGCCCCTGTCCCGAAAACGAAAGAGCCCGCCGCGGGAGGAGGTGCGGCAGGCTTTCCGAAATTTCGAACAACGGCTGGGAGGAGGAGTGCCATTGTTCACAAGACAACCCTTGGGAGGAGGATAGGGTCATCTCAATCCGAAGCTTTGCGGGAGGAGGTGCATCGCTTCGATGAAAACAAGATACCCGGTTTTACCGCATATTAAATAGGCTTTTATGCAGCGCAGCCATGCAAGAAACGCACGACGTCATCTGGCAACGCGTGCTGAGAGGCCATCAGCAGCAGCACTTCGTCAAAATGGATGCCCTCCACGAGATTAGAGCATTCGAATAGTCTCAAAAATGTGTTGGATAAAAATCTGTAAGAAATTAACTTTGCAACTCCGCTCCTGTCGACGGGCCGTACGAAAGAAACTGAAATGAGTGAATGGTCGAATAAAGAATATGTAAATTGGATTTATAAAACGCTCTTGCATAGGGACGCGGACGAAAGCGGGCTGGATCATTTTTCCAACCGTTTGGAGTCAGGGGAGGACTTGAAGAATATTGTCGAAAGCATTCTCGCAGGCGACGAATACAAAGCAAAAATGCGAGCAGAGGAAGTCGATCCTTTGCAAATTTCTCAAAGACAGCGTCGACGATTGACTATTGTGGATGTCGGCGCCCGTCTGCTTGCAACAGAGGATCACATCTACGCGCCATTGACAAAAGGTACTCTCGATTGGCGTGCCATCGGTTTTGAGCCACAAAAGCACCGCATAGAGGAACGGGCAGCAGCAGAACCAGACCCCAGACTAGTTTTGATTGAAGCGTTTATCGGGGATGGCAAAGAAGCGCTGTTCCATACTGTTAATGACGATGGCAGCTCTTCCCTGCTTGATCTCAATCTGAAGTTCAACGCAGATTTTGATGATATAGGCGACATGCGTGTTGTATCGACTGACGTTGTTAAAACTTCCACTCTAGATGAAGCTTTAGCTGGAGAGCCACACATCGACTTTTTAAAATTCGACATACAGGGCTTCGAGGGTCGCGCACTGTCGGGCGCAAAAGATGTATTGCAGAAAACCAACGTCGTGCACTGCGAAGTTTTTTTCGGCCCCATGTATCACGAGACGGCATTTTTCCGGGATATAGATCATATCCTTTCAGAAGCAGGATTTGAATTTATCGACTTTTCGCACTTGAATAGATACGAGTACACATCGGTGCCGTTCAAGACCGCCAAGCGCGAGAGACTGATATGGGGCGATGCCGTCTTCTTTCGCAAGGACGTGAATAACGCTGATGATCGCATCGCCCAGGCTTTGATAGCGAGTATGATTTACAAGAAACATGGCCTGGCGCAAACGCTTCTTCGCTGAGGATCAGTCGCCGTAAATGCATAGACAGAAAGACCGTCGACGATGATGGTCTTTCTCTATCTGCACAACCCAGGCCAAGGATGGTCTCCGATCAGCAACTGACCGCAACAACATGGTGGAAACCTGGCTGACGACTATGGTCGGCGTGCCTGCGCGTACGAAAAATATGAAATTCGGATCCAGGTCAGTATGCTACCCCTGAGCATCAAGCTCATCCAAAAATTTCCTAAGAATAGTCACATGCTCTTAGAGCCAATCTGACGCCCAATCGGTAGTTTTTGCATGTAACGATTATCTATACGATTGTATATTCTTTTGCCAAGGCGCTGGGATGGCTTCTCTATCCAGATATAAGTACAGTAAGACAATAAGAATGTTGCCAGACTTACCACCAAAAGTGAGAGATATACAGAAATCTTTCCACGCAGTGATTGACCATAATTATCAAGGTAATAGATCCCCGCATACATGACGGGGCCATGCATCAGATATATGGAATAACTAATTCTGCCGGTAAACGACAAAAACGCCGATTTAATTTTGAAGAAATGAATGGAAAAGAAAAATACGGCGAAGGCTGCAAAATAAGAGCCATATAAACGGGGCACCATATCTGGCTCAGCGTGCGTTCTGACGTAGGCTTCATTGAAGCCTGCCATTGGGAACACAAATAGCCATCCAATTGCTACGATCCAGTAGGCAAGCTCTGCAAATCCTTGTAGCCCCTGCTTTTCAAAACGAGCGCGCGCCAAGGCGCCCCAGAACATGAAGCCCAACAGCATGGGATATTCGCCGAGCTTGCCTTCAAACATTTGAAATTTATGAAGATATTCACGATCTATGAAAGTAGCCGTCAGGACAAGCGCAAGCAGCGCCAAGACATTGGGGTTCTTTACACCCTTCAACAGGAAAAGCGCCAAGCACATTCCATAGAAAACCAGCTCGACAGCGAGAGTCCAGTAGGCTCCGTTTATAGGCTCAACGGAGAAAAGATCCGGCACCATTGTCGCGTTGAGAAAGATATCTGTCGTACCAGGATACTTGCCGGATGCCCATTGCTGGGCGATGAGGGCGAAGAGCAACGAGAGCCAAAAGAGCGGAAATAGCCTGAAAAATCGAGACAATAAAAATTTCACGCTCCCGTCAAATCTTCCTCCCGACAAGCTACCTGGTATCACGAATCCACTTATTATAAAGAAGATCGTAACACCCATCCGACCGAAATCGAACTGATGCGCGATTTCTGCGATCCATCTGCCTCCGGCCTTGCCCTGTTGCGCGAAGCCGACATAAAGCTCGGAAATGTGAATTATCAAAACAAGAAGCACCGCGATGCCGCGAAGAACGTCTATGAACTGATATCTCTCGGACTCTCTCACTCACTGTCCTCTCGATCGAGCATTTTATCCGGCAAGGGCTGCCACGATATCAGGCTCATAAAGGACGTTGGATATGAGAACAAGCTTACAAGTCCCCTATTATCTCCCGTAGCCGCGTAACACACCGCATCCAGCAATGGGTAAAACACGTCAAGATTGAAGGAACTGGCCGTACTAAAGGTAGATATCAGCGTAATGCGTGGGGGTTGCCACGGTTTCCGCGGGCGAAACGATAGCGCGGTGGCTGATAGTGAAACTCTGCCGTGTACGGAGACAAAAACTTGTCCTCCAGACAATCATCTGAAACAAAATAGGCATTCACTCCGATAATGTCGCACCCGACAAGCGACATGGCCTTGCTGCGACCAATCAACTCCATAGTCTTTAAGGAGCCGCCAAATAGGTTGGTTCCATCCCAAAGCGAATTTGGATCATAAGGCACTTCGTATTCGATACTTGGGTGGATGTGCGCATTGTACTCAATACATGCAGCTCGGGCGCTAATCGGTATCGCTTTCCATACGTGTGAGGTATTTTGATCGATATCGACGCTCATAAAATCGACTTCCGCGCCTATGCCAGTGCCTTCCAGAATCCCCGATATGTTTTCAGCGGCGACAAACGCTTGCTCTACAATAAGCCGTCCGTCTCTAATCTCATTGGCAAATTTCTCTCTAATCTCAGCCACGTGACGGGAGCTTCCTTCGATCCACACACCTCGCCACCCCATTTCGAGCAGAAACCTGGTCGTATTTTGATTGCCGTTCTCAGTGCCCAATTCTATGAACGTTTTATGCATCACACCTATTCTGGCAAAAATTTCAGCGATCGCAGAATCTTCATAAGTCTGGGAAAAAACGTGAGCGTTATGTTTGGCAACAAATTTCTCGCCATACCTGCGAAGTAGAGCTTCGCAAAGCATATCTTCGTAATAAATAGCTGAAAGCTCTTTATTTATGAACGCGTTTTCATTTGCTTGCCTTATCCATTCGGCAATTTCTTTTAGATTAACGTCCGACAGGGCTGTATTGTCACCGGCATTGAAGACTTTCCGCCATCTCTTTAGGATTGAGGTTCGAAGCCTGCTGATGTTCATATTTTAAGACCCTAAACCAACGTCCAATGAGAGAACTAGGCCGATTTTGCTTGCGCCAGGCGCGGCCTGGTTTCGAAACTGACAACTTCCAGAAACCTATCGATTACAGATATGTCTCCGATGTAACCGAAGCCTATCGCTGAGACCGGATTTTCTTTTTCAAGCGATCCCACATGGCCGACAGACCACGTCGTTCCAGTTTCTCCCGGAAAAACCTCACTTCTGCCTTCAGACGCTCAATCTCGTCTCTATTCTGTTCATTGTGCGTTTTCAGATCAGCCAATTCCATCTCATTCCGATGGGTTTTATCTATGAAATCGTCGATGACCCGATAACTATATGGATTACTGTCTGGATATGTTTTGCGTACAAACTCCAGAAACCCGGTCGAGGTCGCGCCTTCCTTGGGCTTGCGCCCGAGCACAGCATAATCGGGGAAGAGTTCCATCATTTCCAAGAATGCGGCTGCTGACCCTGTTTGATAACGGAGATTCGGCTGATTTATGCCGATACATGTTGCCTCGGAGAAGCCATAGAACTCGACGACAAATTCGAGATACTTAGGAGGCAACGGGTGAACATGGGTTGGATCCGAGTAAAAGCGGTTCGAACCGACAAGTATGTTTTCAGGATTGGGAGTCTCGAAGATCACGAGGCCACCGGGCCGCACTACGCGATGCGCATGCTTGACAAAGTCGTGCAGCACATCTGGCGGGAGGTGTTCCACGATGTGAAACCCGGTTATCAAAGTCACACTATTGTCTGGCTGGCTCGCAATATGGCTAAGACAATCACCAACCTCGACAGTTAAACCATCCGCCTGAGCAGGAGAAAGCATATCGTCGTTTGAGTCGACGCCCAAAACCTGCCAGGAGCGCTCGGACAGCAAACGTAGCCACTCGCCACGCCCGCATCCATAATCAATCGCATTCCTGGGGAGTAGCTCCAGCTCTAAAAGCTCGATGGTCTGATTGTAGATTTCCAGACGTCCACGAATTTCGCTTCGACTGCCCCTGTGCCTGTTTTCAAACTCATAATAGAAACCTTTTTCGATCACAGGAGGCACCTTCCATCTCGCAACAACACAGTTCAGCCTCGACACGCATTGGCTTGCGAATTCGTGACGCCAGAATCTCTATATGTTCGTGTACATTGAAGGCAAGTCACTATGAGACCGACCGTGACACTGCAAACAAACTTCCTTACACACTAGTAGCAATCATTCAGCATCATGCGCCGACAATGTGTTTCTAATCGTATCAATGACCACGTCGACAGATATTCCAGTCATGCATTTGTGAGCGGCAACACAATCTTCGATGCGCGCTATATGGCAGGGCGAACAGGCTAGCGGTTTTCTGACGATCGCAACAGACCTTCCCATTGGTTGCCATATATTGTGATCGGCAACACCGCTGAACACGACAACAGTTGGTACGCCTATTAACGCCGCAAGATGGGTGGCACCGGTATCTGTGCCGACAAAAATCTGCGCATTGGAGATGACCGAAGCAAGGTCGACTAAGGGGAGATTGGCGATCAAATCCAACCCCATGCCCTCTGGGATCGCGTTAAATATCGCATCGCGATATTCAGATTCCGCATTACCACCGACAACGACTATCTTGAAATCGTCTTCCGATACAAGCCTGCGCGCAAGCTCCGCAAACTTCGAAGGAGCCCATTTCTTGGCCAATGTCCCTCCGCCGGGAGCAATGACCACATATCGAGAGCCGACGAAGGGATTATTGAAGCTTCCACTCGCTATCAATGCAGAGGTCGCGTCGGAGCTGTCAAATCCCTTTAAAGTGTTGACGACATGGCTACTCAGCAACATGAGACGATGGATGTTATGCGCGTTTTGATACAGTCCGCGGGGAACCTCCATCGGCGGCAATGAAATATTGAGGGGCATGAAATGTTTGTCAAAGCCCTGAAAGCCTGCCTTTACGGCGGCCTGAATAAACATCAGAAGCGGCCTTGTATCCGGGTCATGCCTCAGATCGATAGCCAAATCGTAGCGATCTGGTACTAGCCTTTTTATGTTCGCGTAGTTTTCAAGTTGGGCTTTCTGAACATCCTGCGAGAGTTCCGCAGAGAATTTATATTCGATTACTGAATCGAAATAGCCGCTCGCCCTGGCCAGATCACCATTCGTCGGCGAACAGACCAACGTGACCTCCGCATCAGGCCACGCTCTTTTCAGCACATCGACGGCGGGAAGCGACAGAAAGAAATCACCTATATGATCAAGCTTCAGAATAAGTATCTTAGGTTTTTGACCAAAAGGGGTTAGCCCATAGGTAGTTCTATTCTCGACCACAACGCCATTTTCAGGCGCCGAAGGAGAACGAAGAGGCTCTAAATCAGGCGCCTGACTTGTATGTTTTTTTTTTCGTTTTGCCTTAGCTTTTTTTATTAGCGACAGCACCAGACCGGCGAAAAGAGACCATGGATAGGTAATCGGTAAAAATAGGGATGTCTGTTTTCTGAGCGCCAGAACACGCCGCTCAGTTTTCAAAAGGCGGCGAGACGCGTCCTTTGCGGAAACAGCGGTTTCGGACAGAGACGCTATCATCGCTTCCGCCGTGCTTGCTTGGGCCTGCAATGTATAATGCATCTGCCAGATGTCCGAGAGATCGTGATCTGCCATCTTGGCCCCATCCGTGGCTTGGGGCGACCCGATAGTGAACTGCAAATTCTCGGATTGCGTTACGGCCCGAATGTCGTCGATTGCTCTTCTAACTTCTCTGATAAAAGAGTTCTCGACGTCAAAGTCACGACAGACAACGATCGTTAAGTAAGTTGAGCCGGATATACGGCCTTCAGGCTTCGCGTGCCCATCGTTGCCGCCAGAATAAGGCATCAATATTTTTGCTAGAATACGTAAGTTGAACGTGTCTAGAACATAGCGCCAGCGATGCAGCGCTTCGTCTATGTCGCTTCCAGCAGTTTGTCGATCTAATTTCAGTTCAAATATCAACAAACCGTTTGGCAAAAGACTGCGCTCGACATCGCTCACGCACTTGTGGATGTTTTCGAGGCTATCGAGTGTCGACGAGCGCTTAAAAAATATGTCGAACTGCAGCGTCGCTGGAGAAGTTTCCGCCTTCTCGGATGAGCTTCCCCCACCCGATACAAGCGACCACATCTGGGGATTTATCCCAGAAAACTCCACGCCATCCACGCCATCAACGCGGACAGTGCACAATCCGCTTTTGCTCGCTTCGACGGCTTGGAAGATTGGTAAATAGTGAGTGCCGGCAGAGGTCTGTGTTTCCCTCCATTTCGCGTAAGCGTCTTGGTAATTCGAGAATTCAGTGCCGTTCAAATTAAGCAACCGCGTACTTTCCATAACATCACAACCAAGACGTTAGAGTTTTTTGCTTGAAACAAAATCAAACAAGTTTTTTCCGGAGAACAACGCGCCTTGAATACCGGCTGCAACAGCAGCCTCAACATCCGACACCTTGTCGCCGATGAGAACGCTGCGCTCCCGATTCACGTTCCATCGCATGATGATATCTTCTATCATTCCCGGAGAGGGTTTTCTCCAATAGTGATCACCCCGGTATTTTTCGATCGTGGCATTCTCGTGGAAAGGACAGAGGCGTTCATCGTCAATAGATGCGCCTTGTTCGTGAAGCAACTTCCCAATATGAGCCCGCAAAATAATATAGTCGAGATCATCGTAATAACCGCGACCGATGCCAGACTGGTTTGTTACGACAAATACCCGATATCCCCGGTCTCTGAAAGAACTTATAACTTCCGCTGCCCCAGGGATAAGTCGGACGTCCTCAATCTTACCTGGATATCCCGTGTCTTCGATAATCACGCCATCTCGATCTAAAAAAAGCGCGGGTACGCTTTCGGTATAAGGCTGCAGCAATCTGTGCATTTCTTCGACAGCGCAGACGATATGATAAAGAGACGACGCGGGCGCATGCTCCTCGACTGCGGTACCATCTTCGTGAAAACGATCCACCCAAAGGCCGGGTAGAACTCCCTTGAAAAAACCCTGCAATGCACCGGCCGCCTCAGCAACCTTTGCGTATGCCACTTCTCTATCTTCGAGAGTTATCGCCGTCTCGGCCATCATAAGCCAAGCTTTGATCCGCTCAGTCTGTGGCCACAGACGAAATGCTTTGTCGTTGAGTGTCAGATCAAAATTCAGACCATTGCGCGCAAGACCACGGGATTCATCGACACCTTTTTCGCCAATCTCCACGAGTTTGCGCGCAGCGATAAGAGCGTCTTTCCGCCCTACCATCTTACCCCATCGCGTGAGCAACCATGCCCATTCGAATTGGTGCCCCGGCTCGATTGGCACCAGGGTGTGGTGCTGCATTACCGACCAGTCGTGATTATAATATTCACGAAGAGCCCCGTTTTCAGGCGAGATAAATGCCGACAGGCACAATTCGCCTATTTCATTGAGGCACGACAGCCAGCGTTCAGGCTTTTTTACCGAAGGATTTTCCATCCATGCAAGAAACGCCTCAAAGAGATGCATATGCGGATTGGAACGCAGAGGCACGATAGGCGGCGCGGCCTCTTCAAAACCTGAGGCCGGATGCTTCCAACCTGCGATCATCGCCTCGAGACAATGCAGCGCGGCTTCGGCAATGGCGTCCTCGTTTTCAAGCGTGTCAGCTGCATAGCTCAGACCGAACAACGCAAAGGCATGGTCATATAGATCGAATGACGTATTCCTGACCCCACTCGCCAAATCGACCGTGGTAATCAGGGAACCGTCCGCATTAAAACAGTGCTGTTGAAGAAAGTCCCATCCGTGCTGAACCACCCCTTCAGCATCGCCGGCCCAACCCATTCTCTTAGCCGCAGAAAAGCTATAGATCTGACGGCAAACGACCCGCGTTCTTCTCGCCACTTCAACGGCAGCACCGCTTCTATCGATTTTTTCGAAAAAGCCACCACTCACATCATCTCGCCCAACCGAGGACCATAGTGGAAGCGCCGCTTCGAAAAGCCATTTTTTGAGTTTCAGATACTCATTCTGAGCGGATTCGAAGCCCGGCTGTGTCATCAAGAATTATCCTTAACCAGACTGGTTTGGCTGACATGAGTGATAGCTATCCGAATCCGTTTTCGAAGGACGCCATTCAGCGGTTGCGATTTTGAGGGTGTTCAATCCAGCTTTATGTGAGCGCATACAGTCTTTTCGCATCAATTATGCCTACTGCTAGCGATATCTGTCTTCGCGGCTTAGATACGAATTGATGTAATCGTCAAGCCCTTCTTCAAGCGATGATTGGGGGCCGTTATATCCGATTGACGCGACTTTCGACATATTTGCCTCGGTAAAGTACTGATATTTACCGCGGATCGCCTCCGGCATTTCAATGAAATTAATATTCAGCTTCTTGCCGAGAAGATCGCCCATGACATGAACGATGTCTGCAAAAGATCGTGCCTTGCCAGATCCACAATTAAAGATCCCGCTATATTTCTGATTGTTCAAAAGCCACAAGATGAACGATGTGCAATCTTTCACATATACGAAATCCCGACGCTGTTCTCCATGTTCGATATCAGGTCGATAAGACTTGAACAGGGATACCTCGTTGGTGGCCTGCACGACGTCAAAGAGTTTGCAGGCGACACTGCGCATATCATCCTTATGATATTCATTTGGCCCGTAAACATTGAAAAATTTTAGGCCAGCCCACTGCGGAGGGGCATTCTCACCACGCGCAACACGTTCGATGAAAATATCATCGGTCGTCTTTTTGCTCCAGCCATAGGCATTCAGCGGTGCAAGAGAGGCGCGTGCCGATGCAGCCTCGTCGTCATCAAACCCCTCCTCGATGCCGCCATAGGTCGCAGCGGAAGACGCGTAAATGAAAGGAACGCCATGCTCAGCACACCAGTCCCACAACATTACAGAATAGTTGATGTTCAGTTCGATCAGTCTGTCTACATCAGCTTCCGTGGTGGCGGAAATCGCGCCCATATGTATGACGGCTTTCACATCCACTTTAATGCTGCGAAGATAGTCGGGCAGTCCTTCGGGTGACACATAAGCTGCGATGTTACGCTTAGCGAGATTGCGCCACTTATCGCCACGGCCAAACCAGTCAACGACGGTAATCGGCCCCAGACCCGCCGCCTCCAAATCAGCGACAATGTTGGACCCGATAAATCCAGCAGCTCCGGTTACAATATACATCAAACTGCCTCTTTTTTACTGCGCGCAATCGTCGCCGTCGTGCTTTTTCCGGGCACTATTTCGAATGTAACGACCTTGCCGCCATCCGCCATCACGACATCCGCACCAACAATGTTGTCGATCGTATAGTCCGCCCCCTTAACCAGCACATTCGGGCGTATCGTCTTAATGAGTTCAAGCGGTGTGTCTTCGTCAAACACCACAACCGCGTCGACGAAAGCCAATGCGCCCAGAAGTTCGGCGCGATCCAGTTCGGTATTTATCGGTCTCGATGGACCTTTAAGCCGTTTTACCGAGCTATCTGCATTAACGCCAACGATCAGACGATCGCAATTATCCCTCGCAAACTGCAAAAGCCTGATGTGGCCAACGTGCAGGATATCGAAGCAACCGTTCGTAAAGCCGACCTTCAGATTATCGCCCCGCCAATCCTCTGCCAGCGCCTGAACATCTTGCCTGTCAAAAAGCTTGTCCGAAGGGCTGACTTCCCCCGACGAGGTGTCGTGAGACAAGGCATCTCGGAGTTCGGCAGCAGAAACAGTTGCCGTGCCTTTTTTACCAACCACGATGCCAGCAGCTGCATTTGCAATCCGTGCTGCATCGGCACGTGAAGTTTGCGAGCCCAGGCCAACGGCGAGCGTCGCAATTACCGTGTCGCCGGCACCAACGACATCGAACACTTCTTTAGCTTCCGTGCGAATATGGAAAGGCGGATGGCCTCGCTCAACAAGGGTCATCCCTTTTTCCGCTCGCGTTATGAGGACCGCCTCGATGTCGAAGCGCGACAAGATCAACTCGCCAGCCAATTCAGCTTCCTCATCGGTATCCGGCCATACACCCGTTACGGCCTGCGTTTCCTTTTGATTGGGTGTTACAATCGCGGAACCTGCATAGCGGGTAAAATCAGACGTTTTTGGATCGATAATGACCGGTTTTCCCTCAGTCCGGCACGCAGCAATAATTGCTTTCACAACCCTTTCGCTTAACAGACCTTTGGCATAGTCCGACAAAATGACAACGCTGTGAGATGAGATCAAGGAAAGCGCAGTAGAGATGACACGATCCTCTTCCTCGTGGGAAATCGGAGAGGCATCCTCAAAATCAACGCGCAACATTTGCTGGCCGTGACCGAGGAAACGCGTCTTGATAGTTGTCGGGCGCTCATCCAATGTCACGAAGGGCGCCGAAACGCCATGGACATTGTTCAGCAACTCAAGCAGTTTGCTGCCATTGTTGTCTTTGCCCACCGCTCCCAGCAATGTACAACTTGCTCCAAGAGAAGATATGTTGCGCGCGACGTTAGCTGCGCCACCGGCAAAATATTCCTCTGATCGCGCGCACATAACCGGGACCGGGCCTTCCGGGGAAATGCGGCCGACATCGCCGGAAATAAAGCAGTCCAGCATTACATCGCCAATGCAGAGAACCTTAACTTCAGAAAATCTCAAATAGTCCAACATCACCAGTTATTCATCCTGTCGCTGTCCTACACGTGAGCCACAACACACGCAAAACGGAATGCCCAATTCAACTGCTCTGCAAATTGCAGAACTGCCATCGCCCCCGAGACGATTCAACTGAATCGAATTAGCTGCCCAATGTGCCCCAATTGCGCTTAAGACATTTAAAAGGGCATGATTATCACAATTTTTAAAGCTACCCTTCAACCTCGATGAATCGAACATTTGCTTGTCGTAAATGAAAATTTACAAAAGCAAAAGGCCAACCATATTGGCCGTCACGCCTAAAAAACCATCAGGAACATCGAAAAAACGGTCGACCATATGCCTTGGAAAACAATATCCCCGGGCAGCATTGCATTTAAACGGGTCTGATAATTCTTGAGCATATTTGCCTGTATCAAGAGCGTACGGGTTTGATTGCCTCAAGAATTCCTTGCGCAACATCTTTCCAGGTCCGCATTTGTGGACGGGAAAGCGCGATAGTTTTTTTCCATTCCGAATATTCAGCAGGATTTTCCAGAAGATTCTGAAGCTGACCCGCTAGTTCTTCCGGTCTTTCTGGATCGAAATAGCGCGCCAAATCTCCCCCTGCCTCTCGGAGTGCAGGAACATCTGCAGCCAGAGCCGGCGTTCCACACCACAATGCTTCACTTACCGGCAGACCCCAGCCTTCCATTCGACTGGGCAAAAGAAGCGCATAAGCCTTTTCATACAGCGCGCGCAATTCCGCCTGGTTGGGATTGAAAACGAAATGAAACTTTCCGGATAGCGGCGCAAATTTCTCTTTTTTAAGAAATTTTTCCACTCTTTTACGCCGCGCACCCGCCAAGACGAGTTCAGGCACCTGAATGCCCCGTTGATGCAAGGAGAGCATCGCTTCGACGACGCACTCAAGGTTTTTCCGTCCGTTGTAGATACCCACGCATAAGAGATATGGCTTTTCCGGGCCATGTTTATCAACCGGCTCGTTAGTCGGGCGCAATTCATGACATAAGGGAACGGCAACAACAGATGACACGGCCGGCAAAATCCCGGCTTCCGAAAAATGCCGGACTTCTGACGCGGTAAACTCCGAGTTGGTCAGAACCATTGTCGCAGCCGTGATCGCAACCTGATTGTCATAAATAAAGTTTCTCGGGAACGAAAACTGATTTCGATGGGTGAAATCATGCAAGGGGATCATGTCGTGAAGAAGCGGGATGAAAATCGGCTTGGTGCCATTTTCAGCGAGAGCCATCAGATAGTCTGACATTATCTTCGGACGCCCAAGCGCAATCAGGATTTGCCCGTCGAGGTCTACATCCTTAACCGCCCCAACGGGAACGGTAGCCCAGCGCTTCCTGTTGCGATGCTGAACGATCTTGTGCAGAATCCGGTAAAGCGCGTTTTTAATGGCGTTTTTATCATATAAATTTTGACGAAGGCGCAAAGGCGTTGCCGAAGAAGGAATATTCGGATCAAGTACGCCCGTTGGAGACGCATCGCCTACGCGTGGGAAAACCTCAAGGAAACGCCGATGCAACGGTGAGTATATGACGTATCGAATGGACGCATCAAGCTTTGTAAGCTCGTATGCAACTTCCATTACGGTTCGCGCTATACCGTAATATTTGAATTTCACACCGGAATTCAAATACAGTTCTGATAAATCAAAAAATACATCGGACATTCACTGACCTGCCTGCTTTGAACTGGCCCGACGACGGTCATCGGGGATGCAACTAAAAATTCTCCTGCAATCAGTGAATGGGATAATGCACCGTTCACCAATAAGCCAGAACGTTTCAGGCGAGAGCTTTCGCGACTTCGCGTCGATATAGATTTTAGCCAGCCAGCTTGTCAATCACGCAGCCGGTCAAACGCCCGGAGCCACATTACGGTTGGAAAAATGCCGCACTTGGAATTGCCAGCGCCTTGTAGACGTACATTGCGGGTTCGTCAGGCGCAGTTCCTCCCAATCTGTTGCTCTGAGTAACGATATTCGCTCATCCTTACTTATCTTCCGGTCACGCCTTTTCATGGCCGCATCAACGCTCAATGTTGACACTTTAGATCGCTAGGCTTATTGGCGTGGTCTCAAATCAGTCGGGCTCTTTACCTACCAGAGCCTTTCGCGCATTTTTGCTCGGGCGCGAGAGAGATTATCGAGCTTGGCACGGCAGCGAGTGGAAACTGAGAAAGCCATCCCGCATGAATAACATGCAGCTGAATGTGCAATTTGGAATCTGTGTGGGCGTCGACACCAAATAAGGATATTTCTGTGATCGGATCGTTTTTGTCGCCAAACGACAAGAAGTTGCTGGTGCGGCTTTTCAAAGAGAACTTCAAAAAACATGTCGGTTGGTACAGTGCGGCAATTGTGGCGATGGTTGTCGTTGCCGGCACGACCTCTCTCAGCGCATGGATCATGCGCGATATCGTCAACAGTGTTTATCTGAAGCAGGGTTTTGACGTTGTTCTGGAGATTGCGTTTGCAGTGGCTGCAATCTTCATTGTCAAAGGTCTCGCCACCTTCGTACAGAGCTACTATCTCAGCAAGGCAGGCAACAGTATTGTTGCCGAACAGCAGCGCAAAATCTACGACAGGCTTCTAAAGCAGGGCGTTTCGTTCTTTCAGAACCTGCCATCGTCGGAATTGCTCGTTCGCGTTACCTATAACGCGCAGGCTGCCCGTAGCGTCATCGATACCATTGTCACATCCTTTATACGCGATCTTCTTTCGCTCATCGGTTTGATCATCGTAATGTTCGCCCAGAATTTCCTTCTGAGCGCGATCTCGATGATCATAGGACCGCTGGCGATTTTCAGTGTTCGCCTGGTTTTGCGGCGTGTGCGCCACATCATGGAAGCGGAACTTGCTTCGCTCGGCGAGATCGTCAACGTCGTGCAGGAAACCAGCATTGGGGTTCGCGTTATCAAGGCGTTTTCGCTTGAAAAGCTGATGCGCCAGCGCATGAACAAGGCGGTATCCGATGTCGAGCAACGCGCCAATGGCATTGCGAAGCTTGAAGCGGCGACCAGCCCGATCATGGAGACACTGTCCGGTCTCGCCATTGCAGTTGTCATCGCCGTATCCGGTTACACTGTTCTTGAAAAAGGTGGTT
Organism: Rhizobium sp. AN68; assembly: GCF_030758035.1. Lineage (NCBI taxonomy): Bacteria > Pseudomonadati > Pseudomonadota > Alphaproteobacteria > Hyphomicrobiales > Rhizobiaceae > Rhizobium > Rhizobium sp. AN68. The sequence continues at coordinate 1,816,490 of NZ_JARWMI010000002.1, read as the reverse complement.
CGCCGGGCGACCTGATGGCCTTCATTACTGCCCTGCTTCTCGCCTATGAGCCAGCCAAGCGTCTGGCACGCATGCGTGTCCAGATCGAGGGCGGCATGATCGGCGTGCGTATGATGTTCGAGGTTCTGGACGCTCCGTTGACACTTGCCGAAAAGAAGGATGCCCAGCCGCTCCCCAAGGCAAGCGGCAATGTGGAACTCAAGAACGTCAGCTTCGAGTATGTTGCTAACCAGCCGGTTCTGAAGGACGTCAGTGTCCTCTTCGAGGGTGGCAAGATGACTGCGCTGGTCGGGCCTTCCGGCAGCGGCAAGTCGACGATCATCAACCTCATAATGCGTCTTTATGATCCGCAAAGCGGTTCGGTCGAGATCAACGGAATGGATTTGCGCGATGTGTCCTTCGCAAGCCTGCGCGAGCATGTTTCTTACGTGGGTCAGGAAACCTTCCTCTTCTCGGGAACGGTGAAGCACAACATTTCTGTCGGTCGTGACAACGCTACCGATGAGGAAATCATCGCTGCGGCCAAAGCGGCCAACGCACATGATTTCATCATGAGCATGCCTGATGGTTATGACAGCAAGCTTGGCGAAAACGGTTCCGGTCTGTCCGGTGGCCAGCGTCAGCGTGTTGCCATCGCCCGCGCCATGCTGAGAGATGCGGACATATTGATCCTCGACGAAGCAACGAGCGCGCTCGATTCCGATCCGAAGCGCTTGTCCGGGACGCGCTTGAGCGGTTGACGTTTAACAAGACATCGATTGTCATTGCTCACCGGCTCTCCACGATCAACCGCGCCGACAAGATCGTCGTCATGGATAATGGTCAGGTTGTGGAGCAGGGAAGCCGTCGCGAGTTGCTAGCGACGGATGGTCTCTACAAGCGCTTGCACAGCATCCAGTTCGACGCGGACGTAGCCTAAGTCAAACAATTATCGGGCGGCATTGCCGCCCGATCCTTATTAAGCTTTCGTATTCATTTTATTCGGCAGGTCATGCCGATTACCAGGCGATTTCCATATCGCTCGCTGCCCTGACGAGAAGAGGCAGAATTTCCGCAACGCGTTCATCGGTCAACCGGGTCAGCGGCGCGGCAACGCTCATTGTGCCGACGACGTCCTTCCCCTGACGGATGGCAACCGCGATTGCCCCCACACCCTCCTCGGCCTCGCCAACCGCGCGGCCGTAACCGAGGCGGGAGACGGCATCCAGTTCCTTGTTCAGTGCCTCGATGGTGTTGATGGCGTTCACGGCCTGCTGGCCGGGTTGACCCAATCCGGCGTCGAGAGCGATCCTGAGCGCCCGCTCCCTGTCGAGGCCTGCAAGCCATATTTTGCCGTTCGCCGTAGCATATGGAACGATACCGGCGCTCATATCGGGTTCGAAGACCAGACCTGAACGACGCCCGCGCGCCGACCCGACCCAGACGAGTGTGTTGTTCTGCACGGCGGTCAGGCGAACGAGTTCACGGGTGCGCTCCGCGAGATCGTTGAGGATCGGCTGGCGCAGATCTGAAACCTGCAGTCGGGCCAGTTGTTTCTGGCCAACGAGCGCCATGCGCATTGTCAACGCATAACAATCGCTTTCCGGGCTCTGCCACGCCCAGCCGTTCTCGATAAGCGACGTCAGGATACGGTGGCACGCGCTTTTGGGAATATCCAGCTGATGAGCGACATCGGAAAGCTTCAGCGGCTCCTCGGCCAGGGCGAGAAGCTCCAGCATGGCGATCGTCCGCTCGACGCCGCCGCTTGGTACATTGATCGTCCTGTCCATCTCATTCTCCGGTCGCAGGTGCACGGCCACTATCCGGAGAAAATCCGGAGCTGTGCGCAAATGGGTTTTTGCAGCGTCTCTTTCTTCTACCGGAAGACAAGAGACGCTGCCGGTTCAGGCATGGCGCTGCAAGATGCCGCGCGAAAGGAATATCTCGGTAATCTCCTCGGACTTTTCGATAAATTCCGGCTCGCGCCGTGCCGCTAGTCCGCGTGGACGCGGCATGTCGATCTCCAGCACTTTTTCAATCCGGCCAGGCCGCGGCGTCATGACGATGACGCGGTCTGCCAGAAGTACCGCCTCGTCGATGGAATGGGTGATGAACACCACCGTCATGCGATTTTTCAGCCAGAGCGCTTCGAGATCGATACGCATCTGTTCGCGCGTCAGTGCATCCAGCGCGCCAAAAGGCTCATCCATCAGCAAAAGCCTGGGCTGAAGCAGCAGCGCGCGCGCAATGGATGCGCGCTGCTTCATGCCGCCGGACAGTTCGTGCGGATATCGGTTGGCAAAGTCTTTAAGGCCAACGGATTCAAGAAGCGCCAACGCGTGGGGTCTCAGTTCCTCACGGTTCCTGCCGGTCATTTCAGCCGGGAAAAGCACGTTGTCGATAATCGTTCTCCAGGCCAGAAGCACGTGATTCTGGAAGACGATGCTCATGCCGCGCGGCGGATCCTTTGACACGTCACCAAAGACGGATATCTGGCCTGTGCTGGCCTGAGAAAGTCGGGAGATCAGCCGCATCATTGTTGACTTGCCGCAGCCGGAAGGGCCGACAACGGCCACGAACTCCCCGTCGCCGATCGTCAGGTCAAGCTTCTCAAGCGCCACGACCGGCGCATCGGCATGGCCGAAATATTTGCTGACGCCCTCCAGCAACACGCCCGGCTCATAGGCCTTCCTGTCATTTTTCTTCTGCAACATGCATTCCTCCCGCTGCATTCCAATTCTCGTGTTCAACCTGAATTACCACTTGACGAAACATCAGTCCATATGGAACATTGTTCCAATAATTAAAAATTGCTCGCTGAACAGCCGGGCAATTTTGGGAGGAAAGATGTTTTCGAAAATACTGGGGGCCGTCAAAGGCCAGACCCACACGATTGGCAGCCTCGTGGGCGCAGGGATCGTGTGGGAGATCGCGGTTAGGGCACTGAAGGTGCCGGAATATATTCTGCCAGCTCCGAGCCGAGTGTTTGCGGACCTTTATAACAACGTGCCGGTGGTGTTCACGGCATCGCTTTATACGCTGCAGCCGATGGTGCTGGGCTTTCTGGTGGCAGTGGTCATGGGCACTCTTCTTGCGCTTCTGGTAGTCTATTCGCGGGCTTTCGAGGCGATCTTTTATCCGCTGTTGGTGATCCTCCAGATCATCCCGAAGATCGCTATCGCACCGCTCTTCATCATCTGGGTCGGCTTCGGCCTGCCATCCAAAATCCTGCTCGTCTTCCTGCTTTCGTTTTTCCCGATCGTCGTCAACTCCATCGTGGCCTTCAAATCCATCGAGCCGGATGTCTACGATCTCGCCAAAAGCTATCGGGCGGGACGCCTGAAGATTTTCTGGAAGGTGGAACTGCCCGGCGCCCTGCCCTCGCTTTTTGCCGGGTTCAAGGTCGCTGCCGCGCTGTCGGCCACTGCTGCCGTGGTGGCGGAGTTCGTCGCCTCCGATAACGGGCTCGGATATCTGCTTCTGAATTACAACGGCAACATGAATACCAGCATGACTTTCGCCGTCATCATCGTGCTGAGCCTGCTTGGCCTGCTTCTCTATGGCATCGTGGAACTGATCGAGCGCTTCGCCATCCCGTGGCATGTCTCCCAGCGCCGCGATGATTTCACCGTGGGCAAGAGCGCGACCTGAACCAGGACTTTAATTAAAACAGGGAGGATAAAATGTTCAATGCAATGAAGGAAACACTGGCAGGCAGCGTGCTTGCCCTCGCCGTCGGTCTGGCGGGCGTGCAGTCGGCCGCAGCCGAAGACAAGGTGACGCTCCGGCTCAATTTCCTATTGAGCGGCGTCCACACCATCTTTTATTACGGCGCCGAGAAGGGTTTCTACAAGGACGCCGGCATCGATCTGCAGATTGGCGAAGGCCAAGGTTCGGCACGCACCGTACAATCCGTCGCAACAGGTGGCGACATGTTCGGCATTGCCGATGGCGGCAGCGTGATAGCTGGCGCCTCGAAGGGCGCGCCGGTCAAATCCGTGCTTGGCCTGCTCAACACCTCGCCCTATGCGATGACTTTTCGGGCAGATTCCGGCGTAAAGTCCATCAAGGATGTGGAAGGAAAGACGGTCGCCGCCAGCGCCGGCGAGGCCTCGCTCGCCCTTTTGCCAGCCATCTGGAAGAAAAACGGCGTCGACGCCTCCAAGGTCAACATTCTGAACGTGGATGGCCCCGGCAAGATCATCGCCATCATGCAGGACCGCGCGTCGGGCATTCTCGGCGGGCTCGAAAACCAGGTTGTCGTCCTCAATTCGAAGGGCCTGCAACAAAAGGTGTTTTCCTTTGCGGAACTCGGTGTGAACACGCAAGGCCTGACGATCGTCACGAATACGAAGGTCATGGAGAGCAACGAGGACCTCGTCAAGCGCTTCGTTGCGGCGTCGCTGAAATCCATCGAGGCGGCGAAGGCCGATCCCGATGCGGCGGTAGCGGCAGCAGTCAAGGAAAAGCCCACCGGCGATCCAAAGCTCCTCAAGGAGCAGCTCAAAATCTCGCTCAAGCTTCTGCCGTCACCTACAGCTCCCTCCGCACCGCTCGGCGAAATGGCAGTCGCCGACTGGCAGCAGACCCTCGAACTGATGAAGGAATATCAGGGCATCAAGACCGATATGCCGGCAGACGCCTTCTTCACCAACGGCCTGATCGCCAAGTAAATATGGACGCTCCCAGTCTGGCGGATACCGCCGGACTGGGACGCGAAACAATGGTTTAAAACATGTCCACATATTATGATTTAGAGGGCAAGGTGGCGGTCGTTACCGGCGCTGCGGGCGGCTTTGGCTCCGCCATCAGCCAGCGCCTTCGCGACTGCGGAGCAACGGTCGTCCATTGGGATCTTCCAACTCCCCTAAAACACGACCACTTTGCCGGTCTCCCGTCATCCGGCGTCGACATCACCGAACCTCAAAGCATCGAGACGGCAGCCGCCGACTTGCGGAGCCAATTCGGCAGGCTTGATATTCTCGTTAACAATGCCGGCATCGTCGGCAACGTCGCGCCGCTCTGGGAAATAACCGTCGAGGAATTCCGCAGGATCATTGACGTCAATCTTTTCGGTTCGTTTCTGGTCTGCCGCGCCCTCGTGCCGCTGATGATCGAAACGGCGAAAACCAGCCGCTCCGGTCGTATCGTCAATGTCGCTTCGATTCAGGCGAAAGAGGGCATGCACCAGGCATCTTCCTACAGCGCCGCCAAGGCGGGGCTGGTGGCCCTGACGAAAAGCCTCGGCAAGGAGCTGGCGACATCCGACATTCTCGTCAACGCCATCACACCCGCGGCTTCCATGACGGCGATGAGCATCGATGCGCCGAAGGAACGGCTGAACGATATTCTCTCGCGCATTCCCATGCGCCGTTTCCTCGAACCCGCCGAAGTCGCCAACATGGTGGCCTGGCTCTCCTCTTCCGAATGCAGTTTTTCGACCGGCGCAGTTTTTGACCTGTCTGGCGGTCGTGCAACATATTGAGGTAACCTATGTCTCTTTTGGGAAAAGCGGTTGTCGCCATCTGGAACGACATCCTGCCGGAAGGCCGCGAAAACTTCATAGAATGGCACAATCGCGAACATATTCCGGAACGCGTAGCGATCCCCGGCTTCCTGCGCGGACGCCGTTATGTCGCCGAACGGGGCACGCCGGAATATTTCACGCTCTACGAGGCGGCTGACGCGCAGGTTCTGGTTGGCCAACCCTATCTGGAGCGGCTGAACGACCCGACGCCGTGGACGAAGAAATCGACGGCCGACTTTCGCAATACGACGCGCGGTGTGTGCAATACCGAGTTCTCCCACTCATGTGGTGACGGCGGTTTTATTGCCACCTTCCGGTTCGATGCATTCGATGAGCGGAAGGCGATGTTACGATCAGCACTATCAGAGGCGCTGGCCGAGATCGGCAGACTGAGTGGTGTAAGCGGCGTGCACCTGTGCATTGCGGACAATCGGGCCAGCAGCCTTGAGACCGCCGAGCGCAAGGGACGACAGGTGGGCGTGCCTAACTGGATCATCCTGATCGAAGGCGGCTCAGCCTTTTCCGTCACAAATGCGAGCGACGCTCTGGCACAGAGACTATCGAAACAGGACCTTACGGGGTCAGTAGAAAGCGGGCTCTACCGGCTCGAATTCTCGCTTGGCGAAAACGCCCTTCAGCAATCGGCTGCATAAGGAAATCAACATGAAATTTCTCCGCTACGGCCCATCCGGTCAAGAAAGGCCGGGAGCAATCGATGCCGAGGGCAATATCCGCGATCTGTCTTCCATTGTCATCGACATTACAGGGCAGACGCTGTCGCGCCGTTCTCTCGATAATCTTGGCAAAACCGATCTCTCGTCTCTTCCCATTGTGTCACCTGATGTCAGGATCGGTGCGTGTGTCGGGGCTGTCGGAAACTTCGTAGCTGTTGGGCTGAATTACAGCGACCACGCCTTGGAAACTAACACGCCCATTCCGGAAGAGCCTGTGCTTTTCAACAAGCACACATCTTGCATTTCCGGCCCGAATGACCCGATTATGCTTCTGAAGGATTCTGAAAAGGCCGACTGGGAGGTGGAAATAGCCTTCGTCATCGGCGAGCCCGCATACAATATCAGCGAAGAGGACGCGTATTCCGTCATCGCCGGGTATTGCGTCTGCCACGACGTTTCCGAGCGCGCGTTCCAGATCGAGCGCGGCGGGCAGTGGACAAAGGGCAAAAGCGGCCCAGGCTTCGGCCCACTTGGCCCATGGCTTGTGACCCCTGACGAAATCGACGATGTGCAGAACCTTGGGCTGTGGCTCGATGTCAACGGCCAGCGCATGCAGACGGGATCGACCGCGAAGATGATCTTTCCGATCGCCACTCTCGTCTCCTATATCAGCCGTTTCATGCGCCTCATGCCCGGTGACGTCGTCACGACCGGCACGCCGCCGGGCGTCGGCCTTGGCATGAAGCCGCCGGTCTTCCTGAAAGCCGGAGATGTCGTCGAACTTGGCATTGATGGCCTTGGCAAGCAGCGCCAAATCGTGACAGCATTCGGCCAATAGACAGAATGAGGGATGATGACTGGAATGACGGCGATCGAAAAACTGGCCCAGGGCCTTGTGAAAGCAGGCCTGAACAGCAGCAAAATTGCGCTGGCGACAATCGAGGCGGATGGCCTCGTTCCAGACGGCCTTGAGGAAGCCATGGCCGTTCAACGCGCTTTCGTTGAAGCTTCCGGTAAAACAGTCGGAGGCTGGAAGCTGGCGATCCGGCCGGACGGGAACGCGGTCGCTGCGCCGATGGTCGATTGTTACCGGGTCGGTGACGACGCTATCGCGTCTTTTCCCGGAGCAGACATCGAAGGCATCGAGGTGGAAATCTGCTTCACCCTCGCCTCCGATATTCCCGTCGCAACCGCCACACCGCTCAGCAGAGCCGACATACTGACGCATATCGACGCCGTTCATCTCGGCGTCGAGCTGCTCGGCTACCGGTTGGTGGAAAAGAACCAAGTCCCCTTCCCGCTCTTTCTGGCGGATCGACTTGCCAATCGCGGGTTTGTTCTCGGGCCGGAAATCGACGCGGCAATCGTCAATACCTTTGCCGAAAATACCGGGGAACTGCCGCATCTGACGGTGACCGAAGGTACAGGGTTTCGTTTCGATGCGGTGGTGAAACACCCCAATATCGATCCGCTCGCCCCGCTTATCGCTTTCGCCAATTCCCCGCTCAACAGGGATGGAACGCTGAAGCGCGGACAGATCGTCACCACCGGCAGTCTTTGTGGTGCGATAACAAGCAACCTTGCAGCCGACACCCTTATTGATATGAAATCGGTCGGGGCTTTGACACTTTCATGCTCTTGATCGTCGCCTTCCCCCATCGACGCGGATAGTGCTTCCACGTCGATGGCGATTTTGGTCGAGGCGCTCCGGACCTGCAGCGTCATATCCCGAAGAACCTCTTCGGGCTGCTTCACATCACGTCGGCCAGTCTCCGGCCGGCGATCTTATACGGCTTTCGTCGTCTCTGTATCCACGCGTCCCGAAAACCAGTTGGCAAGGAGCGCGCCGGAGATGTTGTGCCAGACACTGAAGATGGCGCTGGGCACAGCTGCGAGCGGCGAGAAATACGCTGTCGCAAGAGCGGCACCGAGACCGGAGTTCTGCATGCCCACCTCGATGGCGATTGCCTTGCGCTTGGTGAGTGAGAGGCCGGTCGCCTTTGCCGCGAAATAGCCGAGCAGATAACCGAGCCCATTATGAAGAACCACGACCGCAAAGATCATCAGGCCGGACTGCACGATCGCACCCTTCGATGCGCCGACAACCGCCGAGACGATCAAAACGATACCGATGACGCTCACGAGCGGCAAAGCCGGAACGGCCGCCTTGACGACACCTGGCAAAAGCTTCTGCAAGGCAGCACCAAGGGCCAAGGGAACCAGCACGACCTTGACGATGCTCAGGAACATTGCCCAACCATCGACCGGCAGGAACTGGCTGGCAAACAACCAGACGAGGAAGGGCGTCACCAGAGGAGCAGCAAGCGTCGTCACTGACGTGCAGGCGACGGAGAGGGCGACGTCGCCCTTCGACAAATATGTCATGACATTGGAGGATGTCCCTCCCGGGCAGCAGCCAACTAGGATCACGCCTGCTGCCACTTCCGGCGGCATGGGAATAATCCGGGTCAGCAGGACCGCAAGCAGCGGCATGATGAGGAACTGGCCGAGCACCCCGATGGTAACATCGACCGGGCGCTTTACGACTTCACGAAAATCGTCGACCGAAAGTGTGAGCCCCATGCCGAACATGATGATCGACAGAAGCGTGACGATCCACGGTCCAATCTGCTTGAACGTATCTGGAAAATAAAAGCCGAGCACGGCAAACAAGATGACCCAGACCGCAAAGGTTTTGCCCACAAAAGCCGAAACGGCTGCCAGCGATTTCATGTCTTCACTCCCAAAATGAACATGAAACCCCGTCTAGACTCCTAGGGTGCTCTGTCAAGGTCATTACGCCGTTGCTACAACCTCGCGGTCAAAAACGATACGTCGCAAATCCGAGAAGATCGAATACCTCGGGGTCAACAAGCTACGTTGGCCAAATCTAGCCAACATTCTCCTCAACATCTGCCCCACCAAATATGAAGCCAGATTTGTGGGAAAACCCAAGGGGACGCAACCATATCTAGCGCGACTCGAATTTTCATTTGGCCTTGCTTTTTCATATCCCCATTTGTGTTCGCGAATGCTTATTTTATCAGCGGCTTCGATCCGTCTCCCCGAAAAAGCTCGCCTGGGCGCATAAGGATCATGACGGCCTATGTCATCGACGCCAAAGGTCTTGTTTCGAAGCGAGGCAGGTCCATAAGCCGCATCCCGTGGACTTCATTCGGTTCATCTTCACTATACGAGTGGCGTCGGCACCACTGGGTTACCAGTCTACAGCGCGTGTGCGGACGCTTATAGCGGCAAGCGCCAGCAGCGTTAAGAAACCTGGGTGATGTAGACAAGCGAGCAGCGACCGAAACCCGTTTGCTCGAGGCAATGGCGGCCGCCCATGCCGACCAAAACGTGACGATGAACAGGACTGAAAGAATGGGTTGCACCCTGTGGTTCATCACCTTGCGATGGCTGCCACCTGAGTACAGGAGACTTTGTGCGACCCGTGAAGCTCAGTCGCTGGCGTTCGCGGCCTGTTCGAGCTTTTCGATGTGTTCGCGGCAAAGCGTCTCAACCAGCTTATGAAGTTCCGCGGTCCGCTCCTGAAGCCAGGTGAGCGCCTCTTCGGAAACCTCGAAACCCTTCGAATAGCGTGCCTTGACGTAGGCCTCATTCAGGATGTTGTACCATGTGGTAAATCGCTGACGATCGCGTGGCCAGATGTCGATCAAACGGTGATCACGACCTTCGGAAAGTCCACGCAGGAATTTGAGGTTGTGCGACGCAGGCGAATAGTTTGTCAGTGTCAGGAGGTAGCAGTTGTAGGCAGTCTCCACTGCCTGATGCAGTTGGAAGGCGGCGATGTTGGCATTGTTGTCCTTCAGGGCATAGCCAGCCAACTTGATGAAGGTTTGTGCATCAGGAAAATGCCTGCGGAAATGCTCCTCGGCAACCCTAAGCGCGTCGGCAGGGCTAAGTGGTTTCGCTTCAGCCAGCGGCCGATCGTCGAATTCGTAGAGGAGGATGCCTTCTCGAGCGAGGTCGACGAAGAAGTATTGGCCATCATGTAAAAAATTGCTGATCTCGCGGGCGCCATGCACGATGAGACCAACGGGTGTCTCAATCTCCTTGTCCCACATCAGCCGGTCTGTTGTCTTGTCCCAGTATTTGGGATCGGCAAGTTCCTTGTTGCTGACGATGACTAGGATATCGAAATCCGAGCGGTAGCCTTTCGACGTATGCGGTTCATCCACCCAGGTGCCACGTGCGTAAGAACCGAACAGAATGATTTTGAAAATCCGTCCGTCCTTTTTGGCATCAGACTTCGAGCGCTCCACCAGATCAGCAAACTCTTCCTGAATAATTCCGACGACGCGCGCGAGCTCGCGTTGCTTTCGTTCCGGCAAATGTTCAAGGCTGGTCTTCATGTCTGCTCCGTTTCTGGACGGTATCCTGTATGGGCCATTGTGAACTTCTTTAAAACTCCGATTATTGGCAGCCGCCAATCGAGTGCCTGTCTCCCGCACCCAAAATCTTCCGCCGCGTTGCCTGCGCCCGCTCCTGTTTGCCCAGTCGCGCCTGCAAACTCACTCCTCCTATCGTCCATCTCCCTTGTCACTTGTCCCTGATCCGCCATGCGATCGGGTTTGCGCGTATCGCCCTCCCCGGATTGATGCGTTTGTTTCCTATTCAAACACGAGCAATACCTGTTGGCGACTGCTACTTTTAGTAGTCGAAATACCCATTCGATGTTGCTAGCGTCTCCCTCGGCAAACAGGCAGGGGCGCAATTAGACGGCAAGCTTGCCAGGTCTCGGGGGGGGGCTTGGACAGAGTCGATAGTAGGCGCCCACGATTACGCCCGCCGATGCGCCGCAAGCCCTGACGCTCATCAACGAGCCGAAGGCGAATGTCAAATGATACGATGCCCTTAGAAAGGCGAAGGCCCGCAATACGTCATAATCCAGCAAGTGGAGCGGTCGTTATCATGCTTAGGCAGAGACTCACGGCATGGCACAAGCCGTCGGCGAACTCACGGAGGTGGGATCGAGTGCCTATTGGCCCAGAACCTCCTGCTTTCCCGCAAATCGTGATCTGAATGGCTTCGATTTTACCACCGGCGAGATCAACGAGGCGCTGGTCCGTGAACTTCATCGCTGCAACTTCCTCGACGACGCCAACAACATCTTTCCGGTCGGCGGTCCAGACACAGGCAAGACGCATCTCGCGGCGGCAATCGGTGCCGTCGAACTGGTCAACGCGCTCGAATAGGAGAAACGCAAGTGCGCCCTGACCACATCGCCAACCGGCTTCTCGCAGTCGTTCTTCAGCTCCTGGTTCAAGAGGCCACCGAAGCCTCCATTGACCGACCGCATTCCATGTCGGGATATCTGCCCGGAACCATGGATACGGAGTCCACAGGTTTGGCAGGATTACGCAGATACTAGACGGCTTTTATTGGTAATAGTGCTGTATGTAGCGGGCTAGTGGGAGTTGATAAAATCTATTTATTCAAGTAGATAAGTAAGCATTTCCCGTCCTTTTTCCCCACAAGACCGGCCGATCGAACATCATCACCTCCATCAATAGATATTTCTACCGGCAATTCTTGACTTTCAAAGGACCGAAGTTCTTTTATCAGCTCTTCAATAGTTTTCCCTTTATTAGCCAAATTCCTATCGTCTGTGTTTTAACGTTCATTATCCATCCCCTATACGTTTCAGATTTGAGTCATAAGTTCCGAGGCGCCTCCCCTTACCTGCGAGGTCCTTAACGGAAGTGGCCATCTTCCAAGCGCCTCCATTATGGCCATCCAAATCTCTCGTTATGTATAAAGTCCCATTTTTGTATACCGGTTGCCCACCGTGAATCGTTTCATTTATTTTCTTAAATCCAAGCGCCTCGGCTGCTATCTTGCCTCTTTATTGGACCGATAAACCGGCCCTCTACCGCCAGTTTTGGCCACCCTGCCCAATATAGCCATTGCAATGATTGTGCCGACGTCAAGACCAGTCTTTTCGAGCTGGGCAAACTTCTCATCCCACGTTAGCGACGAGTCGTTCCAGATCGCCCAGCGCTCAGGTCCGAACTCTTCCGCGAACCGTGCACCTTCACCCGTTCCTTCAAGATAGGCTTTGAGATTGCCGCCATACGGCCGCCCGTCAAGCTTGTCGATGGCGTTCATCAGCCACCAAGACATCATTGCTCCCTCGCCACTCGAGGAAATGCTGCTACCGGCCGCAAATCCGGTGGAGCGCAGGACCTGCACTCGTTCAGCTTGCGTCAGGTTCGCGAGTTTGGGATCAGTCAACGTGTTTAACGTCTTGGCACTGACCGCCGCGCGAGTTGTTTCGTCAAAAAAGTCGAGATGAAAACCAAAGTTAAGAAGAAACTAAAATTGTTTCTGGGACGGGTGAGAAAAGGCGATGAGACACGCGACAACAGTGACTAAAACCGGTACGTCAACCCGACAACCGGTCCGCTCAGCCGTGAATCGAAGACGTAACCATCGTGCGAGTAATCAACGTCGAGCACCTTGTAGCCTGCCGAGACCGACAATGTGTCGGTAAAGATGTAGTTCACCGTCGCGAGTGCTGACCAGGTGAGATCGGATCCCGCACCGAAACCGCCGATATCCACCTGCCCCTGAACGGACAGCATATCCGTGAGGCCGAAAAAGGCGCGTGCGCCGATGACGGGGTCGACCCAGCCGAAACTCTCTCTGTGGGTGGCGGAAACGCTGCCGATCAACGGATGGCTGGCAGTGACCGCAACTTCGTTTGAAATGTGCCAGAAGCGCGCGCCTGCGAGCGCGTCGAGCGAAAACCCGTCTGCATCGATGACACGGTACCCTGCCTGCAACGTCGCCATGAATTCCTGTGTATCCACATTCGCATTGATGGCGGCACCGGCAGGCAAGGTTGGCAAACCCGGAATTTGCAGCGCCGGTAGCGGACCGGCTGCCTTGCTGTCGGTGGTATCGACATACATCAAATCGCCGGAAAGGACGAAACGGTCGTAACGTCCCCAGATGTTGAGAAACCCACCGAAATTGAGATCATCCATGACATCTGAAAAGGATTTCTCCACATGGAGGGTCGGGGCACGTTGGAACGGCGACACGTTGCCATTCAAGCCGGTCGCCCAGAGGTAACCCGTCGCCTGAAATGCCCAGTCTGGTGCCACATCAACCGTCGCGGGTGTGGCAACAACGTCGTCTGCAGCAGTGGCCGCGGTTGCGGAAAAAGCCATAAGGGCCGAAAAAATTGATAATTTTAGCAATGCCTTCTCCCCCAACAATCGTCCGTAGCTAAGCGTATTTGACTTCCGGCAACAAGTCCGATTTTCTATCATACGCTGTATCTTGTGCCGCGAACACCGGAGGCTTTTCCATGCGCCTGAAGACCTTGCCGATTTTTTCCACCTGCACCGCCGCGATATTGTCTGTCGCAACACTGACGACATCGGTGGCCGAAGCCTGCACGCGCTTCGTCTATCTGGGCGAAAATGATCAGGTGATGACGGCCCGGTCGATGGATTGGAAGACGGATGTCGGAACCAACATCTGGGTATTTCCGCGCGGCATGGAACGCTCCGGCGAGGCCGGGCCGAATTCGGTCAAATGGACCTCGAAATACGGCAGCGTCATTGCTTCAGGTTACGATATTTCGACGACAGACGGCATGAATGAGGCAGGCCTTGCTGCAAATGTTCTCTGGCTGGTCGAGTCGAGCTATCCCGTTTATGACGGGAAATCGCCGGGCCTTTCCATCGCCGCCTGGGCTCAATATGCGCTCGATAATTTCGCAACGGTGGACGAAGCCGTCAGCGCGCTCGAGAAGAACCCATTCACCATTGTCACCGACAATGTTCCCGGCGAAGAACGTCTGGCGACCTTACACCTCTCCCTATCGGATGCGACTGGTGACAGCGCGATCATCGAATATATTGATGGCAAGCAGGTCATCCACCACGGTCGTCAATATCAGGTGATGACCAATTCGCCGACCTTCGATCACCAGCTGGCGCTCAACGAATATTGGAAGCAGATTGGCGGCACCGTCATGCTGCCGGGCACCAATCGCGCCTCGGACCGGTTCGCCCGGGCTTCTTTCTACGCAAACGCCATACCCAAGAGCGAAAATCCGGTCGAAGCCATCGCCAGCGTCTTTAGCGTCATCCGCAATGTGTCGGTTCCATACGGCATAACCACGCCGGACCAGCCAAATATTTCCTCCACCCGCTGGCGCACCGTGATTGACCACAAACGCAAGCTCTATTTCTTCGAATCCGCATTGACGCCGAACATCTTCTGGATCGACATGACTCAACTCGACCTTTCGAAAGAGACGGGTAAGGTCAAGAAACTCGACCTGGGGCCCAATCAGATCCACATCTATTCGGGCATGGCGAACGAGAGCTTGAAGGATACCAAGCCCTTTAAGTTTCTCGGGCTTTGAGGGCGGAAACCACGCAGTCAGGCCGGGAGCAGCTGGCAAGGTCTGTATCGACCATTCCTCGCCGCCCCACTAACATCATGAATCCGAGAGCATTACGAGAAGCGGTAGTGTAATCGAACACAGCCCTTTTCGATTGCCGTTGCGCTGACGAGAGTGGGACTGGTCCGATGCCCGGTGAGCGGAAAAAGGGGCTCACCTGAGCCGAGGATTTCCGGGATGACATAAATCTCGATCTCATCCAGTGCATCACGCTCCAGAAAGGCCATCTGCAGCTTTCCGCCGCCCAGCATCCAGACATCGCCATCATCGAGGGCGCGCAGTTTTTCGATCAACGAGCCCAGATCGGTGCTCACCTCCAGAGGTCCCTTGGGCTCCTCGATCGGCCTTGAGGTGACGACGATGACGCGTTGATCTCCATAAGCCCAAGGCGACTGTTCACGGGCGATGAAATCATAGGTCGCCCGCCCCATGACCACCGTCCGAATTCTTTTCAGGAAAAGGCGATAATCGTGTTCGCCGAGGTCCATATCATCATATTTGTAGAGCCAGTCTAGCGAGCCGTCTCCAGAAACGATCCGCCCGTCCAGGCTCGCCGCGATATATCCGCGAATGATCGCCATATTATCCTCCTTGATTTATAAATGAATATACGTTTATATATATGTCATGCCAAGACACAAGTCGATTTCAGATTATCAGGTTCTGGATGTCCTGCTGCCCCTCATGTTGCAGACAGGCCCCGACGGGCTGACTTTTGCCGCAGCCGCAAAGGCCTGCGGCCTATCTGCGGCAACCCTGGTGCAGCGTTACGGCAAGCGCGAAGACCTTGTCGAAACCGTGCTTCTGCGCGCCTGGGACAAGCTGCAGGCGGAAACGGAAACAGCCGATGAGGAGGAACCATTGACGCCGCAGGGCGCCATATCCCTTCTCATGCGCCTCATACCCCCCGAAGCCGCAGAACAAAATGCCAGTGACGGGTTGCTGCTGCTGAGAGAAGACATTCGCAATCCGAAGCTGCGCGCGAGAGGTGCGCTCTGGGGACACACCCTCGCCCAGGCGCTTGGCTGCCGCCTTACCCACGACAAGGCTAGCGAGGAACGGCTTGGCTGGCAGATGGCCGCCTTGTGGCAAGGCGCACATACATGGTGGGCATTCGTCCGCGGGGAAGATGCGAACTCGGCAATTCGCAGGGCACTCGAAGAATGGGTCGCCGCGGTGAACGTCGACGAGCGATAATCCGCGCCATCGTGGCGCATGTTTCATAAGCCCGCCAGCTCGTGTATTTATCCCCCCGAAAACCGCTTGACCTCAACTGTGATTGAGGTCCTAGAAGTATTGTCACCTTGTTTTCGCAAGGCTTTTTCCATGCTCTTGAGCAAACAGTGACAAAGGAATACCTCATGTCTTTCCAGCTTCCCGACCTCCCCTATGCCCATGATGCGCTCGCCCCTTCTGGCATGTCCGAGGAGACGCTGAAGTTTCATCATGATCTCCATCACAAGGCCTATGTCGATAACCTCAACAAGGCGATATCAGGCACCGAATGGGAGAAAAGCAACCTTGAGGACATCGTCCGGGGCACCTATGAGAAGGGTGCGGTGGCGCAATCCGGCATCTTCAACAATGCCTCCCAGCATTGGAACCACAATCTCTTCTGGGAAATCATGGGGCCACAAAAACACGCGATCCCCAAGGTGCTGGAAGATGCGCTGACGCAGTCTTTCGGCTCGGTGGCACTGTTCAAGCAGAATTTTGCGCTTGCCGGCGCCTCGCAATTCGGCTCGGGCTGGGCGTGGCTGGTGGTGGATACCGACGGTTCGCTGAAGATCACCCGCACCGAAAACGGCGTCAACCCGCTGTGCTTCGGCCAGAAGGCGCTTCTGGGCTGCGACGTGTGGGAACACAGCTATTACATCGATTTCCGCAACAAGCGTCCGGCCTATGTCGAGAACTTCCTCGACAATCTGGTGAACTGGCAGGCAGTCGCCGCCCGTTTTTAATTTGAGCCCCACTGATCCGGCCGGCCCCGCTGCCCTGGGCGGCTGGCCGGATCAGGCGCAGCCGGACAGCCGCCGTCCGGCTGCAACTCCATTCGAGCATTCCCATGCCCTATGTCGTCACCGAAAACTGCATCGCCTGCAAATACACGGACTGCGTGGAGGTCTGCCCGGTCGAATGTTTTTATGAAGGCGAGAACATGCTCGTCATTCACCCGGATCAATGTATCGATTGCGGCATCTGCGAGCGCGAATGTCCGGCCGCGGCAATCCGGCCGGATACTGAGGCGGGTCTGCATGTCTGGCTCGACCTCAACCGCCACTATTCCGACATCTGGCCGCGCGTGCACCAGAAAAGAACGCCGCCTGATGATGCCGACATCATGAAGGGTGCTGCGGCCAAGTTTTCCATTTTTTCGAAGAACCCGGGAGCGGGCGGTTAGCCCGGCACTGCATGTCTCATAATTTTACGCTGATCGATGGCGGTGTGGTCAATCACGCGCATGTCCCGCTGAAAGCCTCCCCCTCTCCGACAATCTCGCCGCGTGAATTCAAGGACGCTATGGCGAACCTCGTCTTCACCGTGGCCGTGGCCACGGCCTCCCATGCGGGCGAGCGAGATCGGACGTACGATCACGTCCTTCATGCCGCTCAGCGCCGAACCGCCGCTTCTAATGATCTCCATCGATGCCAGTAGCCGTATGGTCGATGTTGTCGCAGCAAGCCGGCGCTTTTCCGTCACGGCGCTGTCCAGAGGGCAGGAGGAGATCGCCGATGTGTTCGCCGGAAAAGGAAACCTGCCGGACCGTTTTTCCGTCGGCCATTGGGACGTCTGGCCGTCAGGAAGCTCAAGGCTTGCCGACGCGCTGCTCTCGATGGATTGCGAACTCGTTGGCTCCATTGATGCCGCCGACCACATCCTGTTTATTGGATCGATCATCGAAGCGAGCTTTGATCCACTGCGCAAACCCTTGCTCTGGAGTGAACGCAACTATCTAGGCACGGAGGTAAGCCGTTAGCTAAACCATAGACTTACCTTCCCATGATCTCATGTGCGCAGCGTCTTTTTTCGCCCTCAAGGGCAAGACCTTTCCAATGGGGGCGATAGCGGACGACAAACACTGCCAATGAGCGGTGGAATTTTCACGGTTGTCATTTCGAAAGACGGACAGCTTCGAAATACTTTTCGGCGCCGATATCTCTTCACCGCGCCTTCATGCACAACACGGTCCTGTCGTCGCTGAATTCGCTCGATGTTGACCCCTTAACCGACGGGTACTCGTTGATCTTGTGAAAATCCGCCCCTTCAACGCGAGCGAATTCGGCTTCCCAGTCGACGACGTCGATCCCGGTGGGTAGTGAGAGATAGCCGTCAGTAAAGATTTCCAGACTGTTGATCGTGTCCTTGGCGAGCGACAGGTCGACCGTCCCGTCCTCAATAACCATCCCACCATTGACCGAGGCGTATCCCAGCACGTGTCCCTGCCTGTTTGCGAATTGCGGCTGGACGCGAATTCCGCCCATCAGGAATTCCTCGACCGCTTCGATATCGCTCTCAAGACCGCTCATGCGGGCTGCGGCAATGACAACATTCTCCGCCTCCTGCGCAGGCATGATGCCGTTTTCGACAGCGGAACGCAGGCCGGAAAAGATGGTCCCGCGCGTGCGTGCCTCAGCTGCATCACCATCCCTCAAAGCGGCAAAAAGATGTTTGAAAACAAGGATGCGCGCCGATGTACTTACCTTGTCTATAAGCTTGGCGTGCTGCAGCAACCGGGAGCCGTTGATACGCACACCGGAATCGCCGGCCAGAAGCAGGCGGAAACTGTCTCCAAGGTCGGCAACGATTGCCAGGGTTGTCGACGGTGGATGGCTGGCATTGATGCGCTCCGCCTCGCTTTTTAGGATATCGCTGATCTCTTGAAAAAGCTGAGGAGCGGCAATTTTTTCCAGCGTGCCATCGAGGCCCATCTTCGCCACGGCATTTGCGGCAGCAAGTGCTGCGATACGGCCCGAGCTCAAGCCGCCGTAACTTGCACCGGTCGGGTCGGTCGCACCGTCAAAAACGGCCAGAACCCGTCCCGGTATGATCAGTGCCACATCGTCCCCGGGCTTTGCGGCGTTCTTGTATTTCGATTGCGAAAAGCTCGCGATATTCATCGTCGTGTATTCCTTGCAGAGGGAGGCTGGGCAGAGGGAGGCTGGCGGCGACACGTATGTCGCCGCTCCTGCAGTCGTTTGGTGAGGGATGGTATGGTTTCAGACGAAAGAGGCTTCTTTGTCTTCCGAGAGACGGAACACGATGAAGACGCAAAGCCCGGTGCTGACCAGAAGAACGGTTGAAAGCGCCGCGGCCGTGCCAAACTCGCCGTCAATCACCTGAACATAGATGAGAACCGGCATGGTGATCGTTCGTGCCGTGTAGAGGATCAGCGTCGAGGATAACTCGTTGATAGCCGTTATGAAGCTCATCAGCGAACCGATGATGAGACCGGGCAGCATCAGCGGCACCGTCACCGACACGAAGGTCTTTGCCGGCGAAGCCCCGAGATTGACCGCAGCCTCCTCGATGGACGGTTTGATCTGCCTGAGGATCGATGTCGTGGAGCGGACGCCGTAGGGCAGCCGGCGGATAAACACCAGGACGATGATGATGAGCGCCGTCCCGGTGATATCAAAGGGTGGATAGCGGAACGTCGTGACGTAGCCGATCGCCATGACAACGCCGGGAATGAGGTAAGGCACCATCAGCAGGAGATCGAGCGAGCCGGAGACCGCATTGTCGCGTCGCACCACGATAAAGGACAGCAGGCCGGAAACGATCGCAATCAGTACCACGGCAGCCAGTGCAAACGTGAAACTGTTGGCAATCGCCTGCGGTGAATCACGAAGGATACGGGCATAGCTGTCCAACCCGAAGCCGCCGGTAAAGACGGGACCGCTGGTTGCGAGAAACGAGGTGTAGATGACCGTGAGCGACGGCAGCATGGCGATGAAGACGACCAGATAGCAGAAGCCGTGCACGATGAACGACTTCAATGGGCGCATGGACTGCTTTACCGGCCTGTTGGTCAGTGAACTGGCGTAACGGCGCTTGGCAAGAATGTGCCGCTGCAACAGAAGTGCCGCCATCGAAATTGCAATCATCACCATGGAAATCGTCACCGCCATGGTCGGCGTACCGGCCATTTCGGAGGTGTATTGCGCATAGGCGATGGTCGAAAGCGTTCTGATGCCCTTGCCGAGGATTGCCGGCGTTCCGAAGTCGGCGATGGACAGCACGAAGCAGATGATCGCGCCGGTGCTGACTGCCGGGAAGACCAGCGGCAAGGTGATCTTGCGGAAACGTTCGAACGCCGTGCAGCCGAGATTTTCCGCCGCGTCCTCATAGGACTTGTTGATGGTGTTCAGCGCGTTCTCCGTCATCAGGAAGATGTAGGGAAAGAACTTCAGGCTGAAGACCATTACGATGCCCGGGATCCCGTAGATCGTCGGCAACGAAATGCCGGCGAAGGACAAGAGATTGGTGACCGCGCCGTTGGCACCGAACAGCATAATCCAGGCATAAGCACCAATGAACGGCGGTGCGCACAGAACCAGAACCGCGAAGGTGGCAATGAAAGTGCGCCCCTTTATGCGATAGCGAGAGGTGCAGAAGGCAAGCGGAATACCGAGAAGGCAGGCGCCCAGCATGCCCAGCACGCCGATCAGAAGCGTATTCCAGAGTGCGACGGTATAAAAACGCCGTGTGAACACTTCCGCATAGTTGCTGAGACCGAACGCACCGGTTTTGGCATCGAAGAAACTGATGAAGAAGACGCTGAAAATCGGCAGGATCAGGAAGATCGCCAGCAGGATGACGGCAAACACCGTCACACTTGTCCAAAAACCTGGCAGTCGCAGGCGGAAACCGCCGGGAGTTGCAGTCGCAGTCATATCCGTCATGACAGGCGCTCCCCGGTTACGCCCTCGCCGAACAGCTTCGCATCGGCCGCGCGCCAGGAGAAAGTGGTCTTCTGGTTGGGCTGCAGTGCAATGATCTCAGGCGATGGCTTGGTGATCGCCTCGATTTCCTCGCCCGACGAGAGAACGGCTGCAACGTTCATCTCACGCCCCGTGAAGCTGACCAGTCTTATGGTCACGGGCAGTTCGATGCGCTCGTCACCATCGATCGCGGCAGGACCGACAGAAATCGCCTCCGGGCGGATGGCGGCGACGATCTTCCGCTGCGGGGAAATCGCATCCGCCTGCGGCAATGCGACCTTGTGGCCGGAAATGGATGTCTGCCCGCCTGCACGGTCAAGCGTCAGGAAGTTGTTTGCGCCCACGAACGACGCGACGAAGCGGTTGGCGGGATTGTTATAGACTTCCCACGGTGGTGCAGCCTGCTGAATGACGCCGCCATACATGACGCAAACCAGATCGGACATGGCGAGCGCCTCTTCCTGATCATGCGTGACATAAACGGTGGTGATGTTCATGGCCTGCTGGATTTCACGCAGTTCCCGGCGCAGGTCCACGCGAAGTTTGGCGTCGAGGTTGGACAGCGGCTCGTCCATCAACAACACTTTCGGGTTGATGACGAGTGCGCGCGCAAGACCCACACGCTGCTGCTGGCCGCCGGAGAGTTCGTGAGGCATACGCTTGGCATAGGGAGCGAGCTGCACGACATCGAGAATCTTGCCGACCCGTTCGCGGATCTCGGCTGAAGATGCCTTGCGCTGTTTCAGACCGAAGGCAATGTTGTCAAACACCGAAATATGCGGAAACACCGCGTAATCCTGAAATACCATGCCGACATCGCGCTTGTGGGCGGGCACATGTTCGATCGCCTGTCTTTCGATGCTGATGCTGCCGCTATCCTGCTGGTGAAAACCGGCAATCGTGCGCAAAAGGGTCGTCTTGCCACAACCGCTGGGTCCAAGAAGCGTAAAAAACGATCCGGAGGGAATGGAGATGTTGATGTCGGAGAGGGCAACGACATCCCGGTAACTTTTCTTGATGCTGGTAATTTCTACGGCGGCCATGTGCTGCTCCATGACATATCCTGCGCGGCACACGACCACGGTGGACGGAACGAAAATGCTGTTGTGAAAGAGGTAAGCAGGGGACTGTTGCCTGACGCACCGCCCCCGGCAATGTTCTTACTGGACGTCGAGCAGGATCTCGTTCCACTTTTCCATCAGACGCGAGCGGTTGTCCGCAGCCCATTTGAAGTCGTACTTCGCATCCGGAACATCGGACAGCGGAACGAGCGCCGAATTGGCAGGAACATCGGTTCTGACCGAGCGACGACCGGCTTTCACCACGACTTCCTGCGCTTCCTTGGAGACGATGAAATCGATGAAGGCCTTGCCGTTTTCGGCGTTCGGCGCACCCTTGACGAGCGCCATGCCGTCAGGCGCGATTGCCGTGCCTTCTTTCGGATAAACGATCTCTACCGGGGCGCTGCCAAGCTTGTAGCGCAGGGCGGCGTCTTCGAGCGTGATACCTACCGCCTGCTCGCCATCATTGACGAAACGCGGAACAGCGCCTGAAGAGGTGGAAAGAACGGAGTTGCCGAGAATGCCGGTATAAACTTCCCAGCCCTTCTCCTCACTGTCGAAATCCTGCAAAACCGTCGCCATCTGGATATAGGCGGAGCCGGACTGATCTGCACGGGCCGAGGAAATCAGGCCCTTGTATTCAGGCTTGGCAAGATCGGCCCAGGATGTCGGAACCGGCGCACCTTTCAGCGCTTCCTTGTTGACGATGAAGGCCGTAACGACTGCGGTAAAAGGAACCCAGTTGGTGCTCGGCGAAAAGGCAGGGTTGATCGATGCTGCCTCGACAGGCTTGTAAGGTTCGAAGAGGTCGGCGGAAAAGTCGATGACGGTGCCATCAACGCTCCAGATCACGTCGCCCGCCGCCTTGCCGCTTTCCGCCTTGATGCGGTTCATCAGCTCGCCGGACCCGGCTTTGACAAGCTCGACCTTGGTGCCGGTCTTCTTTTCAAACATGGGCAGCAACTCATCCATGAGCTGCTGCGGCGCTGCCGAATAGACCACGACGGTACCTTCCGCATGGGCGAAAGCCGCACTGGCAAGGAAAGTTGCGCCAGCAACAAGGCGCGCGAAAATAGTGCATGATTGACGCATAAAGGGTGCTCCGTTTTTTTTGTTCCCTGACTGGCAAGGCAGTACGACATAATTTCTTATTGATTTTGCGTGTCGCTACCCGCCGTCTACTATTTATTTTCTTTACGTAAATTAATTAGTCAAGCTGCAATTTATCTTGAATACAAAAATTAAATATCCGTCTGAAAAAACTCAACATTTGAAGATGGCCTTGTCTCCTCTGCGAAGCCGAAAAGTCAGGACGTTCCGGAAAACAGGGTGCACAGCCACTGAAATTGCGCTAATCATCCGACTTAACTTCTCGTGGGAGACCTGGTTGATCGACCTCGGCTACAATGAACGGCGTCTGCTCGAAATCCTGCGCGGCAAGGGAGGCATGTCGCGCATCGAACTGGCGCGCGAGATGGATGTTTCCGCACCGACCCTCACCCGCCTGACGGCTAATCTTCTGGAATCCGGCCTGATCCTCGAAGCCGAGGAAGCGCGCAGCGACGGCAAAAGGGGGAAGCCATCCACTGCCATCGAGATCAATCCGAACGGACTTTTCACACTCGGGGTCTATTTCAACCCGGACGATCTGCGTGTCTGCCTGGCCGATCTCAACGGCACGATCAGGCAGGAAATCAGGTCGGAGCTTGAGGGGCACAGTTTCGAGCATATTATGGAGATGGCCGAGACGGGCGCCCGACAGGTGGTTGAAAAGGCGAAGATCAAACAGAAGGATGTGCTTGGCTGCGGCATCAGCTTTCCAGGCCACTTCAAACGTGATCGAGGCCATGTCTTTCGCATCAAGCAATTCGAGAGCTGGCGCGACATCGACGTAGACAAGGACTTCCAGCCCTATTTCGATTTCCCGGTCTTTCACGAAAATGACGGCAATACCGTCATCCTCTCGGAGCTGTATTACGGAGCGGGTCGAAGCATCCGCAATTTTGCGATGATCTGGCTGACATACGGCATAGGCGGCGCCGTTGTGGTTCAGCGCCATCTCTATCGCGGCACGAACGGCAATGCCGGCGAGTTTGGCGGCCTGTTTCCCAAATCCCATCCACGTCCCTCTGGACAGGACCTTTGCGACACGCTGGCCGCCCACGGAGTGGGCATCCGGCGTTTGAAAGATATTGATGAAAGCTATTGCGACCACCCCGCCGTGGTTGCCTGGCTGGAAAGGGCGACCGACCAGCTTCGTCTGCTGGCGCTGACGGTTGCCCGGACGATGGATCCCGGCGCCATCATTTTTGGCGGATCGCTACCTGACTGGGTTCTTGAACACATCGTCCAGCGCATCGGCTCGCTTGAAATGCTCGGCGAAGACTTTTTCGTCGAGCCGCCTGAAATACGCAAATCGATGATGAGCGACCTACCCCATCTCGGTGCCGCCAGCATACCGATCTACCGCGCCACAACGCCCAGCTATTATTCCGGCCGGGCGCTGAAGGGTTGGGCATAACCGCCAGTCGTCAGAGGCTTTTCGGTCCAGTTGCCGGTGGAAGGCGCCGGGTGTCTGGATCTCTCACCCGGCACCGGTTTTTATGGGAATTTCAGGCAAGTTCGGCCGGCACCAATTCCGCGATCTCCGGCCAGAGCGTTTCCGTCACGGCCATCAATTCAGGCGTTGCGGCGACAACCCAGGGAATGCCGGTTTCGCCGCGCGTTCCAATCCGAACGTCAAGACCCGCCTCCCGTGCCAGGACAACGCCACCGGCAATATCCCACATGGTCGTCAGTTTTTGCAGATGGCCATCGAAGATACCGCGCGCTGCAAAAACCAGTGAAATCGAGGTCGAACGGATGGATTCCACCACCCAGCCGGCATGCCTCAAACCGACATTGAGCGCCGCCACCTCCGCGGCATCGGCAGACGCGCTGTCACCGAGCGACATCACCTGCACCTCCTTAAATGGAACATCGCGCGCATGCGGCTTGCCGTTCAGCAGCAACCCTGTTCCTTCCGCAGCCGAATAGATCTCCTGGAAGACTGGCATGGCGACGACCCCGATTTTCGGGACGCCGTTGCGCACGAAGCCCAGCGAGATGCCCCAGAGTGGTGAGCCGCGAAGGAAGTTTGCGGTGCCGTCGATGGGATCGATGATCCAATAGGCGTCATCTGCGATCCCGCCCATCTCCTCGCCGAGAACGGTTTCACCCGGAAATGCCGCCGCCAGCCGGTCGCGCACCAGCCTTTCAACCGCGGTATCCGCTTCCGAGACGAAGTCCTGAAAACCCTTGGTGCGGGTGGCGATGCTGCCGCGCGCTTCGAAAAAGCGAAGGGCAAGACCCATCGCCTCCTCTATGATGCCGGCTGCGCGCTCGAGGCGCTGGTTCATCGTGTCCATGACCTGCCCGTCTCGCCTGCATCAGCCTTCAACCAGCCCGTGAAGGCCTCGACTTCATCCGTCTGGATTGCACCGACGCCGACCTGCGCCAGTGCGCCCCACACACCTTCTGCATCGGAAAGTGCGCGCGTGTCGTTGAGATCGAGGCAATGGGAAACGTCGAGCGTGTTGATCCAGAGGCGGATATTCTGACGCTCCATTTCGGCGCGGCCTTCAACCAGATCAGCGATATCGGTAAATTTTACCTCGATCATCGGCGCGCGCAACGCTTCGATGCGGCGCAGATCCTCGGCAAACTTGCCCTTTCTCACCGGAAACATCGGCATATGCGGGATTTTGCCGAACCAGTCGGTATCCAGCACACCGAAATGCTCGGCTTCAGGATCGATATCGGTTTTCACCAGAACCTGATCCGCGACGCCAAGGCGCAGTACGGTTTCCATGACCTGCGGCAGGTCACGGGTGAACTTGGTATCGATATTGACGGTGATTTTGCCACGCGCCTCTTCCAGCAATTCTTCCAGCGTCGGTACGCATTCCTCCGTCACATCGGCTGCATCGCCGCCAGCACCTGCCTTCAGCCGTGCGGAACGGACGACATCAAAGGCCAGTTCGCTCACTGTCCCCCGCCCCGTCGTCGTGCGGTCGAGCGTCTCGTCGTGAATGACGACCAGCCGGCCATCGGCTGTCGCCTGCGTGTCGATCTCGATCATCTCCACACCGGCAGCGACCGCTGCGCGAACCGAAGCCAGCGAATTTTCAGCGGTCGCGGTCCAGAACCCACGATGGGCGATGGTGAGGATCGCGGGATTGTCGCGCGAGCAGAGGGCGAGAACATTACACGGATTGGAGACTTTTCGTTGGGCTGCAAGGGTTTGAGGCATTTTTTTCACTTTCGGATGTTGCGTTTACCGGAGTTGGGTTGCCCGGATCAGATTTTCCCCATGCCCGCCGCCATCAGGTCGTCACGCAGAATGCGGCCGGCGATGATGAAAACGACGAGTGCGGGAAGAAGCAGGATGAAGGAGACGATGGAGGCGAGCGGGATCTGCATCGAATAGGGGTCGAGATACATGTAGAGCTTGATCGGCAGCGTCTGCACGACAGGCGCGCCGACGATGAAGGACTTGTCGAATTCCTCGAAGCTGCCGATGAAAGACATCAGGCCACCGGCCAGAAGGCCGGGCACCGCAAGCGGCAGGATGATGTGGATGACGATGCCGACCGTTCCCGCGCCGAGCGAACGGGCGGCATGGATCAGGTCGTCGGGAATGGTTTCGAGCGTCGCCGTCATCAGCCGTATCATCAGCGGCAGCGTGCCGACGATCTGCACAAGGATGACCCCGGTCACCGAATAAGCGAGACCGAAAAGAAGAAACACCTGGCCGATGCCGACAGCGACGACCAGCCCCGGAATGATGATGGGGGCCAGAATGAAGATCTCCACCAGCCGTTTCAGCCGGAAGGGAAAACGGGCCATGGCCCAAGCGGTCGGCAGGGCAATAGCGGCCGTCGAGAAAGTCACGACGATGGCGATGAGGATGCTGTTGACGGCGGCCTGGATGAGGCTTGCATCGCCAAGAATGCTCGCCCAGCGCGTGATGGTGTAATCCTTCGGCACCACCAGAGGCGGCGTCCATCCATCGGCAATGCTCCACAGGAACATCAGCACCAGAGGCACGGCGATAGCGAGCGCCAGCGCGGTAAAGAGCCCGATGGAGACGAAAATCCGGTCGTCCGGCGTGAAGGTGCGGCGGCGTGTCATGGTGACGGGATCGAGGGCAATGGCGCTCATTATGCGTCTCCTCGGGTTTGGCCGGGGCCGATGCGGGATGTCAGGGAGTAATACAGAAGCAGGACGGAGACCGCGAAGAGGCTCAGCACCATGCCCATGGCATAGACCTGATTGAACCGCCCCTGATTGAACTCCGTGACCATGAGAACCGAAAGCGGCCGGGCAGTGGGCGGACCGACAATATCGGGTATGGCGTAGGAGCCCATCGAGCCGATGAAGGTAAGAAGGATGGCGGCGGTGATGCCGGGCATGGCAAGCGGAACTTCCACGAACAGAAAGGTCTTCAGCCTCGAGGCGCCGAGCGTGCGCGACGCGTAACGGATGTCCTCCGGAATGGCGGCAAAGGCACTGGTGATGATCAGCGTCATGAAAGGTATCTGCTTCCAGACACTGGCGAGAATGACGCCAATGCCCCAGTCGTCACGCACGAGTTTGGGCAATTCAAGCCCGAGCGGCGCGACCAGCCGGTCGAGAAAACCGCCCCTTTCGAAAACGACGATCACCATCAGGCCAACGATAATGCCGGGCACCGCCATCGGCAGCTTGTAAAGGCCGCTGAACAGCCTGCGGCCAAGAAAGCTCTTGCGGATCAGAAGCGCCAGCGGCACCGAAGCCGCAAGCGACACCATCACCGGCATGACACCGTAATAGATGGACGTCGTCAGGCCGCGGATCATCGACGGACGTGTGAAGATCCGCTCGTAGAACATCAGCGTGAAGCTGCCATCGTCCTGCCTGAAGCTGCCGATCAGTGCCGAAAGCAGCGGACCGCCGAAGAAGATCAGCAAATAACCCACCCCCGGCGCAAGCAGGACCAGAAGCTGGGCGCGCCTGTCGCGAAGCACCCCGCGCATCACGCCGCCTCCCCTGCCAGCCCGTCATCGAGCAAATGCACCGATCCGGGAAAACGCAAGGCGACCCTGCGTCCCGCATCGATAAGATTTTCCGCACCGGACTGGCTGATCTTGATCTGGTGGCCGCCGATTTCGACCGTATAAAGCGCATTGGCGCCCATGAAGGAAACGGCAGCGACCGTGCCGGCACCCGCCTCGTCGGCGCTGATGTGGATGTTTTCCGGACGAACCGAAATCTGTGCGGAGCCGGCAGCAGTCGCATCCAGCGTTACGGACTGCTCCCAGGGCAATTGCGCCTGCCTACCCTCAGCCAAAACCGGCAAAAGGTTGGTCTGCCCCAGAAAACCGGCAGTAAAGGCGTGTTTGGGCGCACGGTAAAGTTCGAGCGGCGTTCCCACTTCGACGACGCGGCCGGCATTCATCACCACGATCCGGTCCGACATCGCCATGGCCTCGGCCTGATCATGCGTCACATAAAGGCTGGTCGCGCCGATCCGGCGGTGAAGTTCAGTCAGTTCATGACGCAGCGTGTCGCGGAGCTTGGCGTCGAGGTTCGAGAGCGGCTCATCGAACAGCAACAGGCTTGGCTGCATGACAATGGCGCGCGCCAGCGCAACGCGCTGCTGCTGCCCGCCGGACAGTTGCCGCGGCATGCGGTCCACCAGGCCGGCAAGATTACAGATTTCAAGCGCATGGGCGATGCGGCGCGCGCGCTCGTCCTTCGGGACCTTCTTCATCTTCAGGCCGAAGCCAAGGTTTTTGGCAACCGACATATGCGGGAAAAGCGCATAGGACTGGAATACCATGGCGATGTCGCGCGCTTCCGGCGGCGCCTGATCGATACGCTTGCCGCCCAGCCGGATTTCGCCTCCCGAAGGCTGGCTGATGCCGGTGAGGATGCGCAAAAGCGTGGACTTGCCGCAGCCCGAGGGGCCGAGAATGGTGACGAATTCGCCCCGCTCGACAGTGATCGACACGGGATGAAGCGCCCGGCTCAAACCGTAATCCTTGCTGATATTGCTGATCTCGAGTTCACTCATGGCGAGGCTCCCTCATGGTTGCGACCAAGGCTCCCGGACCGTTTGGCGGTTTCCAGCCCCACGGTCCGGTCGATCCGGGCAGGTGTTACTGGTTGAGCACTTTTTCATCGAGCGCTTCGGCAAGGGCCGTCGACATGTCCCAGAACGCCGGAACCGACAGGCGCGGATAAACGCTTTGCGGCAGAACATGCTCCTGTACGGCTCTGGGCATCAGGTCGTTGGTGACATCCGCCCGCGGAGAGCGCGAAGCCTTGTTCTCCAGCTTCCAGAGCTGGAACTCCTTGCTCATCGCCATATCGATGAGAAGGAGCGCGGATGCGACGTTCTTGGCATTTGCCGGCACGAAAATGGCATCGCCCGAGCCGACCTGGCCTTTTTCCAGCAGCGTGACGCGGAAGCTTTCCGGCAGCTGCTTGGTGCCGAGGAAGCTCATGACCTGGTCTTCCCAGACGGTGCCCATGTAGAGCTGCTGGTTGTTGATCAGGTTGAGCGTGTCGGCGTTGCCGTTTGTCAGTTCAGCCACGGCAAGAAGACGACGGTAATAATCCCAGACCGGCGTAAGGCACTCGGACGTCATTGCCCAGTCTTCGGCCTGCTGCGGCGTCTGATTATAGTCGGTAAGCTGCTTGCGGCAGTCGCCGGTGAGATAATTGAGCGCCACCGAATAGATGAAGCCGCCGCCGGAGCCGCCCTTGGCTGGCAGGGTGACTCCAAGGCGCTTCGGGTTCTTTTCAGCCCAGACGAGAAGATCGTCGAAGCTCTTCGGCACGTCTTCGGCTTTCACGAAGGCGGAATCGTAACCGAGGGCGGTCTGGTTGAGATGCACCAGAGGGAAACTGCCGCCATGCGCCTTGCCGAAAACGGTCTCGGCCAGTTCCGGATTGTAATTGGCCATGTTGGGCAAGATCTTCGTCAGCGGAATATTGCCGACGACGCCCTTGGAAGACAAAAGCGGATAACCGCCACCGCCAGCGAAATAGGCGTCGACGGGTGAATCCTGCCCAGCCGCCTGCACGGCGATGAGCTGCTGGTTCGCCTGATCACCCTTCACGTCGCTATAGGTAACCTTGATGCCATATTTGGCCTCGAACCGGGTGATCAGTTCTTTCCACGTATCCGCGAAACTGCCGGCAAAATTGTACATCGTCACCGTGCCTTCCGCTTTGGCAGCGGGAACGACGATGTCATAGAAATTTTCGCGCGTGACCTTCGACAGATCGAAGTCGAGGTTCTTCATGTTGGTGTCCGCCGCAAGGCAAGGCGCTACCGTCGTCGCCAGCGCAAGCGCGGCGATCGCAATAAATTTCATGCTCATTGAATGGTTCCTCCTGGGGATCCGTTATTGACCGGCTTCTTATTACTACACTCTAAGTGTATTATTTGTGACAGTCCAGTGAAAAATGCCGTCCCCGGTGCGCGGCCCGAGTTGCGAAGGCCTTGTGCAGCCGCTATCCAAGGCCATGACAACAGATAAGACACCGCGCCAGACCTTCGACCGCCAGCCGCTTGCCAGCGAGAATGAGCGCCTCATTCTCGATATCGTGCGCCGCCACGGCCCCATTGCCCGTGCAACAATCACCGGTCACACGAACCTGACGCAGCAATCCGTGCATCGGTTGATCGAAGGTCTGCTGGAACGCGGCCTTTTGCGTACCGGCGCACCGCTTAAAGGAACGCGTGGCCAGCCGAGCCCGACCATTGAACTGGTGCCTGAGGCGGCCTATTCGCTCGGAATTTCCATCAACACTGACTCCGTGGTGATCTGCATCGCCGATTTCCGCTGCATGGTGGTTGTCGAAGAAAAATTGCGGATGCTTCCCAGCGATCGCGAAATGACGCTTGCCGCACTGTCGCTCGCTCTGGACCGGTTGCTGGCGGACCACGGCATCCCGCGCGAACGCCTGCTCGGCCTCGGCTTTTCCATGTCGGGATTTTTCGTGTCGGAAGATCGGGCGTTCAACGCGCCGGAACCATTGCGCGACTGGTCGCTGATGGACCTGAAACCGATCCTTGAAGAGAAATTCCGTCTGCCGGTCTGGCTGGAAAACAACGCAACCACCGGCGCGATCGGCGAAAGCCTTCGCGGCGTGGGACTGTGGTGCCAGACCTTCGCCTATCTATCCTTCAACTATGGTTTCGGCGGCGGTCTCATTCTGGGAGGTCAGCCATTCTACGGTTTTCACGGCAATGCCGGTGAATTCAGCGGCATCTTCAACCCGGATGAAGCCGACAGGCGGCCGGCGCTGCAATATCTGATCGCGACGCTGCAGAAACACGGGAGCGAGATAGATTCGATCGAAGCGCTCTATCAGCATTTTGACCCTGCCTGGCCGGGCGTCGAGGAATGGCTTGAGCGGACCATGCCGCAGGTGGACCGGCTGGTGGCGAGCCTGATTGCGGTTCTCGATCCACAGGCGATCGTCTTTGGTGGACAATTGCCGCGCGCACTCGGCCGGATGATGATCGAACGTGTACACATGCCCTCGCAACGCGAACACCGTTACGGCATCGGCCCGCAGGAAGCAAAACTGGTGCTCAGCGAGACAGAAGGCGATTCCTCGGCACTCGGCGCCACATTGCTGCCGCTCAGGATCCGTTATTTCCTGTAACCGGGCCGGCCGGGCGCGGCGATTAAACCGCGCCCGCAAAACCTTGGCCTCGCAGCCTTATTCGACCACCACGGACAGCGACGAGCCGGTATAAACCGGCCGCACCTTCACATTGCCCGCGTCGATCGCAGCGAAGGTGCCAGTCAGGCCGTCTGCGGCGATGACGTTGAAGCGCGTGCCGACAGCGGGTGCGGCCCCATCGAAGGCGAGCCGCAGGGTTGCGCCATCAAGCGTCGCGTTACCCTTGACCCGCAGCGGAGCCTTTTGCGGATCAAGCGCCAGCGTGCCGCCCGTCTGGGCATAATCGCCGCCAATGACGATGTCACTGTCGCCGTTCAGCAAAAGCGTTCCGCCGGAGACAAGCACGCCGCCTGTACCAAGCGCGTTTGTGGAAAATGCCACAAGCGTTCCGTCCTGCAAGACGGTGCCGCCGCTATAGCTGTTGGCGCCGGTGAGCGTGAGCGCACCACTGCCTGATTTGACGAGACGCCCTGCCCCGGCAATATCGTTCGTCCAGCGGTCAGCCGCATTGAACCCGCCGGCTGCAGCATCCATCGTCACGTCGACATCGCCGTTAAAGGCACCGTAACCGGCAGCGGCGGCCACCAGATTAATCCGGCCCCAGCCATTGCTGTCGTCAAGCAGCGGATAACCGGCCTCGATACCGGTGGAGAACAGGACGGCGCGGCGTTGCGCGGCATCGAGATAAGGCAGGCGTGTCTCCAGCAGAACCTCGGCACCCTTCGGCACCACCATGGGCGCATCGCCAACGGTTTTGTCGCGGCTGAAGGACATGGTCATACGCCGGCGATAATCAGCCTCGTTGGTCGCCGCATCGGCAAAAGGGTCTACATCCGGTTTCGCGCTATGGGCAAAGTCGATCAGGGACTGTCCCGCTGGTAAGCGTTTGGCAAAATAGGCCTGCAATTCATCATGCGCGGCCTTCTTGAGATCGGCGTTTTTCGGATCCTGCAGAATAGCGGCGGCTATGGCGGTGGCCGTAATGCGGCCGCCGATCACGTCGACTGGCGAATGCATCCCTGCAACGATACGGCTTTCGCCGAGCTCGGAAGCGGCAGTCAGCAATTCGGAAAACCGCTCCGGCACAACGTAAGCATAAGTGATGGCAGCGAGATAGGCGGCATTGGTGTGACCGCTCGGAAAGCCGCCATCCTTGCCGCGTCCACGGTTCTCGCGCGCATATTTGAGCGCGGGCACAATGACGCCGGGATCGGTTTCGTAAGTTTCAAACTTGCGGTCGCCGATGGTCTCGGTGCCTGTCTCTATCACCTCGCCCTTGGCATTCATGCGCCATGGGCGCGGCGTGGAATAGAAATATTTCGCTGGCGACGTCGTGCCTTCCGGGCCACGCATTACCTTCATGAGGGCCACGACATCCTTCAGCTCGGAATCGGCCGCTCCAGCCTCGGTGCCCTTGTCCTCTTCCTTGCGCGTGATGACCTCGTTCGGATCGAAATCCGCCAGGGTGTGGTTGATGGTCGTCGTCGCGCCCGCGCCTTCGCGATACCACGGAGCAAGCGGCCCCATGCCGTCGATCATGCTGTAACCCTGCGAGCGGCGGTCTTTCATATAGGCGTTCAAGGCCGCGGCGGGGGTGCGGTTCTCACCGGTTACGGAAAGCACGTAACGCATGTTTTCCTGCCACACAGCGGGATTGACGGCCTTCACATGGCTGAAATCGGCAGGACCGTCGCCATTGGCGCCGCCATCCGCCCATTTTTCATCGCCCAGCGTCCAGATGCGATTAAAACCCGAGAGGATTTCGATGACGGGATTGTCGCGGTCGTCATAGGCACGGACGTCTTCGCCCTTGGCATTCTTGCCAGTCTGGTTGCGATAGGTGTCGGAAAGCGGCAGCGGATATCTTGCTGCGGGTTCGGGTACCGTAATGGCATAACCCTGACCTGCGGGTTGAGTGCGCTCGAATGCCTGTGCGTTCGGGACAAGAACCAGCAATGCGACGGAGGCAAGCAAGGCCGACCGCACGAACGGAAAAGACGACATCTTCAGTTTAGCCATGACGAATCCTATGATTTCAGCGGATGACGCGTGACGAAGCGCGCACGCAGCTTCCGGCGCGCCTCGCCGTCAGCTTTATGCCGGGCGTATTGCAGTTTTTTTTCGACTTGCTGATTAAGTCAGATCGCATATGCCACAACAGCCGGCGAACAAGCGGCGAAGTATGCCCGGAGCATAACTCCGGGCAGATCGAGAGCATCGTTATTTCGTGATGAAAGAACGGGCGCTCATCATTTCTTGACCGCAACGGCCTCATTGATCTTGGCGACATCGTCTTCCAGGACCTTGTAGGTCTGGTCGAGCGTCAGTTCGCCGACGATGAGCTGGCTCATGCGCTGGACGATCTGCTGATACATGGCAGTGCCACCCTTGGCGTGCTCGAATTCGCGGGCGGCCTGCGGCACATTCTTCTTGTTGTCCAGGAAGACCTTCATCGCCGCCTTGGCGTTTTCGCTCTTCAGCTTGTATTGCGGATCGACGATTTCGGCACCCGTCAGGATCACGTAATTTTCGGCGATTTCCCGCTGCACCTTTTCAGAGCCGAGGAATTCGACGAAATGGGCGACATCTTCGGGATATTTGGTGCGCTTGAAGCCGACAATCGCCGTGCCGCCGGGCATGGCATAGCAACCGGCATCGCCGCAGGGGGCGTTGATCGCGGTCCATTCGAAGCTGTCACCGATCTTGTTCTGGAACGGATTGACCATCCAGTTGCCGGCCAGATAGGTCACGACATTGCCGTTGACGAATTCATCGCCCATGTTCTTGTATTGCGAGCCACCCGCAGCACCCCACATTTCCTTTGGGAAGCTGCCGTTCTGCGTCCATGAATAGATGTCGGAGATGTATTTTTTCGCCGCGTCGTCGGGGAAGCTGAACTTGCCGTCCTTCACATAGGTCGCACCATAAGCGAAGGCGCCGCCAGAGAAGCGGTGGCCGGAGCGGTCCATGGTGAAGGGAATCTGCACGCCGGTCGACTTGGCAACGCGGGCGGACGCCTCGACAATCTCGCTCAATTTCGCGGTCGGGCCGGGCAAGGGTTCACCCGCCTGCTCGAACAGCGTCTTGTTGACGAAGGGCAGGTTCAGCGTCTGCGAGGCCATGTAACCGTTGATCGACTGCGGATCGTTGACACCAGGCAGACGAAGCTGGGCAAGGCTCGAGCCGTGCAGTTTGGCAAAGCCATCCGCATCTTTCATGTAGGGGCGCATGTCGAGATAGTAGGAAGCGAGCTGCCAGTCGGTGATCTTGGCAACATCCGGCCCCTCGCCCACCGCTAGCTGTACCGGCAGCTGCTTGGAAACGGCATCATAACCGGAAGACACGAAGTTGATCTTCACGCCCGGATTGGCCGCCTCGAACTCCTTGCTGAGTTCAGACATGCGCTGCACATAACCCTGGTCGTCATCCGTAAAAAGGAACGTGATCGTTCTTGTCTCGGCCTCTGCGACCGAAAGGCCGGCGAAAGAGGCCAATACGAGGGCGCTAACGCCCGAAAACAGTTTCAGCATGCTCATCCTCCCAATGAAAAACTTTTCACAAATCGAATTGAAGCTCCTCGTCTTAATTCGATTTCGCTTGTTTTGCGACTTGACAGAATAAACGTCAAGCTGTTTGTTTCGGCTAAATCGCACAAATCGCCGCAACAAAGCGAAAATAGATTTGTGAAAATAATTTCATAAAGATCGACGGGAGGCGATCCATTATGACGGATGTACCATTGGCGACGGGCATGTCGCAGCCCACATATACCGTACCGCCAAGCGAAACGGTTACCGCCTGGATCGTCTCGGATCTGGTGGAAACCTCATTTCCGGGAATTGCGGCACCGGCGGAAGACCGGGTCGATTATCGCTTCATCAACGGCTTTGTGGATGTTGGCGACCTGCCCTGCCGCAAGGCCTTTCAAGAGACGATGATCGGCCGTGACATCGCGCCCGACTCCAGCTTTACGGTTTCGCACCTCAACCTGCCGGGTTCTAACCGACGCGTTGAATTCACCGGTTTCTGGCACGTTCCGACCCATGTGCAGCGCTGGCTGAAGGGCACGTTCCGCAGCGACACCACAAGACTGGCGCATTTCCGGCTGCGCACCTGCGGCGGCGTGCGCATCTGGGTGGGCGGCGTGGAGCAGGTCCGCTTTGAGCCCTTTATCCGCAATGTCGAAAGCAGCCGCGATATCACGCTCGAACTTGCGGCCGGCGATAACGAAGTGCTGCTGCTTTGCGAAGATCTGGCGGAACGTGACATCATCTGGTTCTTCGAGCTTGAGGTTACGGACGCCACGCCGCTCACCGTCGTGCTGCCGGTGCCGCTCGACCGGGAAGAAACGAAACGTCTTGCCGCACTGGTGCGCGATGTTCGCCCCGCACGCGACGTTTTTCCGGCGCGGCCCTCGAGCTGGTTTTCGGGGCAGCACCTGCCAGCGACCTTCCCGTCCACATTGCGGTGAAAAGCCACGGCCACGAGCGCGCCGCCCTTGCCGAGGTCGAGACCGTGCTGAAAGCCGGGCAATCGACCCTGACGATCCCCGAGACGGCAGGCATTTCGGACGGATATCATGGCGTCAGGATCACCATCGGTTCAGGTGCCGGAACGGTAACGCGCGTCATCGACGCAGCCTTCATGGGCGATATGGCGCCACAACCGGCCGCCACCGATATTGCCGAGCGAAAGAAAGCGGCATTGTCCTTCAGCGCCCGCTTTGGTGCATGGCGCATCGGCCGCGCGCTGGCAATGGTCGCTACCGGCAGCGGTGACATGAAGACGATTTCCGGCATCGTCGACGCAACGCTGCGGTCCATCGACCGGCGCGAGGATTGCTCCGATTTCGTGCTGGTGCCGCTTCTCTGGCTGGTGCGCGCCTATGGTGACCGGCTTCCCCCTCAGATGCTTGAGCGGATCAACTCTTCTATTCTCTCCTATCGCTACTGGGGTGGACGAACCCGGCAACGACGTCATGTGGTTCTGGAGCGAAAACCACGTTCTGTGCTTCCATACCAGCCAGCTGCTCGCGGGAGACTATCTGCCGGACGCCATCTTCAGCGCCTCCGGGCGCACCGGCAGGGAGCAGGCGGCGCTGGCCGCAGACCGGCTGCAGCGCTGGTTCGGCAGCGTCGAGGCGCACGGTCTCGCCGAATGGAATTCGGCCGCCTATTACCCGGTGGATTTCATCGGCCTTCTCGCCATCGAACATTGGGCCGAACCGGAACTTGCCGCCCGCGCCCGCCACCAGCTCGATCTCATTTTCGAAATGATCGCTCTGCACACGCTTGGTGGCGTTCCCTCCGGTTCCCAGGGCAGAGCCTATGACAAGGAGCTGCGCGCCGGGCCGCTGACGGAACTTGCACCTTTTGCGCAAGTTGCCTTCGGTCAGGGCTGGCTCAACAATGGCGTCGCCTCGCTGCCGATGTTCTGCTGTGGAGATTACCTGCCGCCTCCGCATCTTGCCGCCCTGTCGCAACTGACAGGCGGCCGCATGGTCGAGGCGCGTTATGCGCAGGGACTGGAGCCCGGCAAACTCGTGCTTTTCAAGAACGAAGCAGCCCAGCTTTCCACTGTGGTGGACCACAAGACAGGTCGCAAGGGCCACCAGCAGCACGTCATGGACATCAAGCTTGCTGGCCATCCGATGGCGCGGCTGTGGGTCAACCATCCCGGCGAAGATGATCCGTGGGGCACACAGCGCCCCTCTTATTGGGCCGGCAGCGGCATCCTGCCGCGCGTGGCGCAGCACCGGGATATCGCCATGATGATCTTCGATACGGATGATCACCGCAATGATTGGACCCATGCCTATCTCGGTCGCGACGGGCTGGACGAGGTGGTGACGAAGGGTAACTGGCTCATCACCCGCGCGGGCCGCGGCTTTGCAGCACTTTATGCGACCAATGGGCTTGAACCTGTAACAGCAGGCGCCACCGCCGACCGCGAGATCAGATCACCTGGCCGCCGCGCTGGCTGGATCGGCATTATCGGCTGCGGAGATACGAACGCATTCGCGCACTTCCGCGAAAGAATTCTCGCCACGCAGGTCATGTTCGACGCCGACAGGCGCCTGCTGTCTGTCACGCCGCCCGGTGGCCCCGAACTCTCCCTCAACTGGGACGGCAACTTCACCATCGGCGGGCAAGCCATGGCCTTCGACCACGAGCAGCCACAGCCACAGATCACCTTCGACAGTGCCAAAACCGCCGCAGGCAACGGCGTGGCACAGCCATTTTACTCCTAAGCGGAATGACCAGATGAACCAGCAAAGCATCGAGAAAGACACTCTCAGAACGACGATCGACAGCGTCGCCGCCGCCTTCAGCCGCCTCAAGGGCATACAGGAAGGCCTGGCAAGCGGCAGTTCCGACGGCAAGATTCAGTTCGATGAATGGGATTGGGAAGTGGGCGTTGGCCTTTACGGCTTCCTGCGCCGGGCGCTTGCCGCAAACGACCAGAAAGCTCTGGACGATCTCGTGACCTGGTACGGCTGGCAGATCGATCGTGGCCTGCCGCCACGCCAGATCAACAGTTCCGCGCCAATGCTGCCGCTCGTCATCCTCACAGAACATGTCGACCGGCCGGATTTCCGGGCGCTGGTAGAAGACTGGGCCGACTGGCTTGTGCACAAATTGCCGAAAACCGAAGATGGCGGCTTCCAGCACGTGGTCAAGGAACGGCTTAACGAGGGTGAACTCTGGGACGACACGCTGTTCATGGCTTGTCTGTTCCTTGCCCGCGCCGGTGTGGTCTGCAAACGTCAGGACTGGATCGATGAGGCAGTCTACCAGTTCATGATCCATGCGCGTTACCTGTCAGACCCCGTGACCGGGCTGTGGTATCACGGCTGGACCTTCATCGGACGCCACAATTTTGCGCATGCCTTCTGGGCACGCGGCAATTCCTGGATCACCGTTGCAATCCCCGAACTCTTCGAACTGGTGCCGACGCTTGCCGAAAAGGACAAACGTTTCCTCGCCAATGTGCTTGCAAGCCAGGTGCGTTCGCTGCGCCAGTATCAGCGCGAGGATGGCATGTTCCACACGCTCCTCGACGATCCGACTTCGCCGGTCGAGACGTCGGCAACCGCTGGCATCGCCTATGGCATTCTGCGCGGCATCGAGGCAGGTATTCTCGGCGAAGAAAACCGCGCCCATGCCGAGCGGGCGCTGAAGGCGGTGCTGGGCAATATCGATGATGAAGGCGTCGTGCACGGTGTGTCGGACGGAACGCCCATGGGCCACGACCTCGATTTCTACCGCCGCATTCCCAATTTGCCGACACCCTATGGGCAGGCGCTGACGATGCTGCTGCTGATCGACGTCTTTCTGAAAAGGCCGCAGGCATCATGAGTGCTCACACCAATATCACGATTGCCGCTGAGGGACGTGACGCCACTGCCGATATCCAGCAGGCAATAGATACAGCATCGGCCGCAGGCGGCGGCGTCGTGTCGCTCTTGGCCGGACGGCATGTCAGCGGCGGCCTTCATCTTAAAAGCGACGTGGAACTTCACCTTGCACAAGACGCTGTTCTCGCGCCGATTTCCGACTACGACGCCTATGCCCATACGTCCGTTTCTGTCATCGCCGAGGATTCCGACCGCGGCATGATCGTCGCAAAGGGCGCGAGCAACATCGCCGTCACCGGCCCCGGCCGTATCGAGGCTGGCGGTGAGAACTTCATCATCGGTGACGACGAAGCCATGGGAACCTATGTGCCCGCGAAAAAGAGGCCGCGTGTCATGGTTCTGGAATCCTGCCGCGACGTTCGCCTTGAAAACCTCGTCGTCAGCGGTTCGCCAATGTGGACCCTGCACATGGTCGATTGCGAAGATCTGAGTTTCCGCAACATCCGTGTCGAAAACGATCGCCGCCTGCCCAACACCGACGGCATCGTGCTGGATGCCTGCCGGCGCGCACTGATCGAGGATTGCTCCATCTCCACCGCCGATGACGGTATCTGCCTGAAGACCAGCGTCGGACCGGATGGCAAGGCTGTTGGCGCCTGCGCCGATATCACGGTTCGCCGCTGCACTGTCTCAAGCATGAGCTGCGCCTTGAAGCTCGGCACGGAATCCTTCGGCGATTTCACCGATGTGGCGTTCGAGGACTGCAAGGTCATCGCATCCAATCGCGGCATCGGCCTTTTCTCCCGCGATGGCGGCGCCATGCGCAATATCCGCTTTTCGCGGATCGAGGCGGAGTGCCACGAAACGCCGGGCGGGTTCTGGGGATCGGGCGAAGCCGTGACTGTCACCGTGGTAGACCGTCGGCCGGAACGTCAGGCTGGCAAGGTTGAAAACCTTGTGGTGGAAGACGTGAGCGGTTCGATGGAAGGGGCGATAAACCTCGTCGCCACCTCGAGCGCCGGCATCCACAATGTCACGCTCGCGCGCATTTCACTGTCGCAACAGCCCGGCAAACTCGGCACCGGCCTGCAATATGATCTTCGCCCGACCAATGCGGACATTGCGCCAAGTCCGGAGGCTGCCGGCCGCGCCAATGCCTGGACACGCAGCGCCGACGGCAGGATCGTCGGACTTGAAGATTACCCCGGCGGCATGCCTGCGGTCTATCTGTCCGGCGTTCACGGATATTCTGCGCGCGACGTTGCCATTGGAAGAACGATGCCCTTACCCGAGGGCTGGAATGCAAAAGAGATCGTCGCAGAGACGACCTTGCCCGAAGGGAGCAGGTAATGGGAAGTCTAAAGCTGGAAAACCTCAATAAGGCATTCGGTGCCGTTCATGTCCTGCATGATATCGATCTTCAGATCGAGAACGGGGAATTCGTCGTTTTCGTCGGTCCTTCCGGCTGCGGAAAATCCACGCTGCTGCGCATCATCGCCGGCCTTGAGGATGTGACGTCAGGTACCATCGGCATTGGCGGACGCGATGTCAGCGCGCTCTCGCCGGCCGAGCGCAAGATCGCCATGGTCTTCCAGTCCTATGCGCTCTATCCACATATGAGTGTGCGCAAGAACCTCGCCTTCGGCCTTGAAAACCTGCGTTTCAAGCGGGCAGAAATCGAAAGCCGCATCAACGAGGCAGCGCGCATGCTGGCCATCGAACCCTATCTCGACCGCAAGCCGAAACAGCTTTCCGGCGGCCAGCGCCAGCGCGTTGCCATCGGCCGTGCCATCGTGCGCGAGCCTGACATTTTCCTGTTTGACGAGCCGCTGTCGAACCTCGATGCGGCGCTGCGCGTGCAGACCCGCGCCGAAATCACAAGGCTGCATCGCGATATCAAGACGACGATGATCTATGTGACCCACGATCAGGTGGAAGCCATGACCATGGCCGACAAGATCGTGGTGCTGCGTGCAGGCCGCATCGAACGGGTTGGCAGCCCGCTCGAGCTTTTCGACAATCCGCGCAACCTCTTCGTCGCCGGCTTCCTCGGTTCACCGCGCATGAACATATTAAAGGGCACATTCGTCGCCGGCAGCGACGGCGGCTTCGCAATCGACACCGGATACGGCGTGTCCCTGCCCTGCCTCGTCGATCCCGCCGTGGCTACCCCCGGAAAGGCAGTTCTGGCGGGCATCCGCCCCTCGCATTTTATCATCACGCAGGAAAAGGGCCTGCCCTTCGAGGTGCAGTACCACGAAAGCCTCGGCACCGAGACCTATCTCTACGGCAATCTTCAGGGCCAGAAAGAGCAGATCATCGTGCACCAGGCTGGCCACTTCGCACCCGCTTCAGGCTCAGTTCTGAACATCATGCCGGCGCGCGAAAGGGTGCATGTCTTCGACCCCGAAACCGAACTGGCGCTGCCCCGCCTTGACAGCCACGGGAGAGATTAGCATGGCCAATCCGACGCTTGCGAGACTGTCCGACCGCGTGCTCGACGCCGTGATGGCGATTGCCGAAGTGCCGCTCAACCTCATAGAGCGGCTGATCGGCAAAAGACGCATGCCCTATATTTTCCTGATGCCGAACCTCGTTCTCTTCGGCATCTTCACCTTCCTGCCGATTGCCATTGCCGTCGGTTACGCCTTTACCGGCGGCACCGAGCTGCTGATCACAGACCGTCCGTTTGTCGGTCTGGAGAATTTCGGCAAGCTACTCGATTGCCAGAGCTATATGGACCCCGGAAGCTGCCGGGAATCGCTGTTCTGGACAGCGATCTGGAACACGCTCTGGTTCGTCGGCTTCAACGTTGTCGCCACGCTGTTCGTCGCGCTGGTCACGGCCCTCATTCTTAACAGGGCGATTGCCGCGCGCGGCTTCTTCCGCGCCATGTTCTTTTATCCCGTGCTGCTGTCACCTGTCGTCATCGGCCTCATCTGGAAATGGTTCCTTGACCGCAACGGACTGCTGAACGCCTTCTTCCAGATGCTCGGCGTGCCGCCGGAAATCTTCCTGCTGGATGTCGGCTGGTCGCGCTTCTTCGTCGTGGTCGTATCCGTCTGGTTCCACATGGGCTTTTACACGCTCATCCTGCTGGCAGGGCTGCAGGCCATTCCCAAAGACCTTTATGAAGCAGCCGCAATCGACGCCGCTTCGCCCCGACGCACATTGCTGCGCATCACCCTGCCGCTGCTGGCTCCCAACCTTCTCGTCGTACTGATCCTTTTGATGATCCGCTCAGTGCAAATATTTGATGAAGCCTGGGTTTTGACCAATGGCGGCGGGCCGGGCACGGCCAATACATTCGTGGTGCAATATATCTACCAGATGGCCTTCGGCAGCGATCTCAGGCTCTTCGGCCTCGCATCCGCCGCATCGGTTCTGATGGGCCTTGTTCTTCTCGCGCTGACGCTCGTGCAACTGCGCCTCGGCAAAAAGATGGAGTCCTGATCATGTCCGGCAATATGAACGCAGTCACTTTCCTGACGCGAACCCGCCGCCCCGGCAGGATCGGCCTCACCGATATTCTCTCCTGGGTGTGGCTCATTGGCGGAACGCTCGCGGTGCTCATACCCGTTGTCTGGGCCGCCATGTCTTCGCTGAAGCCGGAAGCCGAGATCACACGGTTTCCGCCGAGCCTTCTGCCGCGCGCCGCCGTGCAGGTGGAAGTT
Organism: Rhizobium sp. AN68; assembly: GCF_030758035.1. Classification (NCBI taxonomy): domain Bacteria; kingdom Pseudomonadati; phylum Pseudomonadota; class Alphaproteobacteria; order Hyphomicrobiales; family Rhizobiaceae; genus Rhizobium; species Rhizobium sp. AN68. The sequence goes on along the minus strand of NZ_JARWMI010000002.1, from coordinate 1,774,107 downwards.
CCAGGTTATGACAGGCCGCTCAGCCTCTGGACCGTCACCATCGACGGCATGGCGCGGGAGATGGCCATGGTCCGGCGCGTTGGCATCAAGGCGCAGATGGTGGATCCGGCCAATCCCGGCCCGCCGGTCAGCGTCGACACGCGCGAAATGTCGCCCGTCCAGAAACTGACGATCGCGACGCAGAATTTTACCGATCCCTTGACCCAGTTCAACTTCCTGACTTTCCTGAAAAACTCGGTCTTCGTCACTGTTGTCGCGACCGTTTTAACCTTGATCGTCAACGCCATGGCGGCGTTTGCTCTCTCGAAATACCGCTTCCGCGGCGAGAAGGCGATTTTCGTGCTGATCATCTCCACGCTGATGATCCCACTTACCGTCGTCATGGTGCCAGCCTATCTTGTTATTGTCGGTGTCGGCCTCGTTGACAATCTCTGGGGTGTCATCATTCCCACCGTCGCGACGCCAACCGGCGTGTTCCTGCTCAGGCAATACATGCTGACGATCCCGGACGAACTGATCGAAGCCGCGCGCGTCGATGCGGCCAGCGAATTCCGCATCTTCTGGCGCATCATCCTGCCGCTGACGGCACCTGCACTAGCGGTTCTCGCAATCTTCTCGGTGCTGTGGCGCTGGAACGACTTCCTCTGGCCGTTGATCGTCCTCAGCAGCCGCGAGAACTTCACACTGCAGGTGGGTCTGAACGCCTTCCAGGGCGAGTTCTCGGTGCAATGGCACTATATTCTTGCCATGACCTTCCTCAGCCTGGCGCCGGTCACCGTCGTGTTCCTGTTCCTGCAACGCTATATCACGACAGGCATTGCTGGGACGGGCATGAAGTAAAAGCTCGGTATCACTTGGGGGGCGGTGCGATGCTGCCCCTCAGCACAAGTCGACAGCCAAGTTCCAGCCGGTGCGCAGGCCGGGTCGGGTCGGCGGCGACAAGCCGCTGCTCCAGCAGGGAAAGTGCCGCACCACCCAGCCTGTCGGCGGGCAATTGAATGGTGCTGAGCGGCGGCGCACTGAAGGCCGCCGGCATGATATCGTCAAAACCCAATACCGAAACGTCATCGGGAACCCGGACACCGGCATCCGTCAGTGCTTTCAGACAGCCAAGGGCCAGATTGTCGGCAGCGCAGAAAATCGCCGTTGCATTTCTGAGCGGGCGCTCCTCGGCCAGCAGGCGACGAATGGCGGTTTCGCCCCATTGGGGTTCATAACTCTCCACCTCAATGACCATATCCGCAGGCACCGGAAACCCCGCCGCAAGAAATGCGTCGCTATAGCCGTCGTAACGGCGGCGGATCGTCGTGCGCCCCTTCCAGGTAATGTGCAAAATATTGCGGTGCCCAAGGGAAAGCAGGTGCTCGATGCCGAGGCGGGCGCCGAAACGGTTCTCGGCCGTCACCGTATCTACGATCATGGCCGGGTCCTCGCCATTGATCAGCACCACCGGTTTGCCGAGCGCCGAAAGCGCCTGAACCAGTTGCGACCGGTCATCGTTCAACACCACGATGCCATCCACATTGTCGGCATCCGCCGCCTGCGCCACCGCGACAGGGTCAAGCCGGCTTGTGGCGCTGACGAAGGGCACGATGCGAATGCCGCGCCGTTCGCATTCGCGCCGGAAGCCGTTCAGCATCGTCCAGCTGACCATGTTGAGATCACTTTGCGGAGCCGCATCGTTGGTCATTGCCAGCAACACCACGCGCAGGGTCGCAATCGTCGCCTTCTGCCGGCGGTTTTCGAGATAACCGAGCGAACGGGCCGCTTCCAGCACCCGCTCGCGCACCAGCGTGGTCAGGGGGGCCGTGCCGTTAAGGGCGTGCGAAGCGGTGCTGAGCGAAACATTCGCCTGCTGCGCCACATCCTTAAGCGTCGTTTTCCTGTCTATTTTCATAAAAGGGAAATTCACCCGCTCTTTTAAGGATGGGGCAGGCAAGAAACCGGCACAAAGCAGTTGATTTCAAGAATACCCGAGCCCGATTGCTGCTCTGTTTTGTCACGCAAAGATTACAGCATCATCCGTAAAAGCGGAATTGATTTCTCTGTGTTTTCTACCAATCAGCGCGTATTCGAACGCAAGCACCGCCTGCAGCAAACCGCAGGCGGTGAGGCGGTCATAGCGCCTGGGAGATATGGTCGATACTGTCTCTGACGGCAGCAGCCGGGTCTTTCAACTCGTGCACCTCAGCCGCGAAAGGCTCGAAGCTGTAAGGCCCCTTGTAGCCAGCTGCCTCCAGCGTCCTGATCTGGGCAAGATTCTCCAGCCGGTCGTCGCTATCCACCAGAACGCGGTGGGCGTCCAGCATGTCGGCGACGGAGACAGCGGGGTCTGTCACGCCTGATATGTGGACGAGGCCGGTGCGTTCGGGGAAAAACACCGTCTCTCCTGCCAGATGATGATGGAAAGTGTCGTGCACCAGCCTGTAGACATCGCCTCCATCTGCCGCGTCGATGGCCTTGACGGCCTCAGCCTTGGTGCGCAGCGACGAGACGGGGAAACCGAGTGGTTCGACAAGGCCGATCAGCCCACGTTCCGCGACGATGGGCTTCATGGCCTTCAGCGCGGCCACGAGATCGTCGAAGGGTACCTGTCGGCCCTCGTTGAGCGGGCACATGACAAGCGCCTTAGCGCCACTTGCGGCGGCGTAATCAGCCATCACGACTGCCCTTTTTGGCAGATCACCCGACCAGACGTTGAATGGGTATAGCGCGTTGATGGAGATGATCGTCACACCGGCCTTTTCGGCCGCGGCCTTCACGGCAGCCGGGTCCACCGCGCCGACGATGTCAGGCAGGTCGTTGCGGATTTCGACTTCGCTAAGGCCAAGATTGCGCGCTGTCGCGAAGAAGTCCTCGAGGGAGAGTTTTGGTGCGGTGATGTGGTTGATGGCAAAACGCATGAGATATCCTCACTTATAAAGGGCAGGACGCGCGGGAAGGTCGATGGCGACCGCAGCGCCACCGGTTTCCTGCGCGGCGACGCAGGCATCGGATGTGATGGCGGCCACGTAACCGTCCCAGGAATTTGGTCCGGCCGCAGTCCCCTTCGCCGCCGCATGGATGAAATCCTGCAGCTCGACATCATAGCTCGCGATAAAGCGATCCTTCCAGTCTGTCAGGATATCGTTCTGCAGCTTGGCGCCAAGGCGGGTCTGGACGGACATCGGTTCTGGCAGGCTGGCGATGCCATCCTCTCCCACCACCTGGCACTGAATATCATAGCCATAATGGCAATTGACGAAAATTTCGACGTCGATGAGCGTGCCCCTGGTGGTCTCCAGAATGACGATCTGCGGATCCTTCAGCTGCGCATGGCTTCTGGCCGCCGAGCGGGGAAAGAGGACCCGCGCCGAAACATAATCATCGTCGAGCAGCCAGCGCAGCACGTCGATCTCGTGGATCATCGTGTCGTGGATGGCCATAGCAGTCACATATTGCTCCGGAACCGCCGGATTGCGATGGGCGGCGTGCACCATGATCGGCGCGCCGATCTTGGTGTCGACGGCCTGTTTCAACGCCACATAACCGGCGTCATAACGGCGCATGAAGCCCACCTGAACCAGCCGCTTGCCCTGCGCCACCTCGGCGTCAACGATGCGCTTTGCCCCTTCCGCCGTTGTCGCCAGCGGCTTTTCGCAAAAGCAGGGCTTGCCGGCGGCAATGGCGGCCAGCACATATTGCTCATGCGTGGCACCCCAGGATGTCACCAGAACGGCGTCCACATCCGGCGATGCAATCAGTTCCTCGCCGGTGGCGAAAATGACGGCGTCCGCAGCAATGTCGTTCTTCACCGCCTCGGCGGATGCAGGGTTGACGTCACTCAGCGCCACGACCTTTGCGCCTCCGAGGACCTTGTTGATGCGGCGGGCATGGTCACGGCCAATCGCGCCGGTGCCGATGACACCAATTCTCACAGTCATGGGAAAAACCTCACTTGCGGTACTTTTCGATATAGTTGTTGATCTCGGCGCACATGAACCTGCCCGATTCATCGGCCCTGTCCTCCCACGCGAAAACACAGGAGGTCATGATGCCGTCGAAGCCGATTTCGGAAAGCGTGCCGAAGAAGTCGTCCCACGGCACCTCACCCTGGCCGATGTTCAAGTGCTGGTGCACGCGCGCCTGCGTGCCGGGCGGGTTGAGAATGTAGCGCAGCCCTGAACTGGCCTTGTGATTGAAGGTATCACCGACATGTACGTGGGCGAGCACATCCTTCGCTTCGCGCAGCATCGCCTTGGTGTCGTCACCGAAATAGAAGGTGTGCGGGGCGCAATAGAGAAACTTCACATTCTTCGAATTGACGGTGCGGATGATGTCGAGCGCCGGCTGAAGTGTCTCGCACCAGTCTTCCGGATGCGGCTCGACATGCAGATTGATGCCTTCGCGCTCGAAGATCGGCACAAGTTCTTCCATTGAACGCCACCAGGCATCCTCGCAGGCCTCGATCATCGAGCCGGTATGGCAGCAATAGCAGGAACCCTTGTCGGGATGCGGTCCCCGGCCAAATTCGGAGTTCATCGTATCGACCTCCAGTTCGACGGCGATCTCGATGGCGCGTTTCCAGTGCTTCACTGCCGCCTGCCGCTCGGTCTCGTCATTGGAGGCCCAGCGATACATCGGCAGCAGCGAGGCAATCTTGACGTTTTCGGCCGCCAGCGCCTTCTTGAACGAGCGGATCCTTTCGGGAAACACGCGTGGCGCCTTGAACCATTCGAGGAAATCGGCGCGCGGGCTGAGCTCGATCCAGTCGTAGCCGAGCTCCCTAACTTTGGCGGGAAGGGCCTCGAGGCTGAGATGGCGGTGCATGAACGGGTCGATGGCGATGCGCATTTACGCTTCCTTGTCGTCGGTATCTGTTGAGGTCGTTGCGGACAGGTTAGGCCGCGGTCCGGGAGAAGAGACCGCGGCCTTGGGCCTGCTTGTCCATGAGCGGCCCCTTGGTTTATTGCCGGCATTCCCAGTGAATGCTGGCCTCAGTTCTTCGCCTGATAATCCTTGAGGTTGGCGGGCGTGACGAGTTCGAAGGGCACGAAGACCTTCTTGTCGATCGTCTCGCCCTTGGCGAGTTTCAGCGCGGCATCCACCGCGCCCTTGCCCTGGCCGGCGGCATTCTGGAAAACACTGACATCCAGTTCGCCCGCCGCCATCGCGGCAAGTGCATCCTGGGTCGCGTCGATACCCGCAATGATGACGCCGTCCATCGGCCGGCCGGTCGCCTTCAACGACTGGATCGCGCCGATCGCCATCTCGTCATTGTTGGAAATCACCGCATCGAACTCAACGCCAGCCGAGAGCCAGTTGGTCATCAGGTCCGACCCCTGCGTGCGCGACCAGTTGGCTGATTGCTCCTCAACGAGCTTGATGAAGCTGCAATCCGGAGTGGCGACGACCTCCTTGATGTCCTCAGTCCGCATGCGCGCCGCCTGGTTGGAGAGTTCGCCCATCATCACCACGGCCTTGGCTTCCGTCTTGCCGGCAGCCTTCAGAAGCCGGCAGACTTCCTGCGTCTGCAACGTTCCCGACTGTTTTTCATCGGAAGCGACGAAGGCCTGCTTGTCCGGCAGGTTGTCGAGATTGACCGGCTGGCGGTTGACGTAGACAAGCGGAATGCCGGCTGCGGCAGCCGCCTGCGAAAGCGCCACCGTCGCATCCGTATCGACGGGATTGACGATGATGGCGTCGACGCCAGCCGCGACAAAGTTCTGCACCTGGCTCAATTGTTTGCCGACATCGTTCTGGGCGTCCTCGATCTGCAGCGAGACACCGCTCATGCCCTTCGAATAGTCGATCATGCCGTTACGCAGCACGGTCAGGAAATTGTCGTCGAACAGGGCCATCGAAACGCCGATGGTCTGAGCCGAAGCCGTGGTCGCCAGCATGGTGGCCAGAGCCGCAATCGCAAAATGTCTTTTCATGTCATCCTCCTCCGAAACTCTTGAAAAGAAACCGGTCGCACAGCCGCAAGTGCATCGCGCCACAGCCGATCGCCGGCAAAAGGATACCCGTCGCCGAAGATGGAAATCTGCGGCGTTCGGCAACCTTGAAACATCGTTATTGTCGTGGATCAGCCTCCTGCCCGCTCCACATGCCGGCAACATGATCCTAGTCCGGGGCCGGCGTCAACGCGTCTTCGGCGGGCAAAACCATCATGGCTGATAGAAATAGACGCGGCATTTATGATAGAATCTATCAAACGATCAAAGGCTCTCAGGAACCCATAGATGAGCGGGCACAAATCTCTGTCCCGGCGTTTCCGCCATGCCGTGTTCGATGGTGTGAACCATCGTGGCAACAAGGTCCGTGCATAGTTCGCGAAGCGGTGTCTGGAACACGCCGGTAATACGCCGCTCGAGCAGCGCCTGACGGGATTCCGGCGTCAACTCGTTGACGAGGCAGACGATGGTTTCCTGGCGGTTCTCCTGCTGCAAGGCCTCGATCACACCTTCCATGCCGCCGCCGATGCAATAGATGCCGATGAGATCTTGGTGTTTGGCGATGGTGTCCATGACAAGCTCGTAGGTCAGCCGCCGCGTTTCCAACGTGATCAGCGCATCCATCACCTCAAATTCCGGCGCATATTCCCTGATATAGCTGCGAAAACCGGTTTCCCGCAGTGAATGGCCGTGAAAACGGTGGCCACCTAGCAATAGCAGCACCTTGCCCTTGCTGCGCGCCAGCCGCGAGATCATCCACGCCGCCGTGCGCCCGACCTTCATGTTATTCGCGCCAAGATAGGCCTCCCGCACACCCTGCGCGAAATCGGAAAGCAGGGAAAAGGTGGGAATACCCTTCGCCTTCAGCGCCTCAACGGCCGCCGTAACGTCATGATGGTCAGGCCCGGTGGCCGCAACGGCCTGCACCCGACCTTTCATGCCGGACAGAAGGGCCGCAAGCTCGCTCGGCTCGCCCGACTGCGCAAATTCGATGCGCAGGTTCAGATGGCGATCCCTCACGTTACGCGCCGCAAGCTCCAGCTCATCGGCAAATGCCTGGTAAAAGGAGTGCCGTTCTTTCCGCAGAATGATTCCGAGATTATAGGACGGCAGATCGGCCAGCATGCGCTGGCGGATAATGTTGGTGGCATGGAAACCGATCTTTTCCGCCGCCTCGAACACCCGCCGCGAGGTTTCCTCCCGCACCGGCAGGCGACCATTCAATACCCTGTCGACAGTCGCAACGCTGACGCCGGCGGCGTTTGCAACATCTGTGATTGTCGGACGCTTCATGAAGACACCCCTTACACGGAAAGAATCCTGTCATACCCCGCAAAACATGTCACAGATCATGATAGAATCCAACGCAAACCGAGATTTCGGCGAGGGGTGCCATAGCACGCGGCATAAATATTGATGGCTGGGGTGTCCGGTGCGAGGCCTGCTTTTCCACTTCCCTCATCTTTGTGCTTGTCACAGAGATCCAGCCAGCCCAAATCCTTGGGCTGAAAAGACTCCCTCCGCCGCGCAGGCGCGCGTCGGCTGGATTCCTGCGACAAGCACAGGAATGAGGGGAGTTGGAATGCACCAACGCGAGAAAATCATGCGTGGAGTTCCTGAGCACCTGCCGACATAGCTGAAGACACGGCGGCAGCGGCATCCGGACCGTTCAACAGAACCGAATGCCGCGGTCCCGTCAGACCCGCTCGAGCGCCACGGCAATGCCCTGCCCGACGCCGATGCACATGGTCGAAAGCGCATAACGCTTGCCGGTCAGAGAAAGCTCGAGTGCTGCGGTGCCGGCAATGCGCGCACCGGACATGCCAAGCGGATGCCCAAGCGCAATCGCGCCGCCATTTGCATTCACCCGCGCATCGTCATCGGCAATGCCGAGCTGGCGAAGCGTTGCGAGACCCTGGCTGGCGAAGGCTTCGTTCAGCTCGATCACGTCAAGCTCTTCCTGTTTCAGGCCTAGACGCGCCAGAAGCTTGGCTGAGGCAGGCGCAGGGCCGATGCCCATGACGCGCGGCGGAACGCCGGCAGTTGCTCCGCCGAGAATGCGGGCAATCGGCGTCAGGCCGTATTTCTTTGCGGCTTCAGCCGAAGCGATGATGAGAGCCGCCGCACCGTCATTGACGCCGGATGCATTGCCCGCCGTCACTGTCGCACCGTCGCGCTTGTTGACCGGCTTCAGCTTTGCAAGGGCCTCAAGGCTCGTCGCGCGCGGATGTTCGTCTTTAGACACCACCAGCGGATCGCCCTTGCGCTGCGGGATCGTGACCGAGACGATTTCCTTGTCGAGGCGGCCATTGGCCTGCGCGTCGGCTGCCTTTTGCTGGCTGCGAACGGCAAAGGCGTCCTGATCTTCGCGGGAGACCTGATAATCGACGGCGACGTTATCACCGGTCTCCGGCATGGAATCGACGCCATATTGCGCCTTCATCAGCGGGTTGACGAAACGCCAGCCGATGGTCGTGTCGTAGATTTCGGCATTGCGTGAAAAGGCACTTTCGGCCTTGGGCAGCACGAAGGGCGCGCGGCTCATGCTTTCCACGCCGCCTGCGATCATCAATTCCGCCTCGCCGGATTTGACGGCACGGGCAGCGGCGATGACAGCGTCCATGCCCGAACCGCACAACCGGTTGATGGTGGTTCCGGTCACCGAAACCGGCAGGCCTGCCAGCAGCAGTGACATGCGGGCAACATTGCGGTTATCTTCACCCGCCTGGTTGGCGCAGCCAAAGATCACGTCCTCAACGGCTTCCCAATCCACGGACGGGTTACGCTCGACAAGCGCCCGCAAGGGCACAGCACCGAGATCGTCAGCCCGCACTGAAGACAATGCACCGCCGAAACGGCCGATCGGTGTGCGGATATAGTCGCAGATGAATGCATCGGTCATCGGTTGTTCCTCAAAGTTCCGGGGCGACAAGATCGGCGACTTCGCCATCGACATGGAGACGCGCGCCGGTCATGGCCTGCAATTCATCGAAGCTCATCGCCGCCAGCTTTTCGCGCAAAACGAAACGGCCATCCACGACGTCAATCACCGCATGGCTGGTGTAGATGCGGGTGATGCAGCCGACGCCAGTCAGCGGAAAGGCGCATTTTTCGACAAGCTTCGGCTCGCCGTTCTTCGTCACATGTTCGGTGATGACGAAAACCTGCTTGGCGCCATGCACCAGATCCATGGCGCCGCCAACGGCGGGCACGCCCTTGGAGCCAACGCGCCAATTGGCGAGATCACCATTCTGCGCCACCTGATAGGCGCCGAGGATCGCCACATCCAGATGCCCGCCGCGCACCATGGCGAAGCTGTCGGCATGGTGGAAGAAGGAGGCACCCGGCTTCAGCGTCACGGCCTTCTTGCCGGCATTGATGAGGTTCCAGTCCTCTTCACCTTCCGGCGGCGCTTCGCCGAAATTCAGGATGCCGTTTTCGGTGTGGAAGATAGCCTGACGGCCGGGCGGCTGGTAACGGGCGACCATTTCGGGAAAACCGATACCGAGATTGACGTAAGCTCCATCCTCGATGTCCTGCGCCGCGCGCCAGGCGATCTGGGCGTTGGAAAGCTTGATATCGTCGCGAGTGTTGATTGGCTGGGTCATGCGTAGGCTACTCCCGCACGAATGAGGATTTCCTCCTGTTGCGGATTGGCGATCTCCACGACGCCGTTGACGAAAATGCCGGGCGTGACGACATGCTCGGGGTCGATCTCGCCGGCAGCGACGATCTTGGAGACCTGGGCGATGGTGGTGGCTGCCGCCATGCACATCAGTGGGTTAAAATTGCGCCCCGCCTTGTTGTAGGTGAGATTGCCGTAGGTATCGCCAAGCTCAGCCTTAACGATGGCGAAATCCGCCTTCAGCCAGCGTTCCTGAACATACGACCGGCCGTCGAATTCGGCGATCGGCTTGCCATTGGCAAGCTCCGTGCCGAAGGCAGTCGGGGTGTAGAATGCCGGAATGCCGGCGCCACCGGCACGGATGCGCTCGGCAAGCGTGCCCTGCGGCACAAGTTCCAGCTCGATTTCGCCGGCCAGATATCTGTCGGTGAAAGCGCGCGGATCCGAAGAGCGCGGAAACGAGCAGATCATCTTCTTGACCATGCCCGCATCGATCATTGCGGCAATGCCGATACGGCCATTGCCGGCGTTGTTGTTGATGACCGTCAGGTTTTTCGGTCCCTTGTCGATCAGGGCGTGGATCAGCTCGATGGGCGCGCCGGAGCCGCCAAAACCGCCGATCATCACCGTCGCGCCGTCGCCGATACCGGAAATGGCATCAGCCGCGCTTTTGATTGTCTTGTCCATATCAATCCTCCATCCAGCCCAGCAATGGGAACTCGCAAGGCTGCTTGGCGCAGAGCTAAATCCGAATCCGCCTCGACGGCAACAATTTTGTGCGTTATATGATTTTTGTTTGTATATCGCACAACTGGAGCCGCGACATGGCCGTCAACGAAAGAGACATGATGGGCGGTCTCGCCAAGGGGCTGAAGGTGATCGAGGCGTTCAGCGCCGAGCGTCCACGCCTCTCCATTTCCGACGCGGCAGAAATCGCCGGGCTCGACCGCGCCACCACGCGGCGCTGTCTGCTGACACTGTCGGAAATGGGTTACGCCGCCTATGACGGCAAGTTCTTCACTGTGACGCCCAAGGTGCTGCGGCTTGGCACCGGCTGTCTTGCCACCATGCCGCTGCCGCGCATCGTCCAGCCCCTTCTCGACCGTCTTTCGGAAGAGATCGGCCACAGCACATCAGTCTCCATTCTGGACGATACCGAAATCGTCTACGTGGCGCGCGCCGCCCAGCAGCGGGTCATGTCCATCGCCCTCATGCCTGGCTCGCGCCTGCCCGCCTATTGCACCTCCATGGGCCGCGTTCTCCTCTCAGCCCTTACACCGGAACGGCAGCGCGAGGTCCTGGAACACTCGCGGCTGGTGGCACGGACGGAAAAGACGATGACCGGTATCGACGCCCTGCTTGACGAACTCGAGGCGACCCGCAATCGTGGTTATGCCCTGATCGATCAGGAGGTGGAGATCGGCCTTCGCTCCATTGCCGTGCCGGTGAAAATGGTGCGCGGGCAGACGGTCGCAGCACTCAATGTCGGGCTTGCCGCCTCGGTAGCGTCCATGGAGGATCTGGTGGAACGTTATTTGCCGCCACTGCTTTCCGTCCAGCGTGAGCTGGGGAGAATGCTTGCCTGAGGTGAGGCCGAAGCCGCGCCGTCATCTCCCATTTTCCGCCGTTCAGCCAATCGCCATGCCCGCGGTGTCATGCCTGTTTCCCGCTTGAAGAAGCGGTTGAAATAGGCCGGGTCGGCAAAACCGAGATCTTCCGCAATCATCTGCACGGTCGATACGGTGAAGATCAGTTCCTGCTGGGCGATCTCGATCTGGCGCCTGGCAACAAGCCGTTGCAGGCTGAGGCCGGAAACGGAACGGACGAGACGGTTGAGATGGGTCTCGGAAAGGCCGAGCTTCTGCGCATAAAACGCCGCCTTGCGCGGCTCGCGAATATGTCGGGCGATCAGTGACAGCAGGAGTTCGAAGCGCTGTTCCGCAGGGCCTTCCCCGGTTCTTTCCAGTAGAGGCCGCGCCGCTCGTGCAAGAAGTGCAGCCACGGTGGCAAGCTGACCTTCGATCATCGCCTCCCGGCCTATCTCGTGGCTTTCATACTCCGCGGAGATATGTTCGAAATCCCTGCGCAATCGCTCGCCCTCGGAGAAATCCTGTAACGGCAACAACACGGGCTGCTGGAAATTCCGCAGCAGCAGCGCCTGCACGGATGCGGCAAGCGCGCCCGGCAGCACGGTGACGATCACCCCGCCAATATCACGCGAAAAACGAAAGCCGTGCTCGAAACCCGGCGGTACGACAATGGCGACCGGTGGGCGGATAGCCTCGGTGAGGCCATCCAGCAATGCATCGCCCTCGCCGCCCCAAATGTACAAGATTTGCAGGAACGCGGCATGCCGGTGCAGGCCGATTTCAAAGCGATGCAGGCTGCTTCTGGAAAAAAGCGTCTCGCAATGAAAGCGGAAAGCGGTTCCTTGCGCAGTCTCCTCGCCATATAGGCCTTCATTCGCCGCAACCCGCATGTCACCCCAGCTCCCCGCATCATGGTCGAATTGTGCAATTTACGGATCAGAAAGTCCATTGAGCTTGTCGCGCGCTTTGGTCAATTTCCTGACAGGAGACAATTCCGGGAGGAAAATAATGCGCACCAAGGTCGTCATCATCGGCTCCGGCCCTTCGGGTCTGCTGCTTGGTCAGCTGCTTGCCAATGAAGGCATCGATACCGTCATTCTCGACCGGGCCGGCAAGGACTACATCCTCGGTCGGGTCCGCGCCGGGGTGCTGGAAGAAGGCACAGTGCACCTTCTGGAAAAGGTTGGCGCCGACAAACGCCTGCACAAGGAAGGTCTGCCACATGACGGTTTCTCGCTGGCCTTTGACGGGCGCGATCACCGTATCGACCTCTTCGATCTTACCGGCGGCAAACGTGTAATGGTCTACGGTCAGACGGAGGTGACGCACGACCTGATGGATGCCCGCGAAAAAGCGGGGCTCACCACAATCTATGAAGCCTCGAATGTGGAGCCGCATGATTTCGATGGTACCAGCCCCTATGTCACCTATGAGAAAGACGGCGTAAGCCACCGGATCGATTGTGATTTTATTGCCGGATGCGATGGGTTTCACGGCGTCAGCCGCAAATCCGTGCCTGAGCGGTCGATCAAGGAATTCGAAAAAATATATCCCTTCGGCTGGCTCGGTATTCTGGCCGAAGTGCCACCCGTCAGCCACGAACTCATCTATGCCAACCATCCCAGGTGGTTTTGCGCTCTGTTCGATGCGCTCGCACACGCGCAGCCGCTATTACCTGCAATGTTCGCTGGAAGACCGGACGGAGGACTGGAGCGATGAGCGCTTCTGGGATGAAATCCGCCGCCGCCTGCCGGAAAACCACGCCGATGCCCTGGTGACTGGGCCGTCATTTGAAAAATCCATTGCACCGCTTCGGTCCTTCGTGTGCGAACCGATGCGCTTCGGGCGATTGTTTCTGGCGGGCGACGCCGCCCACATCGTGCCGCCAACCGGCGCCAAGGGCCTCAACCTTGCTGCCAGCGACGTGCATTATCTCAGCGAGGCGCTGGTCGAATTTTACCGTGAAGGGTCGGAAGCAGGCATCGATTCCTATTCGCAGAAAGCGCTATCCCGCGTCTGGAAGGCCGTACGCTTTTCCTGGTGGATGACGACAATGATGCACCGCTTTCCCGATACCGGCGAATTTGGCCAGCGCATCCAGGAAGCGGAGCTGGATTACCTCGTGCATTCCCGCGCTGCCTCCACGGCGCTTGCGGAAAACTATGTCGGGCTTCCCTATTAGGAAACAGTTTCGGGCTTCGGGTCGAGCAGTTCGCGCGCAGCTTCGCGAATGGCCTGTATCAGCAGCGACAGCGGCAGTGAGGGCTGCGTATCGGCCCGCACCGTCAATCCGACCGGGCCGCTGGTATCGCCGGTATCGACCGGCAGGATCGCCAGAGTTCCATCCGCCACATCGCCTGCGACCACCCCTTCCGAAATGATCCAGACGGCATCACTGGTGCGCAGGAACGCGCGACCAAACGCATCCGATACCGTTTCGATGCGGATCGGCAAGGCCGGCACCCCATTGGCGATCAAGAACTGCTCGACGATGGGACCGATCACCGACTGGCGGGTGGGGATCAATACCGGGAACTCGTGCAGGTGATCGAAAACCGAAATGCCCGGTGACAGCAGCGGATGGCCGGCGCGCACGACGAACCGCACCTTTTCGGAATAGAGATGCTCGAAGGAAAAGCCCGCCATCTTTTCCGGCGCAGCCAGGCGCCCGACGACGAGATCCAGATCGCCGACGCGCAACTGCTCCAGAAGAACGGCATTGTCACCGGTGACGATCTTGACAGGGCTGCCGGTTTTTTCCGAAAGAAATCCCGCCATGGCTTTCGGCATGATCCTCACCGATACGGTCGGCAAGGCACCGACGCGAACCGGCGGGCCGGCACGCGCCGCCTCCTGCGAGACGGAATCGACCGCATGGCGAAGTGCCGTCATCGTTGCCCCGGCATGGCGCAGGAACACCTCGCCATAGCGACTGATGCGGATGCCGCGCCCCTCGCGGTCGAACAGCGAGACGCCGAGAATCTCCTCGAGTTCGCGGATGGTTTTCGTTACCGCCGGCTGGCTGACATGCAGGATTTCCGCCGCACGAATGACGCTTTTCTGGCGCGCCACCTCCACGAAGGTCTGAAGATGCCGGAACTTTATACGCTGCTCGACCATCGAACATATAATCCATTGGTTATATTTTTCACCGATAATGTCATTTTACTTAACCGGAACGTGCTTGCAATATCGTCAACAGGAGGACGTACATCATGCATTTTCTGCGCTGTGGCGAAAACGCGATCCATTATCGTGCGCACGAACTGGAAAGCGGCAAGCCGGTCATCGCCTTTATCAATTCGCTTGGCACCGATTTCCGTATCTGGGATGCGGTGATTGCGGAACTTGGCGACAAATATGCTTTCGTCCTGCACGACAAACGTGGCCATGGCCTGTCCGATATCGGCCGCCCTGCCTATTCGATAGACGATCACGCGGACGACCTGATTGCCATCCTCGATCATCTTTCCGTCGAAAATGCGGTCATCTGGGGTCTGTCGGTCGGTGGACTGGTTGCACAGGGAATTTATGCCCGGCGTCCCGATCTCGTGCGTGCCCTTGTGCTCAGCAATACCGCCCACAGGATTGGCACCGCCGAGATGTGGAACGCGCGCATCGACAAGATCGCCGCTGACGGCCTTGCCTCGCTGATCGATCCGGTGATGGAGCGCTGGTTCACACCAGCCTTTCGCCAGCCGGACAACGTGGTTTATGCGGGCGCGCGCAACATGCTTTCCCAACAGCCGGAGGCCGGTTACAGCGGCACCTGCGCCGCCATACGCGATGCCGATTTCACGCACGAAGCGGGCCGCATCGCTGTTCCGACGCTCTGCGTGGCGGGCGATGAAGACGGGTCGACACCGCCAGTACTGGTGCAATCACTGGCGGACCTCATTCCCGCAAGCCGTCTCGCCACCATTGCACGCTGCGGCCACATTCCTTGCCTTGAACAACCGCTCGCCTATGCGCAGGCGGTCGGTGATTTTCTGAAGACCTTGCCGGAGCACTGACAGATGGCGGACAATATCGACAAGAACGAGAGATTTGAGCAGGGCATGAAAACGCGCCGCGCCGTGCTCGGTGACGCGCATGTCGACCGCGCGCAGACGGTGACGACGGGGTTCGACCAGCCGTTTCAGCAGCTCATCACCGAAGCGGCCTGGGGCACGGTGTGGTCCGGTAACCACTGGACGAAGCGCGAGCGCTCGATGGTCACCATCGCCTTGCTTGCCGCACTCGGTCAGGACGAGGAGCTTGCCATGCATGTGCGCGCCACCGCCAATACCGGCGCCACCGAAGCGGATATTCGCGAAGCGCTGCTGCATGTCGCAATCTATGCCGGCGTGCCCGCCGCCAACCACGCTTTCAAGACCGCCAAGCTTGCTCTGGCCGGCATGAAAGCCGATAGTTCCCGCGACGAGGAGGAGACGAAATGAGTAATACAAAGCCCGAAACCGGGCCGTTCTTCGCACGCGACCGCGATATTCATCCGCTGGCCTATGCTCCCTGGTACAAGACCTCTATCCTGCGTTCTCCGCAGCGCGCCCTGATTTCGCTGGAAGGCACCAAAAGCGAGATCACCGGGCCGGTTTTCGGCCACAGCCTGCTGAACGAGCTGGATAACGACCTGATCCTCAATTATGCCCGCCCTGGCGAAATGCCGATTGGCCCGCGTATTCTGGTCCACGGCCGGGTGCTGGACGAGCGCGGCCGCGGCGTGGACGGTGCGCTCGTGGAATTCTGGCAGGCCAATGCCGGCGGGCGGTATCGCCACAAGAAGGAAACCTATCTCGCCGCCATCGATCCGAATTTTGGCGGCGTCGGCCGCACGATCACGGATGAGAACGGTTATTACTGGTTCAAGACCATCCAGCCTGGCGCTTACCCCTGGCCGAACGGCGTCAACGACTGGCGGCCTGCCCATATCCACTTCTCGGTCTTCGGCCACGGTTTTGCCCAGCGGCTGATAACTCAGATGTATTTCGAAGGCGATCCGCTGATCTGGAAATGTCCGATCGTCAAAACCATCCCGGACGAGGATGCGATCAAGCGGCTGATCGCGCCGCTGGATATGAATTCAAACATTCCCATGGACATGCTGGCATACAAGTTCGACATCGTGCTTCGCGGCCGCCGCTCCACGTTTTTCGAAAATCGCAAGGAAGGCAACTGATCATGGTCCAGCCGCTCGGTTATCTCAAGGAATCAGCGTCGCAGACGGCAGGTCCATATGTCCATATCGGCTGCACCCCCAATTTCGTTGGCATCGAGGGCGTGTTCGAAAAGGACCTGGGCTCCGGCGCGCTCTATAACGACAAGGCTCGCGGCGAACGCATAAGCGTGCGTGGCACGGTCTACGACGGCGCTGGCATGCCTCTGAAGGACGCCTTGATCGAAATCTGGCAGGCGGATACGGACGGTTATTACAACAGCCCCAGCGAAACACGCGGCAAGGCGGATCCGAATTTCACCGGCTGGGGCCGCTCGCCCGGCGACATGGATACCGGCGAATTCATCTTCGACACCATCAAGCCCGGCAAGGTGCCCTTCCGCGACGGCCGGTGGATGGCGCCGCACGTCACTTTCTGGATCGTGGCGCGCGGTATCAATATCGGCCTGCAAACCCGCATGTATTTTCCCGAGGAGCAGGAGGCCAATGCCGCCGATCCGGTCCTTGCCCGCGTCGAGCAGAAAAGCCGCATCGCCACCCTTGTCGCCAAAAAGGAGGAAGGAAACATCTATCGTTTCGATATCCGCCTTCAGGGCGAGGGCGAAACCGTGTTTTTCGATATCTGAGCGGAGCCGTAACCTGAGATGAGCCTTTCCCCCTTCGAACATCCGTTTCTCTCCGGCCTTTTTGGCGACAGCGAAATCGTTGAGCTGTTTTCGGCCAGAGCGGATATCGATGCCATGATCCGTTTCGAGACGGCGCTGGCGCAGGCGCAAGCCGGGGCCGGCGTCATTGAAGCGGATGCGGCGGATGCGATCGTCTCCCGCCTTTCCGATTTTGCCGCCGATACCACCGCGCTTCGCCATGGCGTCGCCAAGGACGGCGTTGTGGTGCCGGAACTTGTCCGGCAGATGCGGGCGGCGGTTGCCGGTACTGCGGCGGAAAAGCTGCATTTCGGCGCCACCAGCCAGGATGTCATCGATACCAGCCTGATGCTGCGGCTGAAGGCGGCAGCGGAAATCATCGCGGCACGGCTCGGCCGCCTCATCGATACGCTGGGTGATATTGCGGCCCGCGATGGCAGCAACCCGCTGACGGGATATACCCGCATGCAGGCCGCCATCGCCATCACGGTCGGCGACAGGGTGGAAAGCTGGATCGATCCGCTGGAACGGCATCTGGTTCGGATCGACACGTTTTTGCAGCACGGTTTTGCCGTCCAGTTCGGCGGTGCGGCCGGCACGCTGGAAAAGCTCGGCGACAATGCCGGCACTGTCCGCGCCGATCTCGCAAAGCGTCTCGGCCTTTCTGACAGGCCGCAGTGGCACAGCCAGCGCGACGGTATCGCCGAGCTTGCCAATCTGCTGTCGCTCGTCACCGGCACGCTTGGCAAGTTCGGGCAGGATATCGCGCTTCTGGCCGAAGTCGGCGCCGAAATTCGCATGAGCGGCGGGGGTGGTTCCTCGGCGATGCCGCACAAGCAGAACCCGGTCAATGCGGAAACGCTGGTGACGCTGGCACGCTTCAACGCCGTGCAGATTTCGGCGTTGCACCAGTCTCTCGTTCACGAACAGGAACGTTCGGGCGCGGGCTGGATGCTCGAATGGCTGTCGCTGCCGCAAATGGTGACGGCAACGGGGTCCTCACTCCTGATCGCCGAGCGCCTCGCGGGGCAGATCGACCGGCTGGGAGCAAGCGAAGAATAAAGAAGGAATGACAGATTTTCGCGAAGACTGAGCGGCCTTCGGGCGCTCCTGCCAGCGAGATGGGAATGGCGCGGGCGCGCGATGAAAACGCTTGCGACCAATCACATTAGTCGTTGATAAAAAACGACTTTCTTGAACAAGATGAATGAAGAAAAAGTGATCTTTAAGCTGTTTCTAACCGGAGTTGGCGCTTGACACAAAATTGAACTAACTGGTACAAACATTCAGGTTAACGCTATGCTGGCACAGAAGTGTGGAGCTTCCCCGGCACGGTAAAAACAAACGGAGGGCTTTGGAGCCACAGGGTTTCCAAAGCGATGCGAACAAGGCGAAACGTCTGTTCGGACCCGAACGGGTTGGGAGGAAATATGTCTTACAGTCTCGATTTTTCGGCGGTCATAGACCGTCTGCCCGAGCTGCTTCTGGCCTGTCTTGCAACGATCGGCCTTGCAATCGCCGGCATGTCGCTTGCCACCGTCATCGGGGTTCTCGGCGTCGTGGCCCGCCGCTCGCGCTTCAAGCTGCTGCGCGGTCTGGTCATCGGGTTCGTGGAAGCCATTCGCAACACGCCGTTTCTGGTGCAGATATTCTTCATCTTCTTCGCCCTGCCGCAAATCGGCATCAAGCTTAACCCCACGGTCACGGCCATCATTGCGCTTGCGTTGAACGGCGGCGCCTATGCCATTGAAATCATTCGCGGCGGTGTCGATTCCATTCCCAAGGGCCAGGTTGAGGCGGGATTGGCGCTTGGCCTGCACCGGGCGCAGATCTTCCGGCACATCATTCTGAAGCCGGCGCTTCGGGCGGTCTATCCGTCACTCACCAGCCAGTTCATCATGCTGACGCTGACCACTTCGGTCTGTACCTCGATTGCGGCTTACGAGCTGACCTCGGTGGCCCAGCAGATTGAAGCGGACACCTTCCGCTCCTTTGAGGTCTATTTCTCGATCACTCTGCTTTATCTGGTCATTTCCTCGCTGATGATGGGGGTATTTTCCCTCATCTCCCGCACATCGTTCAGCTATCCGGTCAAGTGAGGAAAAGACAATGGCATCCATCGGTTCCAACGAATTGTTCTTCCTGCTGCAGGGCCTGAAATGGACCCTTGCGCTGACCCTGATCGGCTTCATCGGCGGCGGCATTTTCGGCCTTTGCGTCGCGCTTGGCCGCGTTGCCGAAACCCCGGCGATCCAGCGCGCCAGCACCGGCTTCATCGCGATTTTTCAGGGCACACCGCTCCTGATGCAGCTTTTCGTCGTCTATTACGGCGTGGCGCTTGCGGGCCTGAATGTCGATGCCTGGATTGCGGTCGCCATCGCATTCACCCTGCATGCCAGCGCCTTTCTGGGCGAAATCTGGCGCGGTGGCATCCAGGCTGTGCCGAAGGGTCAGACCGAAGCCGCCAACGCGCTTGGCCTGCACTACGTGTCGCGTATGAAGGACGTGGTTCTGCCGCAGGCCTTCAAGATTTCGCTGCCCGCCACCATCGGTTTTCTGGTGCAGCTCATCAAGGGCACGTCGCTTGCCGCCATTGTCGGCTTCGTCGAACTGTCCCGCGCCGGCCAGATCGTCTCCAACCAGACGTTCCGTCCGCTGACGGTCTTTGCCATCGTCGGCATCATGTATTTCCTGATCTGCTGGCCGCTTTCCCTGTGGGGCGCCAGTGTAGAAAAGCGGATGCAAGCCGCTTCCCGCTAATACCCATCAACATGTCATCAAGCTTTGTAAGGAGGAGCAAAAGATGAAATCCAACGGTAAATTCTCACGTCGCACCCTGCTCGCGCTCGCCGCAGCAACGGTCGCCCTGCCCTTTATCGCACCTGTCGACGCCTTCGCCGGCACGGTGGATGAGGCCAAGGCCAAGGGCAAGGTCGTAATCGGCATTCAGGGCGACAATTCGCCTTGGGGCTTCGTCAATTCGAGCGGCGTTCAGGATGGCCTCGATGCCGATATCGGCAAGGCGTTTGCCGAATATCTCGGCGTCAAGGTGGAATTCGTACCGCTTGCCGTGGCAAACCGCATTCCGGCCCTTCTGACGGGCAAGGTCGACCTGCTGTTCGCAACCATGGGAATGACCGCCGAGCGCGCCAAGACCATCCAGTATTCCAAGCCCTATGCCGGTAACGTGCTTTCCGTCTACGGCCCCAAGGACAAGAAGATCGGCAACTATGACGATCTGACCGGCGTCTCCGTCGGCGTTCCGAAGTCCAGCGCCATGGACACGGCGATCACGGCAGGTGCAGGCTCCAAGGCCAAGATCCTGCGCTTTGACGATGATGCCGCGAACATTCAGGCGCTGATTTCCGGCCAGGTCGAGGTTGTCGGTGGCAACCAGTTTTATGGCGACCGCCTCAATCAGGCTGCCAACGGCAAATACGAGCCGAAGTTCGACCTGACGACGCTTTACAACGGCGCCGGCACCCGTCCGGGTGAAAAGGACTGGAACGAGACCGTCAACGCCTTCCTCGACAAGATAAAGTCGGATGGTCAGCTTGCCAAGATCTACGACAAGTGGATGAAGCGCGAAGTTCCCGCTTTCCCGGAAAGCCTGCCGGATATTCCTTTCACCGTGAAGTGAAGACCGGAAGAGGCTGGATTGGGAGGAGTAACCAATGGGAATCTTTAACAAACAGACGCGTTGGCGAACAGCCATCGCTGTCGGATTGGCAGCAGCTTTGCTGCCAATCCTGACACCCGCAGGCGCAGAAGCCAGAACACTTGACGAAGCAAAGTCCAGCGGCAAGATCATCATCGGCATTCAGGGCGACAACGCGCCTTGGGGCTTCATAAACTCCTCTGGTGTTCAGGAAGGTTATGATGCGGATTTGGCCCGCGGGTTTGCGGACTATCTTGGACTGAAAGTGGAGTTCGTGCCGCTTGCAGTCGCCAACCGCATCCCGTCGCTTCGCACCGGAAAGGTCGATGCCCTGTTCGCGTCGATGGGGATGACGCCGGAACGCGCGAAAAACGTACAATATGCGCAGCCTTACGCGCATAACGTCATGTCGGTCTATGCCACCAAGGACAAGAAGATCGCCAACTTCGACGATCTCACGGGAATGACCGTCGGCGCGCCGAAATCCAGTCCGATGGACACGGCTTTGACCGCAGGTGCCGGCACCAAGGCAAAAATTCTGCGTTTCGACGATGACGCCGCCACCATTCAGGCGATCCTGTCGGGCCAGATCGAGGCAATCGGCGGCAACCAGTTTTATGGTGACCGTCTCGCAGCGGCTGGCGGCAAGGATTACGAGGTGAAGTTCGACCTCGTGACCCTCTACAACAGCGCCGCAACGCGCCCCGGTGAAAAGGACTGGAACGAGGCACTCAACGCTTGGCTCGACAAAGCCAAGGCCAATGGCGAGCTCGCAAAAGTCTATGCCAAATGGATGAAGCGCCCGGTTCCGGACTTCCCGGCCTCGCTTCCTGACATTCCCTACACCGTTAACTAACGCTGCTTCCCAGCATGAAGGAAAGTTCCATGTCGCAATCCTCCGCCGCACAGGCTCCGCTGATCGCCCTTGAAGGGGTTGGAAAGTGGTATGGAGCCTTCCATGCGCTGAAAGGCGTCAACATGACGGTTCGCAAAGGCGAAAAAATCGTTCTTTGCGGCCCGTCCGGTTCAGGAAAATCCACCCTTATCCGCTGCATCAACCATCTGGAAGAAATCCAGGAGGGCAAGATCACGGTCGAGGGAACCACGCTTTCGGATTCGACCCGCGCCATCGATGCGGTCCGCCGTGAAGTGGGCATGGTGTTCCAGAGCTTCAATCTCTTCCCGCACAAGACCATCATGGAAAACTGCACCCTGGCGCCCATGCGGGTGAAGGGCCTGTCGAAAGCCGATGCGGAAGCGACCGCGCGCAAATATCTGGAGCGCGTGCGCATTCTCAATCAGGCCGATAAATATCCGGCGCAGCTTTCCGGCGGCCAGCAGCAACGCGCAGCGATTGCCCGTGCGCTCTGCATGGAGCCGAAAGCCATGCTGTTCGATGAGCCGACTTCGGCGCTTGATCCGGAAATGGTCAAGGAAGTGCTCGACACGATGATCGGTCTTGCCCGCGACGGCATGACGATGATCTGCGTGACCCATGAAATGGGCTTTGCCCGGCAGGTTGCCGACCGTGTGGTCTTCATGTCGGAAGGCGAAATCATCGAGGAAGGCCCGCCGGACGAGTTCTTCCGCGATCCCAAGCACCAGCGTACCCGCACATTCCTCGGCGAAATTCTCGCCCATCACTAAGGCTCACTCGGAGCCGACAGGCAGGCGGGGATGACCCCCGCCTCTCCCACCACGTTCGATGAGCGATGACCTGATCATGACAGACACCAAATCCTTCAAGGTCGGCCTGATTGGCGCCGACATCCAGCTTTCCAAATCTCCCGCGTTGCACATGCGCGAAGGGGCTGCCCACGGCCTCGATTATTCCTATGAGCTTGTCGATGTCGTGGCGCGCAAGCTGCCGGAAAGCGCGCTTCCCGATCTGCTCAATGAGCTGGAATCGCGCGGCTTTGCCGGCACCAACATTACCCATCCCTTCAAGCAGGCAGTGCTTCCGCACCTGCATGAATTGTCTGATGATGCCCGCATGCTCGGCGCGGTCAACACCGTCGTCTTCAAGGACGGACGTCGCATTGGGCACAATACGGACTGGTACGGATTTTACGAAAGCTTCATGCGCGGCCTGCCGGATGCGAAACGCGACCGGGCGCTGCTGGTCGGTGCTGGTGGTGCAGGCGTTGCGGTGGCCCATGCGGCGCTGAAACTCGGCATTACCCATCTCGATATCTGCGACCGCGATTTCAGCCGCGCCGAGCATCTGGCTGCCGAACTCAACGCCCGTTTTGGCGAAGGCCACGCCTTTGCCGTGAAAGACCCGGCAGATTCCCTGCCCTTCGCGGATGGGTTGATCCACGCCACACCGATGGGCATGCCCGCCCATCCCGGCATGCCGGTCAAGGCCGACCTCCTTGAACAACGGCACTGGGTGGCCGATATCGTTTATATGCCGCTGGTGACCGAGCTTCTTGCGACGGCGGCCCAAAAAGGCTGTCGCACCCTGCCCGGTGGCGGCATGACGGTGTTTCAGGCTGTTGGCGCGTTTCGGCTGTTCTGCGGCCGTGAACCTGATGCCGAACGCATGACGGCACATTTTACCGAAATTTGCACGAAAGAGGGTGTGGCGTGAGCCTTTTCACCATACTTAACGGACCGAACCTCAACCTGCTCGGCCAACGCCAGCCGGAAATCTACGGCTACGAGACGATGGCCGATGTGGAGGCCAATTGCCGCGCGATTGCCGAGGCGGCGGGCCACGAGATATTCTTTGCCCAGAGCAACCGGGAATACGAGCTGATAGACTGGATCCATGCGGCGCGCGGCACATCGGCAGGAATCGTCATCAATCCCGGTGCCTTTACCCATACCTCGGTGGCGATCCTCGATGCACTCAACACCTTCGAGGCACCGGTGATCGAGGTTCACATTTCCAACATCCACAAACGGGAGATCTTCCGCCACCATTCCTATATCTCGACGCGCGCCGAAGGCGTGATCGCCGGTCTCGGCATCGAAGGTTACGGGGTGGCGCTCAGCCACCTCATCGGCCGTCTTTCCCGATCTTCGTGATATGGTCAGGGCTCAGCACATATCGCAACACCATGTCGCTGACGTGATGCGACAATGTTTGCTGACCCTTCTCGGTAAACAGCCCGTCGCCGAAGATGAACGAGAAGGTTGCGACGTTCGAGACGTTGAAAAAGGACAGCGCGCTGATCTGCCAGTGCAGTTCCAGCGCGTTGATGCCGTTGCGGAAAATGCCGCTCTTCTGGCCGCGCAGCAGCACGCTTTCCAGGGCATCGATGGCCGGCCGGTTGAGCTGGCGGATCGTTCCGGACGATTGCATGTGCCGGCCGTGATGAATGTTCTCGATCATCACCATTCGGATGAAAGCCGGGTTGCGGCGATGGTGATCGAAAGTGAACCGACAGAGCTTTTCGAGCGCCGCAACCGGCTCCAGACCATCCAGCTCCAGATCGCTCTCGCCGCCACGCACCTTGGCATAGGCTTCTTCAAGAACGCGCTGGTAAAGCCCTTCCTTGTCGGTAAAATAATAATAGATCATCCGCTTGGATGTACGCGTGCGGGCGGCGATCTCGTCGATGCGCGCCCCCGACAGGCCGTTTTGCGAAAACTCCTCCATCGCAACGGAAAGAATGTCTCGGCGCACGCCTTCCGGATCGCGCTTCGCCTGCCGGGTTTCGCTGGTGCCGTTCGAAGTTGCGCTTTTTGTCATGATCCATCCATCAGCAGGGTATACGGCTTGCCGCCGCACCCCTATTATTAACCAATTAGTACATAACGCTGAAAAGGAACGCAATATGGCGAGCTATGACACAGGCAAACAGGGTGTGCCAATGCGTACTTCCATCGCCACCGTCTCCATCAGCGGCGAATTCCCAGAGAAACTGGCGGCCATTGCGAAAGCCGGTTTCACCGGCGTGGAGATTTTCGAGAACGATTTCCTGACCTACGACGCCTCGCCGCGCGAGGTGAAGGCCCTTGCGGCAGATCATGGGCTGGATATCACGCTTTTCCAGCCGTTCCGCGATTTCGAAGGCATGCCGGAACCGCACCGCGCCCGCGCCTTCGAGCGCGCAGGGCGTAAATTCGACATCATGGGCGAACTCGGGACCGATCTGATGCTGATCTGCTCGAATGTCTCGCCGGTGTCGCTGGGTGGCATAGACCGCGCCGCCGCCGATTTCCATGAGCTTGGCGAGCTTGCGGCCAGGCATGGTGTTCGCGTGGGTTACGAGGCGCTGGCCTGGGGCCGGCACATCAGCGATCATCGCGATGCGTGGGAAGTGGTGCGCCGCGCCGATCACCCCAATGTCGGTATCATCCTCGACAGCTTCCACACGCTGTCGCGCAAGATCGATCCCAACTCCATCCGCTCCATTCCCGGCGACAAGATCTTCATCGTGCAATTGGCCGACGCACCGCTGATCGACATGGACCTGTTGTACTGGAGCCGCCATTTCCGCAACATGCCCGGCGAAGGCGATCTGCCGGTGGTGGATTTCATGCGCGCTGTCGCCGCAACCGGTTATAGCGGCCCGCTGTCGCTCGAAATCTTCAACGACCAGTTCCGCGGTGGCTCGGCGCGCCTGCTGGCTGAGGACGGCCATCGTTCGCTCATCAACCTCATGGATCAGGTGCGCCGTCTGGAGCCCGACATCCGCATCGAGGCGCCCGCCATGCCTGAGCGGGTGCAAACGGAAGGCGTGGAGTTTGTCGAGTTCACAACGGCGCCGGAGGAAAAGGCCAATCTGGAAGCGCTGCTCGCCACACTTGGTTTTGATAAAACCGCGAGGCACCGCAATCGCGATGTCGATCTCTATACGCAGGGCGACATTCGCATCGTCATCAATACCGGCGGTACCGGTGAGAGTTTCGCCGGTGCATCCTACTCCATCCACGGCACCAATGCCTATGCATTCGGCCTGAAGGTCGATGATGCGCAGGCAGCGCTTGCGCGTGCGGCAGCGCTGGGCGCGCCGACATTCGCCGAACCGCGCAAATCCGGCGAAGTCGCGGTTCCAGCCATTCAGGGCGTGGGCAATGGCGTCATCTATTTCCTCGACGGGTCCAAGGCGCTCGCCTCCATCTGGGACAATGAATTCGCACCGGTCGATGCGACGGCACCGGCAGGCAATACCGGACTGACCCGCATCGACCATCTTGCGCAAACAACGCATTACGATGAAATGCTGACCTGGCTTCTGTTTTACACATCGCTGTTTTCAACGCGCCGCACGCCGATGGTGGATGTGGTCGATCCCGGCGGTCTGGTGCGCAGCCAGGCCATAGAAAGCGTGCCCTCCCCGCGTTTCCGCCTGACCATGAACGGCGCCGACAACCGAAAGACCTTCGCCGGCAAATTTCTGGCGGAAGGTTTCGGCACCAGCATCCAGCACATCGCCTTCGCCACGGACGATATCTTCGCCACCGCCAAGGCTCTGCATGCGCGCGGCTTTCACGCCCTGCCGATCTCGCGCAATTATTATGACGATCTGGAGGCCCGCTTCGGGCTGGAACCGGAATTCTCCGACGCACTCCGGGAAGCAAGCATCCTCTACGACCGGGACGACAACGGCGAATATTTCCAGATCTACAGCCGCACCTTCGGCGAAGGGTTCTTCTTCGAAATCGTCGAAAGGCGCGGTGCCTACGGCGGATATGGCGCGATGAACGCCCCCTTCCGCATCGCTGCGCAGCGGCGTCTTGCGCCACCGATCGGCATGCCGAAGGAATAGGCGCAGACACCAGTCCACTGGTGCTTCAAAAATGCAAACAGGCCGCAGCCAGCAGGAATGCCGCTGCGGCCTGTCTTTATTTACGCCAGCATCACTATCTCATAGTCCCGTGGAATGGCGGAGGTGGCCACAAACCATTTAGATGCGCGCGTGCGCTGCTGATGAAAATCGAAAGCAGCGCGGTCCACAAAAAGCTCTTCCACCCTCCAGATCAGGGGGTCTTCGGTCTGCGATACCTCAAAGGAAATACAGCCCGGCTCCGCTCTGGTCAGGCGAATGTGATCGGGTAGATGGCTTTCTACAAGTTGAACATCCTGCACCGATGCGCAACGCAGTAAGCCGGATAGCCTGACCGCACCCGTTCTATTCGTCATACCCGGTATCCTTTTTCAATGGTCTTCGTCCGGCCTGTATCACGGGCAGCGGCACCCGCAACCACTGAAATCGATACATCCTCAATACAGACTAAAAACATCCCTTAATCGGGGTCTGGCCCTTCGGCACACCCGCGCCCAAAATAAATGCACTTGCGTATTTGTAGAGCAGTATACAAAAATTGTTCAACACTCTGGACATGATTGTCCTGTTTTGTTAGCTTTTTTGTAAAACAAGGGGTGGGGAATACAAGTTCATGCGCATCATCGATTCTGAGACTGGCAACAGGCATTTTACCGGCACCGGTGAGGTCGACCGTAGCACTTCGACCAGGTCGCAATTCCCGTATCGACCGGCAGCAGCCAATCTACATCGCGCCTGAAACGCCATGCGCTTTCTTTTTGACACTCCCATCCTCCGGCATAGCGTTTCATCCCGCGCGCCTGCCCCACGCCCTTGCCCCCTCACTATTTCAGATGGCCGCGCCGGCATTGCCGCGCATGCCAAGCCGGAGACGCTGATATGACTGCCGCAAACCGCAACGCCCTCCTCTCGGTTGAAAACCTGAGCGTTGAGTTCGGCGACAGCCGCGTCGTGGACGATATTTCCTTTGCCGTGGAAGCCGGCAGGACAGTGGCGATCGTCGGCGAATCCGGATCGGGCAAATCGGTCACGTCGCTCTCGACCATGCGTCTTGCGGATATGATGGGCGCGACTTACCCCGCCGGTCGCATCATGTTCGAAGGCAAGGATCTGCTGAAGGCATCGCAGAAGGAAATGCGGTCGATCCGCGGCAAGGAGATCGCCATGATCTTCCAGGAGCCGATGACGTCGCTGAACCCGGTCTTCACCATCGGTGACCAGATCTGCGAAGTGCTTGTCCTGCACGAGAAAATGGGCAAGGCGGCGGCCATGGCCGAGGCAAAAAAGTTGCTCGACATGGTGCGGTTGCCGGATGCGGCCGAGCTTCTGCACCGTTATCCGCATCAGCTTTCCGGCGGCATGCGCCAGCGCGTGATGATTGCCATGGCGCTTGCCTGTCGGCCGAAGCTGCTGATCGCCGACGAACCGACGACGGCACTTGATGTCACCATTCAGGCGCAGATCCTCAACATCATGCGCGACCTGCAAAAGAAGCTCGGCATGGGCATGGTCTTCATCACCCATGACATGGGCGTGGTGGCGGAAATGGCGGATGACGTCGTCGTCATGTGGAAGGGCAGGAAGGTTGAGGAAGGCCCGGTCAAGGACATCTTCGCCAATCCGCAGCATCCCTATACGCGGGCGCTGCTTTCCGCCGTTCCGCGCCTCGGCAGCATGACCGGCGAAGAGTTTCCCAAGCGCCTTCCGCTCACCGTCCTGCAGGATGGCCAGCCGGTCGTGGTGGGCGAGGAACGGGTGCAGAACACCGCAAAATACGACGAGAAGCCGCTGCTTTCGGTTCGCGACCTGTTCGTTCGCTTCGATATTCGCAAGAACCTGTTCGGCAAGGCGACGCACCGTTGCAGCGCCGTGCAGAAGGTCAGCTTCGACATCCATGCCGGAGAGACGCTGGCGCTGGTCGGTGAATCCGGTTCGGGCAAATCCACCATCGGCCGCACAATCCAGCAGCTACAATCGGCGGTATCAGGCGAAATATCCTTCAACGGCCGCAGCTATTCTGAGATGTCGGCAGCGGAACGTTTCCGCATGCGGCAGGAAGTGCAATATATCTTCCAGGACCCCTTCGCCTCGCTCGATCCGCGCAAGACGGTAGGTTTCTCGATCGCCGAACCGATCAACACCCACGGCCTGATCAACGATGCCAAGGCGGTGCGCCGCCGGGTGGATGAACTGCTGGAACGGGTGGGTCTGAGTTCGGAACATGCATCGCGGTATCCGCACGAGTTTTCGGGCGGCCAGCGGCAGCGTGTCTGCATTGCCCGCGCGCTCGCCTCCGATCCCAAACTCATCATCGCCGACGAAGCGCTGTCGGCGCTCGATGTCTCCATCCAGGCGCAGATCATCAATCTGTTCATGGATTTGCAGGCGGAACGTGGTCTTGCTTACCTGTTCATCAGCCATGACATGGCGGTGGTGGAAAAGATGAGCCACCGCGTCGCGGTGCTTTATCTCGGCCAGATCATGGAAATGGGCAGCCGCCAGCAGGTCTTCGAAACGCCCACGCATGATTATACGCGCCGGCTGCTTTCCGCAGTGCCGGTTGCCGACCCCCTGATCGAGCGCCGCATCGCCATGATCGAGGGCGAAATTCCCAATCCCGTGCGCCGCGTCGGCGATGAGCCCGCCATTCTCGCCCATGAGGAAATCAATCCAGGCCACTTCATCGCGAAGAGTGCCTGAACAATAACCAAAACCGTAACCATCTGAAGAGGAACAGGTAGATGACAAAAATCAAAAAGGGGATGACGGCAACGTTCGTCGCGCTTGCGCTGGCCGGCACGGCCTTCACCGCAGCGCCGGCTTTCGCCGCTGGCAAGATGACCATTTCCAGCCCGCAGGACCCCGGCAGCTGGGATCCGATCGACACCTTCCTGGTGCAATGGGCAGCTGTCGCCACCAACATCTTTGATGGCCTGACCTATCGCGGTCCGGACCTGAAACTTGTGCCCGGCCTTGCCGAATCCTGGGAAGAGCTGGATGAAGGCAAGCGCATCCGCTTCAAGCTGCGCCAGAACGTCAAGTTCCATAATGGCGAGCCCTTCAACGCCGCCGCCGTCAAGTTCACCTTCGAGCGCCTTCTCGGCGAACAGGGTGCCAAGGGCCCGCAGCGCTCCAACTATGTCGCCATCGAAAGCGTCGACGTCATCGACGACTACACCGTCGACATGAAGCTCAAGGCCCCCGATCCGGTGCTTCTGACCAAGCTTGCCGGTTATGGCGGCATGATCGTGCCGCCGAAATACATTCAGGAAAAGGGTGAGGACAACTTCAACCTCAACCCGGTCGGCACCGGCGCGTTCAAATTCGTCTCCTATGCGCCGAAGACCAACATCAAGCTGGAAGCCAACCCGGATTACTGGGGCGGCGCACCGAAGCTCTCCGAACTGGAATTCCGCTTCATCGCCGAGCCGGCGACCGCAGTTGCCGAATTGCAGGCCGGCCGCGTCGATCTCGTCATTCCTCCCACCATCCCGATTGGCATGATCCCGGTCATCGAAGGCGATTCCAAGCTGGAGATCGTCAGCGTTCCAGGCCCGACGGTGGATGCGCTGCGTTTCAACACTCGTGACGGCATCACCGCTGATCCCAAGGTGCGCAAGGCCATCATCATGGCCGTTGATCGCGGCACGATCGTCAAGTCGATCCTTGCCGGTCAGGCCTCGGAAATCGCCAGCTTCCAGAGCGCGCTGTCCTTCGGCTACGACGCCGATCTGAAGCCGCTGCCTTATGATCCGGAAGGCGCAAAGAAGCTGCTCGCGGAAGCCGGCGTCAAGCCGGGTGCGGCGCTGCAGATCGATATCAGAGGCAACGATGCGACGATGAACGAAGTCGCGCAGGTCATCTCAAGCTATCTGTCCATGGTCGGCATCACCGCCACCATCAAGCCCTATGAGACCAACGTTCTCCTGAACGACATCATCCCGCAGGGCAAGACCGGCGCGATGTTCCAGCAGAAATGGGGCGGCTGGACCTTCGATTACGACAACACGGCCTATTCCATGTACCACTCGGGTGAAAAGTGGAATCCTTACGACAAGGACGAGAAGCTGGACAAGCTGCTGGAATCGCAGCGCCCACTGACTGACCGAGCCGAGCGCGAAAAGATCCTCAAGCAAGTCGGCGCCTATGCCGCCGAGCGCGCGCTGGAAATTCCGCTTTACAACACCAATGCCATTTACGGCATCAACAAGCGGGTCAAGGGTTTCGTGGCACCGCCGGATAACCGCCTGAAGCTGACCGACGTCACCGTCGAATAATCAGGCTTATCCTCCCTAAAAGCGCCTTGCCCGCCATCCCGCGGGCAAGGTCGGGTCTCTCTTCAAGGTAAAAAACGTGGCCGGTTTCCTCATCAAGCGATTGCTGCAGGCGATTTTCGTCGTCATCGCCATCACCCTTCTCGTTTCCTTCGCCATTCGCCTGACGGGCGATCCGGCTGTCACCATGTTCCAGGGCGGCGGCAGCATGACGGAAGACGATCTGGCGCGCATTCGTGCGGCGCTTGGAACCGACCGGCCGTTCTTCGTGCAATATTTCAGCTTCCTGAAAGGCCTGGTTACGCTCGATTTCGGCCGCAGCTTCACTGGCAGCACGCCGGTATCACGGCTCATCGCCGATGCCCTGCCCGCCACGCTGCTTCTCGCCTTCATCTCCATGGCGGTGTCGATTGCGCTTTCCATTCCGCTCGGCATCAAGGCCGCGACCTCGCGCGGCAAGACGGCCGATCAGGTGATCCGTATCTTCTCGCTCGTCGGCCTGTCCTTCCCCAATTTCTGGCTGGCCACCATGCTGGTACTGCTTTTCTCCATCACGCTCGGCTGGCTGCCGCCAAGCGGCATGGGCGGCTTTGCGAGCTACATCATGCCATCGATCACCATGGGCGTTATCCTGACGGCTACCAATGTGCGTCTGGTGCGCACGGCCATGCTCGATACGCTGCGCTCGCAATATGTCATGGTGGCGCGCGCCAAGGGCCTCAGCGAAAACAAGGTGCTTTACAAGCATGCGCTGCGTAACTGCGCCATTCCGCTGATTACCTATTTCGGCCTGCAATTCGGCGGACTTCTCGGCGGCATCGTCGTCATCGAGCGCGTCTTCAACTGGCCGGGTCTCGGCACGCTCGCCTTCGATGCGGTGGGCGCGCGCGACTATCCCGTGCTTCAGGCCGTCATCACCGTGCTGTCGCTGATGATCGTCGGCATCAACCTTCTGGTCGATATCGCCTACGGGCTGGTCGATCCGCGCATCCGCACGGAGTAATTGACGATGGCTGCCAAAACCTCGCGCCTGTCGCGCTTCAACAATCTCGAATTCATCCTCGGCGCCCTGCTTACCGTCGTCATCTGCCTTGCCGTTCTTCTTTCCGACGTGCTGTTTCCGGGCGGTGCCGAAAAGATCGACCTGATGGCGCGCCTTGCCAAGCCCTTCACTAGCGCCGCCCATCCGCTCGGCACCGATCCGCTCGGCCGTGACGTACTGGCCCGTGTCGTGGCCGGCGGCAAGATTTCGCTGCTCGTCGGTTTCACCTCGGTGATCGGGGCCGTGGTCTTCGGCGTGATCGTCGGCCTGGTCGCCGGTTATTATCGCGGCTTCTGGGACATGCTGGTCATGCGCTTTGCCGATATCCAGCTCGCCATGCCCTTCATTCTCTTGGCGATCACCTTCATCGCAATTGTTGGCGGCAGCCTCACCAACACCATCATCCTCCTGATCGTCTCGCAATGGGTACAATATGCCCGTCTGGTGCGCGGCTCGGTGCTGACGCTGCGCGAGCGGGAATTCATCCTGTCCGCCCGCGCCATTGGCGTGAAGAACTGGCGCATCATTCTCCAGCACCTTCTGCCGAATCTTATCGGCCCGGTCATCGTGCTGATGACGCTCAACGTCGCCAACAACATCCTGCTGGAAAGCAGCCTCACCTTCCTCGGCCTCGGTGTCGATCCGACCATTCCGAGCTGGGGCGGCATGCTGGCGGATGGCCGCACCTATTTGCAAACGGCATGGTGGGTCAGCGTCTTCCCCGGTCTTGCCATCCTTCTGACCGTGCTTGGCCTCAACCTTCTCGGTGACTGGCTGCGCGACAGCCTCGACCCCACCGGCAGAACCTCAAGGTGATCGTGATGAGCCAGATTTTCGACCAGACCTTCAAGCGTACTCTGGATGTGCTTCTCGCCAACTCCGCGCCCGGCCAGTCCTTCGAGGCATGGACGTTCGATGACGCCAAAAGCCGCCGCGAAGCCGAAGAAAGGCTGAAGAAAAAAGGCGTCAGCGCCCGCATCCGCAGCGCCTACAAGCCGCTTCTCTTCACCTTTCTGGAAGAGATCAATCTTGGTGGCGTCGATGCCATCGAGGTGCATTACCCGGTGCACGCCAATGCACCCTCCAATCGTTTCCGGCTGGAGGCCTATCCGCTGGCGGCACTAGCCGGCGACGCGAAGATCGATTTTATCGCGCGCGACGACGACGCCCTTCATTATGACGTTACGCTGAGCCGCAACGGCAAGAAGGAAACCCTGAAGGTTCTCGCTCCCAACCGGGTTCATACCGATATCGTCGGCGAAACCAATGTCTCGCCAACCGGCTGGTTCCGTCCGGCCGGTGACACTACGGGCGAGCGGCTGGAGACGGATTACGAGCAGCTTTTCGAGGCGGCAATCAATGCCGTCGCCAACCACGGCTGGGGCGATGAGGAACCCTATTTCGAGGAATTGAACATCCGCGTCACGCACCCGTCCGAAGACATGGCGCTGCCGGTCGGGGACGAGGTGGTCAGCCTGCGTGAAGCGCTGCACGAGGATTTCTATTTCTCCCTCCTGGAATTCTTCCAGAAGAAGTCCGGCCGGCCGCTGGGCGACCGGGGCCTGAAACCCGGCCAGATCGTTCCGGAAGTCGTCAAAAGCAGCGGCGACGTTTCGGTCCGTATTGAGACCCGTGCACTCACCACCACTTTCCTGGATGGCGGCGAACAGCGGATCGACGAGGCCAGCGAACCGGTAGCGGCGGGTCAGATCACGCGGATGCTTGCCGAGATCGGCGGCGAGGCGTTCGAGGCCCGCTCGCGGTCGGGCCGCGTTCTTGCCGCCCGTTATGTCGCGGGCAGCGATGCCGCCGTGATGATCAGCGGCGGCCAGCATCCCAATGAAACCACCGGCATCGTTGGCGCCGTCCGCGCCGCCCGCAAACTTGCGGAAAGACAGGGCGCGCATTTCACCATTTCGCCGCTGGAAAACCCCGATGGTTATGCCCTGCACCAGCGGCTGCGCGCCGACAATCCACGCCATATGCACCATGCGGCGCGGTACACGGCGCTCGGCGACGATCTCGAATATCGCACGCGGGAAAATTCGGGCGTCCATCTCAACGAGAAGGCAATCCGTTTCAGCGCGCAGGAGATGAGCGGCGCGAGCCTGCATGTGAACCTGCACGGTTATCCCTCGCACGAATGGACCCGTCCGCTTTCCGGTTATGTGCCGCGCAATTTCGCCATGTGGACCCTGCCGAAGGGCTTTTTCCTGATCATCCGCCACCATGCGGATTGGGAAAAGCAGGCGGAAGCCCTGCTCGACCGGGTTACCCGCCATCTCGGCGCCATTCCGGGCCTGCTGGATTACAACAACCGCCAGATCGCGCTCTACGAGATCCACGCCGGTGAAACCGGTTTCCGCATCATCAACGGTTTCCCGTGCCTGTCGTCCATCGACGACCGCCACACAGTGCCGATGACGCTGATTACCGAATATCCTGATGAGACGATCTACGGCGATGACTTCATCACCGGCCACACGGCGCAGATGGAAACGGTTCTTTCCGCTTACGACGCCTGGCAGGATATTTTCGTCGCGGACGTTGCCTGATTTCGAAGCGCCCCCGATTGGGGGCCTCAGAATGATGACGAAGTCCCGAATCCCTCGTCCGTCATGCTTGAGCTTGTCCGGAGCAGCTGCAACGTCTTGATCTAGTTGGACGCGATTGGATCCTTGGGGCAATCCAGCGATGACGCCGGGTGTGAGGGAGCTTTGTCATCACCCTCAGTTGCCCTTGTACGGCTTACTTCTCAGCCGTGGCGGCAAGCTTCTTTTCCTGCTGCTTCTGCAAAAGCCGCTTGCCCTTGCTCAAAATATGCAGATTGGCGGCATCAAGTTTGTTATATCCGGCCTGAATAATATCGAGATCGGCGACGTGACCGATTGCTGCCAGTTCATGCATCACGTCGCCAACAGCGACATCGACGCTCGGCTTCGGCAGGTGCACAACATCTTCCACCGCGGCGCGCATGCCATCCGCCGCGCCGCCCATGACGTGATACAGCGCCAGCGCCTTGCGGAGAAAAGCTTCGCGGCGCTCGATCTTGTTGTTGAGTATACTGTCGCCAACGCGATTCCGCATAAGATCAACGGCTTTATTCTGATATTCGCCCATCAAGACACCAAATGAAATTCAAAATATGCTTCGGGAGACTACGGACAATCCCCTTAGAACTGGTTAAGGCACCGGGATTACGTGCATATTATCGTCATTTTCCGGCCGCGTGGCGCAGGGCATTTTTCATAACGGCGGCATTTGGAAGCAGCATGCTGAAACGGGACCATTCGTGATGGCTGCAGCGGCTGCGGCAATTGAGAATCGCCAGACTATCCCTATTGTATGATCCAATATCGGGCAGAACCGGATAAGGCGGCGATCCATAACCATCAGGTTATTTATTGCCCCCTTTTTTTTCATTTTACTTTGGCCATCGCACTTACCAGTTTGACTGGCTGGATCGGTGGAGGGAGCCACGGATCAATTGGGAGGAAATCATGAAATTACGGATCACCGCCGCAATCGCGGCCATCTGCTTCAGTTCCGTTGCCTATGCCGAGACGATCAAGGTCGGCGTGGTCGGCCCGTTCTCCGGCCCCTTCGCGCTGCAGGGCAAGAACTTCAAGGCCGGCATAGACGCCTGGTTTTCGCTTCACGGCAACAAGGTGGGCAATGACACTGTCGAAGTCGTCTACCGCGATGTGCCGCAGGCCGATCCGGCGCAATCCAAGGCGCTGGCGCAGGAGCTGGTTGTAAAGGAAGGCGTGCAATATCTCGCCGGCTTCTATTTTACGCCCGACGCCATGGCGGTTACGCCGCTTCTGAAACAGGGCAATGTGCCCATGGTCATCATGAATGCGGCCACGTCGGCCATCGTTACCAAAAGCCCCTATGTGGTGCGCACCTCGTTCACGACATGGCAGACATCCACCCCCATCGCCAAGGTGGCTTTTGATGGCGGCGTCAAGAAGGTCATTTCGCTGGTCAGCGATTACGGCCCGGGCGTTGACGCGGAGAACGCCTTCAAGGCAGCCTTCACCGCCGCTGGCGGCGAAGTTGTGGAAAGCATTCGCATGCCGCTTTCCACCAATGATTTCAGCCCCATCATGCAGCGCGTGAAGGATTCCGGCGCACAAGGCGTCTTCGCCTTCCTGCCCTCCGGCCCGACGACGCTCGGCTTCGTGAAGGCCTTCAACGACAACGGCCTGAAATCATCAGGCATCAAGCTTTTCGCGCCGGGCGATCTTACACAGGAATCGGATCTGCCGGCCCTTGGCGAAGCAGCGCTCGGCATGCAGACTACCTTCCACTATGCCGTCTCCCACGATTCAGCCGAAAACAAGACCTTCGTGGAGGCCGCAACCAAGGCCATTGGCAATCAGAAGGAACTGTCCTTCCCCGCGGTCGGCGCGTTTGACGGCATGTATGTCATCACCAAGATGATCGAGGCGACCGGCGGCAAACAGGATGCGGAAAAGGCTGTCGAGGCGGTGAAGGGCCTTTCCTGGACAAGCCCGCGCGGCCCTGTCAGCATCGATCCGCAGAGCCGCCACATCACGCAGAACATCTATCTGCGCGAAGTCTCCAAGGGCGATGACGGCAATTATTACAACAAGGAAGTCCAGACTTTCGAAAAACAGGGCGATCCGGGCCTTGCCGCCGCCAAGTAAGCATTGAGACGGAAATGACCGGCGCCGCCTTTTGCGGGCGGCTCCGGCAAGCGCGCAATCGCATCGGGAGGAGCTTTCGAACATGCAGACGGTCTTCAGCATCCTTGTCGATGCGCTTGCCTATGGCATGGTGCTTTTCATCATCTCCATCGGCCTATCCGTGACAATGGGGCTGATGCGTGTGGTCAATCTCGCCCACGGCGCCTTCGCCATGATCGGCGGGTATCTCGCCTCCTATGCCGCCCATGGCCTCGGCCTTGGTTACGCGGCGGCAATCCTCGTTGCGATTGTCGGCACCATCGTGATCGCCATACCGCTTGAACGGTTTCTCTACCGGCGCATCTACGGCGCACCGGAACTGACGCAGGTGCTGATGACCATCGGCATCACCTTCTGCATCATCGGCATCGCCAATTTCGTGTTCGGGCCAACGCTCAAAACCATTCCGCTGCCTCAGGAACTGGCCGGTCCCACCGATCTCGGTTTTCGCACCATCGCCACCCACCGCATCTTCGCCATCGTCGCTGGCCTCGTGGTGGCGGCGGCACTTTGGTTCACGTTCGAAAAGACCGCCTTCGGCATCAAGTTGCGGGCAGCGGTGGACAATGCGGCCATGGCAGCAGCCCTCGGCGTGCGCACCGAAATCATCTATACCGTAAGCTTCGCCATCGCCGTCGGCCTTGCGGCCATGGGCGGCGTCATCGGTGCAGAATTGCTGCCGGTCGAACCCTATTATGCGCTGCGCTACATGGTCACCTTCCTGGTGGTCGTATCCGTCGGCGGCGCAGGCTCGATCCCCGGCGCGCTGATCGCCTGTCTGCTGCTCGGCGCCATCGATACGACCGGGCGGTATCTTGCCCCCGAATATGGCGAATTCTTCTTCTATCTGGCGGTCATCGTGATCATCACGCTGTTTCCGCGCGGCCTTCTTGGAAGGGCGAAATGAGATGGCGGTGCTCATGAACGACCTCACTGAAACGGCAAAAACGCCGAAGGCCCGCTCGCCCCTGCGCGCGATTGGCGGTCCGCTGCTCATCATCATCGCCGCCATCGCCGGTTACTTCCTGTTTCCGGATAATCTGGCGCTGTTGACGCGCATCATCGCGATAGCGCTTCTCGTGCTCTCCATCGATCTCGTTACCGGCTATTGTGGCGTGGCGACACTTGGCCATGCGGCCCTGTTCGGTGCCGGCGCCTATGCCGCCGGCATTGCCGCTGCCCACTACGGTATCACCGACCCGCTTCTCATGACCCTCATCGGCGCAGCAGTGGGCGGCATCGCGGGATTGCTGTCCGGCACCATTCTGTTGCGCGCGCACGGCCTGCCGCAGCTGGTGCTGTCCATCGCCGTCGTCCATCTTTTCCATGAGGCGGCCAACAAGGCGTCGGACTGGACGGGCGGCAGCGACGGGCTTGCCGGCGTCTCGCCCGATGCGCTGTTCGGCACCTTCGAATTCGATCTTTACGGCCGCACCGCCTATATCTACGGCGTCTGCCTGCTGCTTCTGGTTTTTCTGGCACTTCGCGTCGTCGTCAATTCGCCCTTCGGCATGCTGTGTCGCGGCGTCAAGCAGGACAGCATCCGCATTCAGGCCATGGGCGGTTCGGTCAATGGCACGATTTTGAAGATGTTCGTGATATCAGGCATCGTCGCCGGAATCGGCGGCGCGCTGAACGCCATCTCCACGCAGGTGGTCGGCCTCGACAGCCTCAGCTTCACGCTGTCTGCCGAAGCGCTGGTCATGCTGGTTCTCGGTGGCGCGGGCTCGCTTTATGGCGCGCTGATCGGCACCGTCACCTTCATGTGGTTCGAGGACGTCGTTTCTGCCGCCAATCCGTTCCACTGGCTCACAATCGTCGGCCTGCTTCTGATCGCCGTCGTGCTGTTTGCGCCGCGCGGCCTTTATGGCGCGGGCGAACAGATCATCGCGCGCCTGCGGGGAGATTGCAAATGAGCGCCATTTTCGAAGTTTCCGGCCTGCAGAAAAATTTCGGCGGTCTCGTCGTTACCAACAATGTCTCGCTGTCGCTTTCGCCCGGCGATCGCACCGTGCTGATCGGCCCCAACGGCGCCGGCAAGACCACCTTCGTCAACCTCGTTACCGGAAACATCAAGCCATCCGCCGGAACCGTGCGGATTGCCGGAGAAGACGTGACGGGGCTCAGCGCCAGTCAGCGCGTGAAGCGCGGACTTGTCCGCTCGTTTCAGGTGACGCGACTGTTCCAGGACATGACGCCGGAGGAACATGTCGCACTCGCCATTCTGCAAAGGGAAGGCAGGACGGGCCGGATTTTCGGCCGTTACCGCGCCATGCCAACGGTGATGAGCGAGGCGCGCGACATTCTCGGAACGCTTGGCCTGCTTGCCATCGCCGAAACCCGCGTCCGTGAAATCGCCTATGGCCAGCAGCGGCTCATCGAGATCGCGCTTGCCATGGCGCTCAGGCCCAAAATCCTGCTGCTTGATGAACCTGCCGCCGGCGTTCCCTCGACGGAAACGGCGCGTATCGAACAGGCGCTCGATCGCCTGCCCGCCGACCTCGCCATATTGATGATCGAACACGACATGGATCTGGTCTTCCGTTTCGCCAGGCGTGTGGTCGTGCTCGCCGCAGGCGCCGTCATATTCGACGGTTCGCCTGGCGAAGTCACCAGCAACGCAGAAGTCCGCCAAGCCTATCTCGGAAGTTACGCCAATGCCCGCAGCGCCGCTTGAAATCGCCAACCTGACCGCCGGTTACGGCCCCACCCGTGTCATCGAGGGTCTGTCGCTCTCCGTTCCCGCCGGTTCGCGTTTCGCGGTGCTCGGGCGTAACGGCGTTGGCAAGACAAGCCTGTTTGCCACGCTTGCCGGGCAGACGAAACGATTTGCCGGTGATATCCATCTGGGCGGGCAGGACATCACCGCCCTGCCAAGTGCTGCCCGCGCCCTCGCCGGTCTCGGTTACGTGCCGCAGACCCGCGATGTCTTTCCGACACTCACAGTCGAAGAAAACCTCTTCGTCGGCCTCAAGGGCCGGCCGAAATCGGCCATCGAGGAAGCCTACACGCTGTTTCCGCGCCTGAAGGAAAGACGCCGCAATCTCGGCTCGCAACTCTCCGGTGGCGAGCAGCAGATGCTTTCCACCGCCCGCACCATCCTCGGCCAGCCGCAGGTGCTGCTTCTCGATGAACCCCTCGAAGGTCTCGCCCCTGTTATCTGCGAGGAACTGATGGCGGCCTTCTCGAAACTCGCGCAATCGGGCGAAATGACCATTCTTCTCATCGAACAGCGCATCCAGATGGCCATCGACTTCGCCGACCACGCCATCATCATGGAACGCGGCCGCATCGTCTGGTCAGGACCGTCCGACGATCTTGCGGCGAACCCGGATATTGTTGATACGCATCTTGGTGTGGGTGGATTGCACTGATCCAAAAGCGTCAATCACCCCCTCTTCGTCGTTCCGGCCTCGAGCCGGAATGATGAAAGTTAACCCGATCACACACCGCAACAAACCCCGATCCCGCTTCATGATCCGTTCGTAAAAAACACAATGGAATAAAAATTCCATTGCAGTTAAAGTGCACACGATTTCAATCTGCACAAAGGAACGACAATGACGGCAATCGATGCGCCAGACTCCGTGAAGGCTTTTGAGGAGCGGTTGCTTCAGGTCGCGGAAGGCCTGCCGAAACGATTACGTCAATGTGCAGATTATGTCGCGTCCAATCAGGATCGCATTGCCGTTTCCACCGTCGCCGAAATGGCAGAAGGTGCCGGCGTGCAGCCGTCTGCATTCATGCGCTTTTGCCAGATCATGGGTTTTTCCGGCTTTTCGGAGATGCAGCGCCTGTTTCGCGATTCCTATGTCGGCGGCTGGCCGGATTATGCGACCCGGCTGGACCACCTGCGCGAAAAGGGCGACGAGAGCGCGTCGGGCCTGTTGGCGGAATTCGTGGAGGCTGGCCGGTCCTCATTGGAAATGCTGCTGAAATCGGTCGATACACGGCAGCTTGACGAGGCGGTCTCGGCGCTGGCACAGGCGCGCACCGTGCATATCATCGGTTTGCGGCGCTCCTTCCCCATTGCCAGTTACCTCGCTTACGCCTTCGAGAAAATGAAGGTACCTGCGGTTTTGCATAGCGCCGTCGGTGGCCTTGGCAATCTGAGCGCCATCTCCCGCGACGATGCGCTGATTGCGATCACCTTCTCCCCCTATTCGGCGGAAACGCTGGAATTGGCCGAGATGGCCCGCGCCAACGGCATTCCCGTTGTCGCCATGTCCGATCGGCCGTCAATCCGCTGCGCAAGTCCGGCGCGACGCTGCTCACGGTGACGGAAATCGATTTTGGTGCATTCCGCTCGCTTTCCGCCACGCTCTGTCTCGCTATCACACTCGCTGTCGCTGTGGGAACACGCAAAACAGCCTGAATATTTTTATTGAAAACATAAAAAATAGAATTTATGATCCAAATTCATGAAACGGGCATTCCATAATTGTCCGTCTCGTGAATGCACCCGAAGGTGGTGAGACAGAAAGTGGGCGGAGGAGGCCCACTGGCATCAGGCTCCCTCAATGCGGGGTCCGAAGGAGGAAGCTTTTGAAAAAACTTGACCTTATCACGATCGGGCGCTCGTCGGTCGACCTTTATGGTTCGCAGGTCGGCGGCCGGCTGGAGGACATGGCCTCCTTTGCCAAATATATTGGTGGCTCCCCCACCAATATTGCGGCCGGCGCTGCGCGGCTCGGCCTTGCCAGCGCCGTCATCACCCGCGTTGGTGACGAGCATATGGGCCGCTTCATCCGTGAACAGCTGGTGCGCGAAGGCGTGGACGTACGCGGCGTGAAAACCGACCCGGAGCGGTTGACGGCGCTGGTGCTTCTCGGCATTCGCGACCAGAACCAGTTTCCGCTGATTTTCTATCGCGAGAACTGTGCCGACATGGCGCTCAGCGAAGACGACATCGATCCCGCCTTTATTGCCGAAGCAGGCTGTGTCTGCGCCACCGGCACGCATCTGTCGCATCCGAAGACGGAAGCGGCCGTACTGAAAGCGCTGACACTTGCCCGCGAAAACGGTGCGAAAACAGCCCTCGACATCGATTATCGACCCAATCTCTGGGGTGTTGCCGGCCATGGCGATGGCGAAAGCCGCTTCGTGGAATCGCAGAAGGTCACCGCCAAGCTGCAATCCACCCTGCATCTCTTCGATCTGATTGTAGGCACGGAAGAAGAATTCCACATTGCCGGCGGCTCGACCGATACGCTGGCCGCGCTGAACGCCGTACGCAAGGTGTCGAACGCGACGCTGGTGTGCAAGCGTGGCCCGATGGGTGCTTCGGTTTTCGCCGGCGAAATTCCGGCAAGCCTGGACGATGGCGAGACGGGCGAAGGTTTCCCGATCGAGGTCTTCAATGTTCTCGGCGCGGGCGATGGTTTCATGGCCGGGCTTTTCCGTGGCTGGCTGCGCGGCGAGGACTGGCCGACGACACTGAAATACGCCAATGCCTGTGGCGCCTTTGCCGTTTCCCGCCACGGCTGCACTCCCGCCTATCCGAGCTGGGAAGAGCTGCAATATTTCTTCAAGGCTGGCATCCGCAACAAGGCGCTGCGCAAGGACGAGGCGCTGGAACAGGTGCATTGGTCAACCAATCGCAAGGGCGAATGGGACACAATGCGCGTCTTCGCCTTCGACCATCGCATGCAACTGGAAGCGATCGCCGACGAACTCGGCATTAAACATGAGCGCATCGGCGCCTTCAAGAAGCTCTGCCTTGAGGCCGCGCAAACGGTCGCCGGTGGCAAGGCGGGTTACGGTATCCTCTGTGACGGACGCCTCGGACGCGATGCGCTTTT
The DNA here is from genome assembly GCF_030758035.1 of Rhizobium sp. AN68. NCBI lineage: Bacteria > Pseudomonadati > Pseudomonadota > Alphaproteobacteria > Hyphomicrobiales > Rhizobiaceae > Rhizobium > Rhizobium sp. AN68. The sequence continues at coordinate 1,731,912 of NZ_JARWMI010000002.1, read as the reverse complement.
CGCAGCCAGCGGCTCCGGTCTGTGGATAGGCCGGCCGGTGGAATGGCCGGGTTCGCGCCCGCTGACGCTGGAACCGGAACTCGGCAAGGATTTCGGCGGGCTTTCCGAATGGCCGCTGGAAAATGTCGTCAAGGTTCTGTGCTTCTATCACCCGGATGATACCGACGAAATGCGCGCCGCGCAGGAGGAGACGGTGATGCGTCTGTTCCAGGCGACACGCCGCAACCGGTTGGAAATGCTGCTCGAGGTCATTCCCTCCAAGGTCGGCCCGACCGACGATCTGACCGCCGCGCGCATCATCGAACGCTTCTACGAGATCGGCGTTTATCCCGACTGGTGGAAACTGGAGCCGATGAAAACCAGAGCCGCCTGGAAAAATGCCTGCGACGCCGTGCATCGCAACGATCCTTACGTGCGCGGCATCGTCGTTCTTGGTCTCGACGCACCGCAAAGCGAGCTGGAGGAGAGCTTCCGCCTTGCCGCCGGTTTCGATCTGGTCAAAGGTTTCGCGGTTGGCCGCACGATTTTCGCCGACGCCGCGCGGGGTTGGCTCGGTGGCAAGATCACCGATGAGGAAGCGGTGAAGGACATGGCGCAGCGCTATACCAGCCTGTGCCGCATATGGGATGAGGCGCGCGCCAAAAAGGGAGAGGCAGCGTGAAGACAATCAGATTGACGGCTGCGCAGGCTATGGTTCGTTACCTCGCCGCGCAGATGAATGAGCATGGCGAGACCTATATTGCCGGTGTCTGGGCCATCTTCGGCCATGGCAATGTCGCCGGCATCGGCGAGGCGCTTTATGGCATTCGCGAGGAACTGCCGACCTATCGCGGCCAGAACGAGCAATCCATGGCGCATGCGGCGATTGCCTATTCCAAGCAGCTGCGTCGCCGGCGGGCAATGGCGGTCACCTCCTCCATCGGCCCCGGTGCTGCCAACATGGTAACGGCGGCAGCGCTCGCCCATGTCAACCGCCTGCCGGTTCTTCTCATCCCCGGCGATGTCTTCGCCAATCGCGGTCCCGACCCCGTGCTCCAGCAGCTGGAGGATTTCGGCGACGGCACGATGACGGTGAATGACTGCTTCCGCCCGGTTAGCCGTTATTTCGATCGCATCATGCGCCCGGAACAATTGCTGACCGCCCTTCCCCGTGCCATGCGCACCATGACGGACCCGGCCGATTGCGGCCCGGTAACGCTGGCCTTCTGCCAGGACGTGCAGGCGGAAGCTTATGATTATCCCGTCAGCTTCTTTGAAAAGCGGGTCTGGCGGCAACGCCGCCCGGAACCGGATGTGGCGGAATTCGAAGAGGCCGTCGCCGCGCTGAAGGCTGCGAAGAACCCCGTCATCGTTGCCGGCGGCGGTGTGCATTTTTCCGGCGCCACCGAAACACTGAAGCGTTTTGCGGAAACCCATTCCATCCCGGTCGTCGAAACCCAGGCCGGCAAATCGGCACTGGCGTGGGATCACGATCTCAACTTCGGCCCGGTCGGCGTCACGGGTGCCGAAAGCGCCAATATCATAAGCGAGAAAGCCGATCTGGTGTTCGGCGTCGGCACCCGCTTTCAGGACTTTACCACCGGTTCCTGGGCGCTGTTCAAGAACCCGGACCGCAAGATCCTCGCCCTCAACGTGCAGCCCTATGACAGCGCCAAACACGATGCTATCAGCCTGACGGCGGATGCGAAGATCGGTCTCGAAAAACTGTCGGCCGCGCTTGGCAGCCACCGCTTCACGGCACCGGATGCCAAGCTCAAGGCGGCATGGTTCGAGACGGCCGATGCCGATACGGCGGCACCGGGTGAGGACAACGCCAACAGCCTGCCCACCGACATGCAGGTGATCGGCGCCGTACAGCGCCAGTCGCGCGACAATACCGTCGTCATGTGTGCAGCGGGCACCATGCCGGGTGAGCTGCATCAGTTGTGGAAATCCAAGCTGCCGCTTTCCTATCACATGGAATACGGCTTCTCCTGCATGGGCTATGAGGTTGCCGGCGGCCTCGGCATCAAGATGGCGGAACCGGACCGGGACGTGATCGTCATGGTCGGCGACGGCTCCTATATGATGATGAATTCCGAGCTTGCGACATCGGTTGCCATGGGCGTCAAGATCACGCTCGTCATCACCGATAACAGGGGTTACGGCTGCATCAACCGGCTGCAAATGGAAACCGGCGGCGCGGAGTTCAACAACCTCTACGCCCACACCAACGTCAACCCCATCGCCATCGACTTCGTCGCCCATGCCGGCTCTATGGGCGCGGATGCGCGCAAGGTTTCGACCATCGCCGAGCTGGAAGCGGCGCTTGCGGCCGCTCGCGAATCCAGCCGCACGACTGTCATCGTCATCGATACCGACCCCTATCCGACCCCGCAGGCCGGTGGCCACTGGTGGGATGTGGCGGTACCCGAAGTTTCCGACCGGGCCGAAATCGGACCGGCGCGCGCGCGCTACGAAAACCATATCAAGGAAAGACAGTAAGATGATCCGTTACGGAACCAACCCGATTGCCTGGTCCAACGACGACGACCGCACACTGGGCGCCAATATCAGCCTTGAACAATGCCTCGACGAAACCGCCAAGATCGGCTTCGACGGCATCGAGAAGGGCCACAAGTTCCCGACTGACCCGGAAGGCCTGAAGGGTGTGCTTGCGCCGCGTAGCCTTTCCTTCGTCTCCGGCTGGCATTCGCTGAACCTTCTGACCGACGGCATCGAATCCGAAAAGAAGGCCATGCAGCCGGCGCTCGATCTGCTGAAAGCCATGGGCTCGAAAGTCATCATCGTCTGCGAGACCTCGAACGCCGTTCACGGTGCCGACGACACGGCGCTGGTTGACCGTCCGCGCCTTGCGGCCGAGGACTGGGCGAAGTTCGGCGCGGGTGTGGAGGCGCTGGCGGCCTATGCTGCCGAACAGGGCATCACCCTCGTCTACCATCACCACATGGGAACCGTGGTCGAGAGCGAAGACGAAATCGACCTTCTGATGAAGCATACCGGGCCGAAGACCCATCTGCTCCTCGATACCGGCCATTGCCTGTTCGGCGGCGGAGATCCCGTGCGCGTCGCGCAGAAATACATGCACCGCGTCGGCCATATCCACGCCAAGAACGTGCGGCCGGTGATTGCCGATCAGGTTCGGAACGAGCGGCTTTCCTTCCTCGAAGGCGTACGCCGCGGTGTGTTCACCGTGCCGGGTGACAGCGAAGGCGGCGTGAACTTCCCGCCGGTTCTGAAAATTGCCGCCGAGCACAATTACAGCGGCTGGCTGGTCATCGAGGCCGAACAGGACCCGGATGTGCGCAACCCCTTCGAATATCAGAGCCTCGGCCTGAAATCGCTGAAGGCGTTTGCCCGTGAGGCCGGACTGGACAAGGCTCAGGCGGCTTAAACTGAGCCAAGGAAGGCGGGTGACCTACCCCACCCGTCATACCGGCCTTGAGCCGGTATCCAGCCAGCCCAAGTCCTTGGGCTGAAAGGACTCTTTCCGCCGCGCAGACGCGCGTCGGCTGGATTCCGGCTCAAGGCCGGAATGACGAGATGGCATGAATTAGCGAACTGCTCACAAAAAGGAACACCACCATGACCTCACTTCTGCGCAAGCCGGTCGCGACAAGCGGCAAGGTGCACGACATCACGCCCCAAAGCGCGGATTGGGGTTATGTCGGTTTCGGCCTTTATCGTCTGAAGCCGGGCGAGACGGCGGCAGAAAACACCGGCGATACGGAAGTCATTCTCGTGCTTGTCGAAGGCAAGGCGAAGATTTCCGCCGGGGGCAAGGAGTTCGGTGAACTCGGCGACCGCATGAACGTGTTCGAGCGGAAGCCGCCGCACTGCGTTTATGTCCCCGCCGGCTCCGAATGGTCGCTGACGGCCACGACGGATTGCACCGTCGGTGTCTGCACCGCACCGGGTGAAAAAGGTGGCCGCGAAGCGCAACAGATCGGTCCCGATGGCGTGCAACTGACCGAGCGCGGCAAAGGCGCCAATACGCGTTACATTTTCCCCATCGCCATGGAAGAGCGCGATGTCGCCGATAGTCTCCTGGTGACGGAAGTGTTCACCCCGTCGGGCAACTGGTCGTCCTATCCGCCGCACCGGCATGACGAAGACAATTACCCCGATATGACCTATCTGGAAGAGACCTATTATCACCGTCTCAACCCGGCACAGGGTTTCGGTTTCCAGCGCGTTTTCACCGAGGATGGGTCGCTGGACGAGACCATGGCTGTAGCGGACGGCGATGTCGTGCTGGTTCCCAAGGGACACCACCCCTGCGGCGCGCCTTATGGCTACGAAATGTATTATCTGAACGTGATGGCCGGGCCGATGCGCAAATGGCGCTTCAAGAACCACCCCGATCACGACTGGATTTTCAAGCGCGACAATCCCTGAGGCATGCCAGCGTCCACGGCACCCTCCTCATCCCTGTGCCTGTCACAGGAATGAGGGGCGAGGAAGGTCCGCGCCGCGATTGCCGTAGAGAAAAAAGCAATCGAACGTATTGATTTCATCGTAATGATTTAGGGGAGAAGAGACCATGGCCGCTCTTGGCGTTGGCCTTATTGGCACGGGTTACATGGGCAAGTGCCACGCTTTGGCGTGGAACAACGTCACCAGCGTATTCGGCAATGTGGAGCGTCCACGACTGGTCACACTGGCAGAGGTCAATCCCGAGCTTGCGGCGAAGAAGGCCGCCGAGTTCGGTTTCGCCCGCTCGACCGGCGACTGGCGCGATCTGCTTGCCGACCCTGAAATCGATGTGATCTCGGTCACCACACCCAATGCCTTTCACCCCGAAATGGCGATTGCCGCCCTTGATGCCGGCAAACACGTCTGGTGCGAAAAGCCGATGGCGCCTGCCTTCACGGATGCCATGAAGATGCGCGATGCGGCCCGCCGTTCGGGCAAGGCGGCGGCCATGGGCTACAACTACATCCAGAACCCTGTCATCCGCCATATGCGCCGCCTTATCGACGAAGGCGCGATCGGCAATGTCTACCATGTCCGTGCGGAAATGGATGAGGACTTCATGGCGGATGCCACCCAGCCCTTCTACTGGAAGAGCGAAGCCTCCTCCGGCTATGGCGCGCTGGATGATTTCGCTGTTCATCCGCTGTCACTTCTGTTTTCCCTTTTCGGCCATGCCGAAAGCGCGATCACCGATATGGTGAAGCCTTACGAGACGCGGCCGCTAAGTGGCGGCGGCGAGCGCGCTGTGGAAACGCATGATCTTGCCAGCGTGCTTCTGAAGCTCGAAGGCGGCATTTCGGCGGTGCTGATCGCCAACCGCTCGGCTTGGGGCCGCAAGGGCCGTATCGCCATCCAGATTTACGGCTCCACCGGCTCGATCCTTTTCGACCAGGAGCGGATGAACGAATTCCAGCTCTACACCACGGACGGGCGCCCGGAGGAGCAGGGTTTCAGAACCGTTCTCGCCGCCCCTCACCATAAGCCGTATGACCGCTTCATCCCCGCCCCCGGCCACGGGCTCGGCTTCAACGATCTGAAGGTGATCGAGTGCCGGGAACTGATCGCGGCCATCGAGGGCAAGACGGCGCATATCATCGACTTCGAGGAAGGCCTGAAGATCGAGCGCAGCATTCATGCCATGGCCCGGTCCTTCGCCGAGGGACGATGGGTCGCGACGAGTGAGATTGCGGAATAGGCGGAGGCGGGGTTAGCGCGGAACTTTGCCTCTTTCGTCATGCTCGGGCCTGTCCCGAGCATCTGCAACCGATTGATTTAAAGCTACGTGGTTGAATCCTCGGGACAAGCCCGAGGATGACGGCGGAGAGGTGTTATCCCTTAACCGGCGTTTCCGGCACCGGCGTCAGCACCTTGCCATCCCTAAACCAGCCGAGAATATTGTCGGCCACCAGATCGGCCATCGCGTTGCGCGTCGGGATGGACGCAGAGGCGACGTGCGGCAGCAGGGAAACGTTCGGCAGTGACAGGAACGCTTCCGGCACCTTCGGTTCGGCGTAGAACACATCGAGACCGGCAGCACCCACCGCACCGCTCTTGAGGGCCTGCAAAAGCGCATCCTCATCGACGCTGGAGCCGCGTCCGACATTGATGAACACGCCCTGCGGACCAAGTGCCGAGAGGATTTCCGCGTTGATCGCCTTGTGCGTTTCCGGGGTGCCGGGCACGATGCAGATCAGCGTGTCGACAGCCTGCGCCATCTCCTTCAGCGAACCGTAATAGGTATAGGGCAGGCCATCGCGCTTGCTGCGGGTATGATAGCCGATCTCCACCTTGAATGGCTCCAGCCGCTTGGCGATTTCCTGGCCAATGCGGCCCATGCCGAACAGGCCGACCTTGCGGCCGCGCAGGGAAAACGGCGAAAGCGCGAAGGGCCCTTCGCCAACCCATTTACCCTCACGCAGCCAGGTTTCGGCCTGATAGAGACGACGAACCGTGTTGATCAGCAGCGCAATCGTCGTGTCCGCAACTTCGTCGTTCAGCACATCGGGCGTATTGGTCACCACGATACCGCGCGTGGCGGCATGTTTGGCATCAACGCCATCATAACCGACGCCGAAATTGGCAATGATCTCGAGTTTCGGCAGCGCATCGATCCATTTGGCGTTGACGACGCCTGAAACGGCGATGGCATTAATGCGCTCAGCCGCACCATCAGGCAGAACCGGCTCAGCACCGGCGGGCACTGTCACGATCTCGACTTTGCCTTCGAGGCGTTCGAGCACGCGCGGGTTGATCTTGCCGGGAACGAGAACGACGGCTTGTCTGTCAGACATGGGTGGATATTCCTCCTGATTGCATTCCGATATCGTCAGAGCGGATTCATCGGCGAACTAATCGCCATCCCGCTCTTCTGGGCCGCGATCTTTTCAAACAACGGCGGCCGTGAAAAGGGCAATAAGGGGAAGCTATGGGGGCAGACGGAAGTTTCATGCCGTTTTTTTACGCGCCCGCCTCCGTCATGCCGGACTTCAGGCGCGCGTCGGCGGGGCGCAAAGAGTCTTTCCAGCTCAAGGGCTTGAGCTGGCTGGCTTTAGGCTGAAGGCCGGAATGACGAAAGAGAGGGAAACGCTGCTCAAACCCTCGGACGCACCGGCCCTGTCGACTGGCGGATGCGCATTTCCGGCTTGATGAGGTGCACGCCATCCGGCTCGTGGCTGCCCGCCAGCCTGTCCAGAAGCGCGCGCGCCGCAAGGCGCCCCACCTCGGCCTGTCCGTTGGACACCGTGGTCAGCGCCGGCGTGGCGATGGCCGCCTCCTCCAGATCGTCGTAACCCGTCACGGAAATATCCACGCCCGCCACCAGTCCGGCGCGCGAAATGCCGTTCATCAGGCCGATGGCGACCAGATCGTTCCAGCAGACGGCAGCGGTGGGCTTCTGCGGCAGCGACAGGAAATGCACGGCGGCCTCGAAACCGCCCTGCTTGGAGCGTGGGCCGGGAATACGCAGGTTCGGATCGACGTCGATTCCCGCCTTGCGCAGCGCGTTGACATAACCCTGATAACGATCGCGGCCGGTCGAGGTCTGGTCGGTACCACCAACCATGGCGATGGTGCGATGGCCAAGACTGATCAGATGATTGGTCGCAAGCGAAATGCCATAGCTGTCATCGCCGCGATAGGTCGGCATGTCGACGCCCTCGAGCGAGCGGGCCACCAGAATGGCGGGCATGCCGTTTTCCTCAGCCAGCGTCATGTCCTCGATCGGCGTGCCGATGGCGGGCGACATGATGATACCATCAGAACCAAGTTGCAGCAGCGTTTCGATGAAGGTGCGCTGTTTTTCAACCGAATCATAATGGTTGGACAGAATGAAGGTCTGGCGGCTGCGATCCAGCTCGGTTTCGATGGCCTTGAGAATTTCACCATAAAACGGGTTCATCACATCGTGGAACACCACGCCGATGATGCCGGAGCGCGAGGTGCGCAGGCTGGCGGCCCGGCGGTTGTAGATGTAGCCGAGCGCCCGTGCCTGTTCCTTGATCTTGTCGCGGGTGTCAGAGGCGACCAGCGGACTGTCGCGCAATGCAAGGGAGATGGTGGCAGTCGATAGACCGAGGCTTTCGGCGATTGTCGACAGTTTGATCTTTTGTGCCACGGCATTTCTCCCCAAACCCATGTCATTGACAGACGTTTCTGTTTAAATCGCAATTAAACAATTTAAACAAAATCCGCAACCGGTTTAAGGAATATCAACAAAAAGACAGTGGTTTTTAAAAACTCAACAAATTATTGAAGGTTGGCATCGATCACCTTGAGAAGTTTAACCACCGTCCTGATGTCCTTGGCCGAAAGCCCCTCAATCGCCCGCGCACCGCAATTTGCGATGGATACGTTGATATGTTCGACGCTTTTCAGGCCTGTCTCCGTCAGTTTCACCAGTGTTACGCGGCCATCTTCGTCATCGCCGCTGCGCTCCACGAAGCCCTGGGCTTCCATGCGGCCGATGGTTCGCGTCATGGTCGGCGCCTTGACACCAAGTTTCTGGGCGATCTGCCCAGGCGTGAGGCTGCCTTCCTGCGCCAACGCCAGAATAACGCCGTCCTGCCCGGCATAAAGGCCGCTTTCGGCAAGGCTGTGGCTCAACGCCGTGCGCATGGAACGGGCGGCCTGGGTGATGGATTGCGCCAGTTCCTCAGGGTTGAAATTCTCATCCCTCTTTTTGGCGTCCTTTACTTTCTTGGTGCCCTTGTCCTTTTTGGCGCCCTTGTCCTTATGCCCAGTTTTGTCCTTGCTCATATGCGAGTGCCTTTTACCCTGTGGCGGAACCGATATATGTTGCTGGAAATCCTTACCGAATGCACGCGCGGACTGCCAGATGCCAAACTCATACACGCATTATCACGACGAAAACGTAACAGACCCTCATCTTCGCGCAACAGGTGCAATTTCAGTGCTGCCGCTCGGTGCGCACGAACAGCACGGGCCGCACCTGCCCTTCGAGACAGACACGCTGATTGCGGCGGGCATTGTCTCCCGTTTGGCTGCTGTTTTGCCCGCCGGTCTGCCGGTCTCCTTCCTGCCGGTGGAGCCCGTTGGATATTCCATCGAGCACATGAATGTGCCGGGCACGAAGTCGTTGCGTTACGATGAGGCCGTTGAGCGCTGGCTCGGCATTGCTAAGGCCGAATATGAAAAAGGCGTGCGCAAATTCGTGATGTTGAACGCCCATGGCGGCAATTCGCCATTGATGACCATCGTCGCCACCGAGGCGCGCGCCCGCTTCGGTATGCTGGCGGTCGCCACCAGCTGGACTCGTTTCGGCGTGCCGGCGGATATCGTCAAGCCTGAAGACAAGGCGATCGATATCCATGGTGGCGATATCGAGACGTCGGTCATGCTGGCGCTTTGCCCGGAGCGGGTGGCGATGGAAAAAGCCGTCAACTTCCCCTCCCGCCAGAGCGATTTCGCCAGCCGTTTCAGGCATCTGCGTGCCTATGGTCCACACGCTTTCGGTTGGTTGATGAGCGACCTGAACCCGGATGGCGTTGCCGGAAACGCCGCCGCCGCCTCAGCCGAGAAAGGCGAAAGGATCATTTCCCATGCCGTTTCGGGCCTTGTCGAACTGCTTGAAGACGTCCACGCTTTTGACATAACGTTATTTCATAACAAAATTTGAAAAACTGCGCCGAAACCAGCCAGAATCCCTTTGAACTGCCCGAACGTCGCGCCTATATGGACGTCGACACTTATTCCTTGAGGCCTCAACCGGCCTTTCTCCACGCGAGGTTTCCATGACCGAAACAGCACCAGCCAAGCCCATTCCAGTCACCGTCCTGACGGGATATCTAGGCGCCGGCAAGACGACGCTTCTCAACCGTATCCTGTCCGAGAACCACGGTAAGAAATACGCTGTCATCGTCAACGAATTCGGCGAGATCGGCATCGACAACGATCTGATCGTCGAATCCGACGAAGAAATCTACGAAATGAACAATGGCTGCGTCTGCTGCACGGTGCGCGGCGACCTCATCCGCGTGGTCGAAGGCCTGATGCGCCGGCCCGGCCGATTCGACGGCATCATTGTCGAGACCACTGGCCTTGCCGATCCCGTTCCGGTCGCCCAGACCTTCTTCATGGATGACGACGTGCGCGCCAAGACCGAGCTTGACGCCGTGGTCGCACTTGTCGATGCCAAGCACCTGCCGCTGCGCCTCAAGGACAGCCGCGAAGCCGAAGACCAGATCGCTTTTGCCGATGTCGTTATCGTCAACAAGACCGATCTCGTTTCGCCGGAAGAAGTCGCCCGCATCGAGGATATCGTGCGCGCCATCAACCCTTCTGCGCGCATCTACAAGACCACCCGTTCCGGCGTCGATCTCGCCCGCGTTCTCGACCAGGGCGCCTTCAATCTGGAACGTGCCCTCGAAAACGATCCGCACTTCCTCGAGCACGGCCACGAGGATCACGCGTGCGGTCCTGATTGCGACCACCACCACCATGATCATGGGCACGATCACGGCCATGACCACCATCATCACGACCATGATCACGCGCACCACGATCATGACCACGGCCACGATCACCACCACCATGGCGCGGCCTCCCCGATCCATGACGTGACGGTGCAGTCGGTGTCGCTGCGCGGCGGCGAAATGAACCCTGAGCGCTTCTTCCCGTGGATCCAGAAGGTCACCCAGACGGACGGCCCGAACATCCTGCGCCTCAAGGGCATCATCGCATTCAAGGGCGATGCGGAACGTTACGTGGTGCAGGGCGTGCACATGATCATCGAGGGTGATCACCAGCGCCCGTGGAAGGAAGGCGAAAAGCGCGAAAGCCGCCTTGTCTTCATCGGCCGCGAACTCGACCGCGAAAAGCTGGAAAAGAGCTTCAACGCCTGCCTCGCCACGGCTTGACATCCTTGACGGGGCACCGTGTCACCCTTGGTGTTTTCGGTGCCCTTCCTCACTTTCGACGTCATCCTCGGGCTTGACCCGAGGAGCCATTGCGGCCAGCATATGGATGGTCGAGTGATAACCGGGTATGACCCGAGGACCGACCTTGACGCCACGGGTTGAAACCGCACCAACGGGTCTTCCCGACCTGGTCTGCGACCGAAATCCATCAATGACAAACACATAGACGAAAGACCGATGCCCCATGCCGACTGTTGCCCCGCTTGATATCGAAGGCCACGTGGTCTCGACCCATTTTCTCGGCGACATTCCGCTGTTTGCCACCGCCGCCGGCACCATTCACCGGCTGGATGGCGGCGAGAAGGTCACTGAGGCGCATGAGGGTCTGCTGACCTGCATCCGCGACCCATATAGCGCCACGCTGCTTTCCGGCGGCGAGGACGGGCGCGTGCTGCGCATTGGCCATGATGGCAGCCTCAGCGAGATCGCCAATGTGCCGCGCAAATGGGTGGGCGTCGTTGCGGGCGGACCGCAGAAGGCGGTCGCTTATGGTGTCGGCAAGTCCAGCTTCGTGCGCCTCTCGGACGGCACGGTCAAGGAATTCAAGGAAGAACGCACGGTGGAGGCAATAGCCTTCGCGCCCAAGGGCCTGCGCATTGCTGTTGCACGCTATAACGGCGTGACGCTGCATTGGGTGGCGAGTGCAGGCGATCCGGTCGATCTGGAATGGAAAGGTGCCCATACCGGCGTCACCTTCTCGCCTGACGGTAAGTTCCTCGTCACCACCATGCAGGAAAACGCCCTGCATGGCTGGAAGATGGAGGCCACCAAGGGCGGCATGGAAGCCCGCCATATGCGCATGACGGGTTATCCCGCCAAGGTGAAATCCGTTTCGTGGTCGGCAAAGGGCAAGTGGCTTGCCTCATCAGGTGCCCCGGCCGCGATCGTCTGGCCGTTTTCCGGCAAGGACGGCCCGATGGGCAAGGCACCCGAAGAACTCGGCAGCCGCGCCAACATCATGGCTACCAATGTCGCCTTTCACCCGCTGGAAGATGTGCTGGCCATTGGCTTCATTGACGGCATGATCCTCGGCGTGCGGCTTGCGGATGGCAAGGAAGCCCTGCTTCGCCGCCCCGGCAAGGGCGCCATTACCGGCATGGACTGGAGCGCCACCGGCAAACTGCTCGCATTTGCCTCCGAGGCAGGCGACTGCGGCATTGTCGATATTTCGGCGTAAGGACAGCAACAGGCGCGCGTCCGGTTTCGACGGATGGCTCGATACGGCTCAATCTCCGCCCTCATTCCTGTGCTCGTCACGGGAATCTAGACAGCCCAAGTCGTTGGGCTGCAAGGGACTGTTTTCGCCACGCAGACGCGCATCGACTGGATTCCTGTGACAAGCACAGGCATGAGGGCTGGAAGGTGTCAGCGCCAGAAAACCTCGGCATTGTCTCGCTATTCGCTGACCTGACGCCGCGTCAGGAACAGCAGCAGTAGGGCTGCCCCTGCACCGACCGAAGCAAGTCTGATCGACGTACCGAAGCTCGCATATTGCGACACAAACCCCATAAGCGGCACTGCAAACAACCCGGCAAGGAAGATGGAATTCATGTAGAGCGCGGTCGCCCTCGCGGTGCGTCCGCGCGCAAAGCCCTGCACGAAGGTGAGGCACGTTCCGGCGCAAAGCCCGTAATAGGCCCCTTCAAGTGCTGCTCCGAACAACATGGCCGGAAGGGTCTGGACCGAGGCTATGACGTTGAAGGCGACGATTGCCATCACCGCAGAGATACAAAGAAGGATGCGGGCGCTGACCCGGCGCATGATCCTTGGCGCAAGCAGGATCAGCAGAACCTCCATCGCGCATTTGACGCTGAGCGACAGGCCCGGCACGTAATCCGGCAGGCCCACCTCGCGCACCAGAAATACCGGCAGGGCCGAGGCGCACAGGGCGTGGGCGAAAGACATGCAGAAGCTGGCCGCTGCCGCCATCAACAGCGGCAGGTTGCGCCGCGTATCGTTGTCGCCCTCTTTCCGTCGTTCCATCGGGCATGTCTGGCCGCGCGGCACGAAGGCAAGGGCAAGCCCGCCCCAGATGGCCGCCATCAGCATGGCATTCATGAACACGGCCTGCGCACCGGCAAGATCGAGGATCAGATAGGCGGCGGCCGGAAGCAGCATCCATGCCAGCGACACCATTGTCCGCAGAAAGGCGTTATAGGCAGGTGCATCCAGTGCTTTTACCCGGCCATAATAGCGACCATAACTGAAAATCAGGGTACTGGCGGCGTTGGAAAGCCCCATTCCCGTTGCCGTCACCGCCACGAGCAATGCCAGATGCCCGGAGGTCGCCGCCGCCGCTGCGATAAAAGCACCAAACACAGAGAGCAGCAGCAATGGCCGCACCCGCACACCGGCATCGACACGTTCGCCATAAGTGCGGCTGGCGATGATCGAAGCAACCATTGCCGTCACGCTGTAGAGACCAAGCGTGGCCGGCGGGTGACCAAGGACCTGTATGATGTAAAAACCGATAAATGGCACAACAGCCGCATTGGTGCCGCCGGCGATGAAGACCAGCACGGCAATCATATAGGCCTGACGATCAAAAACGCCCGGCGAGGTGTTTTTCTGTAGCATGGGGGAATCGACTGAAGATCGGCAGCGGGAAGTGGATTGATGCCACCATCACACCAAAAGGGTATGCTGTTCAAGCCCGAGCGGAAGGCGATGTGTGTTTTCGTTCCTCACGAAGCACGCCACCCCTGTTTCCCTGAGCACCGGGGCGTCGCAGCGCTTGCGCCGCCCCTTGTCGAAGACGGAAAAACCGTCAGAACTTCACGCCAAGGCCAACCTTGACGACATGTTCGCTGACATCGCCGGTCGAAGTGATCGGACCGGTATGGTAGGTTGCCTTGCCGAAGTCGTTGTAACGATATTCGACGCGTCCAAACAGGTTGTTGGTAAAGGCATAGTCTACACCCGCGCCGACCGTCCAGCCGTGCAGTACCTTGCTGTCCTCACCGAATGGCGCCTTTACTTCGCTGTCCGTCGCGGTGTAGCCGGCAGCGGTGTAGATCAGCGCCCGGTCGATCGCATAACCGGCGCGCAGACGCGCGGAGCCGTTCAGGCCTGCGGAAACCTCGCTGGTGACGATGGTCTTGTCGCCCCAGGCATAACCGAGATCGCCCTCGACACCCAGAATGATGGAGGGGGCCACTTCAGCGTTATAACCAGCGAAACCGGAAAAACGGCCGCCGTCAAATTCATGCTTCGTGGTGACACCGAAAGTGGTCGACTTTACGCGGTTCCAGCCATAACCGGCGGAGGCACCGACATAAACACCGTCCCAGGAAAAGGCAGGCGCAACATCGTTGACGACCGGTGCCGCTGGAATATCGCCGACGGCGTCGGCGGCAACGGATGCGTCAGAAAGAATGCCGAGCAGGCCGAGGGCGAGAAGAGATTGTTTCAACATGCGATAGCTCCTTGAAAATACCATCCCGGCACCTGCGTGATGCGAGTTTTCGCGACCAAAAACGCAACGTAATGACGGGGTTGACGCACCCCTAGATTGAAGAACATCGTGGTTAAAATCGCGTAAACGGCACGGACAAAAAGGCCCTTTCAGAACGTATTCCCGTTAACATTGCTAATATTTATCAAATATAAATCAGAACTCACGCGGATGATCCCGAACCGTGCGTCCCGACATATGACGACAGCGATCGCGTCACAAAACCCTCATGAGTAGTGGCCATCTCGCAGTTTTGTGTGTGCAGTCATTGGCGGCCACACAAACAAAAAAAGGGAGCCCGAAGGCCCCCTTGCAGTCATGCGATGCGCCGTTTGTTATTTCCGGAAGCACCGTGTGTCATACACGCGTAGCTGGAGGACTGCTTCCGGCTTATATCCTGCGCGCATCGTTCACGCCGAAAATCCCTGTCGATTTTCGATCTGCACCATTAGTGGCGACGCTTTTTGCCGCCATCGTTCTTGTTGTCGATGACATCGACGGAAGTCTTGTTGCCGTTGAGAAGGCCATTCAGGATACCGGTCTTGTTGCCGTTCAGAATCCCGTTATTGGACAGGATACCGCTGACACCCAGATCGATGCTTGGCGACACGACGACGAGTGCGCCGCCCTTGTTGCTGTTTCCGGACAGGATACCGCCCAGCAGACCACCGGCATTGGCTTGACCAACGGAAGCGACAGTAAGAACAGCGGCTATGCAAGCAAATTTGGCAATCATTTCTCTCTCCTCTTATGTTTGATCACGCCCCATGGCGTAGTCGAACTGTATATTTAGAGGATTCTAATTCAAGCAAAGTCTAATATTACGATAAATAATTAACTTTAATACTGGTGATTTTAATCAAGTTTTACGCGATTGGCACCGGTCTATTCTTCTGGAATTTCCGTGGAATACACCATGACTTCCGGCCTCGACAATATATCGCCCCTGAAACTTTATTAACCATCCAAATATAAGATATTGCTTAATTAGAGACCGGAGATGCAAATGCGGCTGGGAGGATACATCGCGCTTGTTCTTGGGCTTGCCTGCACCTGCGGTGCGCAGGCGGGGGAAAACGCCGATGAACACAATATCACCTATAAAACCGGCATCGGCTACGACACCAATTATTTCGGCGATACCAACCGGCTGAAGGCGATTTCGCTGCGCGCCGGCTTCGGGCTTAACGGAAAGTTCGTGCTTGATGGCACGGAACTGCGTTATTCGCTCGAGCATGAGGAGGTTCGCCTCCCCCGTTACCGTTTTGCCAATGAACACAACACCATTGCCAGCCTGGGGCTGACCAGGCGTCTGTCGGAGCGGCTGGAATGGGCCGTGGAACTGCGTGGCACACGCAGCGATGCCGGCGATATCTTCCTGCATCTGCCGGAAGAAGACATCGGTTACCGGCGACTGGACCACAAGCTGGAGGCATCGACACAGCTCGGCATCCTTGCTCTTGGCGGAAAGAGCACGCTGACGGCGGGTTTTGCCAGTTTAATGAAAGGCAAGGCGCGTTTTCGTCCGGCCTATTTCGAGCCCACCCGCCTGGAGGCCAATGAAGCGCTCTTGTCGCTCAAGGCCGAACATGTGCGCCCGCTGGCCGGCGGCGAGGCCGGACTGACAATTGCTTATGACCGCATTGTCGTGCCGGAAAGCCAGCAGGAGAAATACGAGCGTTTTCCGGCCAGCACGTTGCGGGGATCACTTGCCTACGGTTACAAGTTCTCCG
Source organism: Rhizobium sp. AN68 (assembly GCF_030758035.1). Lineage (NCBI taxonomy): Bacteria > Pseudomonadati > Pseudomonadota > Alphaproteobacteria > Hyphomicrobiales > Rhizobiaceae > Rhizobium > Rhizobium sp. AN68. Next base: position 1,715,815 of record NZ_JARWMI010000002.1, on the reverse strand, counting down.
AACGCTTCGCCGTTCTGGCCGAAGGGGGCCTGACGACCATTTCCGGCGACGATATCAGCGACAAGGTGAAGCGCACCCGGCCCTATCTCAGGGCCGAAGCCGAGGTAAAAGCCACGGACCGCATCGCCTTCGGTGCTGGCTTCTCCCAGGATTACGCGCTTTTCGACCCTGATGATCCCATTGCCGAGTTCCACCGCCGCTGGCAGTTCGTGGTTAAAAGCAAGCTCACCGACAAGGTGGGGCTGGACCTGGCGCTGCAGCGTGTCCACAAGGACTGGATCTATTACAATTACGACACCAGCGAACGCAGGCTGGTGGCCACACTGTCCTTCGATACCGGCAAGAACAGCAAGCTGGAGGTGGAATTCAACCGCCTTCTGCATGGCGAGCGCGACACCGACCTGTCCTATAGCGGATCGAGCGTCACCTCGCGTTTCACCGGCACCTTCTGAAACATAGGGCAGCCACATCACCAAAGCGCATATCAGGTCGAAATTCGGTCCCAATTTCTGCTAGAATCCAGCTCCGAGATCCGAAGGCAGGACAGACCGGATAATGAACAGACGACTTTTGCTCCTTGCGGCTGGCCTGACCTCCATTCCCGTTGCCGCCGCGGCACATCCGCATATTTTCGCCGAAGCGCGCATGGAAATCGTCGAGGGGCCGAACGGTACCATCCAGGAGGTGCGCAACATCTGGCGTTTCGACGAGATGTTCTCGGCAAGCGTGGTGATGGATTACGACAAGAACGGCGACCTGAAGCTGGACAAGAATGAGCTGGCCGAAATCGGCAACACCGTGCGTGAATCGCTTGGCGAATATTCCTATTACACCTTCATTACCGCCAACGGAAAACAGGTGGATTTCGCAAAGCCCGACACCATTCATGTGGACTACAAGGACAAGCAGATCCTGATGTTCTTTTCCGTTAAGCCAAACACGCCGCTTTCCATCAAGGGCAAGCTCAGCTTCGGCGCGTGGGACCCGACCATGTATACGGCGATCGATTTTGCGAAAGACGGCGATCTGGCGACCGTCGGCAAGGATCTCGCCGCCTGCAAGCACCATGTCGTGCGCCCCGACCCGGACGAGGTGATCTCACAAAACCAGAGTTCGCTCACCGACGCTTTCTTCAACGACCCGACCGGCACCGACATGACCAAACTCTTCGCCACCCGGCTGGAGGTGACATGCTGAGCCGAAACGGGCGCCTTTGCGGACACCTGACCATCGCCGCGATCTGCGTGCTGGCTGTGGCAGGTGCTGCCCATGCGCAATCGCCGCTCGGCATAGGCTCGGCCGAGCCGTCCTTTGCCCCTGGCGGGCCGTTCGCGCCGCTGATGCAATGGATCAACGTGCACCAGCAGATGTTCTACCGGGCGCTGACCGGTGCCCTGAAAGCCATGCGCGAAGACAATTGGGCGATGGCATCGCTGGTTGGCCTCTCCTTTGCATACGGGGTCTTTCATGCCGCCGGTCCTGGCCACGGCAAGGCTGTCATCTCTTCCTATATGATCGCCAATGAAACGCAGCTGAAACGCGGCATTCTCATTTCCTTCATTTCAGCACTCATTCAGGGCGCAATGGCCATCGGCCTCGTTGTCGCAGCCTGGCTCGTGCTGCGCGGCACCTCCATCACCATGACGAAAGCCACGCAGGCAATGGAGATCGCCAGCTTTGCCATGGTGGCGCTGTTCGGCGCCTGGCTTCTGCTACGCAAGCTCTGGTCGCTGCGCATCCGGCGCGTACCGGTTGCCGCCTTCGCCGTTGCGGGGGAAGCAACAGCAGTCAGAACCACGGGCATGGGCACGGGCCTCAGGTTTCAGGGCAAGCCGGTTTTCGCGGACCACGCCCATAGCGGCACAGGTGATCTTTGCGTCTCCTGCGGAAAATCGCACGCGCCCGATCCGCTGCTTCTCAAAGGCAAGAATTTCAGCCTGCACGAAGCGTGGTCGGCCATCATCGCAGTTGGCCTGCGGCCATGCTCCGGCGCCATCATCGTCATGAGCTTTGCGCTCTTGAACGGGATTTTTCTCGGCGGCGTGCTTTCCGTGCTTGCCATGTCGCTGGGTACCGCCATCACCGTATCGCTGCTTGCCATCATGGCCGTCTCGGCCAAGGGGCTTGCTGTTCGCTTCGCCGGCCCCGGAAGCCGCAGGGCAGCGGGCATCAGCCACGCGATCGAGATTGCCGGTGCGCTGTTCGTGCTTTTAATGGGCCTTATGCTGCTTGGCGCGTCGCTTCAGTTCTGACTGTCGCGGCGGCGCTGGTAGCGGGCGCGCAGCCAGAACAGCAGGAAAAAGCACAGCACCACCACCGAGCCAAACGCCGCGGCAAGAAAGGGCGAATAATCCCCCAGCCACAGCATGATTTTCGGCATCACGTAAAACACCAGCCCAAAACCGAGGATGATGCCAGCGGCTGCAAGGCCCGGCGACCAGTCTTTACGGCCAGAGCCAGCCTTCTTTTCAGGCGTGGTCATGGGCGAGCTCCGCGCGGATATCCTCAAGCTTGCGCTTCTGCGCGCCATCGGCCGTAAAATTCTCCGGCGAAAGCCAGATTTCAAACGCCTTGCCAATCAACGGCCATTCGCCGTCGATCATGGAAAACCACGCCGTATCGCGGTTGGCACCCTTGGAGATCATGTGCTGGCGGAACACACCCTCGAAGGTGAAGCCGTAACGCTTCGCCGTGATCTTGGAGGGTTCGTTTTGATTGTGGCATTTCCACTCGTAGCGGCGGTAACCCAGATCCTCGAAAACGTGTTTCGCCATCAGATAATGCGCTTCGGTCGAAAGCGGCGAGCGCTTCATCCTGGCGCCATGGGCAACCGAACCGACCTCGACTACGCCATTGGCGGGATCGGGCCGCATGTAGCTTGCCATTCCGACGACGTCACCGGTGGCATTTTCAACGAAAACCAATGTCACCCAGTTGAGTTTATCACCCGCGTTGACAAGCCAGTCACCAAAGGCTGCAGCATCGGCAAAGCCGCTTTGCGGGAAATATTTGAGAAGCGCATTGACCCCCTCACCACCAAGCGCAGTCCAGAGCCTTGCAAGATGCCTGTCGCGATCAAACGTTTCCGCCGTCACATAACGGCCCTTCAGCGTCACCGGCTGCGGCGCCGGACATCCCTTAAAATCACTCAGATCGCGCATTCTCTTCCCCATTGTCTGGGAGAAGGATTAGGCCAAGCGGGGCTGGATGACAACAGTGCATATACGGCAGGGGGGCGTGGTTCACCCCCTCTTCTAACCTCAAACCTTCGCCGCCACCACCGTCGACTCGATATGATCGACCAGCGCATCGGGCAATCCCAACCGCCCGGCAAGCAGATCGAGATAACCGCGCTCCGCCCGCGTATCGGCCTCTATGGCAAGACGCGAGGCGGTGTAGATTTCCACCTTCTGCTCCTCTGTGCGGGCAGCAGCCACCAGTGCGTCGATATCCAGCGGATCGGCCAGTTCCTTTTCGAGGAACCGCTCGGCTTCAGTGTCGAGGCCGGACACCTGCACCTTATCCATGATGTTGGCGCGCTCTTTTTCGTCGATATGGCCGTCTGCCTTGGCAGCGGCAATCATCGCCTGGATGAGTTTCAGCGCAAAATCGTTGGAAAGGGCGGGGGACTGCGGATGGAAGGCGGAATCGGCGGGCGGGGCGAGAAGCTCCGGCTCGGGTTTTTGAGCTACTTCAGGCGCCTGCCCGGATTTGTAATTCTTGTAGGCGAGATAACCGAGACCGGCGATGGCCGCGACGCCGCCGATGGTGGCGACATTGCCGGCGAGCTTGCGGCCGGTCTTGGTGCCCAGAATGGCGGCGGCGAGCGCACCGGCCTTCATCGGATTGTTCTTGGCGATATCGGCGGCCTGCCCGGCTCTGTCACGGACGCTTCCCGAAAGGCCCGGCACCTGTGAGCCGAGGAATTGTTCAAGAAGCTTCTTGGCGTCGAACATCAAAATCTCCTGTGAGGGTAAAGTCTACACGGGAAGATAGGGAGCCATGGCACGAATACAAATGACAAACCCGCTCACGCCTTCGTGAACGGGCTTGAAGAAGTAGTAGATCAGCCGCGCAGTGCTGCGGCTTCGGCGGCGAGCCTGGTGATGCCGGCCCAGTCAGCCGTTGCCACCAGTTCGCGCGGAGCAACCCAGGAACCGCCGACACAGACGACGTTCGGCAGGGAAAGATAGTCATTGGCATTCTTCAGCGAGACGCTGCCGGTCGGGCAGAACACCGTGCCGGCGAGCGGCGAGGACAGTGCCTTGAGGTATGGCGCGCCACCGGCCTGTTCCGCCGGGAAGAACTTCAGCACCTTGTAGCCTTCGTCGCGCAGCGCCATGACTTCGCTTGCCGTGGCGGCCCCTGGAAGCAGCGGCACGTTGGAGGCGCGCGCAGCTTCCAGCACGCTTTTGTTGATGCCGGGGCTGACGATGAAGGTGGAACCGGCTTCAGCGGCCGCCTCGAAATCTTTGGCGTTGAGGATGGTGCCAGCGCCGACATGGGCGCCCTCCACTTCCGCCGCAACCGCACGGATGGCATCGAGTGCCGCGGGCGTGCGCATGGTGATCTCGATTGCCTTCAGGCCACCTGCGACCAGAGCGCGCGCGAGCGGCACGGCGGAAGTGGCATCATCCACGATCAGCACCGGCACAACCGGCTGCAGCTTGAGGATGGAGAGCAGTTTTTCGGAGTCCTGGGCCAAGATAAGCCTCCCTTGCGCGATTGAAACGATTGAAATCCGGTTTATCGATTAGCCTGCCCCGGCCTTGATGTCGAGGCATGGCAAGACCATTTTTATCCAGATACTTCAATCTATTCGCTTCTTTATGACGTCTTCATGCGATAATCTGGCGCACCGGTTTACGGAGACAGCATGGCCAAGGAAATCGAGCGGAAGTTTCTGGTTGCAGGCGATGAATGGCGTAATGAAGTGACGCGTAGCATGGCTTTCCGGCAGGCATATGTCGCCTCGCTGGAAAATCGTTCGGTCCGGGTCAGGATCGTCAACGGGCTTGACGCGACACTGACCATCAAGATCGGCGCGAGTTCGCTCGTCCGCGATGAATATGAATATTCCATTCCACTGAATGACGCGGAAGAATTGATGGCCAGCGCCCCCGGCGTGGTGATCGAGAAGATGCGCCACACGGTTGATCACGGTGGATTCACTTGGGAAGTCGATGTTTTCGAGGGTAAATACAAGGGGCTGATCGTGGCGGAGGTAGAGATGGACGACGAGAACGCCAACCCCGATCTGCCCTCCTGGCTTGGCAAGGAGGTAACGGGCGACCGTCGCTTCTCCAACCAGTCGCTCGCCATGGACTGTCCCCACGGAGACTTGGCGGATGCCCTTCAGGATTGACCCGAACAAACCGTTCGACGATGAAATCCGCCGCGCGGGACTGGAACTCATCGAAGAGGCGATAATCAGCCTTCGCGACCAGCCTTCCGGGCGCCATGAGGCGGTGCACGATGCCCGCAAGCGGTTCAAGCGGCTGCGCGCCCTCTACCGCCTCATCGCCAGGGCAGCACCCGATTTCAGCAAAGAGGAAAACGCGCGCTTTCGCGACATCGCCCGCTCGCTCGCTTTTGCGCGGGAAGCGACGGCGCTGGTGGAGACGGTGGAGTATCTCGAGACTTTCGCGGCCTCCACGACGCAAGGAAAGGCGCTGCGATCGATCACGACAGTCCTGCGCAAGCGCCGTGACCACGCCATCGAACATGAGGCAGGTCTCGACGAGGCCATTGCGGCCGCCATCGCCGGCTGCGAGGAAGCACGCAAGAAGCTGAAGGCAGTGTCGCTTCCGGACGAGCTTAAGGTTGTGACAAGGCTGGTGAAGACCGGGTGGGCGAAGCAGAGGAAGAGGGCGCGTAAAGCACTTGCCGACTGTCATGAGCAGGCCGACGTCGAACATTTCCACGAATTGCGCAAGGCGGGCCAGGCCTACTGGATGCATCTCGGCCTTCTGCGCCGCCTCTGGCCATCGGCCATGCGCGCCAAGCGGGCCGACACCAAGCGGCTGGTCGACATCCTCGGCCACGAGCACGATCTTTCGGTCCTTGCAGCCTTTGCGGACCGGGAACCGGAGCGTTTCGGCAATGGCGAGCGACTGGCTCTGCTTCTCGATGCAATCATTCAGAGGCAGCAGGCGCTGCGCGGAGATGGCCTTGAGCTGGCAAACGAAGTCTTCTCCGAATCCGCCAGAACCGAAAGCCGCATCGTCGGCCTTTTATGGCGGCAGGCGGCGAAGTAGACCGGAAAGCCCGAAGAGACTGAGAATTTGACGATTTTCAAAATACCGGCAGCGGCGGATAAATATTGATTTGCGGCCGCCGCCGCTGTATTTCAGCGCCCATGACCGACACCACCATTCTCCCCCGCCCGGAAGCCGCCCCTCACCCCACTGGCGATTTTCTTGTGGCTGCGCTTTATCATTTCGCCCGCCTGCCGCGGTTTGAAAGCCTGCGCGACGAGCTCTTTCAGCTTTGCCGGGAAAACGGCGTCAAGGGCACGCTGCTTCTGGCGGCGGAAGGCATCAATGGCACCATTGCCGGGCCGGATGCGGGTGTGCGCGCCATACTTGCCTTCCTGCGTGCGCAGCCGGAATTTACGGCGCTGGAACATAAGGAAAGCCGGGCATCGAACATGCCCTTCGTGCGCATGAAGGTGAAGCTCAAGAAAGAGATCGTCACCATGGGCGTGCCGGATATCGATCCCAACCGCATCGTCGGCACCTATGTCGATCCGCGCGACTGGAACTCGCTGATCTCCGACCCGGACACCATCGTCATCGACACCCGCAACGACTACGAGACCGCGATCGGTCTCTTCAAGGGCGCGGTGGACCCGAAGACCAAGACCTTCCGCGAGTTTCCCGGCTGGGTAAAGAACAATCCCGGCCTGCACAACAAGCCGAAGATCGCCATGTATTGTACCGGCGGCATCCGCTGCGAAAAGGCGACCGCCTTCATGAAGGAACAGGGGTTCGATGAGGTCTTTCACCTCAAGGGTGGCATCCTGAAATATCTGGAAGAGGTGCCGGAAGAAGAGAGCCTGTGGGAAGGCGCGTGCTTCGTGTTTGACGAGCGCGTCTCCGTCGTCCACGGTCTTGCCGAAGGCGATCACAAGCTCTGCCACGCCTGCCGCAACCCGATCACATCGCAGGTGCGCCAATCCCCGTTGTTCGAGGAAGGTGTGTCCTGCCCGAGCTGTTACGACGACCGGACAGAAGAAGACCGCCAGCGGTTCCGCGACCGGCAGCAGCAGATCGAACTGGCAAAGAAGCGCGGCGAGCGCCATCTGGGGCGCTAAAGCGGATCGGCGGCCAGCCACGGCACGTCTTCACGGTGAGAAGGCTCTTACGCGATTAACGACTTGATCGCTCTGCCCCCGGATGAGGTCCGGGGTGACGGAGTCTGGATCACCCTTTTGCCCCTGCCCGAAGCGCAAACAGCGGCGCCGTCTGCTCCTCCAGCATGGCGGTAATCTCTTCAGCGGCGACGGGTTTTGAGAACAGGTAGCCCTGCAATTCGTCACAGCCACACAGATGCAGGATAGCCGCCTGTTCTTCGGTCTCGACGCCCTCCGCCGTGACCGGAATATCGAGAGATTTCGCAAGCGCCACGGTTGCCTGCAACATTTCCAGTGACCGCCCACCCTGCTCCAGGGCCATGACCAGCGACCGGTCGATCTTCATGCGGTCGAAACCGAAGCGGCGCAGATATCCGACGCTGGCGAAACCGGCTCCGAAATCGTCGAGCGCTATATGCAGGCCAAGCTGTTTCAGCTTGTCGATTGCCGCACTTGCCCGCTCCGGATTCTGGATGAAATAGCCCTCGGTCATTTCCAGCCGCAGCCTTGCGGTCGGCGTCTGCGTGGCGGCGAGAATATCCGCCACGTTGCCGGAAAAGGCCGGATTGCGGAACTGAACGGGTGAAATATTCACCGAGAGCTTGATGGAGGGCCATTGACCCGCCGTCTCGCAGGCCTTGCGCAGCACCAGCAGGCCGAGCCGCTCGATAAGGCCACTGGTTTCGGCAGCGGCGATGAAGATATCCGGCGGCACGAAGCCGTATCCCGGCCTTTGCCAGCGGGCAAGCGCCTCCACCCCGGTTATACTGCGCGTGGCGGCATTGACGACCGGCTGGTAGACCACCGATATCTCGTCATTCAGGATGGCATAACGCAGATCGGCCTCAAGCTGCAGCTTCTCCTCGCGCAGCGCATCCATTTTCAGCTCGTAGGCGACGTAACGCCCACGCCCGTTTTCCTTGGCCTGATACATGGCCATGTCGGCGCGGCGCAGCAGTTCCTCACCGTTGATATCACCGGCTCTGGAGACGGAAGTGCCGATGCTGCAACCGATGCTCGCCACCCGCTCGCCGATGCTGAACGGCTCGGTGAACAGTTCGAGCAGCGCCTGGCAGAGCTTGCGGCCTTCCGACCACACGTCGTTACCCTGAATGGCGATGGCGAATTCGTCGCCGCCGAGCCGCGCGAGCACGGCATCTTCCGGCACAAGCACCCTGAGCGCCGCCGCAACGCCCTTGATCAGTCGATCGCCGGCAGCGTGACCGTAGGAATCGTTGATCTCCTTGAAACCATCAAGATCGAGGTAAAGCAGCTTGATATCGGTCTTGTCGTGGCGCGCCTTGCCCACCATGCGATTGAGCTTGGAAAACAGCCCGGCGCGGTTGCTGAGCCCGCTCAGACGATCGCGCAGCGCCTCTTCCCTCGCCGCCGCTTCGTCAGCCTTCAGCCGGTCGAGCGTCGCCGAACCGATGATGAGAAGTACGAGAAAGAACGTTCCGGCAATGCCGAGTGCCGTGAAGACGACCGGCCGGGCCTCATGGAAGCTCACGTCCCCCGGCAGCTGGGAGCGCCAGACGAGCCGCGCCAGCACATCACCAAGCGGATTGACGACATCCACATGGTTGGTCGCCGGCCCGTCGCCATATTGCAGTTGCAGACCATCGATGACGTAGTTGCGGGCCAGCTTGTCTACCGTCGCCTGTTTGAGATGACGCGCGAAAATCAGATATCGCCGCTCGGATCCAACCGAAGGCAAGACCCCGGATTTGAGCCGCACCAGCGCGACCCCCGTAGCCGCGACGCCGTCGCGGGTTTTCACGAAACCGGTGACCTGCGACGCGATGCCGGGACGCATGGAGCGCACCCGTTCGATCATCTCCTTGAGGCCTTCTGCGAAATAGTCATGGGGCTTCCAGGCAACCGGCTTGCCGTTCTGGTAGGCCATGCGGACCTTGCCGTCTTCGTCGAGGACGACGGCGGTATCGAAAAGATCGCTGTTGACCGTCATCTCGCCATAATTGCTCGCCACCCAGTCGAACCTGTCGGGGGCGTAGACATAGTCGGCGGCATCGTCCCAGGCGGCGTAGTCGTTCAGCGTCGCGCCAAGCTGGTCGCGGAAGGTGACAAGGGCGCCCGCCGTTGTCTCGCGCGAGCGGGCATTGTCGAGCGAGTTCGCCCTTTCCCTGACCTGGCTCAGAGCAGACAAGACCAGCGCGGTGACAATGAGAAGCACCAGCGCAAATGTGGACAATACGACGCCGACGGCGGTTCTACGCCCGACCGGCAAATATTCCCCAATGTTTCGCGGCGCAATCCGCATAAAATCCCCTTCGAAAGCATCATCTTGCGAAGGAAACATTCAAAAGCCGTTAAGTTGGATTGTGGCGACGCCACAAAAAACAACGGGTATAAAACGACAGTAGGGGTGAAATAGAGAAAATTTCTCCCCACAATGGTGGGGGATTTTCATAAAAACCGCGGATGCGTTCGCCCCGCAAACAAAAAACCTCCCCCGCGAACGGGAGAGGCTGCAACTTCAATCGTGTCAGGCCTGATTACCAGGACGGAATGACCGTGCCGTTGAACTTCTCCAGAATGAAGGCCTTCACTTCCGGGCTGTGGTAGGATTCCACCAGCGTCTTCACCCACGGCTTGTCCTTGTCCTGCGCACGAACGGCGATGACGTTTGCGTAAGGGGACTTTTCGCTTTCGATGGCGATGGCGTCCTTCTTGGGGTTCAGGCCTGCTGCAGTGGCATAGTTGGTGTTGATCACCGACGCGTCGGTGTCATCCAGCGAGCGCGGCAACTGCGCAGCGTCAAGTTCGACGATCTGGATGTTCTTCGGATTTTCGGTGATGTCGGCAGGCGTTACCTTCAGACCGGCTTCTTCCTTGACCTTGAGCACACCCTTGGAAGCGAGAACGAGAAGCGCACGGCCGCCATTGGTCGGGTCGTTCGGAATACCGACCGTCGCGCCGTCCTTCAGCTCGTCAAGGCTCTTCACCTTCTTCGAATAAACGCCCATCGGGGTGGTGATGGTGGTGCCGACGCTGACGAGATCGAACTTGCGGTCAGCGATCTGGTTGTCGAGGTAAGGCTGGTGCTGGAAGGAGTTGGCCTGAAGCTCACCGTCTGCCAGTGCCTGGTTCGGCACGACGTAGTCGGAGAACTCGACGATATCGATGTCCAGTCCCTTGGCGGCGGCGATCTTCTTGACCTGTTCCATGATCTGCGCGTGCTCGGCAGGTGTAACACCAATCTTGATGGTTTCGGCCAGCGCCTGACCGGCGGTAAAGAGAGCGGCGAGCGAAGCCGCGAGGATGATTTTCTTCATGGATGTCTCCTTGGGTTTGTTGTTCTTGGGTTTGTTGTTCTTGAACGGTTTTATCAGTTCTTGCGGGTGCGCTTGTCGAAGCTGCGGGCAAGCCGGTCGCCGGCGCTCTGCACGAGCTGCACGAGCACGATCAGCACCAGCACCACGACCAGCATCACGTCAGGCATGAAGCGCTGGTAGCCGTAGCGAATGCCGAGATCACCCAGCCCGCCGCCGCCGACAGCACCGACCATGGCCGAATAACCGATGAGGCTGACGAGCGTGAGGGTAAGCGCCAGCGTGATGCCCGGCTTTGCTTCCGCAAGCAGGACCTTGGTGACGATCTGCAACGGTGTTGCGCCCATGGCGCGGGCCGCTTCGATCAGGCCCTTGTCGACCTCGCGGATCGCCGCTTCCACCAGCCGCGCGATGAAAGGCACGGTGGCAACCGTCAGCGGCACGATGGCCGCACTGGTGCCGATGGAAGTGCCGGCGACCAGCCGCGTGAAGGGAATGATCGCCACCACCAGAATGATGAAGGGCGTGGAGCGCGCCGCATTGACGACAAGGCCGAGGATGCGGTTCGTCATCGGCGCGGGGAAGAGTTCGCCTTTGCCGCTGGTGGCAAGGAAAACGCCCATCGGCACGCCGATGATGGAGCCGACGATGCCGGCGACCGCGACCATGTGCAGCGTCTGCAGAAGACCCTTCGACAGAAGGTTGAAAAGCATATCAGGCGACATAACCCAGCACCTCCGTGTGAAGACCGGTCTCAGTATAAAAGCGGCCGGCGCGGGCGGTGGTTTCCGCCGTGGCCGGATAGGACACAACCAGCGAGCCGAATGGTTCGCCGGAAATTTCCTCGATGGTGCCGGCAAGGATGTTCACGTCAGGACCGATTTCTGCAACAAGACGCGCGGTCAGCGGCTGGAATGCCGTTTCGCCGAAGAACACCAGCCGCACGAGAACGCGGTCACCTTCCGCGGCTTCCGGCTTCAACCCTGATGTAACCCAGTGCGGCAGCTTAACCCCGACCGAGGACGACAGCAGGCTGCGGGTCGTCTCGTGTTTCGGCGCGGTGAAAATATCGAAGGTGCGCCCCTCCTCCACGATCAGGCCCCTGTCGATGACGGCGACCTGCGAGGCGATGGTCTTCACCACCTCCATCTCGTGGGTGATGAGCAGCACTGTCAGCCCAAGTTCGGCATTGATCCGCTTCAGGAGTTCAAGGATGGACTGGGTCGTCTCCGGATCGAGCGCGGACGTCGCCTCGTCCGACAACAGCAGCTTGGGTTGCGTCGCAAGCGCGCGGGCGATGCCGACACGCTGCTTCTGCCCACCCGACAGTTCCGCCGGATAACGCTTCGCCTTGTCGGAAAGGCCGACGAGTTCGAGCAGCGGCGTTACCCGCGTTTCGATCTCTTTTTTACCGAGACCGGCAATTTCTAGCGGCAGCGCCACATTGTCGAAAGCGGTGCGCGACGACAGGAGATTGAAGTGCTGGAAGATCATACCGACGGAACGGCGAAGGGTCCTCAGACTCTTCTCATCAAGGGCGGCAACATCGACGCCGTCGACGACCACCCGGCCGGACGACGGTTTTTCAAGGCCGTTGGCGAGGCGGATGAGGGTGGATTTGCCGGCACCAGAGCGGCCGATGATGCCGGTGATGGAACCCTTCGGCACGACATAATCAATGCCGGCGAGGGCTGCGAAGCCCGGCTTGCCATCGCTGCCGCCAAAGGTCTTGGTCACGCCTTCAAACGTGACCATCGCGTCCTTGGCAGTCTGCGGTGCGCGCGCGAGCGATGTCGCGTTGGATGAAAAACTCATTGGGAACTCTGCGAAAACTCTTGACGGATCGGGTCTCAAAAAATCCTGTTGCGGTGCTGAACCGCTCTCTTCATGCAGCCTTCCGGCACATTCGATGACAGCTGATTTTCCGGGTCATTTCGTCAGGCTTTCACTCAGAAATGCCGGGGATCGGCAATTCGATGGCGCATACTTGCCCGCAGGCGCCATCTTTTAACAGGGATGATTTTTCAATTATCTGAAATCAGAGAAAAAATCTACCGCAAAGCCGTCTGTGCGGCCCTGCGGCAGTCAAGACTTCGCGAGTGCGTGGAAATCAGACGTGGCTGACGAATTCCTCAAGCGGGCGGCGGACCTTCTTCAGGTTCACCAGCCAGTCGCCTTCCGGCTCGCGGTATCCGAGCGGCAGGATGGTGACGGAGCGCAGGCCCTTTTCACGCAGGCCGAGGATTTCATCCAGCTTGGCCGGATCGAAACCTTCCATCGGTGTGGAATCCACACCCTCGAAAGCAGCCTGCGCCACCGCCATGCCGAAACCAATATAGGCCTGACGGGCTGCGTGTTCGAAATTCACCTGCTCATCACGCTGCGGATAGGAGGAGAGAAGCTTCTGACGATACGCTTCCCAGCCCTCGTTCTTGACGCCACGCTCTTCGTTGACCAGATCGAACATATGGTTGATCCGCTCTTGCGTGTAGTTATCCCACGCCGCAAACACCAGAAGATGGGAACCTTCAGTCACCTGCGCCTGGTTCCAGGCGATCTCGCGGATCTTTGCGCGCACTTCCGGATCGGTAACGACGATGACTTCGAACGGCTGCAACCCGCTGGAAGTGGGCGCCAGCCGGGCGGCTTCGACGATGCGCTCGACCTTGTCTTCCGCAACAGTCTTGGAAGGATCCATTTTCTTGGTGGCATAACGCCAGTTGAGTTTTTCGATAAGCATGTTCGTTTTCCCTGGGAGGACCAGCCCGCACCGCTCCGGATGAGGCAGCAGCAGGCGCTACGTCTGCGTAGCCTGCCTGACATAGGAGACAGGATGGCAGGCGCAAGCAGGCACCGCCGGGTAACTGGCAAAAAAGTTTGGAAAACTGATAGTAAGGTGGAAGAACTTTATTGGGGAGAGCGATCGTGTGCTTTCCTGGTGAGGAATACGGCGGGTAAAGTTCACACACGAGCCAGCCTTTCCACCCTCATCCCTGTGCTTGTCAGAGGAATCCGGCCGACACGCGTCTGCGTGGCGGAAATACTTATCCCAGCCCAAGGACTTGGGCTGGCTGGATCCCTGTGACAAGCACAGGGATGAGGGAGAAAGCCTCACCCCTTCATCACACCGTGATTCCCCTTCGGAAAACCCGATGCCAGCGCGCTGTACCATTTGCCGCTGTTCTTCAACGTACGAACCTGCGTTTCGTAATCCACGTGCACGAGACCAAAGCGCATGCGGTACCCTTCCGCCCATTCGAAATTGTCCATCAGGCTCCAGGCGAAGTAACCCCGCATGGGGTAACCGTCCTTCACCAGATCAGCAACGATACCAAGATGTTCGGCGTAATAGTCAAGACGGGGTTGATCGTCCACCTCGCCGTTTTCGACGCCCATATTGTAGCAGGCGCCATTTTCGGTGATGTAGCAATCGGGCAGCTCGTAGCGCTCGTAAAGCGTCTCCACCAGGGAATGCAGCGCCGGCGCATAGACTTCCCAGCCGATATCGGTTTTGACGTCGCTGACGGCCGGGGCTTGTTTGGTGGCAGGGAATTCCGCACCTTCGGTGGCGTCGTCGGCAACGCGCATCGGTGTATAATAATTGAGACCCCACCAGTCGAGCTTCTGGCTGATGATGGACAGGTCTTCCGCCTCCACCACCGGCATGCGGCTGCCCAGGGCCTCTATCATTTCGGCCGGATATTCGCCCTTGAAGACCGGATCGAAAAACGCGCCGTTGTGGAACTGGAATGCCCGTTCAGCTGCCTTCATGTCGGCGTCGCTATTGGAGGCCGGGATGACGGAATGGGCGTTCAGCACCAGTCCGACCGGCACCTTGGGCGCAACATGGCGGGACGCCTCGACGCCGAAACCATGGGCAAGGTTGATGTGGTGCATGGCCGCAAGGGCTGCTTCCATGTTGCGCTCGCCCGGCGCATGAATGCCATAGAGATGGCTGAGCCAGACCGCACACCAGGGCTCATTGAAGGTCGCCACCGCATCCAGCCGGTCGCCCAGCCGTGCCATGACGGTCTTGGCGTAACGCTGGAAGGCATGGGCGGTGGAACGCGAGGCCCAGCCGCCGTCGCCCATCAGTGTCAGCGGCAGGTCCCAATGGTAAAGCGTCGCATAGGTCTTGATGCCGCGCGCCTGGCAGCCATCGACGAGGCGGTCGTAGAAATCCAGCCCCTTCTCGTTGATCGGGCCGAATCCATCGGGAATGATGCGCGGCCAGGCAATGGAGAAACGATAGGCCTCGACACCCATTTCCTTTATGAGATCGAGATCATCCTCCCAGCGATTATAGTGATCGCAGGCAACGTCGCCATTGTGGCGCCCGAAGACATGTCCCGGCATGTTGCAGAAGGCATCCCAGATGGATGGCTTGCGGCCGTCAACCTTGGTGGCACCCTCGATCTGGAAGGAGGCGGTCGCCACGCCGAACAGGAAATCGCCGGGGAAACGGGCTGCAAGAGCTTTGTGATCGGTCATCGGATAGGCCCTTTCGTCATCCATCGAGCGTCAAAAGATGGAGAGCGGTTTAGACCAAGTCAGCAATGAGGTACAGCCGCAGGCACGCAAAATCTGCAACGTTTCAGCAGCGCGGTTAAGATATCCAAAGCGCTTTAGGTACACGAAAGTCGCCGCAACGGTTTCCCGGCGGCGGGAGAAACGACAGCCCGGCAAATGCGGATGGGAGTTGAGTGTGGTGGAAAGTCTTGCATCTGCCGGGCCGCGCCTTGTTTGACCGGAATGCCGGTCGATCGGTGACAGCCTTTTCACGACACCTACCAGATCGGCCCTTCCCGCTGCTGGCAATTGCGGGACGCCTTTCCGGAACGCGGTTTGCCAGAACCACGCTTGTCGATGCCGGCAGCCGGTCCGCGAAAGGCGCCGCGCGTATCGCCCTTCCGTTCCGGTTGCAGGGGAATGATGCAGCGAAATGGACGGGTGGGGACATGCGGGGAAAGGTTTTGCGGTAAGTGACTGGAAAGAAAGGAGGGGTCGCGCGGAAATGTTCTCGCCTTTGGCAGCAGACGGAGAGCATGCCCGCTAATCCGGCTATCGCAACCTTCTTAGTCTCATTTTATGGAATGTTATCTGCAGCATCGGGCCCGGAGACCGCACGGGGCCGTACACCGCAGATACGACGTCATCCTCGGGCGTGTCGCGAGGATGACGGAGGAGAGGTTTGCGGCTTTAACCAGCCTCTAGACGGGGGATGCTCCCCCGTCCTGTGTTTATGAACGTACCAGCCCGTCAAACGTAACGATTGACGACGTTCTCCAGATATTCCTGACGACCGGACTTCGGCTCGGGGTTGATATCCTGGCGCTCGACCAGCGCTGCGATTTCTTCGAGCTTCAGCTCGCCGCGCAACATCTTCTGGGCTTCAGGTGCGTCCCACTTCGCGTAACGCTCCGACAGCGGCTTCGACAGCGCCCCGTCCTCGATCATCTTCGCCGCCGCCTTCAGACCGCGGGCGCAGCAATCCATGCCGCCGATATGGCCGATCAGCAGGTCCTGCGGATCGAGCGACTGGCGACGCAGCTTGGAATCGAAGTTGGTGCCGCCATTGGTGAAGCCGCCGCCGGCCAGCACGTGGTAATAGGCCAGCGCCATTTCAGGTACGTTGTTGGGGAACTGGTCGGTATCCCAGCCAGACTGGTAATCGTTGCGGTTCATGTCGATGGAGCCGAAAATGCCGAAGGCATTGGCCATGGCCAGTTCGTGTTCGAAGGAATGGCCGGCGAGGATGGCGTGACCCTGCTCGATATTGACCTTCACTTCCTTTTCGAGACCGTTCTTCTGCAGGAACGCATAAACGGTTGCGACGTCGTAGTCGTACTGGTGCTTGGTCGGCTCTTGCGGCTTTGGCTCGATCAGGATCGTGCCTTCGAAACCGATCTTGTATTTGTATTCCACAACCAGATTGAGGAAGCGGCCGAGCTGGTCCAGCTCGCGCGAAAGATCGGTGTTGAGCAGCGTTTCGTAACCTTCACGACCGCCCCATAGTACGTAATTGGCGCCGCCGAGCTTCTTGGTGGCATCCATGCAGGTCTTCACCGTCGCAGCCGAGAATGCGAAGACATCCGGGTCCGGATTGGTCGCGGCACCCGACATGAAGCGGCGGTTGGAGAACAGGTTCGCCGTGCCCCACAGAAGCTTTACGCCGGTATCAGCCTGCTTCTGCGCGAAGTAGTCGACGATCTCGTTGAGGTTCCTGGTGTTTTCGGCAAAGTTCCTGCCTTCCGGGCGCACATCGGCGTCGTGGAAGCAATAGAACGGCGAACCGAGCAGCGAGAAGAATTCAAAGGCGACATCGGCCTTCAGCTTGGCGGCCTGCATGGTGTCTTCAAACCAGGGACGCTGGAACGTCTGCCCACCGAATGGGTCGCCGCCCGGCCAGGTGAAGGTGTGCCAGTAAGCCACGGCAAAGCGCAGGTGATCTTCCATACGCTTTCCGGCAACGATCTCGTCGGGGTTGTAATGTCGGAAGGCGAGCGGGTTGGTGCTGTCGGGGCCTTCATATTTGATCTTGGCGATATCGCCGAAGAAGCCTGTGCTCATTGGATGGTTCCTCCTCTGGGGTGGGTTTAGGTGGTGTTCAAAAATTCGAGGTCTGCGCGGGCCGCTTACCCCCTCTGTCGTGCCGGACATCTCCCCCACAAGGAGGGAGATCAGCAAGTTGCGCTCAATCGCTTCGATCGCGACCTCACAGGAGGACGTGACCTAGCCGCTTGTCGATCTCCCCACTGTGGGGGAGATGCACGGCAGGGCAGAGAGGGGTGAACGGCGCACGCAAAACCTCAATGCGAAAGCTGCCGAATAGCGGGATAAAGCGCGTGATACCGCTGGTAAGCCTCCTCATAAGCATCGCCAAGCGTCACCACCGGCTCGATCGTCCGCGCCGTTTCCGGCTGCGTGCAGACTGCAACCGGATCTGCACCTGTTGCAGCGATGAGACCGAGGCGGGCGGCGCCGAAAGCGGCGCCGAAATCGCCCTCGGCCGGAATATCCACGGGCACACCGAGCGAAGTCGCGATCGAGGCCAGCCAATAGGCCGAGCGCGAACCGCCGCCGATGGCGGTGACGCGGGAAATGGAGGTGCCGGCCGACTTCAGCGCCTCGAGATTGTCACGGATGGCGAAAGTCACGCCTTCCAGCACGGCCTGCGTCAGCGCCCTGCGGTCACTTTCATGCGAAAGGCCAATGAAAGAGCCGCGAATGGCGGCATCGTTATGCGGCGTGCGCTCGCCGGAAAGATAGGGTGCGAAAGTGACGCCGCTCGGCGCCAGAAGCTCGTCGCCCAGTTCACCCGTCAGTTCGGCTGCGGACTTGCCGGTGAGGCGCGAATACCAGTTGAGTGCATCGGTAGCGGACAGGATGACGCCCATCTGGTGCCATGTGTTGGGAAGCGCGTGGCAGAACGCGTGTACGGCGCTTTCCGGCTTCGGCAGATAGGAGGCGTTAGCGGCAAACAACACGCCGGAAGTGCCGAGCGAAACGAACGCGTGGCCCTCTTTCACCGTGCCCATGCCGCAGGCGGAAGCGGCATTGTCACCCGCACCGCCGGCCACCACGGCCTTGCCCGCAATGCCCCATTGGGAGGCGAGCTCGGCACGCAGCACACCTGCCTCCTCGGTGCCTTCGACCAGCGACGGCATGTGTTTTTCTTCAAGGCCGGTCGCCGCCAGAAGATCGGCAGACCATTTGCGCGCACCGGTATCCAGCCACGATGTGCCGGCGGAATCCGACATTTCCGAGATATATTCACCCGTCAGCCACAGTCGCAGGTAATCCTTCGGCAGCAGTACCTTGGCCACCTTCGCGAAGATTTCAGGTTCGTTCTTCGCGACCCAAGCCAGTTTCGGTGCGGTAAAGCCTGGGAATACGATGTTGCCGGTGATCTTGCGGAAGCGTGGATCGGCATCGAGTTCGGCAGCCTCGGCATAGGAGCGCGTGTCGTTCCACAGAATGCACGGCCGCAGCACATTGCCGCTCGCGTCTATCAGCGTCGCGCCATGCATCTGGCCGGAAAGGCCGATACCTTTCACGGCAGCGAGTTCCTTCGCAAACTTCTGCTTCAGACCTTCGACTGCGGTTTTGGTCGCGGCGATCCAGTCCGCCGGGTCCTGTTCCGACCAGCCGTGATGCGGACGCGAGACCTCCAGCGAGCCGTTGGCCGAGCCGACGATCTTCTGATCGCCGTCCATCAGCAGGGCTTTGACACCGGATGTTCCAAGATCGAGACCGAGATACATGTAATTCTCCATTCCGGCGCTCCTTGCGCCACTTCAGCGGTTTTAAGAGTCACCGCATTTCCGGACGGAAAACCGGCGGCCACTTTTCCTGGAAATGCTCTCCTCAGGGCAGATTGTCCCTGAGGAATATGTCGATACGGATACGCTCCTGCGCGGCGATGACAGCGAGACCATCCGCGCGCGCTTTCAACACGCGAATGGCGCTGCGCACCTCATGCCCTGCATCCTGGTTGAGCACGGCATCGAGCACGCCTTCCCGCAGCGCATTGGCCGTGTTTTCGGTGAGCTCATGGGCGATGACGGATGGCGACCTTTCGCCCGATGACGCCCTGAGCGCCCGGATGAGGCCGCGATTACCGGCGCCGAGACTGTAGATGCCGGACAGCGCGTCGCTCGCAAGCGCCTTGGTGACCAGCGCCTCGACGGTGACGGGATCGTCCCGGCCTTCGAGGACCGGCAATAGTCGCAGGTCCGGAAATTCGCTTTCGATGACGGATCGGAAGCCGTCTAGGCGTTCGCGATGGTCGCGCACCAGCATGGAGCCGGCAACGACCGCAATATCGCCGCCGCGCCCGGACAGGAAGCGCCCCATGAGGCTAGCCGCCGTGCGCCCGGCCGCAACGTTGTCGACGCCGGCATAATGGTCGCGGCGCGAACCGGAGAGATCGGAAACCAGCGTGACGGTGGCGATGCCATCTTCGGCCAGCCGGTCTGCGGCTTCGGCAACATCCTCAGAATCGGTGGCGACGAAAGCGACGCCCGACGGCTTTTCCCGCCGCGCGACTTCCAGCGCCTCCGTCAGTGCCGCGGCATTGAAAGGCGGCACCTCTATAACGCGGATCGCCGTGCGCTCCAGATGGGCGCGGGCGGCTGCGGCACGAACTTCGGCTCGCAGCGTCGCCATGAAGGAATTGTCGTTGCCGGGAAGGATGAAGACCAGTGAATAATTGCGACCTTTGGCCAAATTGGCGGCGGCGATATCGCGCACATAACCAAGCTCGGCAATCGCCGCCTCCACCCGCGCTCGAGTAGCGGCGTGAACGCCGGGGCGCATGTTCAGCACCCGGTCGATGGTGGCAAGGCTGACACCCGCCCGCTCGGCGATATCGTGAACTGTCGGCTTCATGTTTCCTCCCGTGCCATTTGAATATCCAGCTTTGCCGCCGTCGTAAACCGAAAAATGATGTACGTACCTCACATTTTCAGCAAGATGATGATTTCGCTTTATTTCCATCTCTGAACTGCCGGCACGCGCCTTTGCCCGGCATCATCCCTCGGCTTTTCCCAAGGATTTAGACACATCAATAAAATCAACAGGCTGCAGAATATCGGGGCTGACCAACAACTTCCGTCATTTTAGCCCTGGGCCAAGGACTTGGGCTTACTGGATATCGGCTCAAGGCCGGCATGACGGAAAAGTATCGCAACCAGACAAAAAAGGGGCCGTCATTTCCGACGGCCCCAGCTCTGCGGTGGATGGGAGGGGATTTTGTTCAGTGCGCCGCGTCTGGTGGCGGCGCCGCCTTGGGTTTCTGGATCAGCACGGTCATGAAGATCAGGCTGCCGAACAGCAGCGTCAGCGCGAAGAACACATCCGCAAAGGCGAGTATCCACGCCTGCTGCGAAACCATGCCGACCAGCTTCTTGATCGCGACGGAAGCACCGTCCAGCCCGTAGGAATCATAGTTCGCGCCGACATTGTTCAGCCACTCCAGCGCCTGTGGATTGGAATAGCTGACATGTTCCGCCAGCCGCACATAATGATCGTCGGTGCGTTGCGACAGCAGCGTATTGATGACGGCAAGGCCAACTGCACCGCCGAGGTTGCGGGTGAGGTTGAACAGGCCCGAGGCATTGCGGATGCGCGCGGGCGGAAGCGTGCCGAGCGCGATGTTGTTGATCGGCACCATACACATCATCAGTCCGAAACCGCGCAGGACCTGCGGAATCAGCAGCTCGTAGAAATCCCAGTCGGTGGTCACATGCGTCATGATCCACGTGCCGCAACCGAAGCTGATGAAGCCGATGGCCATCATGATGCGCGGATCGAGCTTGGTGGACACCTTGCCGGCAATCGGCGCGGTGAAGAACATGGCAAGACCGGAAACGAACATGGTCTCGCCGATCATCAGCGCATCGTAACCGCGCACGCGACCGAGATAGAGCGGGTAGAGATAGGTCAGCCCGTAAAGCCCTATGCCCATCACGAAGGAAAACAGCGAGCCGATGGAAAAATTTCGGTCCGCAAAGGCGCGGATGTCCACAACGGGGAAGTCCACCTTGAAGGCACGCCAGAAGAACACCACCGCACCGATGACCATGGCCACCGAACCGATGACGATATGCTCGTCGTTGAACCAGTCCTTGTTGTTGCCCTCTTCCAGCACGTATTCCAGAGAGCCGAGGAAGACGGCCATGGAGATCAGCCCCCACCAGTCGAACTTCTTCCAGAGCGAGGTTTCAGGCTTGTCGAAATCGATCAGGCTCCATGTCAGGATGGTGACGATGATGCCGGGAATGATATTGACGAGGAACAGCCAGTGCCAGGAAAAGGCATTGGAAAGATAACCGCCAACCGTGGGACCGATGGTGGGCGCAAGCGTGGCGACGAGACCGATGATCGGCGAGACGACCGAACGCTTGGAGGGCGGGAAAATGGTGAAGGCGGCCGCAAAGACCGACGGGATCATGCCGCCGCCGATAAAGCCCTGGATCGCCCGGTAGACGATCATCTGGTCGATATTGGTCGCGGTGGCGCAGAGCGCGCTCGACAGGGTGAAGCCGGCGGCGCAGGTGGCAAACAGCACGCGCGTGGACAGGATGCGCGCCAGCGTGCCCGACAGCGGGATCATGATGACTTCTGCGATCAGATAGGATGTCTGCACCCAGGCGATCTCGTCGGAGCCCGCCCCGAGACCTGCCTGGATTTCCGCAAGCGAGGCGGAGACGATCTGAATATCGAGAATGGACATGAACATGCCGAAGACCATCGCGAAGAACGCGATGAGTCTGCGCTTGTCCATGGGTGGATCGACGGGGACAGATACCCCGCCTGTGCCGACAACCGTAGCCGCCATGATCTTGCCCTCAACGACGCCCTGGTTGGCCTATGGGTTAACGTGCGCCGTTTTCGTGTTTTCCGGCGCCGTGCGGGTATCCACATCGACGACGACGCTCAGGCCCGCACGCAGATTGTGCTTGGCGAGATCTTCCTTGGAGAAGACGATACGCACCGGTACGCGCTGGATGACCTTGGTGAAGTTACCCGTGGCGTTTTCCGGCGGCAGCATCGAGAAGACCGAACCGGAACCGGGCGAGATCGACTGGACCGTGCCCTCAATGGTCTCGTCGTCGAAAGCATCCACATGGACGCGGACCTTCGAACCGGGCACCACGCGGGCAAGCTGCGTTTCCTTGAAATTGGCGTCGATATAAAGCTCGTTCAACGGCACCAGCGAAGCAAGGCGCTTGCCGACCGAAACGAGATCGCCCGTCTGCACCGCCAGATTGCCGATAACGCCGTCATAGGGCGCTTTCAGCACGGTGAAGGCCAGATCGCGGGCCGCCTTGTCCTTGGAAAGTTGCAGCGAACGGATGGTGCTTTCGGCTTCCTCGCGCTGGGCGCGAAGAAGCTCGACATTGGCTTTCGCGGACGAGATCGCCGCCTCGCCGGCTACGACATTCGCCCTGGCCTGATCGAGCGCGACCTGCGCGCTGTCGGAAGCGGCAACGGTGCCGACATCTTTCGCCTGCAATTCGGTGGCGCGCTTCTGGGTGATTTCCGCGCCGCGAAGGGCCGCATCCAGAGCGCCCTTCTGGGCAACGGCCTGTTCCTGCGCTGCCTCGCCACCGATGATCTGCGCGTCGATGCGCTTCAGCGACAGTTCCTCAGTGCGGATCTGCGCGTCGGCCTGTTCAAGCGCGATGCGATAGTCGCCGTCATCCAGAGTGACCAGCGGATCACCCGCCTTGACTTCCTGGTTTTCGACAACGTTCACCTTGGCGATGTAACCCGAAACCTTGGGCGCGATGACCGCGATATCACCCTGTATATAGGCGTCATCCGTCGAAACCATGAAGCGACCGTCGATCCACCAGTTATAACCGTACCAGCCGGCGCCGGCGAGAAGGGCGATCGCAAAGATCGGCAGAAGCGGCGAACGCTTCTTCTTCTTCGGTGCGGCAATTGTCTGTGGCGGCTGTTGCGGCGGGGCCTCCACCGGCTTTGCCGGAGAGGTCTCAGCCTTGGCGGAAACGTCCGCCTCTTCCGCATCGTTGACGGCGCGAACCGCGCTATTCTTCTGGGCCGACATGAGATTGTACCGTGATAAATTGAAGAAAGTTTTTCGAACTGAACCGTTCGGTTCGATTGACATAATCCCTTTCCTGACACATATCAAGTGTAATCGAACTGATTGGTTCGACGTTCGGTTAATTTTTTTTACGCCATTGCAGTGCTAGGAACCGGTAACGATGGCAGGTGAAGACATGGATATGGAGACGGAAACCGAAACGGGCTGTCCGGGAAACCCCGCCGGGCGTTTTGCTGCGGGCGAAGACCCGGCAAAGCGTGAGCAGATTGTTGCCGGCGCCTGGCGCGTGTTCAAGCGCAAGGGCTTCGATGCCGCCAGCATGAACGACATCACGCGGGAAGCCGGCGTTTCCAAGGGAACGATCTATGTCTATTTCTCCAACAAGGAAGACCTGTTCGCCGCCCTTGTCGATCATCACCGCCAGGAATTCGCGACCTCCATGCGCAACATTCTGGCCGGCACCGAAGAGGTGCGCGACGGCCTGAAACAGTTCGGCAAGGCCTTCGCCAACAAGATGATCTGCTCCGAAATGATACCGGCCATGCGCTCGGTGATCGGCGTCATCGACCGCATGCCGAAGCTGGCGCAGCGTTTCTTCATCGCAGCACCCAACAACGTGCGCACCGTTCTTCAGGATTTCATCGAGCATCAGGTCTCGCTCGGCCATCTCAAGGTCGATGACGTCGAACTTGCCGCCCGGCAATATATCGAGCTTTCCACGGGCACTTTCTTCAAGCTGCGCCTGTTCGGAGAACTCGAAGGTCCGGTTCCCGAAGAGGAGCTGGACCGGGTGATCGACAGCGCCATCATGGTGTTCATGGCGGCTTACGGAACCGACAAGGCCTGAAATCATTCAGCAACGGGCGACTGGACCGGCAACGGCACGGGGCCTGATACGCGGTTTGCGCGAAATTTCGATGAAATCTTGCCTATCACAGGCGCGGTCTCCTTGTTTCTCGCGTATTGCGCTATAAATTCCACGAACCGAATGTTTCGGGTGGCCTTGTTGCTGAAAGGAAAAATTCCCTGATGGAGTCCGTTCTCCCTCTTCTGTCCGACCCCGCTGCCTGGGTGGCGCTGGTCACCCTGATCGTCATGGAGGTCGTGCTTGGCATCGACAACCTGATCTTCATCTCGATCCTCACCAACAAGCTTCCGCCTGAACAGCGCGAAAAAGCCCGCAAGATCGGCATCGGGCTTGCCTTGATCATGCGTCTCGGCCTTCTCGGCACTGTGGCCTGGATCGTGCAGCTCACCACGCCGGTCTTCGAAATCTTCGGCCACGCCTTCTCGTGGAAGGACATGATCCTCATCGCCGGCGGTCTCTTCCTGATGTGGAAGGCCACCAAGGAAATCCACCACAATGTCGATCCTGAAGATCACAAGGAAGACATGGTGGGCGGCCCGGTTGCGATGAATTTCGGCTCCGCCATCGGCCAGATCCTGCTGCTCGACCTCGTGTTCTCTGTGGACAGCATCATCACCGCCGTTGGCATGACACCGCATCTGCCGATCATGATCGTGGCCGTGATCTTTGCCGTTGCCGTGATGCTGCTCGCCGCAACGCCGCTCGCCAACTTTATCGAGCGCAACCCCACCATCGTCATGCTGGCACTCGCCTTCCTGATGATGATCGGCACCACCCTGATCGCCGAAGGCATGGGCTTCCATGTTCCCAAGGGCTACGTCTATGCCGCCATGGCGTTTTCGGCGCTGGTGGAACTGCTCAACATGCTGGCGCGTAACGCCAGACAGCGCAAGAAAGCACAGGCGGCCAAACCGCACTGATTGCCCCGACCCGTCATGCCGGACTTGATCCGGCATCCCTTCAGCCCAAGCCATTGGGCTGAACACTTTCCGCCGCGCCGACGCGCGGCGGCTGATTCCGGCTCAAGGCTGGTATGACGCGAACGTGTGGAACGCGCCGGCCAGTCGGAACCGCATGCCCCGCCTCGCGTTCTTCGACATCCCTACCGGAAGAGTCCGTCCCGCCGTCTCTCCTTCGAAAGCATAAGCAAGCATGACGACCGACCAGATCCTCGCCTTTACCGTGATCGCCGGCATGATGGTCGCGTTCATATGGGACAGGTTCCGCTATGATGTGGTCGCGTGCAGCGCGTTGCTGGTGGCGGTGGCGGTTGGGGTCGTGCCTTTCGACAAGGCGTTCTCCGGTTTCTCGGACGATATCGTCATCATCGTCGGCAGCGCGCTGATCGTCAGTTCAGCCGTGGCGCGTTCAGGGGTCGTCGATATGACGATCAAGAAATATTTCCCGGAGATGCATTCCAAAACCCTGCAACTGGCCTTTCTGATGATCGTCGTCGCCATCATGTCGGCCTTCATCAAGAACATCGGCGCGCTTGCCATCATGATGCCGGTTGCTTTCCAGTTCGCCCGCAAATCCGGCAGCCCTGTTTCCTATTATCTGATGCCCATGGCCTTCGCCGCCCTTCTGGGCGGGCTCATGACGCAGATCGGCACCTCGCCCAACATCGTCGTTTCCAGGCTGCGTGAGGAAATGACCGGGCAGAGCTTCTCGATGTTCGATTTCACCCCGGTCGGTGCCGGGCTGACCGTGATCGGCATCATCTTCCTGACCTTCGGTTACCGCCTGCTGCCGGTGCGCAACCGCCAGCAGGCATCGATGGAGGATATTCTGGACCAGTCGGCCTATACCGCCGAAGCGACGCTTCCCGCCGACAGCACCTACGCCGACAAGCCGCTGCGGGAGCTGTTGAAACAGGCGGATGGCGACGTAATCGCCAGCACGATCCTGCGCGGACCCCGGCGTATCTCCCCCTTCCCCGATGTCAATCTGAAGCCGGGCGACACCATTCTTCTCGAAGGCAACCCGGAGGGCCTCGACCGTATCGTCTCGCAGGCCAAGCTGCTGCTGTCAGGCAAGCCGCTCACCGAGAACGGCCAGAAGACCGCTGACCTTATTTCCATGGAAGCGGTTATCAGCAACGAATCCGTTCTCAACGGGATTTCCGCGCGCGAACTGGCGCTATCCTACACCCGCGGCGTCAATCTGATTGCAGTCAGCCGTCGCGGCCAGCGCGTCAACCAGCGGCTCTCCGACCTGACCTTGCAGGCGGGCGACGTCATACTCCTGCAGGGCAGCCGCAAGAACCTGCCACAGGTCTTGCAGGAATTTTCGCTGCTGCCCCTGGCGCAGCGGGAGATCCTGCTTGGGGTGCAGCGCCGCGCGCTTTTGCCCGTCATCGTGCTTGCCGCGGCCATGATTGCCGCCGGCAGCGGGCTGGTGCCGGTATCCGTCGCCTTTTTCGCCGCCGCCTTCCTGATGATCGTCGTCGGCGCGATACCGCTGACCGAAGTCTATAAATCGATCGACGGGCCGATCCTCGTCATGCTCGCCGCCCTCATTCCCGTCAGCGACAGTCTGCGCACCAGCGGCGCCAGCGAGCTGATCGCCGCCTGGCTCGGCCATGCCGCACAAGGACTGCCGCCCTTCGCAGCGCTCGGCATGATCCTGTTGACTGCCATGGCGGTAACGCCCTTCCTCAACAATGCTGCAACCGTGCTGGTCATGGCACCCATCGCCGCCGGTTTCGCCACCACGCTCGGCTTTCGGCCGGAGGCCTTTCTGATGGCGGTGGCGATCGGCGCCGGCTGCGATTTCCTCACGCCTATCGGCCACCAGTGCAACACGCTGGTCATGGGTCCGGGCGGTTATCGCTTCAGCGATTATCCGCGCCTTGGACTGCCGCTGTCGATCATGATCGTCATTGCCAGCATTCCGATGCTGCTTTATGTCTGGCCGGTGAATTAGGGGCGGTTTACGTCCGGGCGGAGACAGCGCAAGCGCCATATTTCCTTGACGCCTGCGGCATAATATGGCCTAAGCCGATGCCGAACGGAAATATGCAAAGGTGTGTTTAACACGCCTTTCCGCACCCTTTCCCGCCGCATTCAAACGAAAACTTCGTGATAGAAGGGTGAAGCCGCCCCGATGTCACCACCCCGTCACGACGAGTGAATTTCATGACCACTTCCGGCGTTCGCGTCCGCATCGCACCTTCCCCCACCGGCGAGCCGCATGTCGGCACCGCTTACATCGCGCTGTTCAACTACCTCTTCGCCAAGAAACACGGCGGCGAGTTCATCCTGCGCATCGAGGATACCGACGCCACCCGCTCGACGCTGGAATATGAGCAGAAGGTTCTGGAGGCGCTGCGCTGGACCGGCCTCACCTGGTCGGAAGGCCCTGACGTCGGTGGCCCCTACGGTCCCTACCGCCAGTCCGAGCGCAAGCCGATGTACTGGCCCTATGCCGAAGAATTGCTGGAAAAAGGCCATGCCTTTCGTTGTTTCTGCACGCCCGAGCGGCTTGAGCAGATGCGCGAAGCGCAGCGCGCCGCTGGCAAGCCGCCAAAATATGACGGTCTCTGCCTCCACCTGAAGGCTGAAGAAGTGACCACCCGCGTCGCCGCCGGCGAAGCCAACGTCGTGCGCATGAAAATCCCGACCGAAGGTTCGTGCGATTTCCATGACGGCGTTTACGGCGATGTCTCGATCCCCTGGGATTCGGTTGACATGCAGGTGCTGATCAAGGCCGACGGCATGCCGACCTATCACATGGCAAACGTCATCGACGACCATCTGATGAAGATCACCCATGTGGCGCGCGGCGAAGAGTGGCTGGCTTCAGTGCCCAAGCACATCCTGCTTTATCGTTATTTCGGCTGGGACCAGCCGACATTCATGCATCTTTCGCTGATGCGCAACGCCGACAAATCAAAGCTTTCCAAGCGCAAGAACCCGACGTCCATCTCCTATTATTCCGCGCTCGGCTACCTGCCGGAAGCGCTGATGAACTTCCTCGGCCTGTTCTTCATCCAGATCGCCGAAGGCGAAGAGCTGCTGACCATGGAAGAGCTGGCCGCGAAGTTCGATCCGGAAGCACTTTCCAAGGCCGGCGCCATCTTCGATATCCAGAAGCTGGACTGGCTGAACGGCCGCTGGCTGCGCGAAAAGCTCACGCCTGAGGACTTCATTGCCCGC
Source organism: Rhizobium sp. AN68 (assembly GCF_030758035.1). NCBI lineage: Bacteria > Pseudomonadati > Pseudomonadota > Alphaproteobacteria > Hyphomicrobiales > Rhizobiaceae > Rhizobium > Rhizobium sp. AN68. The sequence goes on along the minus strand of NZ_JARWMI010000002.1, from coordinate 1,687,566 downwards.
ACGCTGGAATGGGCGATGGAAAATTCCCGCCTGACCGAAGGCCTGAAGCTTGCCCAGAGCCGCATTTCCAAGCTCGGCGAATTGCCAAACCTTGCCGGCTTCCTGCTTTCGAGCGACGTTGGCCTGACGCCCGCCTCCTTTGCCGGTCTCAAAAGCAAAACCGAGGAAATCCACGAAATCCTCACCACGGTTGCCACCGATCTGGAAAAAATGCCTGATTGGAACGTTGAAGCCATCGAAGCCGAGCTGCGCGACATTGCCGAACGCACGGGCAAGAAACTGCGCGTCGTCACGCCGCCGCTCTTCGTCGCCGTCTCCGGCTCCTCGCGCTCGCTGCCGCTGTTTGACTCGATGGCGCTGCTCGGCCGCTCCGTGGTGCGCCAGCGCCTGAAGGTCGCTATTGCCGTTGTGGCCACGATGGTTGGCAGCGGTGCTTGATGCCTGCCGGGGCGGGTTTTAAATCCACCCCTCATTCCTGCGCTTGTCACAGGAATCCAGCCACGGCGCGTCGGCGCCGTGAAAGAATGAATTGAGGTCTCCCGCGCCAAGGACTTGGGCGCACTGGATTCCTGTGACAAGCACAGGAATGAGGGATACGGGAGGCAATTGTCGCCGCGGCAACGCCGCAACAGGATTGAACAATGAACGACAAGACAACCGAAACCACCGCCCTTTCCTCCGACGCCACCGAAGTGCGCCGCCAGAAACTTGCGCTGCTGCGCGAGCAGATCGGCGATGTCTATCCGGCGCATTTCCATCGCACGCTGACCAATGCGGAGCTGGCGGAAAAATATGCCGATATCGAACCGGACACGGAAACCGGCGACACGGTAACGGTGGCGGGCCGCGTTTATTCGTCGCGCAATTCCGGCATGTTCATGGATATCCATGACGCCTCGGGCAAGGTGCAGATCTTCTCTCACAAAGATACGACGCCGGAAACGGCGCGCAATCTTCTGCCGATGATCGACATTGGCGACATCATCGGCGTAACCGGCAAGGTGCGCCGCACCAAGCGCGGCGAGCTGACGATCAACGCCGAAGAAATCACCATGCTCACCAAGTCGCTGCTGCCGATGCCGGAAAAATGGCACGGTGTCTCCGATATTGAGCTGCGTTACCGCAAGCGCCATCTCGATATTCTCGCCAACGAGGACTCCAAGCTGCGCTTCCTGCAGCGCTCGAAGATCCTGTCCGGCATTCGCCGTTTCATGGAGGCCGAAGGCTTCCTCGAAGTGGAGACGCCGATGCTGCAGACAGTTTATGGCGGTGCGACGGCCGATCCGTTCAAGACCTTCCACAACACGCTGAAGATGGACATGTATCTGCGCATCGCGCCGGAACTGTTCCTGAAGCGCACGCTGGTATCAGGCCTTTCCGACAAGGTTTTTGAAATCAACCGCAACTTCCGCAACGAAGGCGTCTCCACAAGGCACAATCCTGAATTCACCATGATGGAGTGCTATTGGGCCTATGCCGACTACGAAGACATCATGGGTCTCGTTGAGCGTCTGTTCGAGACGCTGGCGATTGCCCTGCACGGCACGACCGAGGTGGAATTCCAAGGCCAGACAATTTCCTTCAAGGGACCGTTCAAGCGCGTGCCCATGCCTGATGCAGTGAAGGAAGCGACCGGCATCGACTTCCTTGCGATCAAGACTGACGAGGAAGCCCGCGCCGCCGCCAAGGCTGCCGGTTTCGCCGTCGAGAAGGACTGGACCTGGGGCGAATGCCTTGCCTTCATCTTCGAAGAGAAGGTTGAAGGTACGCTTATCCAGCCGAGCCACGTCACGCATTTCCCGAAGGATATCTCGCCCTTCGCCAAGGAAGTGCCGGGCGAACCGCGCCTCGTTGAGCGTTTTGAGAGCTATTGCAACGCCTGGGAAGTGGGCAATGCCTTCTCCGAACTCAACGATCCCGAAGAGCAGCGCCGCCGCATGGTGGAGCAGCTTGAGCAGGCCCATGCCCGCGGTGAAAAGGACAAGCAGCTGGACGACGAATTCCTCGACGCCATCGATCAGGGCATGCCACCCGCCGGCGGCCTCGGCATCGGTGTCGATCGTCTGATCATGCTCCTGACCAACGCCCCCTCGATCCGCGACGTCATCCTCTTCCCGGCCCGCCGCAACAAGGCGGACTGAGCGTATAGGCTACATGCCAAAACTGGGCGGTCGGTCGGCCGCCCTTAAGCACCATCCGTAGAATTTTTCGTCGCCTCGAGCTCCGCGTCGTTCGCCTCTATCCAGTCCTCCAGTTTTTCCATCAGACTAGACCATACGTCGTTATACTCGTGTTGGAATATTTCCATGCACAGTTCCATCGGCCGTAGGTGCCTACTGCCAAATATCTCCATCCACCGATTAGAGAAATGTGCTTCGTATTCCTCATGGTCAATCTTGGAATACCCCATACAGAGTCCTTCGTAGCTTGGGTGGGAGCTTTCGGAAAGGTCGGCATACAGCGCCATTATTCCAGGGTAACGCTTGTCACATTTACTCAGAACTGTAACGATGTTTAGCGAATATGGCATATCGGCGTTATTCCGCGACCCAAGCAACAAAACGGCCGTTTTCTCTCCGAATGCGTGAAAATCTAACTTCCGCTCAAGTACATCTTGCATGAGTTGGTTTAAGTAAATTAGCGTCGCGAGGGTTTCCAACCCACTCCGCAACAAGATACGCGCTCCCAAACCATGTCCCTGCTTATGCAACGCATAGGACTGTGTCATTAGGTCGCTCAATCGCCAAAAGATGGCTTCTCTGAGCATCCATATTCGGAAAGCTGCTTTCCATTTGTAGACAACCGAGTTGCGAGACAGCAATCCACCAACAGGAATGCTTGCGAAAAGCGATTCTTTCCAGTTAACGAGGTTTTGTTCGATAGGGTCCATGATCTTCGACCACCGCTCTTAAAACGATCTAGGGCAGGGACTTGGCAACTAATGCCCCGTCTTCGTCTTCCCCGCAGCCGGCTCTTCCGCAGGCGCGCTCTCGGCCAGCTTCTCTTCCGCCGCCTGCGCGGTCGTTGTGCCTTTTCCGAAGATCAGTGATTTCAGATAGCTGACGCTGAAGATGCTGCCGCCATCGGCTTCCGGGGTCGAGGTCAGAAGTTCTTCGTCGGCTACGGGTTCGCCGTGGGCTTCAGCACCGGGTCCGCCCTCATGCGTTTGCGCCGGCGCAGCGTCGTGGCCGCCGTCGCCTTCGCCCTTGGTTTCGCCGTGTCCGCCGGCGCCTTTTGCGGCTTTTCCGCCATGCCCTTCGGGTGCGGCGTCCGAAGCGGGGGTTGCGCAGTCGGTGGCATCGCTCAGGCTTGCGGCCATTGCTTCGGCATCTTCCAGCGGCAGATCGATGCGCAGCCCGTAAAACTGGCCGCTGCCGTTTGATGCACCATCGTAATAAAAGGCGGAATAACGTTGGGCATCGGCGCCTTCGGGAATTTTCGCCGGGTCGGCAATGAAGACCACTTGGGCCGCGATGGCGCGGCCACGCATTTCCGAGCGCAATTGCGGGCCGTTTTTATCCAGCACGGAAACCTGGACCAGATCGGGCTTCTGTTTGTCGTAAACTGCCCTGGCGACACGCAGCGCCGTTTTCAACCGGTCCGTGCCGTTGCCGCCGTCAGTACGAATGAATTTGCGGACCCACAGGGAACCGTTCTTGCGGATGTTGACTGTCTGGACTGCGTCGCAGGAAAGCCCGTTCGCGGAGGCATAGGTGGACCCGAGCAGCCGCTCGCTGCCGATAAATACGGCAGCAGAACCGGTCGCACCCGCCAAAAGCAGGATCCCGCCTCCGATCATAACGAGTTTGCGCGAAAACCGCATTCGTCCGAATACAGCCTTCACGCGCAAAATCCTGACATTCAGTACCCCGCCTATCGCCCTCACCCCTGAACGTGGCTCGAAGGATGAGGAACACACGCGGGATAAGCTCGGGACCTCGTTGTCCGAGCCTTGCGATAGTGCCGCTTTCTCATTGAAAAAAGTTTAATCCCCCCGGCGCCGTGCGGGCAAAAGCGCACCATTTTCAGACATTTTTGAAATCCGCTAAATTGCGAATGATTTGCAATAGCGTTGACAAGTGTGATTCCATGACAGATGGTGTTGCGAGTTGATCGCAACAAAAATCGGTGACAGACGTGAATCTCCATAAAATCCGCCATGCCCTTTTTGCTTTTTCGCTTTTCCTGCCTGCTGCGGCTGTCGCGCAGGAAAAACCGAAGGTGGTGACCACCTTCACGATCATTGCCGATATGGCGCGCAATGTGGCGGGCGATGCGGCAGAGGTGGAGAGCATCACCAAGCCAGGTGCTGAAATTCACAACTACCAGCCGACGCCTCGCGACATTCTCAAGGCCCGCAAGGCCGATCTGGTGCTGCGCAACGGCCTCAATCTGGAATTGTGGTTCGAGAAGTTTCTGGCCAATCTTTCAGGCGTGCCTGATGTGACTGTCAGCGACGGCATCGAACCGATGGCGATCAATGGCGGGGCGTATCAGGGGAAACCCAACCCGCATGCCTGGATGTCACCCGATAACGCCTTGATCTATGTGGAAAATATCCGCAAGGGACTCGCTGGAATAGATCCCGCCCACGCCGAGATTTACGCCGCCAATGCCAAGGCCTATTCCGACAAGGTCCGTGCCACTGTGCAGCCCATCCGCGATGAGCTTTCCGCGCTTCCTGAGAACAAGCGGTGGTTGGTCACGAGCGAGGGGGCGTTCTCCTATCTCGCCCGGGATTTCGGGCTGAAGGAACTGTTCCTGTGGCCGGTCAATGCCGACAGCCAGGGTACGCCGCAACAGGTGCGCGGCGTGATCGACGCCATGCGCGAACATAATATTCAGGTCATCTTCAGCGAAAGCACGGTTTCCGCCGATCCCGCCCGGCAGGTGGCCAAGGAAACCGGAGCGGCCTATGGCGGCATACTCTACGTGGATTCGCTGAGCGAGGCCGACGGCCCTGTTCCGACCTATCTCGACCTGCTGCGCGTGACGAGCAGCACCATCGCCAAAGGACTGTCTTCATGAGAATGGGCAGCAAAAAAAGCGGCGGCGGCCTGACGGTTCAAAATGCGACAGTGACCTATCGCAACGGCCACACCGCATTAAGAAATGCCAGCTTTTCCATTCCACGCGGTACGATCACTGCACTTGTCGGCGTCAACGGCGCCGGCAAGTCCACGATTTTCAAGGCAATCATGGGTTTTGTGCCGTTGGCCACCGGTTCTGTCTCTATTTTCGACCTACCCGTGAAGGATGCACTCAGAAAAAACCTCGTCGCCTATGTGCCGCAAGCTGAAGAGGTGGACTGGAGTTTTCCCGTACTGGTTGAGGATGTGGTGATGATGGGCCGTTACGGCCACATGAACTTCTTCCGTATTCCGTCGAAACACGATCACGAGATGGTCGAGAGAGCGCTGACGCGCGTCAATATGCTTGATTATCGCAAGCGGCAGATCGGCGAGCTTTCCGGCGGACAGAAGAAGCGGGTGTTTCTGGCCCGCGCGCTGGCGCAGGAAGGTCAGGTTATCCTGCTGGATGAACCCTTCACCGGCGTCGACGTGACGACGGAAGAACAGATCGTCGCGCTGTTGAAGGCACTGCGTGACGAGGGCCGCGTCATGCTGGTTTCCACCCATAATCTCGGTAGCGTACCGGAATTCTGCGATCGCGCCGTCTTCGTCAAGGGTACCGTTCTGGCGTCGGGCAAAACAGCGGACACCTTTAACGAAGAGAACCTGCAAAAAGCCTTTGGCGGCAGCTTGCGCCACTTCGTTCTCGGCGGGGCCGAACTGCATGATGATGCCGATCCTCGCCGGGTGAAGGTGATTACCGACGATGAGCGGCCTTTCGTGATCTACGGAAAGAACGGCCAGAACGGACATGATCCGCAGGCTCCGAAGGAAAAAGCCGATGATAAACAGCCTTCTTGAGCCTTTCACCTATGGCTACATGCTGAACGCCATCTGGGTCAGCGCACTTGTGGGCGGCGTCTGCGGCTTTCTTTCCGCTTATCTTATGCTAAAGGGCTGGTCGCTGATCGGCGACGCGCTCTCGCACGCCATCGTTCCCGGCGTTGCGGGCGCTTATATGCTAGGGCTGCCCTTTTCGCTCGGCGCCTTTCTTTCCGGCGGGCTTGCGGCTGGCTCGATGCTGTTCCTCAATCAGAAAACCCGGCTCAAGGAAGACACAATCATCGGCCTGATCTTCACCTCGTTCTTCGGGCTGGGGCTGTTCATGGTGTCGCTGTCGCCCACCTCGATCAATATCCAGACCATCGTGCTTGGCAATATTCTGGCAATTACCACCGAAGACACGATCCAGCTTGCCCTGATCGGCGGCATCAGCCTCATCGTACTGGCGTTGAAATGGCGCGACTTCATGGTGGTGTTCTTCGATGAGAACCATGCGCGCACAGTAGGGCTGAAACCGGAAGTGCTGAAAGTGATCTTCTTCACCCTGCTTGCGGCCTCCACGGTTGCAGCCCTTCAAACCGTCGGCGCCTTCCTTGTCGTTGCCATGGTGGTGACACCAGGCGCGACCGCCTATCTTCTGACCGACCGTTTCGAGCGGCTGATCCTGATGAGCCTCGTGATCGGCGCGACCACCAGCTTCGTCGGCGCTTATCTCAGCTACTTCCTCGACGGCGCCACCGGCGGCGTTATCGTCGTGCTGCAAACAGCGATCTTCCTTTCCGCTTTCGTGTTTGCACCCAAACACGGGCTGCTCGCTTCGCGCGCCAAAGCGCGCAAGGCACTGGGAGAAGCGCAATGAGCGAATATCTCGAACTCGCCATCCTGCCGTTTCAGCTGCCCTTCATGCAATATGCCTTCATCATCACCCTGATGATTGCCGTGCCGATGGCCATGCTCTCGTGTTTTCTGGTGCTGAAGGGCTGGTCGCTGATGGGGGACGCGGTTTCGCACGCCGTGCTGCCCGGCGTGGTGATTGCCTACATTGCCGGAATTCCCCTTTCCATCGGCGCCTTCACCGCCGGTATGATCTGCGCTCTCGGCACCGGTTTCATCAAGGAAAATAGCCGCATCAAGGAAGACACGGTGCTCGGCATCGTCTTTTCCGGCATGTTCGGGCTGGGGCTGGTGCTTTACGTGAAGGTGCAGAGCGACATGCATCTGGATCACATCCTCTTCGGCGACATGCTGGGCATTGCGCCGTCAGACATGCTGGAGACCGGGCTGATCGCGCTTTTTGCCACCCTGTTTCTCGGGGTGCTGCGCAAAGACCTGCTGGTCAATGCCTTCGATCCGCAGCATGCCAAGGCAATCGGCCTGCCCGTTCGCATCCTGCATTACGGTTTGCTGATGGTTTTGTCGCTTGCCGTGGTCGGCGCGCTGAAGGCTGTGGGTATCATCCTCTCCGTCGCAATGCTGGTCACCCCCGGCGCCATCGCCTTCCTACTGGCGCGACGCTTTTCCGCCATGCTCCTGGTCGCCATCTCGGTTGCGGTTCTCTCTTCGCTTGCAGGAATATGGCTAAGCTTTCTGATCGACAGCGCGCCGGCCCCGACCATTGTACTGTTCATGAGCCTGGCATTCGTCGCGACATTCATTCGCACCAGCCTCAAGGCCCGCCGGATCGACGCCGCCAATGAAACGGTGGTGTAAAAGAACGATTTTTGCGGGCGCGTGGAACATTTTCCCCTTTTGCGCGTCATTTTCATGAGCTTGCCCTCAAGCGGCAAACTCATGAAAATTAAGCGAAAGGGGAAGCTCCATGCTGAAATGGGCTCTTATTTTCTTTGTTATTTCGTTGATCGCGGGCGTATTCGGCTTTACCGGCATTTCGGCAGCGGCGTCGGGCATTGCCCGTATCCTGTTCTTCATCGCCGTCGTGATCTTCCTGGTCTTCCTCGTGCTTGCACTGATCGCTGGAAGCGTGGTGGCGTAATAAAAAGGCGACCGGCTTTTGGGCCGGTCGCCTTCTCCTCTCTCCCGTATAGAATTATCAGCCTGTCCAGCCACCGTCGATCACATGGATCTGGCCAGTGGTGAAACCTGCCTCATCAGAAGCGAGATAGGTGACGAGTGCGGCGATTTCTTCCGGCGTGGCAATGCGGCCCATAGGCTGGCGGGCAATGAAGTCGGCCAGGGCCTGCTCGTAATTGCCAGTGGCGCGCAGGCGGTCGTGCAAGGACGGGCTATCCACTGTGCCTGGGCAAATGGCGTTGCAGCGAATACCCTTGGTGACGAAATCAGCAGCAATTGCCTTGGTCAGACCGACAACCGCCGCCTTGGAGGCGGTGTAGGCGAAACGGTTCGGCACGCCCTTCACGCTGGATGCGACGGAGGACATGTTGACGATTGCGCCCTTACCCTTTTCCAGCATGCCTGGCAGAAAGGCGCGGCAGGTGCGGTACATGGCCTTGGCATTGAGGTCGAAGGAGAAATCCCAGTCCTTTTCCTCGCAATCGAGAATGGTGCCGGAATGAACGAAACCCGCACAGTTGAACAGAACATCCGCATGACCGATATCGGCAGCAAAAGCCTTCACACCATCGCCATCCAGCACGTTCAGAACCCGCGTTTCCGCACCTTTCAGGGTCGAGAGCGCCTGCTCGTTGATATCAGTGGCGATGACGCGCGCACCGAGCGATATGAATCGCTCCGCCGTCGCACGGCCGATACCCTGGCCGGCTGCGGTGATCACCACTGTCCGCCCGTTAAAATCCTGCACCATGAATAGCCTCCCGCTACGGCGCACCCGCCCGCTGGGGCCGAGCCGCTGAATTTCGCCAGTGAATTTCATTGATCTCAAATATGGATCGACAATTCATATGTAAACGCGGTATTCATGTAACGTCAAGCAGGCTTGCGCAAAAGGGCAGCGTGCGGCAACGGTATTTAAAAAGTGCATTTCCCGCCAAGCAATCCTGCAAAACGCCACCGAGGCAAGATGACCGAAGACGACAGCGAAAGATATCGCGCCCCCGCCCTCGACAAGGGTCTGGACATTCTGGAGCTTCTCGCCCGCACGGATGGCGGGCTGACGCAGATCGAGATTGCCAAGGCCATAGGCAAAACCCCGAACGAGCTTTACCGCATGCTGGACCGCCTGGTGCGCCGTGGTTACGTACAGCGGCTGGAGGGTGACCGGTTTTCGCTGACGCTGAAAATGTTCGGGCTCGCACATTTTCACGCGCCGGTGCGCCGGCTGGTCTCTTTCGCAGCCCCGGTGATGCGCGATTTTTCCGCAAGCGCCGAGCAGGCCTGTCATCTGGCAGTTTACGACCGCGGCAGTGTTGTCGTCATCGCCCAACAGGAGTCCTCCACCTATTGGGCGATGTCCATGCGGGTGGGCGCGCAGATGAGCCTCTTCCAGACCGGTTCCGGCCATGTGCTGCTGGCCTTCCAGAACGAGGTGCAGCGCAAGATCATGATCACCGAGCAGGTGCGCGGTGGCGGGGAAACCGAGCCTTCAGACCTTGAGGAGCGGCTGGCGGAAGTTCGCAGGAATGGTTTCAGATCCATGGACAGCATGCAGACCGCAGGCGTGCGCAATATTTCCGCCCCCGTGCTGACACTTGATGGTACCGCACTTGCCGTCATCACCTGCCCCTATATCACCCCGCTTGGCGGCAAGGCCCCGACGCGCGAGGCCTGCGAGGTACTGATCCGCGATGCGGCAAGGCGCATTTCCGAAGTGGCGACGGGTCAGGGAACCATCTGAGACGCACAAAAAAACGCGACCGGCAGGGACCGATCGCGTTTAAAGTGACTGGAGATTTCTGTATCTTAAACGCAAAGGGGACCGGGATGGTTCCCCTTTTTGTTATCAGGCGGCAGCCAGCGTCAGTTCCTTGCGGACCATTTCGCGCAGCGTTACCAGATCCTTGGCGAACAGGCGGATGCCTTCCGAGAGCTTCTCGGTTGCCATCGCGTCTTCGTTCATTGCCCAGCGGAACGCCTTTTCATCGAGCGACTGCAGCGGCTCGGCCTTCACATTGTCGGGCGAAAGCTTGCGCTCAAGCGTGCCGGTGTCCTTGTCCAGCTCTTCCAGCAGCGCCGGGCTGATCGTCAGGCGATCGCAACCGGCAAGCGCTTCGATCTCGCCGACATTACGGAACGATGCGCCCATGACGACGGTGCCGATGCCATTGGCCTTGTAATAATTGTAGATGCTGCGCACCGAAACGACGCCCGGATCGGTCTCGGCAGTGTAGGTCTCGCCGGTCGACTTCTTGTACCAGTCGAGGATGCGGCCGACGAAGGGCGAGATGAGGAAAGCTTTCGCTTCCGCGCAGGCGATGGCCTGTGCCTGCGAGAACAGCAGAGTCAGGTTGCAATCGATGCCCTCGGACTGCAGGACTTCCGCAGCCTTGATGCCTTCCCATGTGGAAGCCAGCTTGATGAGGATGCGTTCACGCTCGATACCGCGCTCCTTATAGGAGGCGATGATGTGGCGTGCCTTGGTGATGGAGGCCTGTGTGTCAAAGGACAGGTCGGCATCGACTTCCGTCGATACGCGGCCGGGAACCAGACCTGCAAGGGCCGCACCGACGGAAATGGCAAGACGGTCGGCAACGGCCGCAACGACAGCGTCAGACTGGCCGCCCTGTTTCTTGCCCCAAGCAACGGCTTCCTTCACCGCATCCGCGAAAGCAGGGGTGCCGAGCGCCTTCAGAACGATGGTGGGGTTGGTGGTGCAATCCACCGGCTTCAGGCGCGCAACCGCCTCGATGTCGCCGGTATCGGCAACGACCGTGGTGATAGCGCGAAGTTGTTCGAGTTTGGACGTCATGGCGAATGATCCTTCATGATCTCTTGTAAACTTGCACAGCCGTCTTTTCGTTCCCGCACCATGGTGCGCCCAAGGCCGAAATCACGGTTTTGTCCGGCTCCGACTATCGCAAGCGGCAAGGTCGAAAGTCAAGACATTTGCGCATCGCAATTGACATAAGTTTCATGCCTGCGATACTCCGCTCCATAAAGAGAGTGACAAAAACCGTGGCGAAACTGAGAAGAGAAACCCATACGGCCTATTCGGAAGCGGCTTCGCTGAGGCTGCGTGCCGCATGGCTCTACTATAATCAGGGTTTGACGCAGAAAGATGTCGCCGAGAAGCTCGGCATCAGCCGCTCCACCGTCATACGCCTTCTGGACGAGGCGATGAAACGCTCCGAAGTACAGATCTGGATCAACGAGGGCATCGAGGATTTCGTCGAACTGGCCGGCAGGCTGGAGGCAGCTTATGGGCTGGATGAGGCGGTGATCATTCCCTCGCCCGGCCCATCCCCCGGCAAGGCGAATGCCGAAGGCACGGCCAAGGCCGTTGGCCTGGCGCTCGGGCAATTCCTTTCCGAAGCGGTGCCGAACGACGCCACCATCGGCGTCGGCTGGGGCCGCACCATGACCGCCTCGCTATCCAGCTTTCGCCCGCCGCGCCGGGAAAACTGCAAGGTCGTCTCGCTGCTCGGCGGTATCGTCGCCGTGCACCAGACAAACCCGCTTGATTACACCTGGCGGCTGGCAAGCGCGCTTGGGGCGGAATGTTACATGTTCCTTGCACCGCTGCTGGTAGACTCCGTCGAGACCAAACGGGCGCTGATTGAGAAATGCGGACTTGCCACGCTTTATGATCTGGCCGAAACGCTCGACCTCGCCATCGTATCCTGCGGCGATATCGGCCCGCATTCCACTTCGCTTTCGGAAGGTTTCATTTCGAAGGAAACGCTTCAGGAACTCATCGATGCCGGCTGCGTCTGCGACACCATGTTCAACTTCATCGACGCGGAAGGCCGCTCCGTCGATCACCCGATCAACGAGCGCGCCATGGCGATCGATCTAGACACGCTGCGCAAGGCCAAACACATCGTGCTCGCCTCCGGCGGCGCCCACCGCGCCATCGCCATCCGCGCCACCATCAAGCGCATCGGGTGCAATACGCTGATTACAGACGAGGCGGCGGCAAGAGCGTTGATGGAACTAGTTTAGGCCTCGACAAGCGACCCGGGCTTTTCCTCATTCCTGCGCCTGTCACAGGGATGAGGGAGAGCTGCCTCACACCTTCCCTGTTTCCCATCCTAACATCGCCCGTTTGCGGGTAAGGCCCCAGTGATAACCCGTGAGCGCCCCGCTTTTTCCAACAGCGCGATGGCAAGGAACGACGAAGGAGACCGGGTTCGCGCCAACAGCTGCACCGACCGCACGAGAGGCAGTTGGCTGGCCGATATCGCAGGCGATGTGCGAATAGGTAACGGCGCGGCCCATGGGAATTTTCAGAAGGCTTTCCCATACCCGCACCTGAAAATCCCTGCCGAGCAGCACGACCCGCAATGGCCGGTCCGCCGACCACAGCGTCGGTTCGAAAATACGTGCGGCATAGGGCGCGGTGGCTTCACGATCCTCGACATAATCCGCATTCGGCCAGCGACCTGCCATGTCCTCGAAACAGGCTCTTTCCTCGCCGGGATCGGCGAAAGCGCAGCCGGCAAGACCGCGATCGGTCACCATGACCAATGCAAGACCGAAGGGTGAAACATGGAAACCGTACCGGATCGTCAACCCACCGCCCTTGGCCTTCCATTCGCCTGGAGACATGGCCTCGTGGGTGACGAACAGATCGTGCAGGCGGCCGGGCCCAGACATGCCGACCTCGATCGAGGTTTCCAGCAGCGGCAGATCCTCTTCGCGCAACAACCTTTTAGCATGATCGAGCGTTACGGCCTGCAAAAACGCCTTGGGGGAAAGACCGGCCCAGCGGGTGAAGGTCTTCTGCAATTGCGTCGGCGACTGGCCGAGCCTTGCGGCGATGGCTTCAAGGGAGGGCTGGTCGCGATAATCCAGCGTCAAAAGCTCGATAACCCCGCGCACCGTATCGTAATCCGAACCGATGGGGGTGATGTCTTCATTCAGCATGATATTGGCGTTCATCGCATGTCTCCTAACGCCTCACAGAAAACCATCAAAGCGCGTCGGTCTCCACCCGTTTCTTGCGCCGTACTCAGTTTCTGCCGAGATACCGGCCTCGAGCCGATTGACGGGTTTTAAGCGGAATTATCCGCTCACATCCGCCGCACCGTCGCCAACGCACCGCCGAAAGCCTTGGCGAAGCTTTCCCGGTCATCCGGATTGAGAAACGAGCCGATATCCGTTGCCTTGCCTTCACCCGTTACATGCATGGAGACGATGCCGATTTCCTCGTGCCGCTGAACCCTGAAGCGGGCCCAGAAGGGGTTGAAACGATGCTCGACGACGCGGCCAGTCGGGGAGAATTTGCGGATAGACAGGCTGGTGCGCGAGACGCTCACCTCTTCCCGCGCCTTCGCTGCCCGGTAATTGGCGCGAAAGGCGACATAAAGCAGCAGAAAATCCAGCCCGAGGAACAGGCCGACGGGCCATGCGCCAGTGGTGAGGAAAAAGCCGCCATGGAGGAGGCAGGCAAGCCCGGACAAGGCGAGAAGCAGCCGGAAACCCCTTCTTCCGAGCGAACGGTGCGGAACGAGTTCCGCCGCAAAAATCGGCTGATCGTTGAGCGTATCCACGTTGATTTCCTCAGGGCGGGCTGGCTATAGATAGGTCATGACAGTCGCCAAAAAACGATCCAGCACCCAAACATTGAAAAAGTCAAATGCGACATCCGCCCGCAGACCGGCGCGTGTGAAGACGATCTATTCGAAGGACGAGTTGAACGAGATCTTCCGCCGTTTCTCCATTCAGCGGCCGGAGCCGAAAGGCGAGCTGGAACATACCAACCCCTTTACCCTGCTGGTGGCCGTGGCGCTTTCGGCGCAGGCGACCGATGTGGGCGTAAACCGGGCGACGCGGGCGCTGTTCAAGGTGGCCGATACGCCGGAAAAAATGCTGGCACTTGGCGAGGAGGAGCTGATCGGCCATATCAAGACCATTGGGCTTTACCGCAACAAGGCCAAGAACGTTATCGCTTTGTCACAGATGCTGATCGACAATTTCGGCGGTGAGGTGCCGAGGACGCGCGAGGAGCTGGTGACCCTGCCCGGCGTCGGCCGCAAGACGGCCAATGTGGTGATGTCGATGGCCTTCGGTGTGCCCACACTCGCCGTGGACACCCATGTTTTTCGTATTGCCAACCGGCTCTGTCTCGCGCCGGGGAAAACCCCGGATGAAGTGGAAGACCGGCTCGTCCGCATCATTCCCGAAGAATATCTGTTCCATGCCCATCACTGGCTGATCCTGCACGGGCGTTATTGCTGCAAGGCGCGCAAACCGGAATGCGAGCGCTGCGTGATTGCCGATATCTGCAAATCACCGGAAAAGACCTTCGATATTCCAGCTCCGCTCGTGGAACTACCCGCGCAATTGTTCGGTGCGGCCAGCGGCGAATGACGGATCGCGCCGGCTGACGGCCTTGTGCAGATGCACCATCATCGAAGCCGCAAAAAGCGGCGTCAGAAGGTTGAGGAAGGGGATTGCAAGGAACGCTGCAATCACCAGCCCGGCCATGAACACGGTTGTGCGGTGTTTCAGCCGGAACAGCCGCGCGTCAGCGGGCGAGCGGAAACGCATGGCCGCAAATTCGAAGAACTCCCGGCCCAGCAGATAACCGTTCACCAGAAAAAAGGCGATGAGGTTGACGCCCGGCACCAGCAGCAACAAAAGCGCAATCAGGTTGCCGGCAATGACGACGCCAAAGAACTTGATCGATGACACCACGGCCTCACCGATGGGCATCGCCTTGCCCGGCGGATCACTGGGATAGGTCTTTTTCTCCACGACTTCGGCGACATCGTCGAGAAACAGTCCGGCAATAACGGCAGTGACCGGCGAGATCAGCAAGGCCAACGCCAAGGCCAGCCCGATTCCGGCGAAAATGGCGAAAACGAAAGTCAGCCATCCCGCCCAGTCAGGCACGCTGGGGATCAGCGTATCCACCCACGGCAAGGCGAAATAGATGAAGACAGAGCGGATGGCGAACCACAGCGCTGCCAGCACCAGAAGCGTCAGCCCCAGAACCTTCCAGAACACCGACCGGGTCTCAGTGGCAAAAAGATTGCCGAAGGCAAGCCTCGCCGCATTAAAAATCATTCGGAACTCCTGTGACGCCTCTCGCGTTTTAAACTGGCGTTCAGGAGAGATAGGCGCCGCCCATCTGCTCCGCAAGACAGGAATGAAGACGTCGCTGTTGGGAATTAAACCGCTGATGGAATTTCCCTTGAATAAAAGACGTCTCTAAAATATAATAATCTATCTATTAGAATTCGCATTCCGGTCCGGTGGAGGACAAGGCCGGAAAAGCTCGCCCCCACCGACAAGTCGCGGTTCGCACGCTCGCCCGGGCGCGCGGATGCATCATCGTTCATAAATATAAAAGAATGAGGCGTTGGTGGAACAGCTACTGTTGAATCTGACCCGTGCCATGAAGGCCGGTACGCCTTCAGAGCGCAAGATCGCCAAATATCTGATCGAGCATCTGGACGAATTGCCGTTTGAGACGGCGCAGACACTGGCTGCCAAGCTCAGTCTCAGTCCGATGACGGTTGGCCGTTTTCTGCGCTCGCTCGGATACAGGCAATTCAGCGATATTCGCATCGATCTGCGCCACGCCGAAGAGACCGCGGGCGTGGACCAGCCCGCTATTGTTGAAAGCGGCGATCAGAAGTCCAATCCGTTTTCGCAACTCCTTTCCCAACAGATCCAGGCCATTCAGGCTGCCTTCGAAATGACGGACCAGCCGATATGGCGCGTCGCCATGAGCGAGATCGCTTCGGCGGCAGATGTTTTTCTGGCAACGTCACCGGAAGGCCTTGGCACTGGAAGGCACTTTCACGGGCGGTTGCTGGAGTATCGCAGACGCGTGCACTTCCTCGGCAGCGACAGCGCCGCCTATATCGCCCTTTGGGACTTCGATCCCGCAGAAGCGCTTCTCATCCTCATGGATTGCGGCGGCAGCATCACGCCCTTGCAGAGCCTTTCTGCGACGGCGCGAAAGAGCGGCTACAGAACCCTGTTGATCACCACCCGGTTCTATGAATGGGGACCGGAAAGCGCCGATATCTGTCTTGCCATGCCGCACACCCAGACCGGCGGACAAGGCCTGCTGCAGCTCGTTGCGCTGATGGAATTCACCCTCTGCAGCCTGATTGCCGGAGCCGACGAGCAGCGCACGGCACGTATGAAAAACCTAACCGGCCTGAAACGCTCGCTTGGCATCTGACCCTCGGCGGGAGGAAACGGATCGCGCCCGTCCGCCACGACCTTACCTGCCGTTGTAGGCAAAGATCAGAGGCTTTCCAGCTCCTGGCGATGGCGGTGCATGGCGAGAAAACGGCGATAATCCCGCTCGTAAAGCGGTGTGAGCGCTGGATTGCCTGGGATTTCCGTATTGCCCGGATACATGGCGGCACCCGCCGCTGCAAGGCCCGCATGCACACCGCCGGCGGCTGCCGCCGTCATTGCCGTGCCGAGAAGAACGGCGTCGGCTGTGGCAGGCACGACGATGCGCTTGCCGGTCACATCAGCGTAAAGCTCCATCAACAGCGGGTTCTTCACATGGCCGCCGGTAACGTGCAGGCTTTCGACGGCATAACCGAAACGCTCCATCGCATCCAGCACATGGCGCGCGCCAAGCGCAATCGCCACGGCAGTGCGCCAGTAGAGCCGGCAGAGACTGTCGAAGGATGTATCGAGCGTCAGCCCGCTGATGACGCCCACCGCATGCGGATCGGCGAGCGGTGAGCGGTTGCCGTGGAAATCCGGCAGTACATGCAGCCGTTCGGCAAAGGCCGCGCCCTCGAGCGCGCGCAATTCGGTAACCCGCGCAACGATGCGGGCGTGCAGCGCCGTATCCGGCTCTCCGCCCGCCGCGTGCATGCGCACGATATGATCGAGCAGCGCGCCGGTGGCAGATTGCCCGCCCTCCACCAGCCAGTGGCCGGGCAGCACCGCCTGCCAATAGGGACCCCACAGGCTGTGGCCTGGCATCTGCCGCTCGGACATGGCGACAAGGCAGCTGGAGGTGCCGGCGATCAGCGCCACATGTTTACCCACATCATCAGAAAGGCATCCGCCAAGCGCACCCAGCGTGCCGGCGTAAGCATCGATCATGCCCGCTGCCACCTGACAGCCGGTGTCAAGGCCGAGTTCGGCGGCAGCCTCGGGCGAAAGCGGGCCGATGGCTGTGCCCGGCATCACGGTCGTTTCGGGCAGGCCTGCCCGCTGTTTCAGATCGCCAAGCCCGGCAAGATTGAGATAATCCGCCTGCCAGCCGGGATTTTCCTGCGCCAGAAAATTCCACTTCGCCGTCTGCGTGCAATTTGAACGCTTAGTGGAACCGGTTGCCTTCCATGTCAGGAAATCCGCCAGATCGAAGGCGAAAGACATTCGCGCCCAGCTTGCCGGCAAATTCGCCTTCAGCCACATCAGCTTCGGCATCTGCATTTCCGGTGACACGCTTTTGCCGGCGAAATCCAGCACGCGGTGGCCGGATGCCGTCAGCCGGTCGGCCTCGCCGATTGCCCGATGGTCCAGCCAGACGATGGTGTCGAACCGGTCTTTGCCCGTGACGGAGACAGAAACCGGTTCCCCACGCTCATCACGGATAACGAGCGAGCAGGTAGCATCAAAACCAATGGCGGCTATGCTGTCCGCTAACACACCCGCGTCGGCAAGCGCTGCTCTCACCGCAAGGCAGACGGCGTTCCATATATCGGTGGAATCGTGTTCGGCGTGGTTTTCCTGCGGCCTTTGCATCAGGATGGGATGGGTTGAGCGGGCGAGAAGCCTGCCGGTCGGGTCGAAAATCCCGGCGCGGGCGCTCGCCGTTCCGACATCGACAGCGACGAGATTTTGACGCATCAAGACTTCAGTTCCATCCCTTGCGTAACGACCTCCGGGCGGTGGCAGGCATGGTTTCCTTCAGCCTGCGTCACGTTCCACCTGGCTGTCAAAACCGCCCTTCCCCATATAATCGCCGATAAGTTGAACCAAATCTTCCATGGCGTCAAACGTGGCATTGGCCCCGAGCTCCGCGATCTTTTCGCGAAATGCCGGAAACCGCGCATGCGAGCCGCCAGTGAATGCAAAAACCGCCATGCCGGCTGCCTTCGCCGCCGCAATGCCCGCCGGGCTGTCCTCGATCACGATGCACTGACGCGGATCAGTGCCCATCTGCCTCGCCGCATGCAGGAAAAGGTCGGGTGCCGGCTTGCCGTTCTTCACCATGGTGGCGCTGAAAACATGCGGCTCAAATTTATCGATGAGGCCGGTCAGCCCCAGCGAGTAACGGATGCGTTCCGGTTGACTTGAGGAGGCAACGCAGCGTTTGAAGGCCACCAGCCTGTCCAGCGTTTCGGCAATGCCGGCGATGGGACGCAACTCGGTGCGGAAACGCTCAAACAGCGTCGCGCGCATATGCTCGAGAAAATCGATGTCGGTCTCGATACCGTATTCCTCAAACAAAGTCGTCGTCATGCTGGCAACGCTGCGACCGAGAAAGCGGTTGTAGGCCTCTTCCTCCCCCATCTCCACGCCAAGATGGGAAAGCATGTCGAGAAGAACCGAGATGGAGACCGGCTCGCTGTCGACCAGAACGCCGTCGCAGTCGAAAATCAGAAGAGGTCCGGTCCCGTCTCGCATCTCACGTCACTTTTCAGCCAGCTTGTCATCCAGATAAAGCTGCAAGGTCTTCGCCGTGCCTTCGTGCCACAGTGTCGTCAATGCATGAGAGAAGCGTTTACGGAAAAGCTCCGATTCGGCAACCTCCCCGAAGATATCGTCAAGCGAAAGGAAGGCCATCGGGTCGTCCTTGGCCTTTGTGGCTGCCGCCTGTAGCCGCTCGGCGCTGGCGTCGTTGAAGGTGATTTGCCTGCCGCTGTCGGAGGTACCGTAGAAATAACGGCACCACAGTGCTGAAACCAGCGACAGACCGACAATATCTTCACCGCGCGCCAGACGGTCGGCGGTGGAGGGGAGGATGAATTTCGGCTGGCGGTTGGAGCCATCCTGCGCGAGGCGCGGAATGGTATCGCCGATTTTCGGGTTGAGGAAACGCCGTTCGATCAGGCCGAAATATTCGCCAAGATCGGTATCGGGTACGGGCGGAATGACCGGGATGATCTCTTCCTTTTCGAGCTTTGCCAGAAACGCCCGGATCAGTGGATGCTCCATCGCCTCATGCACGAAATGGATGTCGAGCAGCGCTGCCGGATAGGCGATCGCGGCATGGCCGCCATTGAGAATGCGGATCTTCATGTGCTCGTAAGGCGCAACATCCTTGACGAACTGAACGCCCGCCTTTTCGAGCGCCGGTCGGCCCGCCGGGAAATTATCCTCCATCACCCATTGCTTGAACTCTTCGCAGAAGACCGGCCAATTGTCCTCGATGCCGAAATCGTCACGGGCGATATTGCGTTCGCGCTCTCCCGTGGCGGGGGTGATGCGGTCGACCATCGAATTGGGGAAAGCGACGTTGTCGCCGATCCAGTTGGCGAAGGCCGGATCGAACAAGGCGGCGAGACCGACCACCGCGTTTTTGGTGACCTTGCCATTATGGGGAATGTTGTCGCAGGACATGACGGTGAAGGGTGAAAGCCCCTTGTCGCGCCGCGCCTTCAGCCCCGCAACGATAAGGCCGAACACGGTTTTCGGGGAAGACGGGTTCCTGCCATCCTCGGCAATCGCGGGATGTTGCGGATTGAAGGAGCCGGAAGCATCGATGAAATAACCTCCTTCGGTAATCGTCATCGAAACAATTCGGATTTTCGGATCTGCGAGCGTGTCGATAATGCCTTGGGTATCGCCAACCTTCAGAATGTCGATCATTGGCCCGGTGACGCGCGCACCGGTGCGATTATTGTCCTGCTCCACGACAGTGGTCAGGAAATCCTGCGCGGCAAGTTTTTCGCGCATTACCGCGTCCGATGGCAGTACACCCGCACCAATGATGGCGAAGTCGTGGTCCGCGCCGGTGTTGAACAGGTCGTCCAGGTAGACCGCCTGATGGGCGCGATGGAAATTGCCGACGCCGAAATGCACGATTCCGGCGAAAAGATCGGCCCGGGAATAGGCCGGAATCGCCGCGGTTTTTTTGGCTTCATCAAGCGTGGCGAGGGAGAGTTTGCATGTCATGTCACGATCCTCGAAGGGGAAACGTTGTTTGTGCCAGGACCGGATGACAGGTACCCGGCACGCAGCGCGGATTTGCCTTCCGGTCTTCGCGTCATATCGCGATGCCCTTGTCATCGAACCTGTGGATTTTGGCATCATCTGGTGTGATGAAGACGGTATCGCCGTGTTTGCATTCGAATTCACCGTCGGTTCTGGCGGTGATGGGGCCGATGCCGGGGACGTCGAGGTGGAGGAAGGTGTCGGAGCCGAGATGTTCGGCGACCGTGACCTTGCCCTGCCACAGGCCGGTTTCTTTCGACAGTGTCAGGTGCTCGGGCCGCACGCCGGCGGTGGTCGCACCCTTTTGCCGGGCGTAGTCGCCGGTCACCAGGTTCATGCGCGGCGAGCCGATGAAGCCGGCGACGAAGAGGTTGGCGGGCGAGCGGTAAAGCTCCATGGGCGAGCCGACCTGCTCGATATTGCCGCGGTTGAGGACCACGATCTTGTCGGCCATGGTCATGGCTTCCACCTGGTCGTGGGTGACGTAGATCATCGTCGTCTTCAACGTGTTGTGCAGCTCGGAGATTTCCAGCCGCATGGTGCCGCGCAGCGCCGCATCGAGGTTGGAGAGCGGCTCGTCAAACAGGAACGCCTTCGGTTCGCGCACGATGGCGCGGCCGATGGCGACGCGCTGGCGCTGGCCGCCGGACAGTTGCGAGGGCCGGCGTTCGAGATAATCGGTGAGGTTAAGGATACGGGCGGCATCGTCGACCTTCTTGTCGATGACAGCCTTGTCGAGCTTGGCCATCTTCAGCGGGAAGGCGATGTTGTTGCGCACGCTCATATGCGGATAGAGCGCATAGGACTGGAACACCATGGCAAGGCCGCGCTCGGCCGGGGCCTTTTCGGTGGCGTCGTTGCCGTCGATGACTATTCTGCCGCCGGAGACGTCTTCCAGCCCGGCAATCAGGCGCAGCAGCGTTGACTTGCCGCAGCCGGAGGGGCCGACGAAGACGACGAACTCGCCGTCATGGATGTCGAGATCGATCGACGGGATGACTTTTGCCTCGCCGAAGAGCTTGGACACGTTCTGAAGGGAAATGCTGCCCATTATTGTCGTTCCTTATTTCACGGCGCCAAAGGTGAGGCCACGCACGAGTTGTTTCTGCGAGAACCAGCCGATGACGAGAATGGGGGCGATCGCCATCATCGAGGCGGCCGAGAGCTTGGCCCAGAACAGCCCCTGCGGTGAGGAGAAGGAGGCGATGAAGGCCGTCAGCGGTGCCGCATTGGTGGTCGTCAGCCGGATGGTCCAGAAGGATTCGTTCCAGGCAAGAATGACGTTCAGGAGCAGCGTCGAGGCAATGCCCGGAACCGCCATTGGGGTCAGTACATGCACGATCTCGTTCCAGAGCGAGGCACCATCCATGCGGGCTGCTTCCAGAATCTCGCCGGGGATTTCGCGGAAGTAGGTATAAAGCATCCACACCACGATCGGCAGGTTGATGAAGGTGAGCATGACGGTCAGCCCAATGCGGGTATCGAGCAGGCCGGCATTGCGGAAGATCAGGTAGATCGGCACCAGCACCGCCACCCCCGGCATCATCTTGGTGGAGAGCATCCACATCAGAATGTCCTTGGTGCGCCTGGTCGGCGAGAATGCCATGGCCCAGGCGGCGGGAATGGCGATCATGAGCGCGATGATCGTCGAGCCGAGCGACAGCACGACCGAGTTCATGAACGGCTTGAAGTAATCGCGCTGGGTCTGCACGGTGATGTAGTTTTCGAGCGTGCCCGAGGGAATGAGGCTGAAGCCTGCGATCGCCTCCGGCTCGGTCTTGATCGAGGTGAGGAAGGCATAAAGGATCGGGAAGAACAGCAGCAACGCCACGGCCCATGCCGCGATGGTGAAGCCGATCTTTGCGCGTGTCGTTGTCTTGCGGGCCATGATCGCTTCTCCTTAACGGTCGAGGTTCTTGCCGACGGCGCGCATCAGGAAGATGGCGACGATATTGGCGAGCACGACGGCGATGATGCCACCGGCCGATGCGCCGCCGACGTCGTAGCCCAGAAGCGCCGTGCGATAGATGAGGAAGGCAAGGTTGGTCGAGGCATAGCCGGGGCCACCATTGGTGGTGACGAGGATTTCCGCGTAAACGCCGAGCAGGAAGATCGTCTGGATGAGGATGACGACGGTGATGGCGCGGGCAAGATGCGGCAGCGTCAGGTAGATGAAGCGGTTGATGAAGTTGGCGCCATCCATCTCGGCCGCTTCCTTCTGCTCGCCATCGAGCGACTGGAGGGCGGTGAGCAGGATCAGCGTGGCAAAGGGCAGCCATTGCCAGGCGACGATGATGATGATGGAGAGCAGCGGAAACTGCGCGAACCAGTCGACCGGCTGCAGGCCGAAGAAGCGCGACAGATCGGCAAGCACGCCGTAACCGGGATGCATGATCATGTTCTTCCACACCAGCGCCGCGACAGGCGGCATGACGAAGAAGGGCGAGATGATCATGATGCGCACGATGCCCTGACCGAAGATGTCCTGGTCAAGCAGAAGCGCAATCGCAATACCGCCGATGACGGTGATCAGAAGCACGCCGCCGACGATGGCAAGCGTGTTGAAGATCGACTGGAAGAAGGCCGGATCGGTATAGAAATACTGGTAATTGAACAGGCCCGCAAAGCTGACATTGGCAGGGTTGAGCAGATTGTAGTTCTGGAACGAAAACCACAGCGTCATCGCCAGGGGCACGATCATCCACACCAGCAAAAGCAGCACCGAAGGCGCAAGCATAACCCGCGCCAGACCGCTCGTGTTTCGTGTTGCCATTGCACTAACCTCCCCATGGGCTCGGGCATCACGAAATGCCCCGGCATATCCGGAAGAACCGGCTCATTCCAGTTTTGATTTGAAAGGCTTAAAGGCCGCCGCGCAGCTCGCGGCTTGCGCCCCCAAGGTTCGCTGCCCGGCATTGGCGCCGGACAGCGATCTTCAGGAGGATTACTTGATGTAACCGGCGCGGGTCATTTCACGCGTCGCTGTCGACTGGGCGCTGGCAAGCGCATCGTCGACACTGGACTGGCCGGCAACGACCGCCGAGAACAGCTGACCGACCGTGGTGCCGAGCGCCTGGAATTCAGGGATCGCCACGAACTGACCGCCGGTGTAAGGCACGGGCTTTACGGTCGGTTTGGTGATGTCGGCGGCATCCATCGCAGCAAGCGTCGGCTTGGCGAAGGCGGCTGCTTTTTCATAGTCAGCATTCTTGTAAAGCGAGGTGCGGGTACCCGGAGGCACGTTTGCCCAGCCTTCCTTGGCAGCGACGAGTTGGGTATATTCCTTGCTGGTTGCCCAGGAGATGAACTTCTCGGCGGCATCCGCCTTCTGCGAGCTCTTCGGGATAGCAAGGTTCCATGACCACAACCAGTTGCCGTGGTTCTTCAGCTCGCCATGCGTCGGGAAGAGCGCATAACCGACCTTGTCGGCAACGGTCGAATCCTTCGGGTTTGAAACGAAGGAAGCAGCCACCGTGGCATCGATCCACATGCCGCATTTGCCCTGCTGGAACAGCGTCAGGTTTTCGTTGAAGCCGTTGGAGGAAGCACCCGACGGACCGGCATCCTTCATCAGATCGACGTAGAACTGAAGAGCGCTCTTCCATTCCGGCTGATCGAACTGCGGCTTCCAGTTCTCATCGAACCAGCGGCCGCCAAAGGAGTTGGTGAGCGCGCTGATGAAGGCCATGTTCTCGCCCCAGCCAGCCTTGCCGCGCAGGCACATGCCGTTAATATCCGTCTTGCGATCGGTAATCTTGCGGGCAGCGTCACCGATGAATTCCCAGGTCGGGTTTTCAGGCATCTTCAGGCCGGCTTTTTCAAACAGGTCCTTGCGATACATGATCATTGCGGATTCGCCGTAGAACGGCGCCGCATAAAGCTTGCCTTCGCTGGAAAGACCACCACGGATCGCCGGCAGAATATCATCCACGTCGTATTTGTCGCCAAGCTTTTCGAGCGGCAGCAGCCAGCCCTGCTTAGCCCAGATCGGCACTTCATAGTTGCCGATGGTCATGATGTCGTACTGACCGCCATTGGTGGCGATATCGGTCGTCACGCGCTCGCGCAGGACGTTTTCTTCAAGCGTGACCCATTCCACCTTGATGTCGGGGTTCTTGGTGGTGAAGTCGGAGGTCAGACCCTGCATTCGGATCATGTCGCCGTTGTTGACGGTGGCGATGGTCAGCGTTTCGGCGGAAGCAAGGGTCGAAAAGGCGAGTGCCGAGCATGCGCCCAGCAAAATGGTCTTCAATGTCATATCTTCCTCCCAGAAGAAATTTATGAGCATTCGCTTTGCTCTGGGGCATTTACTCACCCGCAGCCGAAAAAAGTCAAGCAACATCCTGTGCTGCGGCGCACATGGAAAAATCAAACTATTGATTTTAATGGATTAATTTTTGCTCAGCGTGTGAGCAAATATTCACTTGTCGCTTCGTCGGTGATGAGGCCGTTCAAAAGACCACCCCTCAGTGCCGCGAGAATCGAGGCATTCTTGCGCGCGCCCTGCGCCATGCCGATGACCGTGCAGGTCTCTCTGGACGGAATGGGAACGGAGGCGACGCGCTCGTTGACGGAATGGTCGAGAATGCGGCCGTTGGCATCATACATCCAGCCGCAGATTTCGCCGATCGCACCGCTTGCCATCAGGGCCTTCATCTCGTCGACACCGAGAAAACCATCAACGCTGAGCGGTGCATTTTCTCCCAGTTCGCCGACGCCGACGAAGGTGACATTGGCGGCTGCACCCAGCGCCAGCGTGGAGCGCACCATGGACTGGTCGTGCAGCAGTTCCCGCTCTTCCGCAGACGAGCAGAGAACCGGCAGCGGCATCGGGAAATGCCGCGCCTTGATGGCATCGGCCATACTGAAGATGACGTTGTAATAGGCGGCCGATCCATCCGGCCCGATATTGCCTGTCAGTGACACGATGCGGTGCTGCGGACATTCCATCGGCGGCAGTTGGTCCACAGCCGCCTTCAGCGTACGGCCCGTGCCGATGGCAAGCACGATGGGATCGGCATTTTTTAGCCAGCGCTCGATTTCCGCCGCGCCGGCCTCGGCAATGCCGACCGTGGAGGAAACGCCAGCGGGATCGCTCGGCACCACCTCGATATATCTAAGGTCGAATTTCTGCTTCAGCCGCTCCGCCTTTTCGAGACAGGCGGCGATGGGATGATCGAGCCGGACCTTGATCAACCGCTCGGCGACGGCCAGCGATACTAGCCGCTGCGCCGATTGCCGGGATATGCCCATGGCAGCGGCGATCTCGTCCTGCGTGCGGCCCGCGACATAATAAAGCCAGCCAGCACGCGCCGCATCATCCAGCCGTCCATGTGCGTCGTTCCGTCTGGCCATGCCGCCGCCCTCTAAGAATTATGCTCGAGCATTTGCTGGCATTTTTTCAGGCCGCCTGTCAAACGGCACAGCGACTGAGCGAAGCGTTTGGCGGGACCGGGCACCTCTAAAGAAGATGCAAAACATTTCCTCCGTCATGCTCGGGCCTGTCCCGTGCATCTGCAATGCACCGATTTACGAGACATTGGCAGATCCTCGGCACAAGACCGAGGATGACGTCGTGAACACAGAGGCACCTATCCCTGCGCAGTTTCCTCTATATCAAGCCGCTTCCTGCACCAGATGCCCTTCCGAAACCTCGCGGTAATGGCGTTGCGGCGGAACATAGTTCACAGGACGGATCGGGCTTTTGATCTCGTCCGTTGCCATGTTGCGCCTGATCTGGCGCCGGGCCGGATCCGGCACCGGAACGGCGGACATCAGCTTTTTCGTATAGGGGTGCTGCGGATTATCGAAGACGGCGGCGCGTGGGCCGATTTCGACGATCTCGCCGAGATACATCACCGCGACACGATGGCTGACACGCTCCACCACAGCCATATCGTGGGAAATGAACAGGAAGGCGAGGTTGAGGCTCTGTTGCAGATCGAGCAGCAGGTTACAGACCTGCGCCTTGATGGAGACATCGAGCGCCGACACCGCTTCATCGGCAACGATGACCTTGGGGTCAAGCATCAGCGAACGGGCAATGGCGATGCGCTGGCGCTGGCCGCCGGAAAACTCATGCGGGAAGCGCCGCATCATATCCGGGCTGAGACCAACCTTCTCCATCAGGTCCGCCGCCTTTTCACGCGCCTGCGCCTTCGGTCCAAGCCGGTGTTCGATGAAGGGCTCCATGATCGCCGTCCCGATGCTCATGCGCGGATCGAGACTGGCGAAGGGGTCCTGAAAGATCATCTGCACGCTGCGGCGCATGGTGCGCAACGTCGTCTTGTCGAGTTTCATCACCTCGTAACCGTCGAGCGTCACGTTACCGGAGGTCGGTTCGATCAGCCGGGTGATCGACCGCCCCGTGGTGGACTTGCCGCAGCCGGATTCACCGACCAGCGATAGTGTCTCGCCCTCAGCCAGATCGAAGGAGACCTTCTCCACCGCATGCACGGCACCGGACTTGCGGCCGAGAAGACCGGAGCGGATATCGAAGCGGGTCGTCAGGTCCCGGACCGAAAGAATGGGCGTGCGACCACCGGAAACCGTGTTCCTGACCTCTTCGACCGGTTGGCTTTCGCCGGTCTTGATATCGATGATCGGAAAACGGGCGGGCAGTACCCGCTCTTTCATCGAACCGAGCTTCGGCACCGCCGAAAGCAGGGCGCGTGTATAGGGATGGTTCCCGCGATGGAAGATATCGTCCGTCGTGCCGGTTTCCACCACGTCACCGCGGAACATGACGATGGTGCGGTCAGCCACTTCCGCCACCACGCCCATATCATGGGTGATGAACAGGACCGACATGCCCTCCTCTTCCTGCAATTGCTTGATAAGGTCGAGAATCTGGCCTTGAATGGTCACGTCGAGCGCCGTCGTCGGCTCGTCTGCAATCAGGAGCTTCGGCTTGGAGGCAAGTGCCATGGCAATCATCACGCGCTGACGCATGCCGCCGGAAAACTGGTGCGGATAGTCGTCGAAACGGTTCTTCGCATTGGGAATGCGGACTTTTTCCAGAAGCCTGACAACTTCGGCCTTGGCAGCAGATGAGGAAATATCCTGGTGCACGGTCAGCGCTTCGGCGATCTGCTTGCCGATCGGGAAGATCGGATTGAGGCTGGTCATCGGCTCCTGGAAGATCATCGAAATGTCCTTGCCGCGAACCTTGCGCATCTCCTCTTCCGGAAGTGCCAGCAAATCGCGCCCGCCGAGCATGACCTTGCCCTCGATGCGGCTCGTTTTCTTATCGAGAAGCCGCATGATCGACAGCGACGTCACGCTTTTACCCGAGCCGCTCTCGCCAACGATCGCCACCGTCTCGCGGGGCGCAATGTCGAAACTCATATTGCGGACCACCGATTTCCAGCCGCCATCAACGCGGAAGGACGTGGTCAGATTTTGAACCGAAAGAACCGGACTTACCGAACCGCCGGTCTGTTCCATGGATGTTGCCGCCAAAAGCATGCCGATCTCCTGAAAAGCGAAAGGCGGCCGTGAAGGCCGCCGGATGTCTTACGCAGCAAGCGCGGTTTCGGCCATCGAGACCCAGTAGCTGATGCCGTAAGGCAGGGCCTCGTCGTTGAAGTCATAGGCGGCATTGTGCAGCCCGGCCGTGTCGCCGTTACCGATGAAGATGAAGGCGCCGGGGCGTGCTTCCAGCATGTAGGAAAAATCTTCCGCGCCCATATGCGGGTTGGGATTGGTGTTGACGGCGTTTGCGCCTGCCACACCTGCCGCCACGCTGGTTGCGAATTCGGTTTCGTCATTGTGATTGAAGGTGACGGGATAACCGCGATCGTATCTCACCTCCGCCGTCGCGCCATGCGCCATGGCGGTGGCTGTCGCCACTTCCTTCAACCGTTTTTCGGCGAAATCGCGGGTTTCCGGCAGCAGGGTGCGCACCGTGCCGGTCAGCGTCACCGAACCGGGAATGACATTGCCCGCTGTGCCGCCGTGGGTAGTGGCGACGGTGACGACCAGCGATTTCAACGGGTCCGTTTCCCGCGAGACGATGGATTGCAGGGCGATGATGATATAGGCCGAGGTCAGCACCGGATCGACGGAAAGATGGGGGGCCGCCGCATGGCTGCCCTTACCGGTAATGACGATCTCGAAACTATCCGCCGCCGCCATCGTCGAACCCTTGCGGATGGCGAAATTGCCGACCGGAATGCCCGGCTCGTTATGCATGCCATAGACCTGAGAAATGCCGAATTTCTCCATCATGCCGTCGTTCAGCATGGCAAGTGCCCCTGCGCCACCCTCTTCAGCCGGCTGGAAGATGACGGCCACGGACCCTTTGAAATTTCGGGTCTCGGCCAGATATTGCGCCGCACCCAAAAGCATGGCCGTGTGCCCGTCATGGCCGCAGGAATGGGCCTTGCCCGGAACCTTGGAAGCCCAGGGCTTGCCGCTGGTTTCGAGGATCGGCAGCGCATCCATGTCGGAGCGGAAACCGATGGTCGGGCCGTCTCCGTGCCGCCCCTTGATGATGCCCACCACGCCGGTCTTGCCAATGCCGGTTTCGACGATATCGCATCCGAAGGATTTGAGTTTCTCCGCCACGAATTTCGAGGTTTCGAAGACGTCGTAGAGCAGCTCCGGCGTCTCGTGCAGGTGGCGCCTCCAACCGGCTACTTCTTCCTGCATCTCGGCCACACGGTTCAATATCGGCATTCCCATTTTTCCTTTTTTTGTTCCCCGCCGGGTTGTCGGGAACCATATTGCGTTTGGAATTTCTGCTTTTGCAAGTATGAATTTCGCTAGATGAGTGAAAAATAGGCCCGAAGCCAATCGGCTCAAATTTTGTTCATCAATCAGAGTTTGGGGCTTGCATTTCAAAAAAACTGACAATAGCATCACTGGGAACGGAAGAATATTCGTTAGCAAAGTCAAACACTTAAAACAAAAGACTTGCAAATGGCGTTGAGGAAAAGCGTCAAACATTCAAACAGATAAAATCTTCAAAGGGGAAAATCACAATGAAGAAGCGCAGCGTTCTCTTTGCCAGCACGGTGGCGGCCTTGGCCATGGCAGGCTCTGCCGCCCATGCCGAGCGTGGCAGTGACGGCGAACTGAAAATTCTTTTCTGGCAGGCTGTATCGACACTCAACCCATATCTTTCCGCTGGCACGAAGGAAGTCTACAGCTCGTCCATGGTGATCGAGCCGCTGGCGCGCTACGACGAAAAAGGCGAGCTGGTGCCGATGCTGGTGAGCGAAATTCCGACGGTCGACAATGGCGGCATCGCGAAAGATCTGCTCAGCATGACGTGGAAACTGAAGAGCGACGTCAAATGGTCTGATGGCACGCCCTTTACCGCTGACGACGTCATCTTCACCTGGAAATATTGCATCGCACCGGACGGCGGCTGCGCGCAGGCGGCACAATATGAGGGCGTGAAGAACGTCGAGGCGGTCGACGCCCACACCATCAAGATCACTTTCAACGAACCGAAGCCCTACCCCTATTCCGCATTTGTTGGCGCACAATCGCCTGTCATCCAGAAGAAACAGTTTGAAAAATGCGTCGGCGCTGCGGCTCCCGGCTGCACATCCGCCAATTTCGGCCCCATCGGCACCGGCCCCTTCGTGGTCAAGGATTTCAAGCCGAACGACGTCATCAGCTTCGTGGCCAACCCCAATTATCGCGATCCGGCCAAGCCCGCCTTCGCCACGGCTACCCTGAAGGGCGGCGGCGATGCAGCTTCCGCTGCACGCGCCGTTCTTGAAACCGGCGAATTCGACTACGCCTGGAACATGCAGGTGGAGCCGGAAATTCTGGCCACCATGGTAGCTGCCGGCAAGGGCAAGCTGGAAACTGCCTTCGGCACGCAGGTCGAGCGTATCAATCTCAACTGGTACAACGCCGATCCTGCGCTGGGTGACAAGCGCTCCACCAAGGAAGGCGGCCCGCATCCGGCCCTTTCCGACCCGGCCGTGCGCCGCGCGCTCTCGCTTGCCATCGACCGCGATATTATCGATGAGGCAGGTTATGGCGAGGCAGGCAAGCCGACCTGCAATATCGTGCCGGCTCCGGAAGCCGTCGCTTCGACCAAGAATGACAGCTGGTGCCTGAAACAGGATCTGGAAGGCGCAAACAAGCTGCTGGACGATGCGGGCTGGGTAAAGGGCGCCGACGGCATCCGCGCCAAGAACGGTGTGAAACTGTCTTTCCTGTACCAGACCTCCACAAACTCCGTTCGCCAGGCCACGCAGGAACTGGTGAAGGACATGTGGTCACAGATTGGCGTTGCTTCCGAACTGCGCAATGTCAGCGCCTCCGTCTTCTTCGGCGGCGATCCGGCAAGCCCCGACACCTTCCAGAAATTTTTCGCCGACGTTGAAATGTACACCAACAATTTCGACGGTACCGACCCGGAAAAATATCTGGCGGAATGGCTATGCGACAAGATCCCGGCTCCGGCTAACGGCTGGCAGGGCCAGAACATTCCGCGTTATTGCAACCCGGAATTCGACAAGCTGGTAGGCGAACTGTCCAAAACCGCAGACCTTGCCAAGCGCGGTGAGATTTCCAAGCAGCTGAACGATATGCTGACCGAAGAAGGCGCGCATATTCCGCTCATCCATCGCGGCAGCGTCTCCTCGCATTCGTTGACACTCGAAGGCGTTCGCATGAACGCCTGGGATCTGGAACTCTGGAACGTCGCGGACTGGTCCCGCAAGAAGTAACCCGCAAATGCGCGGTCGCCCCTGACGGGGGGACCGCGCTCATTTTGCGAGACCCTGACGGTCTGGAGACTTTCCGATGTTTACCTTTACGCTCCGGCGGCTTGCCTTTGCCGTACCGACGTTGCTCGTCATTAGCTTCGTCATCTTCGCCCTGCTCGATCTGGCGCCGAATGATCCGACCGGCGACCTGCCGCTGACCATTCCGCCCGAAGTGCGCGAGCAGATCCGCGCCTCGCTCGGTCTCGACCAGCCCTTCTTCATCCGTTACATGCTGTGGCTGCAGCAATTCTTCATCAATGAACCGCTGAACCTGTTCGAGAAGCTGACAGGCTGGCAGATCGGCGACGGCAGCCGCATGCGTGTGCTGTCCTGGGCAACGCGCAGCCCGGTGGTCGATCTTGTCATCCAGCGCATGCCGCAAACGCTTTGGGTCGTCGGCCTTGCCTATCTCTTCGGCGCGCTTCTGGCGATCCCTATCGGCGTCATTTCCGCCTACAAACAATATTCGATCTTCGATCAGATCGGCACCTTCGTCTCGATGGTGGGTTATTCGGTTCCCACCTTCTTCACCGGCGTGCTGCTGGTCGTCATCTTCAGCTCCTATCTGCAATGGTTCCCTTCCGTCTACGACACCAATCTGCAGGTGACTGACTGGGGAAGCCTCGTGGCACAGATCAAACAGATGTTCATGCCGGTTCTGGTGCTGACCCTTTACAACGTCTCACAGATCAGCCGTTTCGTGCGCGCCTCCATGCTGGACAATCTGCATCAGGACTACGTGCGCACCGCGCGTGCCAAGGGCGTGAAGGAAAAATCCGTTCTGCTCGTTCACGTCCTGCGCAACAGCCTTATACCCGTCGTCACCGTCATCGCACTCGGCGTGCCGACGATCTTTTCCGGCGCCATCATTACCGAACAGATTTTCCGCGTGAACGGGCTTGGCCAATTGCTGATCACCGCCGTTCAGGGCGCGGATATTCCGCTGGTGCAGACGCTGACCTTCATTTTCGCGGTGCTTATCGTGCTCTTCAACCTGATTGCCGACGTGCTTTACGGCATTCTCGACCCGAGGATCCGCTATGACTGACGCCACCCTCGCAGCACCAGCCGTTGCCGCCACGCCTGTGCAATCGGCACTTGCCGATATCTGGAAACAGTTCCGGGTCCACAAGGGCGGCGTGGCAGGCCTGTTCGTTTTCATCTTTATTTTGCTTGCGGTCTATGTCGGGCCCTATATCCACACTGTCGCGCCCAATGCCATCAATGTGAAGGAACGCAACCAGTGGCCGTCGCTGGCGCATCCCTTCGGCACCGACAATCTGGGCAAGGACATGCTGGCGCAGGTGCTGGCGGGCGGGCGCATCTCGCTTGCCGTCGGCATCACCGCCATGCTGCTGGCGCTGTTTCTCGGCACGCTGGTGGGGGTGCTGTCAGGCTATTTCCGAAGACTTGACGGGCCGCTGATGCGGCTGACGGACCTGTTCCTGGCCCTGCCGCTGCTGCCACTGCTGCTCGTCATTCTCATGCTGTTCCGTGATACGCTGCGTGCCGCCTTCGGGCCGGAAACCGGTATCTTCATCCTCATCGTCTTCGTGATCGGGGTAACCAGCTGGATGCATACCGCACGCATCGTGCGCGGCGACGTGCTGACGATCAAAAGCCAGGAGTTTATCATGGCGGCGAAATCGAGCGGCATGCGCGAATACCGCATTATCCTGCGCCATATCCTGCCGAATGTGTTGAGTTCGATCATGGTCTCAGCCACACTCGGCATCGCCTCGGCCATCATCACGGAATCGGCGCTGTCCTTCCTCGGCCTCGGTTTTCCGTCCGACTTTCCGACCTGGGGACGGCTGTTGTTCGATGGCGCCAACTTCCTGCAGCTGACGCCCTCGCGCGTGCTGTGGCCTGGACTGGCAATCTCGCTGACGGTTCTGAGCGTCAACTACATCGGCGACGCCGTGCGTGATGCGCTTGATCCAAGGGCGCTTAAGAGCTGAGGCGAAGGGCGCGGTGGCTGCGCCCTTCCCTTTACCTCAGTGATAATTCATCTTTTCCGCGTCGAGAATGCTGTCTGCATCCAGCGCAGCAATCGCAATGTCGCTGCGCGCCGGAATATCGCCGGAAAGCTGCAAGGCCAGATAACGCCCGCAGCAGACTCGTAAAAACGAGGTGAAGTTGCCGAGATCATGCCCGGCATCGATCGATTCATTATAAAGCTTGGCAATGAGCTGCGCGCTGTTCATGCCATCGCGGCGTGAAATCTCGTCCAGAGTCGTCCAGAAGAAGTTTTCAAGTCTGACGCTGGTGACCATGCCATCGATCCGCAAAGACCGGGTATGGCTTTCCCAAAGCGTCGGGTCTGCCTTGATGAAAAGCTTGCACATTGTGTCCTCCCTCAGCAAGCTGCAGAAGATAGACGGGAAACGGGACCGGTAAAAGCCCCATTCCGCCGGCCTTATCTGCCGAGCACCGCCATGAATTGCGAAAGCCATGCCGGATGCGCCGGCCATGCGGGCGCAGTCACCAGCTTGCCGTCGGTAACCGCCGCATCGATGGCGATATCAGCATAGGTGCCGCCCGCCAGTTCCACCTCGGGGCGGCAGGCCGGATAGGCCGAGCAGGTGCGGCCCTTGAGGACACCCGCAGCCGCCAGCAATTGGGCACCGTGGCAGACGGCCGCGACCGGCTTGTCAGCCTCGAAGAAATGCTTCACGGCGGCAAGCACATCCGCATTCAGCCGCAGATATTCCGGCGCGCGACCACCCGGAATGACCAGCGCGTCGTAATCCGCGACCTTGATATCGGCAAAAGTTGCGTTGAGCGCGAAATTATGGCCGCGTTTTTCTGAATAGGTCTGGTCGCCCTCGAAATCATGGATCGCGGTCGCGATCGTCTGACCAGCCTTCTTGCCGGGGCAGACGGCATGCACCGTGTGACCAACCGCAAGCAGCGTCTGGAACGGCACCATGGTCTCGTAGTCCTCGGCGAAATCGCCGGTGATCATCAAAATCTTCTTCGGCATGCTTGCTCCTCCCATTTCGAATGCCCGGGGCACCGTAACAGGAGGGGCGGAGAAGCGGGTATTATGGCTATACTACAGGGCCGATAAAGACGGGATCAGCGCGCTTTGGGCGGCTCCGGCCAGCGCCGAACACCGCCGCCCCAATCCTCGAAGGCCTTGGAAAGCTTGAGAACGAGCAGATCCGCGTAACGCGGGCCGACGATCTGCAAGCCGATGGGCATCCCGGATTTCGAGAAGCCGCAATTGATCGAGGATGCCGGCTGTTCCGACATGTTCCAAGGGACGGTGAAGGCGATATGTTCGAAGGGTCGCTCGGGATCGTTGGTGGGCGAGGCCCAGTCGGCCGGATAGGAGACGATGGGATTGACGGGTGAAATCACCACATCAACCGACTGCATCAACCGCCCGCAGGCTTTGCGCATTTCCATGGTCTGGTTGAAACCGAAAACGGCACGCGCGCCGGAAACATCAGCGCCCTTCAGCGCCCATTCGTGAATATAGGGAAGGATCGCCGCGCGTCGTTCGTCACTCAGCGCCGCCATATCGCCCCAGAATTTCGCCCGCCAGAAATCATCCAGCCCATCCAGCATGTCCCGAGACAGAACCGGCTCGACCGGGACCACGATGGCACCTGCATCTTCGAACAGCTTTGCGGACGCCACAACAGCATCCCGCACCTCATCGTCCAGGGCCAAGCCGCAGCCGGCATCCAGCATAAGGCCGATCCTCAGGCCCTTTACGTCGATATCGAGGCCCATCCAGTTGATATCGTTGGGCGGCAGCGCGGTGCCGTCGCGCCAGTCGGGGCGGGAAAGCGTGGCCATGGCATAGGCGGCGTCAACGACGGTGCGAGTCATCGGCCCGGCGCAGCGGCCTGTATAATAGGGATCAACGGGTATGCGGCCCTGGCTGGGCTTGAAGCCGAACAGCCCCGTCCACCCCGCCGGTAGCCGCACCGAGCCGCCAATATCCGTGCCGATATGCAGGGTGCCGTAACCCGCAGCACCGGCAGAAGCCGCACCCGCACTGGAGCCGCCGGGGTTCTGTGTCGGGTCCCACGGGTTGCGGCTGAGCTTGTGAAAACTGGAAAGGCCCGATGACAACATGCCGTAATCCGGGCAGGTGGTCTTGGCGTAAAGGATGGCGCCGTCCTCGCGGCAGCGGGCCGCAACCGGCGCGTCTTCCAGAGCCGGCACCAGTTCCACCGCTTTGGTGCCAAGCGGAACTGGCTGGCCTTTGGTGGCGATCAGTTCCTTCAGCGACACCGGAATCCCATCGAGGGCCCCGAGCGTTTCACCTTTTTGCCAGCGCGTCGTTGAGGCCAGCGCCTGCTTGCGGGCATCCTCGGGATCATAGGCGTAAAGCGCGTTCACCGTGGGCTCGAATGCGTCGATACGTGCCTCTACCGCCTGCCAATATTCCGATGGCGACAGCTTCTTTTGCCCGTAAAGCGCCAGGATTTCGAGCGTGTTGAGGTGTATGAGATCGGTCATAAGCTTCGTCTCGTCAGAAAACAGATAATATGGGCGAAATAGGCTTGAAGCGGTCAGCTGGTATCGCGTGGGTCCAGCAGGTCGCGCAGGCCATCGCCAAGCAGATTGAGGCCGAAGACCGCGAGCGCAATGGCAAGGCCGGGCATGATGGCAAGCCAGGGTGCAGCACCTAGATAGGTCTGCGCATCGGCGAGCATCCGCCCCCAGGTGGCGGCCGGCGGCGGCATGCCGAGACCGAGGAATGAGAGTCCCGCTTCGGTGAGGATGGCAAGGCCGAGCTGGATGGTCACCTGCACGATGATCTGGTTGGAAATATTCGGCACGATATGAAACAGCGTGATCTTGGCGCGGTTCTGGCCGATGCTGGTGGCGGCGGTGACATATTCCCGCGACCATATCTGCAAGGCCGCACCCAGCGTCAGCCGCGCAAAGACCGGCACCATGAAGGTGGCAATGGCGATGATGGCGGTGAACCGCCCCGTACCGATGAACGCGCCGAGCATCATGGCCGACAAAATCGGCGGTACGGCGAAGATGATATCGCAGGCGCGCATCACCAGGGTTTCGGTGAAACCGCGCAGTGCCGCGACCGATACGCCAAGCGCCGTGCCAATGAGCGCGCCGATGGCAACGGCGGCGATGGAGGTGGAGAGCGAATTCCATGCCCCCGCCATCAGCATGGACAGCACATCGCGGCCAAAATGGTCGGTGCCAAGCCCGCCATAGGCAAAGGGCGATTTCAGCTTCTGGGCAATCTGTATCTTCGTCGGAGAAACCGGCGTCCAGACCAGCGAAAGCAGGGCAACCGCTACAAGAAAGAGAGTGACGGCGATGCCAAGGACGAAAGCGGGGCGGCGGCGGATCAGTCGCATCATCGTGCACCTGCCCGCAGTCTTGGATCGATAAAGAGATAGGCGATATCGACCAGAAAATTCATGACGATGACAAGCGCCGAGAAGAACAGTACGACGGACTGCATGACGACGATATCCCGCTGGGTCAACGCCTGATAGGCAAGCCGCCCGAGGCCCGGCAGGTTGAAGACATTCTCCACCAGCACTGCCCCGGCAATCAGGAATGTGAATTGCAGGCCGATCATGGTGACAACGGGGATCATGGCGTTCGGCACCGCATGCCGCCACAGCGCTACCCGCTCGCTCAGCCCCTTGGCGCGGGCGGTGCGCACGAAATCCTCGTTCATCACCTCAAGTACTGCCGAGCGGCAGACGCGGGTGAGGACGCCTGCCTGAGACAGTGCAAGGGCAATGGCTGGAAGCACAAGCGCGATAAATCCGGCAGAAAAACTCGGACGCCAGCCGGGAAAACCGCCTGATGGCATCCAGCCGAGCGTGGTGGAAAAGACGATGATGAGCAGCAGCCCAACCCAGAAACCGGGAACGGCAATGCCGACATGGGAAAACAGCCCGGCTGCGAAATCCACCGGCCCGTTTCGGCTTCTCGCTGCCGCGACGCCGAGCGGAATGGCGATGGCAACCGATAGGCAGACCGCGAGCAGCGCAAGCGGCAGGGTGACGGCAAGCCGCTCGACAATAAGCCCCGCTACCGGCACGCCGTAGGTGTAGGATTGTCCGAGATCACCCCGGAATACGCCTGCAAGCCAGTGGATGTAACGCAATGGCAAGGGCTGATCGAGACCCATCTGCTTTTGCAGCGCGAGAAGCGTATCCGGGCTCGCCGACGTGCCGAGCATTATGGCCGCCGGATCACCCGGCAACAGCCCCATGATGATGTAGATGATGAGCGACACCGCAAACAGCGTGACGATGAGGCTTGCAAGGCGCCGGACGAGAACGGCTAACATCTGGCATTCTTTCCTTGCGTTGTTTCGTTTCGGGATGTGGCGGATGGATTTACTGTCATCCCCGCACACTCTTCCCTCACCCCTGTGCTTGTCACAGGGATCCAGCCGAAGCGTGCCTGCGCGGCGGAAAGATTCCTTTCAGCCCAACGACTTGGGCTGGCTGGATTCCTGTGACAGGCACGGGAATGAGGTGGTGGGTAGGAATGCGCCTCGCCGTTCACAACAAACGTCACTCTTCCCAATGCACATCCGTCAGCACATTGGACGGAATGGGTTCGTTTTCCCACAACCCCTTCAACTTCTTGTCCCAGACGCCGAGTTTCGGCATCACGAACAAGAACAGCGCCGGCACATCTTCGGCGAGGATTTTCTGGGCTTCGCCGTAGAGCTTTTCCTGCTCGGCCGCATCCGCCGTCTTTTCGACATTGGCGATGACCTCGTTGAAGGCAGGGTTCTTATAGTTGAAATAATAGGGATCACGGGAATAGATATCGATATCCATCGGCTCAGCGTGGGCGACGATGGTCATGTCGTAATCCGCGCCCTTCAAAACATCCGCCACCCATTTTGCCGGAAATTCCGTGGTCTCGATGGTCATGGTGACACCGATTTCGGCTAACATCGCCTGGAGGATTTGCGAGGTCCGCTGGGCATAGGCCATTTGCGGGGCCTTGATCGTGAAGCTGAAACCGTCGGGGTAACCCGCTTCGGCAAGAAGCGCCTTTGCCTTGTCTATATCGTAAGAATGAACACCGGTCGTATCGATGTAACCGCGATCGTTCGGCGTGTAGTGGCTGCCGATGGCCGTGCCGTAACCCGACCATGCGCCTTCAATCACCGTGCCGCGATCCACCGCCATCATCAGCGCCTGGCGCACGCGCTTGTCGTTGAAGGGTTTGCGGGCATTGTTCATGCCGGCCACGACCTTGAGTTCCGTATTGCCGACGAAGGTACCGAGACGCGCATCGCCGTCGAAGGACGTCATCAGTTCCGGCGCGCCGAATTCCGGGAAGGCATCGATATCGCCGGATTTCAGTGCCGCTGCCTGCGCCTGCGGATCGGAAACGAAGCGGAAGGTGGCCTTTTCAAGCTTCACCGCCACCGCCTTGTCCCAATAGGCCGCGTTCTTCTCCAATTCCACCTTGTCGCCCTTGGCCCAGCTTTGCGAACTTGAACGGGCCGGTGCCGATGGGCGTGGTACGGTTATTGTCAGCGCTCTTCGGCGCAACCATGACGGAGGCCGGCCAGCCGAGCCAGTAGATCAGGCTGCCCGCCGGCTGCTTCAGCTTCAGTACCAGCGTCGTGGCATCCGGCGTTTCTATGCTCTCGATGGCGGTGAAGAAGCGTTTTTGTGGGTTTACCGACGTTTCACCGCGCGCCCTGTCGAGCGAAAATTTCGCAACAGAGGAATCGAAGGCCTCGCCGTCGTGGAAGGTAACACCCCGGCGCAGCTTGAACGTATAAGTCTTGCCATCGGCTGAAATTTCCCAGCTTTCGGCAAGCTGCGGTTTCACCTTGCCGTCGTGGTCGATGGTGACGAGACCTTCGAATATGTTCTGCCAGCTGACCTGGCCGATGGCGACGGGTGCCGCAATTGTCGGGTCGAGACCCGTCGGCTCCACTGTCATGCCCAGCGTCAAGGCGGTCTTCGGCGCGGCCGCGGCGTCCGTCATAGAAAGCGGCATCCAGAGCGCCGTCCCCAGTGCAAGCGCGAGCGCGGCGCGCCGCGTAACTTTCAGCGGCTGCGAAAAATAAGTGCGTGGCATCATTGTCCCCTGTCTGGCGGCCGAGGCATTTTTGCCTTTCGAAGACCACCCGTTGCAAAAAGAGTGTCATGTTGCAGGCGCACACACAATCGTGATTTTTGTGTGCTCCGTGTAGCTGAAATGGCTACACGGAAATACGGATGGAAATCAACCGGGATGGACAATTCTCCAGGCTGACGAATTCCCCTACCCCGCTGTCGCCTCGCGCATGAAACGCTCGATGAAATCGGCAAGCTTGGAGGCGGCGAAGGATAGTTGCCGGTCGGGCGCCACGCAGAGATCGATCTGGGTGTGGATGCCCTTCTTGCCCGAAAGCGGAACAGCAACCATCTGGCCGCTGCGGATTTCACGCGCCACCGACAAGGCCGGCAACAGCGTGGCCGCGGCATGGCCCAGAACCAGTTCCTTCAGCATTTCCAGCGAACTGGTGATAAAGACGGGATCAAGCTCGATACCGGCATCGGCAAACAGCATATCGAAGGCCTGACGCGCCGCGAAGCTCTTGTCCGGCAGGGCAAGCGGCAGGCTGGCTAGTTCCTTCAGCGAGACTTCCGCCTGCGCGGCAAGCGCATGGCCGGTCGGAAAAATAGCATCGTAACTGATACGGGTGCGCGAGCGCACTTTCACGCCGGAGACCTTGGGCGCAAAAAGGCTGACGACCAGATCCGCTTCGGCTGCACCCAGTGCTTCCATCGCCTGGCGCGCGCTGGTGATGTGCACCTCGAAGCGCAACTGCGGATATTTGAGGCTGAACTGCGCCAGCACCGGCGCCAGAAGGTTCGCCACCGTCGCGCCATTGGCATAAACGGTGACCCGGCCGCGCTGAAGCCCCTTCAGGTCATCGATCAGCTGGTGCACATGGTCGAGTTCGCGCAGCGTCTTGCCGGCGCGGGCAGCCAGCAATTCCCCCGCCGCCGTCAGCTTCACGCCCCGGCTGGAACGCTCCACTAAAGGCGAGCCAAAATAATATTCGAGGTTCTCGATCTGGCGGCTGACTGCCGTCGGCGCGACATTCAGGTTTTCGGCAGCGGCGCGCATGGAATTGGTGCGGACAAGTTCGTCGAAATACATCAATGCGCGCAATTGCATGGTCGGGATACCCTGTTTTGGCCGACACTGTCCGTCATGCCGGGCTTGACCCGACTATAGCGGCAGCTCAAGCGCGCTTGAAGCCCTCGCTCGCCACCAGCAGCTGCCTGGTATAATCCGCAGTAAACTCGCGGCTTTCCAGCGCTTCCGCCTCCAGCATTTCCACCACCTTGCCGCTTTTCATCACCGCAAGGCGATCGCACATGTGGCTGATGACGCCGAGATCGTGGCTGACCATAACGAAGGTGAGGTTGCGGTCCTTGCGGGCCTGTTCCAGCAGATTGAGGATTTCCGCCTGGATGGACGCGTCGAGCGCCGAGGTCGGCTCATCCAATAGCAGGATCTTCGGCTCGACGATCAGCGCGCGGGCAATGGCGATACGCTGCCGCTGACCGCCGGAAAGCTGGTGCGAATAGCGGAAGCGGAAACCGGTGCCGAGACCCACCTCATCAAGCGCGCGCGCGATCCGATGCTCGCGATTGTCGAGACCATGGATGACGAGTGGTTCCAGCAGCAGCGCATCCACTGTCTGGCGGGGGTGCAGGGAACCGTAAGGGTCCTGAAACACCATCTGCACATCGCTATAGAAGCTCTTGTCGCGGTGCTTGCCCGAATAGGAGCGACCTGCCACCATCAACGAGCCTTCGTCGAAATGGTTGAGGCCGGCAATCGCCCGAAGCAGCGTCGACTTGCCGGAACCGGACTCGCCGACGATACCGAAGGACTCACCCTCGGCCACATCGATGCTGACGCTGTCGAGGGCGATATATCCGTCGAAATCGACCACCATGTCTTTGATAGAAAGAACCGTGTTCATGCGCGCCACTCCGCCTTGCGTTCCAGAACCGGCAGCGGATGCCGGTGGCCGCCAATTTCCGGCAGGCAGTTCAAAAGACCCTGCGTATAGGGATGCTTCGCCTCTTTAAGATTGGCAGAAGACAGCTCCTCAACGACCTTGCCCGCGTACATGACGAGAACGCGGTCGCAGAAAGATGACACCAGCCTCAGATCGTGGCTGACGAAAATCAGCCCCATGCCGCGGTCGCGAACCAGCTTGTCGAGAATATCGAGCACTTCGAGCTGCACCGTCACGTCGAGCGCGGAAGTCGGCTCATCGGCGATCAGAAGTTCCGGGCCGCAGACCAGCATCATGGCAATCATGACGCGTTGGCCCATTCCGCCGGAAACCTCGTGCGGGTAAAGATCGAACACGCGCTCGGGATCGCGGATCTGCACCGCCTCCAGCATGGCGAGCGTGCGTTGGCGCGCCTCGCCGGAACCGATGCTTTCATGGGTACGCAGCGTTTCCATGATCTGGCGGCCGATGGGCATGACCGGGTTCAACGAATATTTCGGGTCCTGCAGGATCATGGCCAGGCGCTTGCCGCGCATGAGCCGCCGCTCCTTTGCCGAAGCACCGAGAAGATCAACATCGCCGAAGCGCAACACATCGGCCTCGATGCGAGCGCTTTTCGGCGTCAGGCCCATGATGGCGCGGCCGGTCTGCGATTTGCCGGAGCCGGACTCGCCGACGATGCCAAGGCGTTCGCGTCCCAGCGTGAACGAGACGCCACGCACCGCCTCCACCAGCCCGGTGCGGGTGGGGAAGGAAACGCGCAGGTTCTCGACGGTCAGAAGCGGCGCGCTCATTGGTTCGCCTCCTTGGGGTCCAGCGCATCGCGCAGGCCATCGCCGAGAAGGTTGAAACCGAGGCTGACGATCAGGATCGCAATGCCCGGCATGGCGGCAACCCACCATTGGTCGAGAATGAAACGGCGTCCGGAAGCAATCATCGCGCCCCATTCCGGCAGCGGCGGCTGTGCACCGAGGCCAAGGAAGCCGAGACCGGCCGCGGTGAGGATAATGCCCGCCATATCGAGCGTGACACGCACGATGAGCGACGACATGCAAAGTGGCATGACGTGTTTCAGAACGATGCGGAACGGCGACGCGCCCATGAGCTTGACCGCCGCGATGAAATCGGAATTGCGGAAGGTCATGGTTTCGGCGCGCGCGATGCGCGCATAAGGCGGCCATGAGGTGACCGCGATGGCGAGCACCGCGTTTTCAATGCCCGGTCCAAGTGCGGCCACCAGCGCAAGCGCCAGAACCAGCTTCGGAAAGGCCAGAAAGATATCGGTGATGCGCATCAGAACGGCATCCACCCAGCCGCCGGCATAACCCGAAACGGTGCCGACGATGAGTCCGATGGGTGCGGCGATGATGGCCACCAGCAGCACGACGAACAGGGTCAGCCGCGAACCGTGGATGAGGCGCGAGAGAATATCACGCCCCTGATCGTCAGTGCCGAGCAGGTAACCTTCTGTCCCCGGAGGCAGAAGCCGGGCATTGCGCAGATCGCCCTGCACCGGATCGTGTGGTGCAAGCACATTGGCGAACAGTGCGACAAGCAGCAGCGCAATGATGATGCCGAGGCCAAGCAGCGCCAGCCGGTTTTCCGAAAAGCGCCGCCAGATGACATAGGCACGGCCAAGCCGTGCCTGCCTGCGCGAGGCAGGCCGGTCGGAGAGCAGCCATTCGCGGCTGTAGGGTTTGAGTGTATCGGTCGAAATCGTCATCGGCTGCGCGTCCTTGGGTCGAGCGTCCGGTAAAGCAGATCGGAGAAGAGATTGATGCCGACGAAGATGGCGCCGATCACGATCGTGCCGCCAAGAACGGCATTCATATCCGCATTCTGCAGGGAATTGGTGATGTAGAGGCCGAGCCCCGGCCACGCGAAGATGGTTTCGGTCAGCACCGAACCTTCCAGCAGACCGGCGTAAGATAGCGCAATCACGGTCACCAGCGGCACGGCGGCGTTGCGCAGAGCGTGAAACCAGATGATGCGCGTTTCCGAAAGCCCTTTGGCGCGCGCCGCAACGATATATTCCTGGGCGAGCTCATTCAGCATGAACGAACGCGTCATGCGGCTGATATAGGCCAACGAAAAATAGCCGAGCAGCGAGGCGGGCAGGATGATGTGGCGGAAAAGATCCCACAATACGTCCCATTGCCGTTGCCAGATCGCGTCGATCAGGAAGAAACCCGTGACCGGCGTGAAGGTGAATTCGTAGACGATATCCATCCGGCCGGGATAGGCGACCCATTGCAACCGGGCGTAAAACACCAGGAGCGCCAGGAGGCCAAGCCAGAAAATCGGCACGGAATAGCCGATAAGGCCGATGACGCGCACGACCTGGTCGGCAAAGCTGCCGCGCTTGACCGCGGCAAGCACGCCGAGCGGAATGCCAAAAACGGCGCCGATGATGGTGCCGAGCGTGGCAAGCTCTATGGTTGCCGGGAAAACCCGCTTGATATCCTCCATCACCGGGTTGGTGGTGAGGACTGAGATGCCGAAATCACCCGACAGCGCCTGCTTCAGATAGATGAAGAACTGCTGCCAGAGCGGCAGGTTGAGGCCGAGCTGCTCACGCACGCGCTCGACCACATGCGCAGGCGCGCGGTCGCCGACAATCGCCAGTGCGGGATCGATCGGTACAACGCGGCCAATGAAAAATGTAACCGCCATCAGCCCCAGAAAGGTGGTGATGACGGTGACGGCGAAGCCGAGAATGGCCTTCGCGCGGGCGTTGGCACGGCGTTTGCCCTGCCTCGCCCGGCTGTTTGCTTCAACGATGCTCAAGAGACCGATCCTTCCGGATCATTCCTTGGAGATCGTATAGACATAGTTGGTGTCGAAGCTCGGTCCGAGCTTCAGGCCCTTGAGCTTCGCGGAGTATCCCGCCACTTCCGTCTGCTGGAAGATGATGACGAACGGGCCTTTTTCCAGAACTTCCTTCTGGAGGTTCTGATAGATGGCGGC
The DNA here is from genome assembly GCF_030758035.1 of Rhizobium sp. AN68. Lineage (NCBI taxonomy): Bacteria > Pseudomonadati > Pseudomonadota > Alphaproteobacteria > Hyphomicrobiales > Rhizobiaceae > Rhizobium > Rhizobium sp. AN68. The sequence goes on along the minus strand of NZ_JARWMI010000002.1, from coordinate 1,643,755 downwards.
GCGCTTGGCATTATCCTTTTCCAGAAGTGCCGACTGCGTTTCCTTCGTCAACTCCGGAACGTCCCAGGCGTTACGCCAGGCAAGCGTCTTGTTCTTGCCTTCTTCGGAGTTGTCGTAGTTGATCGTGAAGGTCTCGGCATTCGAGTTCGGGTCGAAATAGTCCGAACCCCACTGGCCGATGTAGATATCGTGCGTGCGGGCGCGATACTTGGTAAGCGTCTGCTTGCCGTCGCCGGGAATGATTTCCAGCTTGATGCCAGCCTGCGCCAGCGTCTGCTGTACGCTTTCGGCAATGCCGGTCACCGGCTGCGTGTTGCGCACATCCATGGTCACTGTGAAGCCGTCCTTCAGACCAGCCTTCGCCAGCAGTTCCTTGGCCTTGGCGACGTCGAGCTTGTATGGGTTCTCGTCAAGCGCGCCGAGCTGGCCCTTTGGCAGGAAGGTCTGGTGGATTTCGCCGATGCCCTTGATGATCGTCGCGCCGATCGCGTCGTAGTCGACGAGATATTTAAAGGCCTCGACGACCTCAGGCTTCTTCAGGTTCTCGTTCTTCTGGTTGAGGCTGAAGTAATAAACGGTGCCCTTTGGCGCGGAGGTGACGGCAAGGCCTTCCTTCTTGGAAACGGCTTCCATATCACCCGGCTCGAGGTTGCGGGCAACATCGATATCACCGTTTTCAAGCGCCAGGCGCTGGCCGGAGCTTTCCTTCATGTGACGATAGACCACGCGCTTCAACTTCGGCTTCTCACCGTAATAGTTGGGGTTGGCCTCCAGAATGACGGCTTCGTTGGCCTTCCAGCCAAGGATCTTGTAGGGGCCGGAACCGGCATAACCTGTTTTCAGGAACGCATTGCCGAAATCGGTGTCGTATTTGTAATCGGCGCTCGGCGTGACGGGCTTGGCCTTTTCGGTTACCAGCTTCTTGTCGACAACTGCGGCAACCGTCGCGGTCAGAACGTTCAGCACGAAGCTTGGTGCGTAGGGCTTGTCGACCGTCAGTACGAAGGTGTTGGCATCCGTCGCTTTCGCCTTCTCAGTGACGTTGTCGCCCTTGAGACCGAACTGCGTCAGAAGGAATGCTGGCGACTTGTCGAGCTTGATGGCACGTTCAAAGGAAAAGGCAACATCATCTGCCGTCACCGGATTGCCGGAGGCGAATTTCAAGCCGGTCTTCAGCTTGAAGGTATAGGTGAGACCGTCTTCAGAGGTCGTCCAGCTCTCGGCCAGATCGCCGATCACCTTGGACGTGTCGTTGAGATCGATGGAAACCAGCTTGCTGTAGGTGTTGCCGGTAACTTCAGCTGCCGAAAGCTCGAATGCCTCACCCGGATCGAGCGTGATGATGTCGTCGATGGCGAAACCTTCGACCAGCGTATCGGCCGGCGTGGCGGCAAAAGCGTGCGGCGCAGACAGCATCATCAGCGACAGAGCAGCGCTGGTGCTGAGGATACGCATGGACTTGTTGAGCGATTTGATCATAGGATCTCCCCTTTTGTTATGAGATTGATTTAGTTCGCTTTTATTTGCCTTCAGGCCGGCTCGTGCCAGGCCTGGGATAGGACGCGCAGCCAGTTTTCCCGGCATATTTTAGCAAGTTCTCCATCACCGTAGCCCGCCGATTTCAGCGCCGCAACCAGATTGTGGTTGCCGCTGGCATCGGCAACGCCAACGGGTACCGTCGCGCCGTCGAAATCCGATCCGAGCGCCACGCAATCGACGCCCATACGCTCCACCATGTAGTCGATGTGGCGCACCATGTCGGAAAGCGGCGTGTCGGCAATGTCGCGCGCATCCGCCCGCAACATGGTGACCGCGTAGTTGAGGCCCACCAGACCACCGCTCTCCTTGATGGCATCCATCTGCCGGTCAGTAAGATTGCGGGCGACGGGGGTGAGCGCATGTGCGTTGGAATGGCTGGCGATCAAAGGCTGGTTCGTGGTCTTCGCCACATCCCAGAAGCCCTTTTCGGTGATGTGGGCGAGATCGATGAGAATGCCGAGCCGGTTGCACTCCTTGACCAGAGCAAAACCGGCATCGGTAAGGCCGGGCGCGGTATCGGGCGACATTGGATAGGAGAAGGGAACGCCGTGACCGAAAATATTGTGCCGGCTCCAGACCGGACCGAGCGAACGCAGGCCGGCGGCATAAAAAACCTCAAGCGCATCGAGATCGGCACCGATCGCCTCACAGCCTTCCATGTGCAGCACGGCCGCGAAAATATCCTCGGCAAAGGCCTTGCGGATATCGGCCGTCGAGCGGCAAAGGCGCCAGGCGCCGGCACGGTCAAGCCTGAGCGCGATCGCAGCCTTTTCCATCGCAATATCGAGCGAGGGCTGGCGTTCGAGCGGCGCCGCAAGCGGTGTATCGTAATGACCCTGCGCGTCCGGCTCCTGCAGGACCAGATCGCCGGAGGGAATGTAGATGGCGCAGATGCCGCCGCCGAGACCGCCTGCACGTGCACGCGGACCGTCGATATGGCCTTCGCGGGTACCGTTCTTGAATTCAGCCACCGGATCGCCACCGGCCTTGCTGTTGCGCCACAACCGAAGCAGCACATCATTATGACCGTCGAACACTGCATGCATGTCAAGAAATTCCAGTAAGCGGCAAAACCAAAGGGGGCGGGCAGACGCCGGAATAACACCGCGCGAGAGCAAACCGGCGCATTTTTCGCCGACTGCTATAGTCTGTCAGAAACGATCTTAGGACGATCTCTCACGGCTCCGCAAGACGCAAATTAGGCAACGATGAAATTATCACCACTTGCCTTTTGCCGGGAATTGCGCAACGTCAAGCCTGCCAGCCGCCTACGGCTTTTTTCAGCAGCGGCGTCGCGAAAACACCCCTCACCCGCTCCGGCCATTCCGGCCCGAAAGCAGCGATTTTTTGCATCCAGCGATCCGATTGCAGCATGGCAGCGCCGATTGCCAACGGCTTGATGCCGGATGAGGCGAGAAGCGAAAGACCTGAAATGATGGAACTGCCGCTGGAGATGACATCGTCCACCAGCGCCACCCGCCGGCCCTCGATGAGGGGCAACATGCGCGGATCGATGTAAAGCCGTTTTTCCTGCTTGGTGGTGATGGAGGACATCGGCACCGACAGTTCCTCCAGATACCAGAATTTGCGCGAAGTGCCGAGCGGCACATATCGCGAATGGCCGAGGTGACGGGCAACGGCTGCGGCAAGCGTAAGCCCCAGAGTCGGCAGGCCGATCACGACATCTGGCTTGAGTGGGCGAAGCTTTTCCGCAAGGTCGGCGGCCAGCACTTCCAGCACGTCAAAAGAGGCCTGATTGACGATGAGCGAGGCAAGCGCATGTTCGCCATCCGCCAAGGGCCTGATCGGCAGGCAGATCTGCCGCCCGTCGTCCAGCTCCGCCGGAAAGAAAGCCGAATGCGGGCCTGTCGTATCGAACGAACGGGGCGGAAGAACATCCTGCCAGAACTCATGCGGCGCGGCGGGGGATGATGCGGCGGGCGATGCGGATTGCGGCATCGGTTTTCCTTTCAGAAGCGGGACGGCAAAGCGGAAGCGATTTTCATCCGCGCCATCCCCGTTCGGCATATCAGGCATTTCGACAACCGCAGGCATGCGGCGGGTTCATTTCATTGGGTTTTTCAGCTAGAAGGAAACAAAGCAACAGGCATTCGGACAAGCCCACCTATGGCGTGGGTTTTCCCCATATTCAAGGACAAGCTACCCATGAGACTGCTGGACCGCATCGGCGAGGACCTGCCATTCCTGACGGAGCTTCGCCACGATCTCCACGCCCATCCGGAACTGGGCTTTGAAGAGGAGAGAACCAGCGCCATCGTCGCCGATCTTCTCGAAAGGGCGGGAGTGAAGGTGCATCGCGGCTTGGGCGGCACCGGCGTGGTCGGCACGCTGCAGGTGGGCAACGGCACCCGCAGTATCGGTCTTCGCGCCGACATGGATGCGCTGGCCATGCCGGAAATTCCCGACCGGCCCTATAAATCGAAATTCCCCGGCAAGATGCATGCCTGCGGCCATGACGGCCACACCGCCATGCTGCTGGGCGCTGCGCGTTATCTCGCCAGTACCCGCGATTTTTCCGGCACCGTCCATTTCATCTTCCAGCCGGCCGAAGAAGGCCGTGGCGGCGCCAAAAAAATGGTTGAGGACGGGCTTTTCGACCTGTTTCCCTGCGATGCAGTTTATGGCCTGCACAACATGCCGGGGCTTGGCATTGACGAAATGGCCGTGGTGGAAGGACCGCAGCTTGCCTCTTCCGATAGCTGGCGCGTCACCTTCAGGGGCATCGGTACCCACGGCGCCAAGCCGCATCTCGGCCGCGATCCGGTAACGGCGGCGGGCACCTTGCTCGCTTCGCTGCAAACCATCGTCGGCCGCGTCGTCGATCCGCTGCAACCTGCCGTCGTCAGCGCCTGCTCGGTGCAGGCGGGTGACCCCAAGGCGCTCAACGTCATTCCCGATCTCGTCGAAATCGGCGGCACCGCACGCGCCTACGCGCCTGAGGTGCGCAGCCAGCTTGAAACGGAAATCGGCAGGCTCGCGAAGGGTACGGCGGCGATGTTCGGCATCGAGGCAAGCTATGAATTCATCCGCCGCATTCCGCCCGTCATCAACGATGCCGATGCGACGAAACGGGCGCTGCGAGCCGCCAAGACCGTCTTCGGCAACAAATCCCGCACCGCCTTCCCGCCCTCGACCGCCGGCGACGACTTCGCCTTTTTCGCGGGCGAAGCCCCCGGCTGCTACGTCTGGCTCGGCAACGGCCCCGCGGTGGATGGCGCGCTGCACCACAACACCTCCTACGACTTCAACGACGCGGCAATCGTCCCCGGCGTCGCTTTCTGGGCAACACTGGTGGAGCAGGAACTGGCGGCGGAGTAAAAAAGGCCGGATGCATCGGCGATGGCCGCTCAGACGCGCCGCGCGCTCGGACCGGCAAGGCTGGCGAAAATTCCGGCAAGCGCGCAGCCGGCGGTGATGGCCATGATGCCGGGCCAGCCGGCATGGATCCAGAACCAGCCACCGATCCAGCCGGTGATGCTCGCTCCGCAATAATAAAACAGCAGATAAAGCGCGGAAGCATGGCTTTTGGCGCCTCCCGCATTGGCACCCACACCACTGCTGGCAGCCGAATGCCCAATGAAAAATCCGACGGTTATCGCCGCAATCCCCGCCACGATGAGGATGATGCTTGAGGCGAAGGTCAGCAGGATACCGGCAAGGATGGTGGAAAAGGCAACCACCAGCATGATCCGCCGGCTGAACCGGTCGACCAGAGCACCGCCATAGGAGGAAGCGACGATACCCAGGGCAAAGGTCAGGAAGATCATGCTGACGGCGGTGCGGCCCAATTCGTAAGGCGGCGCGACGAGGCGAAAGGCGCAATAGTTGAAAACGGTGGTGAACACGCTCGTCAGCATCGCGCCAAGGAAATAGAACCGCCGAAGTTCAGGATTTCCAAGATGTTGCGCCCATATTCTCAGATGATTTTTCAGCGGCATGTGCTGCGGCCGGAAATTCCGCGAGGGCGGAAGAAGCAGCAGGAAGCCGATGGCCGCAAGGATGCAGACCGCCCCCAGCGCATACATTGCGACCTGCCAGGACGTATAGGCGGACACCAGCCCCATGCCGACACGCCCGGCCATGGAGCCGAAGGCCGTGCCGCCGACATAAAGCCCCATCGCCTTGCCGAGACTGGAAGGTTCGATCTCCTCGGCAAGATAAGCCATAGCGACGGCGGGAACGCCGCCGAGCACGAACCCTTCCAGCGCGCGGGCGGCAAGCAGCCATGCCCAACCTTCCGTGCTTGCTGCAATGATATTGGCGATAGCGGCCAGCATCATCGAAACGAACATCAGATTTCGGCGGGTGAAGAGCTGGGCAAAAGCACCGCTGAGAAGAATGGCGAAGGCGAGCGTTCCCGTCGTCAGCGACAGGGCGAGCGATGCGGTTGCGGGGTTTATGCCGAATTCCGCCGGAAATTCCGGCAGCAGCGGCTGCACGCAATAAATCAGCGAAAAGCTGGCGAAGCCGGCCAGAAAGAGCGCCCAACTCGCCCGGCGGAACTGGCGGCTTCCCTGCCGGATCCAGAGCACATCCGGCGGCTCCTCCGTCATGACGATCGGCGGGGTGAAATCCTGTTTTTTGAGCTGGCGCATCGGGTTTGTCCTTTTCGCTCCCAGCTATAGCGCAGCTCCGTCTTTCATTCTAATATATGGAAGGCGTTCCTATCATATCTGGATCTAATATCATGGAACTCAGGCACATCCGCTATTTTCTGGCCATCGCCAATGAAGGCAGCTTCACGCGGGCGGCAGAACATCTGGGAATCGCGCAGCCGCCGCTCAGCCAGCAGATAAAGGTTCTGGAACAGGAAATCGGCGTGCGGCTATTCCGGCGTCTCGCGCATGGCGCGGAACTAACGCCGGCGGGTCATGCGTTTCGCATCGCGGTGACCCATATTCCGCATCAGGTGAGCGAAGGTATCCGGCTTGCACGCAGGGCGGCGGCCGGTGAAACCGGTATCCTGAGAATAGGCGTTACCGGCACGGCGGCGCTCAACCCTCTGGTTCCGGCCTGCATCCGCACTTACAGACGCAAATACCCTGACGTAGAACTTCAGGTGATGGAGGCAGCTGCTCTCGCACTGACGCCGGCCCTACTTGAAGATCGGCTGGACGTGGCGCTGCTGCGCCCCTCACAATCCGACCCTGATACGTTGCTCGAGGAAGTGCTCACTGACGAACCGCTTCTGGTCGCCCTGCCGGCATCCCATCCACTCGCGCGGCGCGGAACCGCCATAGACCTGATGGAACTGCGCGACGACCCTTTCATTCTGACGCCACGCAGCATCGGCACCAGCCTTCACGATGCATCGATAAAAGCCTGCGAGGAGGCTGGATTCACGCCGCGTCTCGGGCCGGCTGCACCGCAAATCGTCTCGATATTGTCGCTGGTCGCGGCCGAACTCGGGGTTTCCCTCGTTCCGGAATCCGTCGCACAAGTCAAAATGCACAACATCGTCCTGCTGCCCTCCAGCGGTCCGCCGCCACAGCTTTCCATATCGCTCGCCTATCGGCGCGGAACGACATCGCCCGTGGTGAAGAATTTCGTGATGGCAGCGCGCATTGCCGCGCGTGAAACACAGACGCCTGACGGGCCCAAGGTGGAATAAATCGCAGCCCGCAGATGCGAACCTCCGCTATTCGAGAACCGCAAGCACCGGGCTTTCCATCACCCGTCCCGTAAGCACATCGGCAATGCCCATATCCGTCTGGTGCGGGCCGATATTGCAGGCGAGCGTGGCGCCGAAGCAGGCTTTGAAGACCAGATAGGGTGGCTGCCAATCGACCACCTTGCCGACAGCGGCGCGCAATTCCTCGAAAGCCTGTGCTACGTCTTCAAGCGGCGCATCGGAAACGAGGCCGGAGAGCGGCAGGGGTAGAAGCGCGGTCACCTTACCCTCAGAGGCGACAGCCATGCCGCCGCCTGTCGCAATCACCGCATTGGCGGCCAGCGCCATGTCTTCGGCATTACCGCCGAAGACAGTGAGGTTGTGGCTGTCATGCGAGACGGTGGTGGCGAAGGCGCCGTTCCAGCGTCCCCAGCCGGTAAGGAAGCCGGTCCTGGTAACTGGCTCGGCCTTGCCGTGGCGGTGGGTGACGGAAATCATCGTGGCGCCTTCGGGGGGAACGACGAAACCATCCTTCACCTCGGCTTCCGCCTCGCCCCATTGCGTGAAGCGTGGGCGGTCGATGGTGGCAAGGCGCACCCTTGCGCCCTCGCAGGCAACCCGGAAATCATCGGCTGCGCGCAGCGGCAACTTCATCGAGCCTTCGAGCGCCGTCGCATCGCAGGCCGGAACGTCGATGAGCATCTGCCCGGCTTCCGCAACCGCCCTGCCACCGGCCAAGACATGACGGGGTGAAAAACCACTCAAATCCTCGAAAACGACGATATCGGCACGGCGACCGGCGGCGATGAGGCCGAGATCGGCACGGCCAAGCCTTTGCGCAGCATTCAGTGTTGCGGCGCGCAGCGCCCATTCCGGTTTCAGGCCATAACGGACAAGGCGGCGCACCACATCATCCAGCCCGCCGCCCCGCAGCAGGTCATCCGGGAAAACATCGTCAGTGCAGAGCGTCAGCGTCTGCGGCAGGTGGCCGAGCGCATTCAGCGCCTCCACAAATTCCGGCAGCAGATGATCGTGCGAGCCGCGCAGCTCGATGGTCAACCCCGCCCGAAGCTTCGCCATCAGGTCTTCAGCCGAGACCAGCTCGTGATCGGAAGAAACGCCTGCCACCATGAAGGCGTTGAGATCGGCGTCCTTCAGGCCGCGCGCATGGCCACAGATCAGCTTTTCCGAGACAAGACCGGCCTGTACGATGCCGCTCATGCGCGGATCGCGTTCGATGACGCCGCGCATGTTCATAATTTCCGCAACCCCGCCAATCTGCGGCCATGACAGGATATCAGCGAGAATTCCGGCATCGAAATCAGCGCCGCCGCGCTCCAGACCCGGTGCTGATGGCACTGAGGAGGGTGCAAGCAGAATGGCGCGCAGCGGCAGGTTTTCGATGGATTTCGCCGCCCAGCGCACCCCTTCGACACCATGGACATTGCCGAATTCATGCGGGTCCCAGACGATAGTGGTGACGCCGCGGGCAACCACGGCTGCCGCATAGGCAGCGGGCGTTATCATCGAGCTTTCGATGTGCATATGTGTGTCGATCAGGCCGGGCGAGACAAAGGCGCCCAACGCGTCGACGAGCTGCGCAGCATCGCTGCGGCTTGCCGGTTCGTGAACGCTGGCAATTAGCGGACCGACAATGCCGATATCAGCGGCGCGAAGCTCCCCCGTCACCACATCCACCAGCGTTCCGCCGGTAATGAGAACATCGAAAGCCGCATCGCCGCGCGCAGCGGCAACCGCGCGGGCGCGCAGCGCATCGTCGTTGAGATCGACCGGCTCGCGTATCGGGGATTGAGCACTCATCGGGCAGCCTCGCGGCGCAACGCCTCGAGAACCGCAGCCTTTGCCGCTTCGGCATTCACGGTGTCGGCGAAGTGAGCGTTGAAGGCGGCAACCTTGTCGGCACGCGGCTCAACCACCGTTCGCCCGCGCGTTAGCGCCGCGTGAAGCTCGACATCGATCCGCGTATGGCGCCAGCCAAGCAGCTCGGAGGTGAAGCCGACAGCGGCAACGGGATCGTAAAGCGCCATGGCCGGTCTGCCGCGTCTCGTGGCGATGCCGATGAAACCTTCCAACAGGTCGGCAATCAGGCCGGCGTTTTTGCCGCCAGCATTTCGGATCGGCAGCACATCGGCTGGCGAGGCGGTGACCTTGCGGCAGGCGTCCAGATCGACCATGCGCAGCGGCAGGTCATGGGAAAGCACGATGGCCAGCGCTTCCGGATCGGCAAAGGCGTTGAATTCGGCAGATGCGGTGTGGTTGCCGCTCGTCACGCCGCCACCCATCCAGGTCAGATCGGAAATTTTCGCGGCAAGATCGGGCCGGGCAAGGCAAAGGGCGGCGATATTGGTAAGCGGGCCGAGCGCGAGGATACGCTTTTCGCCTGCCCCCTCAAGCCAGCCGCACAGCGCAGTGAAAGCGTCGCTTTGCGGCAGAGCGGGCGCATCCGGCAGGCTGCGGCCAACGGTCGGAATGCCGCTGTCACCCAGAATGCATTGTGCGGTTTCGAGCGCGCCAAGGACGGGTTTGGCACGGCCCTGATGGAGCGGCATGGACCAGCCGAAGGCGGCGACCGCGCCTGCGGCGTTGCTGCAGACAACATCCAGCGTCGCATTGCCGAAGACCAGCGAAATGCCGTCTATGGCAAGGCCTGCCGATTGCACCACCATGATGGCGGCGATATCGTCAAAGCCCATATCGGTATCGATCCACACACCCATGATCAGCCAAACACCTTGAGGCTTGCCGCCTTTTCGACCGGAAGGTCGAAGGCGAGCGTATCACCAATCGTATGGGCGGTCAGCGCAGCATCGGTCTCCGCCTTGATGGGACCAAGCAGCGTATCCAGCAGGTACTCACGGGTATTTCCGGCAAAGGATGTGCCGCGCACGGTTCCCTGGAAAGGACCTGAACCAAGGGTGACCATGCGCGGCCGCCAGGCCAGTCCAGATGCTGAAGGGACTGGTCCGGTAAGCGGTGTTTTGCCGTTTTCGGTTTTCAACGCGCCGCCTTCCAGCGCGAAGATGTTTTCAAAGCCAACGAAATCCGCCACGAAGGCGGAAACCGGCGCATTATAGATCTCTTCCGGTGTACCGATCTGCTCAATCTTGCCGCCCTTCATGACGACAATACGGTCGGCCAGTGCGAGCGCCTCGATCTGGTCATGGGTGACGAAGATCATCGTCACACCGGTTTCCTTCTGCACGCGCTGCAATTCGGTGCGCATTTCAAGCCTGAGGCGCGCATCAAGGTTGGAGAGCGGCTCATCGAGCAGCAGGACCTTCGGCTCCATGACCATGGAGCGCGCCAGCGCCACGCGCTGCTGCTGGCCGCCGGAAAGCTCGGCCGGCTTGCGCGATGCGAAGTTCGACAATCCCACGGACTTCAGACCGGAGGCGACCTTGTCATCAAGCGCCTTGCCATTCATGCCCTTGAGTTTCAGGCCGAAGGCGACGTTTTCGTAAACCGTCAGGTGCGGAAACAGCGCATAGGACTGAAACACCAGCCCGACGGCGCGCTTGTTGGCGGCGACGCGGGTGATATCGGTGCCGTCGAGATCGATGCGCCCGCCCGCCACCGGCATCAGCCCGGCAATGGCGCGCATCGTGGTGGTCTTGCCACAGCCGGAAGGACCGAGCAGCGCGAGAAGTTCACCCTTGCGGATATCGAGGTCGAGATCCTTGACGGCGATGCCGTTGCCGTAGGCGAGCGAGACTTTTTGGAGCGAAAGGTAATTTGCGTCAGACATAACGGGAGAACCCCAGAAAACGTTCGGCCAGGAAGACGATGCCGATGGAAAGGAAGGCGAGCAGCGATGAGAGTGCAGCGACAGACGGATCGAAGACGATTTCCATGTAGCCCAGCATGTCGATTGGCAGCGTGCGCACGCCCGGACCCGACAGGAACAGCGACACGGGCACCTGATTGAAACTCGTCACGAAACCGAGGATGAAGGCCGACAGGATGCCGCCGCGAATATTGGGCAGCACCACACGGAAAAATGCGCCAAACCGCGACGAGCCGAGCAGCACCGCCGCCTCCTCGATATCCGAACGCAGATTGTTGAGGCTGGCCGAAACCACCCGTACCGCATAGGGCAGGATGAGCGCCGTGTGCGCGAGAAACAGGGCAAGCGTGATGCCGATGCCGAAGGGCACGACGAAATAGCGCAGCAGCGCCAGACCGACGATGATACCCGGCACGATGATCGGCGCCGAAACGATCGTGCGCACGGTTTCCGCAAAGGGCAGTTTGTAGCGCGACATGGCGTAGGAAGCGGGAATACCGAGGACGAGCGCCGTGAATGTGCCGCCGATGGCGAGGAACATCGACATCGCGAAGCTTTCACGGAAACTTTCGACGGTGAAGACCTTCGCGATCCATTTCAGTGAAAAGCCCTGCGGCGGAAAGGCGAGCGTGTCGCCGGCCGAAAACGAGGCCGCAACGATGATGAGGAACGGCCCGATCAGGAAGCCGACAACGAGCAGGAGCGTGAGCGGAATGAAGAGCTGCCGGGTCATTTCTTGTTCCTTGCGGTGGCGATGCGCTTCAGCAGGATATTGGCGGCAAAGCTCATGACGATCAGGATGAAGGCGATGACGCTTGCGGCGACGAAATTGTTGGAGACCGTCACCTGCTGGTAGAGCAGGGTTTCCAGCATCAGCACCTTGGAGCCGCCGAGAATGGCCGGCGTGATATAGGCCGTGAGCGAACCGGTGAAGACCAGCGTGCCGCCGACAACAAGCCCCTCCTTGGTGAGCGGCAGGATGACCTTCCAGAACACCTGCAGCCAGTTTGCGCCGAGAACGCGGGCGGCTGCGATCGTATCCTTGGGCATATTCTCCAGCGCACTGATGAGGGAAATGATCATCAATGGCAGGAACAATTGCAGAAGGCCGATGAAAACAGCCGTTTCGGAAAACAGTATACGGATCGGCGCATCGCTCAGTCCTACAGCCTGAAGCGCCTGGTTGACGATGCCGGTTCTTCCGAGAATGACGATCCAGGCATAGGTGCGGGCAACCGGCGAGATCATCAGCGGCAAGACGACCAGATTGACGACATGTCCTTTCGCGCCCTGCGACAGATTGACGATGGCGAAAGCCGCCGCATAACCCACCACCGCAGATACGATGGTGACGAGCGCGCCAAGCTTCAGGGTGCGCAGGAAAACCGCCCTGTTCAGCGGATCGGAGAAGAAATCGGCGTAAGCGGACAATGTCCAGCCGTCAGTGGTGTGAAAGCCTTCCGACAGGAGCATGAAGACCGGCACAAGAAAGACCGCCGCCGCGAAAATAGCGGCGGGCAAGGCAAGCGCCAGCGCTTCGGCCCGGTTCTGAAACATCGCTTTATTCCCTGAACGGCCCGCGGCCGATTGTTACTGCAACCGGCCAGGGCCAGCTTGCGGAATTGAGAGGTGGAAAAGCGGTCAGGGGACGACCAAACCGCTTTTCCGGGAATGGAGCCGCCCTTTCGGACGTTTTAAATGCCCCATTCCAAACCTTGATAAGGACTTACTGGCCGACCTTGGCGTTCCACTCCGACAGCCACTTGTCACGGTTGTCGAGCGTTACGGCGGAAGGAATGAGCTGCAGGCTTTTTGCGGTTTCGTCCCCATAGGTGATATTGTTCGCCACCTCGTCGGACACCTTGACTTCCTTGTTGGTCGGGCTGTCCACGAGCTTTTCGGCCAGCGCCTTCTGAACGTCGGTCGAGAGCCAGAAATCCATGAACTGCAGCGCCAGATCTTCGTTCTTCGTGCCCTTTGGCACCACGAGCACGTTCATGCCGCCGGTCTGGCCTTCCTTGGGGGTTGCCCAGGCAAGCGGCAGATCGAGCTTGGTAAAGGGCGCCCAGGAGAAGCGGCCGATGGGGGCGGCCCAGATTTCTTCCTGCTGCATGAGCTGCACCAGCTGCGACGATTTCACGTAGAACGTGACGATATCGTCCTTCTTTTCGCCCACGGCTTCGATAGCGCCGGAGAGATCAGGCGTATCCTTGCCGATGGCCTTGCCCAGCATGTAAAGCGCCGGCGGGCCCTGATTGGTGGTGACATTCGGGAAAGCGACGTGGTCGACGATACCGTCCTTCAAAAGATCGGCCCAGCTATCGATCTTCATCTTGTCTGTGCGGTAAACGATTGACGTGGCGTAGAAATTGACGCCGACGCTCATGCCGTCGCCATTCGGATCCTTGGCGATGTCATAGAGCTTGCCGATATTCGGCACCTTGGCGGCATCGATCTTCTGGATCAGGTCCTTGCGGGTGGCGGAAAGCGCATCCGCCATGGAAACAATGGCGAGATCGACCACCGGATTGGCCTTGTTGGCCTCCATCTTGGCGAGGCGCTCAACGCTGTTGCCGGTCTCGACGACCAGCTTGCAGCCGCATTGCTTTTCGAACGGTGTATAGACCAGTTCCTTGAATTCGTCCTGCGCGAAGGCGTAGACCGAGATCGTCAGCGTCTTGTCCTGCGCCTGCGCGGCACCCATCGTCAGCATCAGGGCGGTGCCCGATGCAAGAATGATTTTTTTCATGGTGTGAGTTCTCCTGCTGTCGTGTTTTTGGCTTCAATCGCATCATGCTTTTTTCGCCGGTGGAGCCGCGCATGATCAGCGCCATCGGTACTTTCGAGATTTCTGCCGTGACCTCGGCAGCTATGCCGTTTTCGAAGCCCGCCTCGCCATCGATCGCGCGCAACAGCGCATCCACGGCCAGATCGGCGATGCGGCGCATATCCATGCGCATCGTCGTCAGCGGCGGCGTCACCACGGCGGAGAAAATCAGATCGTCGAAGCCGGTGACACTCGCCTCTTCCGGCACCTCGATGCCCTCGCGCTGCAATTCAGTGAGCGCGCGCAACGCATGCAGGTCGGATACGGCAGCAAAAGCAGTGAAACCATCCCTCACCTTTTCGGTAAGGCCGAGACGGCAACCCGCACCATCCGCCTTTTCAATGGCGTCCACCCACAGCGTTTCCGTGACGCAGGCCTTGCCCAGACCATCGCGAATGCCGCCGAGGCGGTCGTTCTGCACATTTGAGTCGCGGTTCTTGCCGATCAGCACCACCTTGTCGTGTCCGAGGGCTGCCAGATATTCGCCGATCTGCCGGCCGCCGTCCCAGTGGTCAGCGGCTACCGTATTTCCGGGCGTCGAGGGGCTGTCGATCACCGCCACCGGGCAATCGACATCCGCGATACGCGTGCCGCGGCGGGGAACGACGACCATGCCATCCACTCCACGCTCGATCAGCCGGTTGATGGCGTCCGTCTGCATGGCGATCTCGCCGCGGGAGTCGGCGATCAAAACACCGTAACCGGCATTGACGGCTGCCTTTTCGATGGCCTGCGCGATCTGTGGGAAGAGTGGATTGGCGATATCCGGCAGCACCAGCCCGAGAACTCCTGACCTGCCGGTGCGCAGCGCCCTGCCCGCCGAACTCGGCACATAACCAAGTTCGCTTGCGGTCTTGCGGATGCGCTCCACCAGTTCCGGCGAAACACGGCCCTTGCCTGACAGCGCATTGGACACGGTTGCAACCGACACGCCGAGTGCCGCTGCTATCGCGCTCAGATTGGTGGCAGGCCGTGAAGACGCCATGATGGTCCGAAAGGGCTGATTAAACGTTTAATCAAGATAGTCGACCAAAACCGTCGTGTCGAGTCCGGCCAGAGACAAAACCGGGCAAAAATCGAGGCACGAACTCTAAGTGCCCGAAAAAAGTGCGCTTATTTTTCCAGTGGCAGATTGCCAGCCGCACGATAGGCCTCGACCTGCCGTACCAGCCAGTCGCGAAACAGCACGACTGGAACGTGGTTGGCTCGGGATAGCGGCGCGACCGCATAATAGGAACTCGGGCTTTTGGCCTGATGATCGTAGGCTTTCACCAGTTGCCGCGATTTCAGTTCGTTATCGATCAGGAAAAGCGGCATCAAAGCCACGCCAAGTCCGGCGATACAGGCCTGTGCCACGCTGGAAAACTGCTCGAACCGCATGCCCTGCGGCAAAGCAAGCGAATGGCCGAGGCTCTCGAACCAGTGGCTCCAGGCACCCGGCCGCGAGGCCATGTGCAGCAGAGGCAGGCCGGCAATATCCTCACCTTTTTCGACCGGATGCGCCTTCAGGAATTCGGGGCTGCACACCGGCGCAACCATCTCATGCATCAGAAAGGTGCTTTCCGCTCCCGGCCAATCCGCCTGCCCGATGTGGATCGCCATATCCAGTTGCTCACGCTCGAAGTCGAACTGGCCGATGCGGGTGGCGAAATTAATGGTGATTTCCGGATGACTGGAGACGAAATCAGGAATGCGCGGCAGAAGCCAGCGGGTGCCGAATGTCGGCAGCATCGCTAGATTGAGCGTATTGCCATGCGTTTTGGTCATGATCTGCAACGAGGCGGCACGTATCTCGCCAAGGGCTGCGGCAATCGATTTCGCGTAAGCGCCACCCTCGGTCGTCAGTGACACTCCACGCGCGCCGCGCTCGAACAGGCGCACGCCAAGCTGTTCTTCCAGTGACATAACCTGACGGCTGATCGCCCCTTGCGTCAAGGCAAGTTCATCGGCAGCGGCTGAAAAGCTGCCAAGCCGGGCAACGGAATCAAAGGCGGCAAGCGCACTGGTGGAGGGCAGGAGTTTGCGGCTGAGAGACGTCATGAGCCATTACTATATGTAATGCAAAAATGAGTAAACATGGCTTGTGCCATCAGGGGCTAACACGAATAATCCGGCCAGCAAATCCGGAGGCATAACGTGAGCGAACGCGCAGCATTCAATTGGCAGGACCCTTTTCTGCTGGAAGACCAACTGACCGACGACGAGCGGATGATCCGCGACGCCGCCGCAGCCTTCGGCAAATCGGAACTTATGCCGCGTGTGTCCGAGGCCTATCTTTCTGAGACCACCGAACCGGAACTGTTCCGCCTGATGGGCCGCACCGGCCTTCTGGGCGTCACCCTGCCGGAAGAATATGGCGCCGCAAATGCCAGCTACGTGGCCTATGGTCTCGTGGCCCGCGAGGTGGAGCGTATCGACAGCGGTTATCGCTCGATGATGAGCGTGCAGTCCTCGCTCGTCATCCATCCGATCTTCGCTTATGGCTCGGACGAACAGAAGAAGAAATACCTGCCCGGCCTCGTCTCCGGCGAGCTGATCGGCTGTTTCGGCCTGACCGAACCGGATGCCGGCTCCGATCCGGGCGGAATGAAGACCCGCGCCGAAAAGATCGCCGGCGGGTATCGCCTGCGTGGTTCGAAAATGTGGATTTCCAATGCGCCCATCGCCGATGTCTTCGTCGTCTGGGCGAAATCCGAAGCCCACGACAACCAGATTCGCGGCTTCGTGCTGGAAAAAGGCATGAAGGGTCTGTCTGCACCGAAGATCGGCGGCAAGCTTTCGCTGCGCGCCTCCATAACAGGCGAGATCGTCATGGATGGCGTGGAAGTGGGCGAAGATGCGCTGCTTCCGAATGTTTCCGGCCTGAAAGGCCCGTTCGGCTGCCTCAACCGCGCCCGCTACGGCATTTCCTGGGGCGTGATGGGCGCTGCGGAGGATTGCTGGTTCCGCGCCCTGCAATATGGTCTCGACCGCAAGCAGTTCGGCAAGCCGCTGGCCGGCATGCAGCTTTACCAGAAAAAGCTCGCCGACATGCAGACCGAGATCGCTCTCGGCCTCCAGGCATCGCTGCGCGTCGGCCGCCTGATGGACGAGCACAAAATGGCGCCGGAAATGATCTCCATCATCAAGCGCAACAATTGCGGCAAGGCGCTGGATATCGCCCGCCAGGCCCGCGACATGCACGGCGGCAACGGCATCCAGATCGAGTACCACGTGATGCGCCACGCCCAGAACCTCGAAACGGTCAACACCTACGAGGGCACGCACGACGTTCACGCGCTTATCCTCGGCCGGGCGCAGACGGGCATTCAGGCGTTTTTCTAAGACCTTCTCCGCATCATTTCCTTCATGAAAAAAAGGCCTTCGAAAATCAATTCGAAGGCCTTTTTACTTTTCCGGTTCAGGCAATCGCTTAGAACGTGCCTCTGACACCTATGCCGAACATGCGCGGTTCGGTCATGCTGGCCTCGATGCCGCCAATGCCGCGGTTCTGCTGCATATAGGTCGGCGCACGCTCGTCGAAGACGTTCTTCACGTAAGCGTAGACCTCCATCTCCTCCTGGAACTTGTAGCTCGCACGCACATCGGCGATGGTGTAGGGGTCGATCGCATAGGCAGCCGTGTTGGCCGTGTCGGAATAATAACCGTCGATATGACGCACCTGACCCGAGACGGTGAACTTGTCGGTCACATCCCAGCTTGCCCCAATGCTGAACATGTAACCAGGCGATTTCGCGAATTCATTGCCTGCATAGCTGGCATTGCTGGAAATCTGGTCGATTTCGGTCTTCAGCACGCCGGCACTTGCCTTCAACGTCACATTGTCGAGAACCTGATAGTCGGCGCCGACTTCCAGACCATAGGCATGCGCTTTCTGCGCATTGATGGTGTAGGATTGAGTAATGCCTGACGAGATAACGACCGGAATATTGTACTGGGCGTTCTTGTAATCCATGTAGAACAGGTTGCTGTTGAGCGTCAGCCTGTCATCCAGCAACTTCGCGCGGGTGTAGAGTTCGTAGTTCCAGATGGTTTCCTTCTCGAAGGGCAACCATTGGCCCGACGAGATGTTCAGCGATATGCCGCCGGGATTGTAACCACGGCTGATCATGCCGCCAACGGTCCAGTCATCGTTGATCGCATAGGCAAGCGAGGCCTTGGGAAGCAATTCGGAAAAGGTCTCGTCAAAATCAACCGCGACGTTGGAATAGACGGAGCGGCCCGCGCGCTGAATACGATCGGTCTGGTAACGCAGGCCGCCGGTAAGCGTCCACTGGTCGGTCAGACGGTAGCTCAACTCGCTGAAAATGCCGAGATTGTCCTTGGTATCGTCAAATGTCGAAAGGGTTCTTCTGTTTGCCGGGTTCAGAAGATAAAGAATTTCATCGGCCTGCGTATGGGCGTAATAGATGCCAGCGACGCCACTCAGAACGTCTTCCTGGTCACCGAAGGTCACACGGGTCTCGTGGGACACATTCTTCTGATCGATATTGGCGTCGCCATTATTGACCACACCCACCCTGCGGCGCGCGTCTGAGGCGGAAAATTGCGTCTGGTTGAAGAGTTTTACGCCGTTTTCAAAGTCATAGTTGATGTCGAGAATGCCGGTGTGGGTATTCTGGCTCCAGCTCGGCATGGTGGTGGTGACGTGGTTGAGATCCTCGAAAGGACGCGACGCCGCTTCCTGGCTCGGCCGGTTGGTGGCGTTATAGGAATAGGTCAGCTTGGTCGTCAGGCCCGGAATTTCCGGCGGTTCCCACAGAAGCTTGAAACGCGCGTTGAATTCCTTGAAATCCTGGTTGGTGCCTGCGTGGGCAAAACCGGAATTGATGTAATCGATAAAGGTATCGCGACCCGAATAATCGATTGCCAGACGCGCCGCCAGCTCGTCTTCGATCAACGGGCCTGAGACCGCAAAGGACGCCCGCTTCTGGTGATAATTCCCGATTTCGGCCTGATAGCTTGCTTCCGGCGTAAACGTCGGGTCCTTGGTATTGACGAGAATGGCGCCGGCAATGGCGTTAGCGCCCTGCGATGTGGTCTGCGGCCCACGGAAGACCTCGATGCTTTCGACATCCCAGATGGACGTCGCGCCATAGATGAACTCGTTATAACCGAGATAGTGACCATCGACATTGATGGTGGCGCGCGGCACGGTGCCGGCGAAGAACGCCGTTGCTCCGGTGTTCGGGCCCTGCGTGTCGAGACCGCGAATGATCGGGGCGCTGACATTGTCGGTATAAACAACGTTTGGAATGTCCTTGATCGCGTCTGAGACGGTTGGATCGCCGGTCTTTTCCTTTTTCAGTTCATCGCTGGATTTGACCGAGACGGAAGACGCCGTGTTCTTCATGTCGCGCGCGACTTTTTCGCCGGTCACCACAATCGGCTTGAGAACGGTCGTTCCCGAGGCCTCGGCCTGTTGCTCCTGGGCGAAAACCGGCGTCACAAACAGGGCGGCCAGCGTCAAAACGCTGACCCCGCCCATCAAACGGCCGCTAGAACGAAACCCCATAACACACCCCTAATAAACATGAGTATCTAAGTCATATTCAAGTAACGGAAGCGTTATCCGTTTCGCAATAGAGAATGCGTTCCGTATTGTGGACGGATAGGGTTCCGTAACGGGATGTGCCATATTTACAACAAAGTTTATCGACTGGCCGTTGTCGTGTAGTTCCCCGCCTCAAGGGGAAGGCGTTGAAATAGCTCAGAAATCGATTCCGATTTCCGGTCGGATGCGCTAGGCATGTTCACGACATAAATCGGGGAGCGGACTTGGACGCCATGGATGACGAGCCGGACAATCTGCCTGAAAACGACGGAGAGAAGCGCTCTGCCCTCATTCAGTCGGTCTCTATTGCTGCCCGTTTTCTCGACCTTCTGGCAAAATCGGACGGGGCGCTTGCACTGGGCGAACTCGCTAAACGCGCCGGGACAGGCCGTTCCACAGCTCATCGTTACCTGCAAAGCCTCGTGCGGGAAGGACTGGTGGCACAGGACCCTGCAACCGGCAGCTACGACCTCGGTCCAACCGCGCTCTCGATAGGCGTCAGCGCGCTCAGACGAATCAATCCGGTCGAAACCGCCGGTCGACAGATGAAAGCACTGGCCTCGCAGATCGGCGCCAGTTGCGGCGTGGCGATCTGGACAGATCGCGGCCCGACCGTGGTGCAATGGCACAGGAGTGCCAGCTTCTCCATCAGCACCGTGGCGCTGGGGGATGTTCTACCGCTGGATAACAGCGCCTGCGGGCTGGTTTTTCAGGCTTATTTGCCACCGGATAGGACAGCGCCGGTGCGCAAGCTGCAGCCGCCCGCCTTTCGCGGGTCCCGCCCAGACGCTAAAGTCCTGCACGCCATTCGTGAGACAGGCGGCGCGGAACTCAACGAACACCTGTTCTCCGCCCTGACCGGCAAGGCCGCCCCGGTTTTCGACGCGCAGGGCGAAATCTGTTGCGTCGTCACCACCGTTTCTTTCCTCGCGACCGCCGAGACCGAGCGGCACTTTCAGCAGCTTCTTGAAGCGGCCGGAAAGGCGACGGCAGAATCCGGCGGCTCGTAAACCTATCCGGCCAGGTGGTCGGCGAAGGTGCTGCCGGAATAGGCGGTGCGGAAGAGCCCGGCATCACCGAGCCTCGGAAGCAGCCGCTCCAGCACCAGCCGCATCGACGCGACCGAACCGCCAGGCACCGCGACAAAGCCGTCTATCGCGCCGGCCGCCACCCATTCGCGGATGCTTTCAAAAGCATCCTCAACCGTGCCGATGATCTGCCAATGGCCCGACCCCATCACTTCCGGTCGCCGCAACAATTCGGCAACGCTCAGCGTTTCCCGTTCGATCAGCCGGCGGAGCAAATTGGCATGGGTGCGGCTTCTCGGTGTCTCGGGCGGCGGCGGCAAGTCAGAAGGGGTGACGATCCGCGTGAGCGACCAGTCGGAAAGGTCAAGACCCGTCAGATTTTGAATGGATGCAAATATGCGGCCATGGTTGGCCCTTGCGTGGGTCTTCGCAAACAGCTCCAGCGCCTCGTTCTTGGTGTCCGCCAGATAAAGACTGAGACCCGGCATCAGCTTCACCACATCCGGTGAGCGCCCATGCCGCTCCGCTCTTTGCCGCAAATCCGCCCGAAGTTCGATTGCCGCCTGCATATCCGGCGTCGAGGCAAAGACCGCATCCGCAACGGAGGCTGCGAAATCGCGGCCTTCGGGGAAGCCCCAGCCTGCACCAGTGGAATACGGCTGGAATGGGCCGGCAGGTTGAGCGGGCCTTTGACGCTGAAGTGCTCTCCTTCATGCGCGATTGGCTGGACCAGCGACGAATCTGCAAAACGCCCGCTCTCTTTGTCCAGCTTCAGCGCCTCGTTGGGAAAGCTCGCCCAGAGCTGCTGTACTACCTGCGTGAACTCGGCGGCGCGTTCATAACGCTCCTGCGGCGACGGCATTTCTTTCAGGCCGAAATTTTCGTGGCCGTCCAGCGCCGTGACGATGTTCCATCCCGCCCGGCCATTGCTCAGCCAGTTCAGCGATTGCAGTTGGCGGGCAACCACATAAGGCGGCAGGAATGTCGTTGAAACCGTGGATAACAGGCCGACATGGCTGGTCTCCCGTGCGATGGCGGCCAGAAGCATGTTCGGGTCCATGCTCGCAAATCCGCCGCCGGCCTCCAGCCCCTCAGTGCGCAGAAACAGCGTGTCGGGCCGGAAGACAAAATCCACATGCGCAGCCTCGGCACGCTTTGCAAGATCGACGAAATAATCGCTGGAGAAAACCCCGTCTATACCGCTGTCTTGACGCCGCCATGCCTCGCCGCTGAGCCAGGTTGGCGCCAGCGACATGCCGACGTGAAGCTTGAGCGCGACTGACATGAAACACCTCGAATGAAAAAATCATCACGAAATCCGCGATGTGAATCGGCAAATTTCGATTTGTGGAGAATTTTACTATAGTTTAGTGTCGCATCAAGACCAGCCTGTCGCGCTTGCCGGTACAGAACCCGATTTCCGCAAGTTCGATACGTGAATTCAACAGCTTAGGTAGGACGTGCGTCGAGTCGACGCATGGCCCTATGAATAACAGGAGTTGTAATCCGGTGCTTGATGCCACGGACCTTCATGCGAGTTACGGACACATCCCCGTATTGCAGGGCCTGTCTGCCCGCTTTCAAACCGGCCGCGTCACAGCGCTGGTCGGACCCAACGGCTGTGGCAAGTCGACGCTGTTGAAGACGATCATGGGTTTCGTGCCTTTATCTTCAGGCAGGATAAGCCTCGGTGACCGCCTGATCGGCGAGATCGGACGCCGCGAACTCGCCCGCCGCATCTCCTATCTGCCGCAGGAATGCCATTGCCCTGACTATATGACGCTTGGCGAATTGATCGAGCTTGCGGGTTATGCACGTTACGGGCTTGGCGGCGGTCCATCCGAACGCGACCGGGCGCTTTTTGCCGAAGCGCTGAAGACCGTCGGGCTGGAAGACAAGGCCAGGGCGCAGGTCAATACGCTGTCCGGCGGCCAGCGCCAGCGCGCCTTCATCGCCATGGTGCTCGCTCAGGACACGGAGGTGATCCTGATGGACGAGCCGGTCAACCATCTCGACATGAAATATCAATATGCCGTTCTCAGCCTTGTGCGCGAACTGACGGACAGGCACGGCAAAACTGTTATCGTCGTGCTGCATGATCTCAACCTCGCCTCCACCTTCGCCGATGACGTCATCATGCTGAAAGCCGGACGGGTTCTCGCCTCCGGGCCTGTCGCGAATACGGTCACATCAGCCAATGTTGCCGACGTCTTTGATCTCGAGGCCGACATATTTTCCCGGCAGGGGCGGCTCATCTGCGTGCCGCGGCTGGAGCGGCAGGAACAGGCCATTCCGGCATGACATCTAAAATAATGCTGATCTTTGCCGCCGCGATCTTGCTGGCCGTTGTTCTCGTCATCAACTTCGTGCTGATGACTGGCGACCTGCCACTTGCCGAAATCGCGACGACGCTCCTGCATGGCGAGGCCGAAACCTATGAACAGTCGGTTCTCCTCTATCAGCAAATCCCGCGCTCACTGATTGCGATCTATGTCGGCGCCACCACGGCCGTCAGTGGCTGCGTGCTGCAGGGGCTTGCCCGCAATCCTCTCGCCTCGCCCTCCACCCTGGGCCTGAATGCCGGTGCGACGCTTTTTGTGGTCGCCGGTGCGCTGGTGTTCGATTTCTCGCCCGAAATACAGGGGCTCATCGCGCTTATCGGCGCCGGCTTCGGCTTTGGCGCCTGCTTCCTTGTTGCCCGGCTGGCCGGGCGGTCAAACGATCCGCGCGGCCTGTCGCTCATCCTGTCCGGTGCGCTTGTCTCCATGCTGCTGATCGGCATCACCAATGCCCTCCTTTTGTCAAACCCCACACGTCGCGCCGAATTCCTGAGCTGGATCGGCGGCAATATCAACCACGTCTATGCCGAGCGCCTCACCGATTTCTGGTGGATTGGCGCCATTGCGATGGTGATGCTCTGGTCGGTCGCCCGCCCGCTGACGCTGGTTCTGCTGGGTGCGGAAAAAGCCGCCTCCGCCGGCGTCAACGTCACGCGCGTTTCCCGGATCGCACTTTTCGCCACCATGCTGGCCTCCGGCTCGGCGGTGGCCATCTGCGGTCCCATCGGCTTCGTCGGCCTCATCGTTCCGCATATGGTCCGGCCGCTGGTCGGGGTGAATTTCACGCTCGCTTTGCCCGCTTCAGCCCTTGTCGGGGCGATTCTGTGCGTGCTGGCCGATCTGGGCGCGCAAACCCTGTTCAGGCCGTATGTGGTCAATACCGGACTGTTCATGGACCTGCTCGGCGGCCTCGTCTTCATCGTCATAGTCAAGCGCTTCTATCTTTCACCTTCGGCCAATAAACTGTCATGAAGAGGGCTGTCATGAAAAGGCAATTGGCCACCGATGGCAAAGCGGTCCTGCGGCTGCCGAGCGGGATGCAGATCGGCATCGGCAACCTAAAGGCCGCCCTTGCACTGATCCTGCTGGCGTTGGTGCTGGCCGCCATTTCCATTAGTCTCGGAAATACACAGACCGGTCTCATTGACCTTCTGCACGGCGTTGCCGGCGGGCATTTGAGCGACGATCAGGCCTATGCGCTGTGGACGGTACGGCTGCCGCGCATCCTGCTTGGTTTCATGGCCGGATGGAGCGTTGCGCTGGCCGGGGCCATGCTGCAATCGGTCGCCCGCAATCCGCTTGCCGATCCCGGCCTGTTCGGTCTGAGCCAGGGATCAATGACCACCATAATGCTGCTTCTGGTGCTGGTGCCGGCGGCGCCCAAGACCATGGTGGCGCTTGCGGCCGTCGGCGGCGGCCTTGCGGTAGCTTTCCTGCTCATCGCGCTCGTGGGGCGCGAACGTTCCAGCGGGCTAGCCATCCTGCTGATGGGCATCGCAATCGAATCCGCCCTTTCATCAGTCTCATCAGTGCTTTTGCTCTACACACCAACGGAAACATCGCTGTCGCTTGCAGACTGGATGGCGGGTTCGCTGTTTCAGGCGAGCTGGCCGATCATCCTCGTGTTCGCGCCTCTTTTCGCGGTCAGCCTTGTGGGCATTTTCCTCATCGGCCGGGCGCTTGCAGTATTTGATCTCGGTAACGAGATGGCCATGGCGCTCGGCGAAACGGTCAAACGTTCGCGCCCGCTCGTCATCGTTTTTGCGGTCATCCTCAGCTCCGCTTCCGTCACCGCTGTCGGCCCCTTGACCTTTCTCGGCGTCATCGCCCCGCATCTCGCCACCTTCCTGTCGCCCGCCGTCGGTCGCGCCAGGCTTTTCCTGTCGGGGCTGACGGGCGGCATTCTGGTGGTGACCGCCGATACGCTTTCGCGTGGGCTGGTGGCCGATACGCCGATGCCGATAGGCCTTGCGCTGACGCTGATCGGCGTGCCGCTTTTCATCCTCACGCTGCGCCTGCAGGCGCTGCGCAGAACTAACCGCCACTGAAGAAATTGAACAAAGGGTATGCCATGCGATTTGCCATCCTCGTAGCAGCACTTCTGACCGCCGGAAGCAGCCTTGCCGCAGAGCGAACCGTCACCGATGCCGCCGGCCGCACGGTCTCCATCCCCGAGCAGCCGCAGCGCATTGTCGTCATGCACGAACCGCTGCTGGGCGTGCCGCTGATGGATCTTGGCGCCAACGTGGTAGGCGCCTATGGCCGCAACAGCGACGGCAAATTCGCCACTGCCGTTGATTTCATCGACACCGTTCTCGGTGAAGGCCGCACGAAACCGAAAGGTTTCGGCGCGGTGGGTCAGATCGATCTGGAAAAGCTGAGAGCGCTGCAACCTGACCTGATCGTCGCCACGGAAATGGACAGCGGCAAGGCCGAGCAGCTTTCCACCGTCGCGCCCGTCTATCTGCAGAAGGTAAGCACTGGCCACACCTATGGCTTCAGCGTCGAAGAGAATCTTTCGGGTCTCGTTGGCAGAAGTGACGCTTTTGCCGAGCGCCGGAAGACCTATGACGAGAAACTCGCCACCGTCAAAAAAGCACTCGGCGAAGACGCAAAAGGCAAGACCTATCTCTCAATTCTGCTGACCGACCAGATCAACGCGGTCGGCGATATGTCCGGTGCGGTGCAGGCGCTCGAGGATCTGGGTTACGCACGGCTGAAAATCGACAACGCCACCTCGTCGGGTGGGCTGGGTTCCACCCTGACGATGCCGCTCAGTGCCGAGGCTTTTGGCAAGCTCAACCCTGATCTGCTGGTGGTGATGAACAGCTATAACAGCCCCGCCCGAGGCGAAGCCGGAACGCGCGCCGCACTCGAAAAAATCATTCCCGGCTGGGAACGCTTCGTCAAACCGGCGCGTGACGGCCGGATCATCTTTCTCGATTCCAGCCGGGTCACGACGCCGTCCATCCCAAGCGCGCTGCACACGCTGGACGCGGTGGAAAGCTGGGCAGGCCGCCGTTAAACGCCTTTTCGACAAGCGCAATTCCGGCGCAAACCATGCGCCGGACATAAACTTGAGTTTTTGAAGAAACTTATATTGCGACCGCCGGAACCGCCTGTTATGGTTCGCGCATCTTGACACAACGACGTCGGATCTCCCGCCGGAAAACTCCGGTGCGCGATTGTCCGGCATGCCGATCCGGGACAGCGAAACTGCCGATCCCCATCGGCGATATCCCAGGGAAGACAGCAACATGAGCATTGCACAAAGCATTGAAACCGGCGTTCAGGACCGGACCCCCAAACGCCATCGTTACGCCGTCAAGCTACGCTGCCTTGACGTGGCCCGGGTGGAAAAACTCAGCCGGTCCATGGTGCGCATCGTATTGACCGGGCCTGAGCTTGAAGGCTTTGCCAGTCTCGGTTTTGACGACCACGTCAAGATGTTCTTCCCGCTTCCCGGCGAAACCGAACCTAACCTGCCGGTGATCGGCCCGAACGGCCTCGAATTTCCCGAAGGCGCGCCGCGCCCGCTCGCACGCGATTACACGCCGCGCAGCTTCGATGCCGAGAAGGGTGAACTCGCCATCGATTTCGCCACGCACCATGATGGCCCCGCCAGCAACTGGGGCAAAATCCGCCAGGGTGGGTGACAAGGCATGGATTGCAGGCCCGCGCGGCTCGTTCACCATTCCCTTCACCTTCGACTGGCATCTGCTGATTGCCGACGATACCGGCCTTCCCGCCCTTGCACGGCGACTGGAAGAAATGCCCAAGGGCACCCGCGTCGTCGCCCTGATCGAAGTTGAGACGGAGGCTGATCGCCTGGACCTCGCCACGAAAGCTGACGCGTCGATCATCTGGGTAACGCAGGAGGCCGCGGGCGGCGCCGATCACGACGCCCTGACGGAGGCGCTGCGTACGCTTGAACTGCCTGAGGGCGATTTCTTCAGCTGGGTCGCCTGCGAGATCGAAAGCGGCGAAAGACCTGCGCGCAATCCTGATCGGCGAGTACGGCGCGAACCCCAAATGGACGCGCGCTTCCGGCTACTGGCGGCGCGGAGCAAGCGGCGTTCACGATCATTTCGATGAATGAACCGGCAATCGCGGCGGCTGGCAAGCTGGAGGCGGACATGATGACGACGGAACTCAAAGCCCATCTCGCCAAGGTTCTGGACGATGAGGTGGGGCATATCGGCCCGAACGCCAACCTGTTCGGCTGCGGACTTCACTCCCTCGCTCTCATGCGCCTGATCCCGCCGCTTTCGCAGCTCGCCGGCACGCGACTTCACTATGACGATCTCGCCCGTCAGCCCACGCTTACCGCCTGGCAGGCGCTGATCGAGCAGTCGCGCGCGGGCTGCTGATCCCCGCAAGAGGGGACTTTCCCCGCCAAGCGCGACCTACCTCAACATTATACTTCCAAGGAGAGGACCATGGCAGCAGATAATTCGCGCATGCTTGCGCGCCGCATCGAACAAACCTTCGACAATGCGGACGAAGCCCCACGGAGCGGATCGCAGCCAAGCCAATATGAGGAGCGGGTCTGGTTCCAGCAGTTTCAGGACCCCGATCAGGTCTTCCGGCATATTCTCACCTACCGCATCGGCGGCGAGAGCGACCTTCTGCGCCTGACATCGGCACTGGAGACGGTTTGCGAGGCATGGCCCGAACTGCGCGTGCGGTTTTCCTTTGGAGAAGACGGCACCCTTGCCAAGAGCGTAGAGGCCCCTTCGGCATCTCTCGTGCAACTGTTTCAGACGGCATCGAAAGACGAAGCGGTGGCCCTTCTGCACGACCTTCAGGCAAGCCCGTTCGACGCGGAAATCGATCCGCCGTTTCAGGCCATCGTGCTCTTGAGCGAAGGAGAGGTACTGCTGGCGCTTCTGGTGCATGGCCTGCTTGGTGAATCCCTCTCACCGCAGATTTTGCTGGGCGCTATTGCCGCAGCCTATGCTGGCGAGGCACCAAAGCCGCTTTCGCCACGCATCACCGAAAACGCCATCGTCAATCCAGTTCCGCTCCCCTGGCTGCAAGGACCGGCCTCCGGCACGCCCGTCGTCTCTCTCCGAAATAACGGGACCAAGCCGGCGAGCCACTGCCACGGCGTCGATCTTCCGGCTGCCCTTCTCGACCCAAACGGCTCGGCCGCACCGGACGCGCTTCTGGCACGCACCGGTGCCCGTTTCGCGCTTTTTCTGGCGACCAATGGCGATCTCGACACTGTTACCCTGCGCCTGCCCCTGCAACCCGGGAACGAGGCCGGCCTGCCGCTTCCGGCAGATGCGGTCGCCCGCGTCTCGATCTCACGTAGCCAGTCGCCGCAGGAGGCCGAAAAAGCCGTGCTGGCTGGGTTGGCCCGACATGGCGAACACAACGACGAGGTTGCCACCTTCACGCTTCAGACCCTGCCAACATCGGCTGAAACCTCATCCGTCGAGCGGCTCCGGTTCGAGCGCCTGCCACTCCCCTCTCTCCAGTCCGGCCTTGGCCTGACGCTCGCTGCTGGCAGCACGGTTGATGGCCACATCCGTCTGGAACTGACCGGCGGCAAGGAGGCCTCGCCGCATGCGACGGCATTTCTGCTGGAGCGTTTCATCGCCCATCTCGAAGGCGGTGCGGATTTTTCCGGCATTACGCATCAAACCTCGTCCGCAGGGCCGGAGGCTGCAGCATCCCTGCCCGCCGCCTCCCGCTCCAGCGACGACGAGACTGCCGCGGCAATTCTTGCCGAATTCCGCGAAGCGCTTGCGTCGACAGACATGGGACCGGATGACGATTTCTTCGATTTTGGCGGCCATTCGCTGATCGCGACCCGCATCATCGGACGCCTTTTGAGCAATCACGGCATCGAGCTGCGTTTCAACGACCTGTTCAGCTATCCCACCGCCGCATCGCTCGCAAAACAGGCGACGCGTCTCGAAACCGCCGCCCCTGCACAGGCGGAAGCAACCGCGACCGGCTCGCTGACGGCACCGCTTTCTCTTGCGCAGATGTCGCTCTGGAAAGCCTATGCCGCCTTCGGTTTCGGCGAGATTTTCAACATCCCCTTCGCGCTCGATTTCCTCGATCCGGTGGATGAGAGCGCTTTCGAATGTGCATTCCTCGATATTATCGAGCGTCATCCCGGCCTGCGAACCCATTTTTACGTCGAAGATGGGACGGTTCTGCAAAAGATCGTGCCGATGCACGACCTGCCCGGCTATAAGTGGTTCTGGACGAGTGAGGAAAGCGAAGGCGTGGACCGGCATACGGAAGCGTCCTGGCGGTTCGACCTTGCCCGCGAATTGCCGATGCGGCTGCGTTTCCTGCGCAATCCCCAAACCGGCGGCCAGGTGCTCTCTTTCCTCTTCCACCATATTGTGCTGGACGAATGGTCGGTGAACCTGATGATGGACGAGCTGACCGAAGCCTATAGGGCAAGAGCCACGGGCAAGGCCCCTGTCTTTGCGAGCAAGCCCGCACCCTTCCATGAATTCGCCAGAAAACAGGTGGCATCCGGCGTCAACGGCGACCACCTTGCCTACTGGACCGATATGCTGCGGGACGCACCGAAAGGCCTGGTCCTTACCGGACAGAACAGCACGCCGACAGATGCTGCACACGACGAGGCGCCGGCGGGCGGCTGGATCGAGTTCAAGCTGGAAAAACACGTCAGCGACGGACTTTACGCCATCGCCAAGCAGAACAGCGCCTCCCTGTTCAACGTCGTTTATGCCGCCATCGCCGCGTCGCTGCGCCATCTGGGCGGGCTGAGCGATCTCGTGGTCGGCACATCGGCGTCCGGGCGCACCGACAGCGGCTATTTCGATACGATCGGCTATTTCACCGCGGTCGTTGCCCATCGTGTGCGTTTCCGCGAGGAGATGACGGTCGGCGAACTGATTTCCTCGGTGAAGAACACGGTCAATGGCTCTCTGGAACACAGCGAAATTCCAATCGATCTCGTCGAAGAGGCGCTCGGCATGACGCCCGGCCGCGACCATCTGTTCGAGGTATTCATCCAGATCCACGCCAAGAACAAGCTGAACGGCACGCTTTCAGGGCCGGACGGCAAAACCGTCGAGTTCCGGCAGATCGATCCCGACAAGCACGAATCCATGCTGGGGCTGCAATTCGAGGTAATGGAAGAAACGATTGGCGGCGAACGCTCCATCCGCGTGTTGATGAGCTACCGCTCCGACCGCTACGGCCCCGAGGATGTCGACCGGCTGCGCACGACCACCAGCGGCGTCTTCAGCCGTTTCGCCGAAGCAGGCGCTTCGGGCCGTGTGCTGACCACGCTAGCCTGAGTGCTGGCCAGGCTTCGCAATAAACCCGGCTCCGCATGGCGGCGCCGGGTTTTGCTTTTTAACAAATGTCCGGAAAGCTCTCTTCCGTCATGCTCGGGCCTGTCCCCACTGGATCCTTGGGACAAGCCCAAGGATGACGTTGGGTGGGAGGACAGCATGTCACCCCATCAGGCAGGGTTTTGCATAACGGAGCCGGGTTTATCACATCCGCACCCAGTCACTCCCGACCAAATGCAGAGTGACGGCAGAGAGATTTCCGTCCCCTTCTTGCAGAGCACCCGGCTTCTCAAACCGCCAGACGGAAGGCCGCGGAAACCTCTTCGGCCGGAGCCGCCAGCGCCTCTTCGCGCAGCATGGCATCCAGAAACAGCGGCAACTCCTCACGGTAACGCGCGAAATCGTCGGCTTCGGTCAGTGCGGAATCCGCGTCGATATGCAGGTTCAGATCACTGCCGTCATCCTCGCCACGGAAGGTCAGGTTGAACCCGTCGCCCGGACCATTGGCGAGAATGTGCCTGATAACGGCAAGCCCTGCAAATACCGGCGCGCTGAAGGGCAGGACGTTGATAAGCGGTGAGAAGAAAAACCGCCGGCCCTTTGATATGTTGCGATCGGCGGCGATCTGTTCGATGCGGTAGCGGCCATGCAGGCGCTGCCGGCGCAGATTGGCGGCATTGCGCGCAAGGAAGCTACCAAGGCTCTCCTGCGGTTCTATCGTCAGATGGAAAGGCAGGATATTGACGAGCATGGCGGGCATATGCGCGCCGACACTGCCCCAGCGGCTCATGAAGGGCAGCCACAGCGTCAGCACATCGCGATCCGGGCGCGGCAATACGCGGTGAAGATAAAGGCCTGAAAGCAGCACCAGCAGGTCCGGCCAGCCTATCTCCAGTGCGCCGGATATCTGTTGCAGTCTTGTGCTGAAACCTTCCGGCAATCCCGCATCGGCATGCAGGCCGCCGCCACCGTAATCCTCGCAATCCTTGTCCAGCACCGGCAAATCCACCGGCGGCGCGAGATAGGCCGTCCAGAACTCGCGGTCCTTTTCGAAACGGCGGCTTTGCCGGTAGGCGTCCTCTTCGGCAAGAAAACTGGGGAAAGGATGGAAATCCGGACCCGCCTCGCCCTTGCCGCAATAGTGCCCGTAAAGCTGCCCGCAACGCTGCTCCACCAGCGTGAGACCATAACCGTCGACGACGATATGATGGGCACGGATATACCAGAGGTAGCGATCGTCGGCGATGCGGTAAAGCACCTGGGCGGAGAGCTTGTCGGTTCGAAGATCAAGCCTTGCCTCGACATCCGCGTTCATGCGCCCCAGCGCTTCCTCGAAAGGCGCGGGATGGGCACGGAGATCGACAAGCTCGACCATCGGAGCGTGGAGCGGATCGCAGCGTTGCTGCGGCGTCTCGCCATCCTCACCGACGCGAAAACGGATCGACAGAACTTCCGATTCGCGCACGGTGCGCCTGATTGCCTCAAGCAGAGCGCCCTCGTTCACGGCACCGGAAAGCTCGATGTAATGGGCGACGGTAGAGACCGGTTCGTCGGGATGGAAGGAAAACTCCTCCCAAAAATCGAGTTGCGGCTGGGTCAGGGGAAGCCAGCCGCCGGCAGGATCGATATGCGCCATCTGTTTTTCCTTGAATTATTTCCGTGATTTGGGCCGCAATAACGCGGCTCATGCCGCCGAAGCGGGTAAAAGCGAACTGACCTGTTTGGCGTTTCGGCAACGCAGGAGTTGCTGCGGCGAAAGCTCCACGCCGAAGGCGCTGCGAATTTCGGCCGAGACGGTTTTCAGATGCGAGGGCAAAAGGCCAAGCGCCAGCAGATCACTGCTAGTATCCACATCTACCGGGTTTTTACCCAGCACGCCGAGATAGATATCCAGCACGCGGAGATCGCCCTGATCGGCGGCTTTGACTGTTACAGCTGCGGGTGCCTTTGCCGGTTCCGCTGCCATCAGCAATTCGCGGGCGCGGCGGCGATCCGGCTTGCCATTAGCCGAGAGCGGCAGATCGGCCACATTGAGAAAGCGGCCGGGCACATGCGATTCCGGCAGATGCCTGCGGGCAAAATTGCGCAGGTCGGCGGTGGAAAGCTCAAGGCCGGGCATCCGAACATAAAGCACGCCGATAGCGGCCTCCCCCTTTTGCTCGGCACCGTAATCCACCACCAGTACACGCTGGATGGAGGGGTGGCGGATAAGTTCATTTTCCACATCCGGCAGCGAGACCCGCACCCCGCGCACCTTGACGTAACCGTTGACCCGGCTGGCGA
Source organism: Rhizobium sp. AN68 (assembly GCF_030758035.1). Classification (NCBI taxonomy): domain Bacteria; kingdom Pseudomonadati; phylum Pseudomonadota; class Alphaproteobacteria; order Hyphomicrobiales; family Rhizobiaceae; genus Rhizobium; species Rhizobium sp. AN68. The sequence goes on along the minus strand of NZ_JARWMI010000002.1, from coordinate 1,611,456 downwards.
ACATGATCTTGCCATCCGGCCGGTAACGGCCCCTGTCTCCGGTGCGAAAAGCGCGCACCGCATGTCCATCCGTATCGCTGACCGTCACGAAATCCGTCTGGGTAATGGCGCCATCTTCCAGATAGCCGATCGCCACATTCACGCCCACTGTGTGGATGCGCCCGACAACGCCCGTCGGGCAATGGCCGCCCTGATCGTTGAGGATGAAATAGCGATTGCCGGGCAAGGGATGCCCGTAGGGTATCGCCGAGGTATCGGCTGTCACGATCTCGTGCCAGATGCTCCAGATGGTCGTTTCCGTCGGCCCGCCCAGCGATATCAGCCGAAGCTCGGGTTTCAGCCGGCGCAACTCCTCGATGACCACGGGCTTGATGTAATCACCGCCCTGCGCAACGAGCCGGAGCGAGCCGAGCTGGTCGCCACGATGGCAGGACAAGAGCATCTCAAGAATCGCCGGCACCGAGCACCACAGCGTAACGCCGTGTTCGGCCACCAACTCGTTCCAGCGGACCGCATCCTTTTCCTCGCCGGGTTCCGGCAGCACCAGTGTCGCACCGGCGGCAAGCGACCCAAAAACATCGAAGACCGACATGTCGTGGTGCAAGGGCGTGACGGAGATGAAGACGTCATTTTCCGTCACCGCCCATTCCGAAAGCGTGCTGCCGATGACATTGGCCGTGGCCCTGTTAGAGAGCACGACGCATTTCGGCTTGCCGGTGGTACCGGAGGTATAGAGGTAATAAGCGGGTGCTTCGCTTGCTGAAAGTGCCGCCAGTTCCGCCGCGTTAACGGGCACGCCGGAGGCGGCTGGCGCTGCGAGAAGCTCCTCGGGACCGACAGCGTCGAATCCTTGCGGAACGGAACGGGCAACGATCATGGCCGGGCGGCAATTGGTCAGCAGATAGTGCAGGCGATCTTCCGGCGAGCTCGCATCGATCGGCACCCAGATGGCGCCGATAAGTGCAGCGGCGAGCGTGACGGCCGTGTGCTCCGGGCTGCGCGGCAGGCACACCGCTACGACATGGCCCCGGCCGATGCCGCGCGTCTTAAGGCCCGCCATCGCCCGCGCCACCGCGTCGCCAAGTTCGTGATAGGAGATGCGCCGTTTGCCGTTGATCAGGGCCGTGCGCGATCCATCTCCTTCGAAAAGATGCGAGGCGATCCGTTCCAGTAATGGCGGGCAGACGAAGTTCCGCTCGTCGCCATTCAGCCGGTAGTGCGACAGGTCGACGACCTCACGGGAATTCATCGAGAACGTCCCGCTGGCGGTGATCGCGGCAATCGCACGCTCTATCGCACCGAGAATGTCCGCCACCATTGCGGCATCGATCGCCTGCTCCGCATAATCGATATCGAGGACGAGATCGCCATCCGGGTTTTGCGAAAACCGGAAATCCAGCGCCACCTGTGGTGTCTGGGTCAGCCCGTCCGTCCAACGAAGCGTGGAAGCTTGCGAAAGCGTCGGCCATGAGAGGCCGTTGGTGATGACGACAGGCAGGGCGAGCCCGCCGGGATTGGCGTTGAGAAGGATGCGATTGAGATCTACCCCTGAAAAAGCCAGATGATTGAGGCCCTCAAGCACATCGGTTTGCAAAGCTGCGGCCCGCTCCGCAAAATCGCCCCTGGCCGCATCCCATTTGACCGCGATGAAGCTCGAGCGATTGGCAAACGCGCCTTCCACCTGCGGGGCGACGGGAATGCCGACGACGAGGGCACCTTCGTTCAGCCAAAGCGAGAGCACATCGAGGATTACCGCCGTCAGCGCAGAATTTTTGAACAGCCGCTCTTTTGCGCCGATCCGTGAAAAGGCGGTAAAGCGTTGTTTTTCCACGGTCAGGCTCTGGCGGCTGTAACGCGAAACGGCAATGGTTTCGAGCGGGGCTTTCCACGGCAGTTGCGAGGGCACTTCCGCACCCTCAAGTTTCTCAGCCCAATAGGCGGCATCCTCGGCACGGGCCGCTGCTACATCTTGCTGCGCGGCGGTGGCTGCGACGGCTGATGCGGGCGGCACGACATCATCGAAGAGTTCCGCCGCAAGGCTGGCTATTCCCCGTCCGTCGAGAATGAGGGCGTCGAAGCGCAGGAAGACCGCCACGCTGTCCCCCACCGCAATTTCCGGCAGACGAAACACCGTGACCTGCCAGGGAGAGGCGGCAAGATCGAAATGGGCATGGGAGAAATCCTGCCGCACGGTGCCGATCCGCTGTTCGGCTTCGGCAGCGGACAGGTGCGAAAGATCAACAATATCAAGGTTTAGTTTCGGCTCATCCGAGACCACCTGCACCAGACGCCGCTCATCGATGTGGGTGCGCAGGCTTTCATGCCGCTCGACCATTGCGGTGAGGCGCGAGCGAAGCAATGCCGGATCGATATTGCCGCGATATTCGCGGAACTCCTGCATCGCCACGCCACTCAGCGGCAGATGGGTGCCGCGACCGAGCAGATAGGCCTTTTGCAAGGCTGAGAGTGGCCGTTCCATGGATTTTCCTTTTGTCTGCACTGTCGCTTCAGGCGCTTGCAAGCCTAATCGCTCAACGGTCTCGGAAACGAGATCGGGGCTGGCGGCGAGGTGGCGAAGAAGGCCGGTATAGGCGTCGAACAGGGCTCGCAGCCAGCTTTCCGGCAGCGCATCGAGCCGAACATCCCAGTTGATCAAAAGCCCGCCATCGAGCGCTGCGACCTGCGCATCCAGCGCAACTCCAGGCCCCTGCGAGACGGTGTGGATCATCGGGCCGAACACGCGCCCCACATTTTCCGAAAACAACTCGCCCCCGGGCAAATCGACACCCGCGGTAAAGACAACCGGTGAGGTCTGCAAACCGCCGCGCAGGCGGGACAGGTCGCGCATGACGCTGACCCCGGGATAGGACTGGTGCGCCAGAAGCCCGTTCATCTCTCCGAGCAGCCGTCCAAGCAGTCGCTCAAGGCTTTCCTCAGGCCGGATATCAACGCCAAGAATGAGCACATTGGAGAATTCGCCGACGATGCCATCGACCCCTTCCACCAGCGGCGCGCGCCAGAAAGCCGGCACGGAAAGCCGGAACTTTTCCGTATTCGTCGCCTGCGAAAGCACCACTGCAAAGATACCAAGCAACAGGGTCGACGTGGTCACGCCGCAGCGCCGCGCCATCCGTTCCAGACTGCTGCGTTCAGCCGGAGAAAGTCTTGCTGCAAGGCGATCGGTGTGAACGGCGCGTGACGGGTCCTCGGGCAAAAACGGCAATGGCGGTGCCTCCGGAATATCGGCAATATGTTGCCGCCACCACAGCCGGTCCCTTTCACGCTGGGCTTTGAGTTCCGGATCGGATGCAAGACGTTCCGCCCAGCTGAAAAACGATGGTGGTGTATCCCCCAATGGCTCGAGTTCGTCCGCGTCAGCTTCATAAAAGCGGGCGAGATCTTCCAGCACGATACGCATACTGGCGGGATCGATGGCCAGCATGTCGGTATCCAAATGCAGCCTGGCGCGACCTGCGGGCAGCAGGCTGAGCGACACTGCCGCCGGCGGGGCAACGCGCAGATCGATCTGGCGATGGCTCCACGCCTCACGTTTGGCGGCAAGACGGTGCGCAAGCGCCTCCTCATTGAGAGACGCCATGTCCTCCACGTCGAGGCGGAGCGGCCGGCCGGCGGGGTCCACCGTCTGTCGCCCTTCCGCATCGATCCTGAGGCTGAGCATGGGGTGACGCCGGCAAAGCCTTTCGACCGCGACGGCCAGTCTTTCCGCCTCCAGCCCCCTGCCTTCGAACTCGAGATAGAGATGCGGCGTAACTTTTCCGAGTATCCCGTCCGCCTCTCGGCCGACCCAGTAGGCAACCTGCATGGGGGTTAAATTTAGCATGTGAATTTGCACCGATTGACAAAACATGATTATCATAATCAAGTATAAGCCACCGTCAACCACTCGCACAGGAGGCATCCCATGAAAACGGGAGCACTCAGGACGAATGACGTCGATTCCGACGAAATTACTGATTTTGATAGAGAATTTCTGTTCACTTCTGGCTCGGGCGAACTGCGTGCCAGAGGCATTCGCGAAAGGATAACGATTCCTGCCCATGGCGCTGAAGACGCGGGAAGCCCTTTGCAGAAGGCGATAAAGGCCGCTTTTGAGAGGGCGCGCAGGGCCGGACAGGACAATCCCATCGCCATTGGCGCCATCCCCTTCGACGTCAACGAGCCATCCTGCCTATATATCCCCAACAACCATGAGTGGAATCCAAAGGGTACCGCTTCGATCTCGACTGATTCGGCGATGCCAACGCTTGTCGGCCAGAACAGCCTGCCCGATGAAAATGGTTTCAAGCGCGCCGTCGAGCATGCCATCGTCAATTTCCGCCATTCCGATGTCCGCAAGGCGGTGCTTTCGGTCATGCGTGAACTGACCTTCGCCTCCGAGGTCAATGTCGAAAGATTGCTGGCCAGCCTCGCCAAACAGAACCGCGAGGGTTACCAGTTTCGCATTCCGCTGCCCGATGGCGGCGATCTGATCGGCGTGAGCCCCGAACTCCTCATCCGCAAGCAGGGTGAAAAAGTCATCTCGAACCCGCTCGCGGGCTCGGCAAAACGCATGGCTGACCCGGTGGCGGACAAGGCCAATGCAGACCGGCTTTCGGCTTCGGAAAAAGACCATTACGAGCATAGCCTCGTGATCGAGGATATACGCTCGCTGCTTACGCCTTGCTGCACTGAAATCGACGTTCCCGAAAAACCCTCCCTCATCAACACGGCCGCTCTCTGGCATCTTTCGACGCGCATCGAGGGTCGCCTTGCTGATCCCGAGACCAATGCGCTGCAACTCGCGTGCCTGCTGCATCCCACACCTGCTGTTTGCGGTTTCCCCACCGAGCGTGCCCGCAGGCTTATTCGCTTCGTCGAGCCTTTCGAGCGTGGGCTGTTCACCGGCATGGTCGGCTGGACGGATGCCGAGGGTAACGGCGAATGGGTGGTGACAATCCGTTGCGGCACCGTGCAACGGCAAACCGTGCGACTGTTCGCAGGCGCCGGCATCGTTGAAGCCTCGGAACCCGAATCCGAGTGGGCCGAGGTGCAGACCAAGCTCAAGACCATGCTGAACGCCTGCGGTCTTTCTGCCTAATTTTCCCAGGGACACACCATGACAATCGAATTTGAACGCTGGCCCGAAGATCTGGCGCGCCGATACCGCGACCGCGGCTACTGGATCGACAGACCGCTCAGCGACATCCTCACCCAGCAGGTGGAACTTCGGCCGGACGCGACCGCGCTGATCTGCGGCGACCGCCGCTTCACCTATGCCGATCTCGACCGGCAATCTTCCAATCTTGCCGGGCATCTGGCTGCCGCCGGGATCGGCAGGGGCGACACGGCACTGGTGCAATTACCAAATATCGCGGAGTTCTATCTCGTCTTTTTCGCTCTGATGAGAATCGGCGCTGCACCCGTCAATGCGCTTTTCAGCCATCGCCGGCTGGAAATGACCTCCTATGCGGAACAGATTGCGCCAAAGCTGGTGATCGGCTCGCGTTCGCACGAGCTTTTTGCCAATGACACGTTTCTGGAGGCGCTGAAGCTTACCTCTCCGCAGCTTGCCGTGACGCTGCTGCTTGGTGAGACGGAACCGCAGCGCAGCCTCGAACAATGGCTCTCATTACCCGCCGAAAATGCGCCGCATTACGGCCCTTCGGCAGCTGATGAGGTAGCGTTGTTCCAGCTTTCCGGCGGCAGCACCGGAACACCGAAACTGATCCCCCGCACGCATAACGACTATGACTACAGCGCCCGGGCCAGTGCGGAAATCTGCGAGCTGACGCCGCAGACCCGTTTCCTCTGCGCCATTCCGGTGGCGCATAATTACCCCATGAGTTCGCCGGGTGCGCTTGGCGTGTTCCACGCTGGCGGCACCGTGGTAATGGCGGCCAATCCCGAGCCGCTTGCCTGCTTCGACCTCATCGAAAAACATGGCATCGACATTGTGCCTCTGGTGCCGCCGGCCGTGGCGCTGTGGTTACAGGTGGCGCCCGCCCATCGCGAACGGCTGAAATCCCTCAAGCTGCTGCAGGTCGGCGGCGCAAGCTTCGCTGAAGCTTTAGCCCGTCAGGTGCCGCATGTGCTGGGTTGCGCCCTCCAGCAGGTCTTCGGCATGGCGGAAGGTCTGGTGAACTATACCCGCGCCGGTGATCCCGACCATATTGTCTTCACCACGCAAGGGCGGCCGATCAGCCCGGATGACGAGATCCGCATCGTTGACGAGGACGGCAACGACGTTCCAGAAGGCGAAGCCGGCATGCTGGCGACGCGCGGCCCCTATACGTTTCGCGGATATTACCGCGCCGCCGAGCACAGCGCCCGCGTCTTCGACAACCAGGGTTTTTATTATTCCGGCGATGTCGTTCAGCGCACGCCCGAAGGTTACCTGCGGGTGGTTGGCCGGGTGAAGGACCAGATCAATCGCGGCGGCGAGAAGGTCGCATCGGAAGAGGTGGAAAACCTGATCCTGCAGCATCCGGATGTGACGCATGCCGCACTGGTCGCGATGCAGGACGAACTCCTCGGCGAAAAAAGCTGCGTCTTCGTCGTTTCCCGCAATCCCGCTCTCAAGGCACCGGCCATCCGCCAGCATCTCTCTGGTCTGGGTGTTGCGGATTACAAGCTGCCGGACCGGGTGCGTTTCATCGACACCATGCCGCTTACTGCCGTCGGCAAGATCGACAAGAAACGTCTACGCGACATGCTCGCAGCGCCCATCCCGGCGTAACGGAGCGTGCACGCCCCAACCATTTGAAAATTGCGTGTCGCCCATGCCGATGCGCCAAACCATCGAGGTCAATATGACGATCCCCACCATTTCCGATTATCCGATGCCGGTCGCAGCGAGCTTTCCAGCCAACAAGGCCAAATGGCAGCCGGACGCCAAGCGCGCCGTGCTGCTCATCCACGACATGCAGCGTTATTTCCTGCGGTTCTACGAGGCCGACGGCAGGTTGATGACAACCCTCATCGACAATCTTGCAAAGGTAAAGGCATGGGCGGTTCAGAACGGCGTGCCGGTCATCTACACCGCCCAGCCGCACGACCAGCCTGCCGCCGACCGCGCGCTTCTGAACGACATGTGGGGACCGGGCCTGACCGTGGTCGACCCGGAGTTGCAGAAGGTCGTGGACAAGCTTGCGCCGACGCCCGACGATGTGGTGCTGACCAAATGGCGCTACAGCGCCTTCCAGCGTTCAGACCTTGCCGAGCGCATGAAGGGGTGGGGCCGCGACCAGATCATCATCGGCGGCGTCTATGCCCATATCGGCTGCATGATGACGGCTGTTGAAGCCTTCATGAAGGATATTCAGCCCTTCATGCTGGGTGATGCCGTCGCCGATTTTTCCGAAGCCGAACACCGCATGGCGCTGCAATATGTGGCAACACGCTGCGGCGTGGTGATCGACACTGCAAGCCTTGCCGGCGCGGGAGAGACCACCGATATCAGCGAATGGCTGAAGGCTCGCGTCCTGCAAATGGTGGAGGACGAGAGCGACATCGACCCGGATGAGAACCTGATCTTCTATGGGCTGGATTCGCTGCAGGTGATGAAGCTTGCCGGCGAACTGAAGGAACGCGGCGTCATCGTGGGCTTCGAAGAGCTTGCCCGCGTACCGACGCTTTCTGCCTGGTGGGCGCTGATCGAAGAAAAGCGGCTCGCGGCCTGAGCGGACGGACAAGATGCAGAACAGATTTAACGGGCGGCGCGTGCTGGTGACGGGTGCCGCGCAGGGCATCGGCCGCCGCATCGCCGAGCGTTTCACCGAGGAAGGGGCCGAGGTCATCGGCCTTGACCTCATTGCCGATGCAACCGATGCAACCTTCCGCCAGATCACGCTCGACATCACGGACGCGGCGGCAGTGGAGGCGGCGAGCAAGGCGATCGAGAAGGAATGGGGCGGGCTGGACATTCTCGTCAACGCCGCCGGCATCCTCCGGCTCGGCGACAGCGAAAGCCTGACGCCGCAGGACTGGAACGCCTGCATGGATGTCAATGCTGCGGGGCCGTTCTACCTGCTGCGGCAATGGAGCGGCGTCTTCAAGCGGCAGCGGCGCGGGGCAATCGTCAACATTGCCTCCAACGCCGCCGTTGTACCGCGCATCGGCATGCTCGCCTATTGTGCTTCCAAGGCCGCACTCGTCAGCCTCAGCCATTGTGCAGCACTTGAACTCGCGCCCTATGGCGTGCGCTGCAATGTGGTGTCACCCGGCTCCACCGATACACCGATGCTGGCCGGCATGCTGAACGATCCCAGTGGCAAACAGCTACTGGTCGCCGGTCTTCCCGAGCAGTTCAAGCTCGGCATTCCGCTGGGCAAAATCGCGCGGCCGGACGACATCGCCGACACGGTGCTGTTCCTCGCCTCCGATCAGGCAGGCCATGTGACGATGCAGCAGATCGTGGTCGATGGCGGCGCCACGCTTGCCGCCTGAGCATCGGTCCGCGTGATGAGGATGACAGATATGGCCCACGCGCCGGCGTTTTACGGCGAAGCTGTTTCCGGCGATCCACCCGAGGCCATCTGGCCTTGGCCGGACGACAGATGCGATTGTCATTGCGTCACCCTTCATTACAGCGCCGAAGAAGGGCGCGGCGGCAAGGTCCCTCCCTTGCCGCCGCAGCTTTTGCGCGCTGCGCCCAGACGCAAGGCGGAATTTATCGCCGGGCGCAGATGTGCTGCCGAAGCCATACGCCGTCTCACCGGCCGCGCCGCCTTTCCCGGCATGGGAGAGGATCGCGCCCCTATCTGGCCCGAAGGCGTGGTCGGCGCGATTTCCCACAGCCACGAGCGGGCAATTGCGCTTGCCGGCTCTTCCGAGCGGTTCTGCGGCATTGGCATCGATATCGAAAGGCTTCTGAGCGAGGAGGAAGCTTGCGATATTGCCCCGCAGGTACTGACCGCAAACGAACGCCTCAGTCTTGGAAACGACATCGATCCCTTCATGACCGGGCTGATCTTTTCGGCCAAGGAAAGCCTGTTCAAAGCGCTTTATCCGACCGTCAGACGTTTGTTCTTTTTCGAGGCGGCGGAGTTATCCGGCTATGAAGAGTGCGGTTCAGCATCCCTTCGGCTGACGACCGACATCAGCGGCGAGTGGCGCAAGGGAACGGACATTGCTTTCCACTTCTGCCGCTTCGAAGGCTTTTTGCTCACCCGTATCCTTCTCCCGCATTAAGGGAAAAATACAGAATCGTTTTCTGTGAAGATCATATTTAAAGTCGTTATTCCCGTCATTTGTGTGAAACACTGAAACGGTACGCACCGTGTTGGAATGATTCCAAACATGCAACGGTGGAGATACGATATGACCGACATCGATACGAGCAAGCTTTCCTGGGATGCGTGGGACGAGCTGCAAAACCCGCCGCCGGCCGAAACCGATTTCGACCGGGTGGTCGAGACCGCGATTTCCCGCCGCGGCTTTCTCGGTGGCGTGCTTGCCTTCGGTTCGGCCGCAGCAGCCATGGGCACGCTCGGCAACCTGATGACCAGCACCTCGGCGGAAGCGCAGGAAGCGGCAGCCGGCCGTTTCCCCTTCAAGCCGGTGGCTGCCGCGACCGACCACACCATTCACGTGCCGGAAGGCTACAGCTGGAAGCCAGTCGCCAAGTGGGGCCAGCCGCTGTTCTCCAACGTGCCCGACCTCGACCCTACCAAGGGTGTCAGCGTTGAAAACTCCGACAAGGTCTTCGGCGAAAATACTGACGGCATGGAACTGTTCATGGTTGGCAATCACCAGCTGATCGCCGTCAACCATGAATATGTAAACCCCGAAACCAACCTGCCGCATGCCGAAAAGGGCAACCCGAAAACGGCCGACGACGTCAAGATCCTGCAGAACATGCAGGGCGTCACCGTCATGGAAGTTGCGGAAGGCACCGGAGGCTGGGAAATCGTTCTCGACAGCCCGTTCAACCGCCGTATTCACCACAACACCCCGATGAAGCTTTCCGGCCCGGCCGCAGGCTCGGACCTCGTCAAGACCGCCGCAGATCCGAAGGGTGTCGACTGTCTGGGGACCTTCAACAATTGCGGCGCCGGCCGCACGCCCTGGGGCACCTACCTCACCTGCGAGGAAAACTTCAACGGCTATTTCGGTACCACTGATGCCGCCTTCAAGCTGCCGGATGACTACAAGCGCTACGGCATCGTCGCCGAGACCCGTTACGCCTATGAGAAGTTCGATGCGCGTTTCGATGTCGCCAAGAACCCCAACGAGCCGCGCCGCGCCGGTTACGTGGTTGAGATCGATCCTTCGGACGCCTCCTCCACCCCGATCAAGCGCACCGCCCTTGGCCGCATCAAGCACGAAAACGCCGCTGTGGTGATCGCGCGTGACGGCCGCGTGGTGGTTTACATGGGCGATGACGAGCGTGGCGAATTCCTCTACAAATTCGTCTCCAACGGCATTTACGTGCCCGGTGGCGACACCTCGAAACTGCTAGACGAAGGCACGCTCTACGTCGCCAGGTTCTCGGACGACGGCGCTGGTGAATGGCTGGCTCTAACGCCTGAGACGACAGGCATGAAGATCGATGAAATCTGCGTCTTCACCCGTCAGGCCGCTTCCAAGGTGGGCGCGACAACGATGGACCGCCCGGAATGGGTCGCCATCAACCCGGTCGCCATCGAAGCCTATTGCGCCCTTACCAACAACAGCCGTCGCGGCGAAATGAAAGACGGCAAGTTGCGCGCCAATGCTGGCGGCGACGCCATGGCGATCAATGCTGCCAACCCGCGCGAAAAGAACGAATACGGCCAGATCGTGCGCTGGTACCCGGAAAACGACGATCACGCGGACGGCAGATTCAAGTGGGACCTGTTCTGCATGGCCGGCAACCCCACCGTTCACAAGGATGCCTATGCCGGCTCTTCGAACATCAACGAAGGCAACATGTTCAACTCGCCCGATGGCATGATGTTTGACTCGACCGGTCTCCTCTGGATCCAGACCGACGGAGAGGACAGCAACGAAGGCAACTTCGCCGGCCAGGGCAATAACCAGATGCTGGCAGGCGATCCGGCCACCGGCCGTATCGAGCGTTTCCTGACCGCGCCGAAGGGTTCCGAAGTTACCGGCCAGACATGGTCCGGCGACAAGCGTACCCACTTCGTCGGCATCCAGCACCCCGACGCCCCCTTCCCGGATGGCGAAGGCAAGCTGCCGCGCTCCACCGTTATCGCCATCAAGCGTGACGACAACGCGCAGATCGGCTGACGCTTTGGCTTAGGCGGAACCGGGTCTCGGCATAGCGGAGATCCGGTTCCTGTCACCCGTGACCAAGGGTCGATGCGGCCTGACTGAATTTTCACTCGCCAGTGGACAAGAGAGGCATTACCGCTTCAAATCCCCCCACACGATACCAGTCAGGAGAATGACCATGGAAATATTGCGCGCGGGAACACGGGCCTCAACCAAAGGCCCCGAGGCATGGTTTACCGGCACGGTCCGTATCGATCCTCTGTTCAACCCGTTCGATGCAGAGCGGGTGCAGGGCGCTCAGGTCACCTTCGAACCAGGCGCGCGAACCGCATGGCACACGCACCCGCTCGGACAGACCCTGATCGTGGTTTCAGGGTTTGGAAGGGTGCAGCGCGAGGGTGGCCCCGTGGAAGAAATCCGCCCCGGCGATACCGTGTGGTTCGCGCCGGGCGAAAGGCACTGGCACGGGGCGGCACCCGATGTCGCCATGACGCATATCGCGCTTCAGGAAGTGAAAGACGGCAAGGTCGTGGACTGGATGGAGCACGTCACGGACGATCAGTATGGTGGCTGAAGCGGCCTGGCCGAAATGGCGCTCGTCCTGCCTGCCGGACGATCTCCAGCGTTAAGCAACATCCGGAAGAGCCGAAATATTTCGGGGGCGCGATTTAAACTTTGACTCGTATGCGCATTGGGTGAACCTTCATCGCGTCGCGGGAACATGGTGGAGAATCGTGATCTTAACCGGTGGAATTGTCCTTGCCCTTATCACCGCCAATGCGGTTGCAATTCCATGCCCATGACACTCAACCGGCGCGATGTGGTGGCGGGGTTGTCGATTGCCGGCCTGATGTTACCGGAAGCGATCGCCTATTCGGGGATTGCCGGCGTTCCAGCCCAGCACGCCATCCTTGCCGCCATCATGGGCTGCATCGTCTATGCCATTTTTGGCCAGAGCCGTTTTGCGGTCGTCTCGCCCACATCCTCCTCCGCCGCAATCCTGGCGGCAATGCTTGCGACGCTCTCGGTCACACCAGCGCAAAAGATGCTGCTCGTTGCCATTACGGTCGCTCTGGTGGGCCTGCTGTTTCTGCTTGCAGCTGCCACGCGGCTCGGCGCCCTGTCGAGTGTGATCTCGCGCCCGGTGCTGCGCGGTTTTGCCTTCGGCCTCGCCATTCTGATCACCATAAAGCAATTGCCGAGCCTCTTCGGGATAAAGGCGCAGTCGGGCGAGCCGCTTTCCATTCTCCTGCAAATCCTCTCCCGCCCGCAGGACTGGAGCCTTGAAAGCATCGCCGTCGGCGTTGCGGCACTCGCCGTGCTGCTTCTCCTGCGCAGGAGCCCCGCCATTCCCGGCAGCCTCGTCGTCATCGTGGCAGGAATTGCCATCTCGATCCTGCTCAACCTTCAAAGTCGGGGCGTAGCCGTCGTCGGCCAGATCGATCTTGCCGGCATATGGGCCGGCCCGTTTTCGGTGTCGCTCGACGATGTCGCGCATGTTGCCCGCTTCGCGCCGCCACTCGTCCTCATCCTCTTTGCGGAATCATGGGGCACCATCCGAAGCCTTTCGCTTCGCCATGGCGAGATTGTCGATTCCAATCGCGAACTCAGAGCATTCGGGCTTGCCAATATCGCCAGCGCCGCCATGCAGGGTATGCCGGTTGGTGCGGGTTTTTCCGCAGGCGCAGCAAGCGAGGCGGTTGGGCCGCAAAGCCGGCTTGCCTCTGCCATCGCCGCAATCGGCCTGGCGGTCTTCAGCCTGCTCGCCGCCAGCTGGTTCGCTTTCATCCCGGAAGCAGTCCTTGCCGCCGTGATCGCCGTGGCGCTGCTGCATGCGCTCGACCCCGCGCCGATCATCCGTTTATGGCGGCTCGGCAACGACGCCTATCTGGCACTTGCCGCCGCAGCCAGCGTACTTGCCTTCGGTGTGCTAAACGGCATGCTTGTCGCCGTCGCCCTTTCCTTCGCCGTCTTCGTTCGCCGGCTTTCCCTACCGCATGTCATGCATCTTGGCCGGCTGGGCGATAGCCACGACTTTGTCGACATGGAACGCCACCCGGATGCGAAGGATGTGTCAGGCATGATTATTCTCCGGCCCGCACAGCCGCTTTTCTTCGGCAATGCGGAACCGATCCTTGCCGCCGTTACCAAATACATCGTTGCGCGGCCGGAACTGCACATCGCAATTGTCAGCCTTGAGGAAACATTCGAACTGGATTCCACCGCGCTTGATGCGTTGCTGGAGTTCGATGCAGCGATGCAGCGCAGCAGCATCGTGGTCTATTATGCGCGCATGCACGACCATGTGAAGGATCTGCTGCTTGCTGGCGGCGGATCCGACATGGTGGCGCGCAGCAATTTCAGTGTCGATGATGCCGTGACGGCGGCCATGCATCGGGAGGACAGCCGTGCCACACAATCTTGAACCGCATCTGACCCCGGTTGAAATCACCTCACTCAAACCAACGCAGATGACAGTCGGTCTGCGCGAGGTGGAGGACAAGCGGCGGCAATGGGCCGCCATCCGTGAGGAAAAGGGAGCCGACTTCCTCGGACACCATATGGTACCCGTCGTCCTTGGTCACAAACAACGTCTTTATCTGGTGGACCACCACCACCTCGCTTTAGCCTTGCATGAGGAAGGCGTGAAACATGTACTAACCAGTATCGTTGCCGATCTTTCCCATCTCGACCGGCAGGAATTCTGGTCGGTGATGGACCATCGCAACTTCGTCTATCCTTTCGACGTGGATGGCGTGCGCCATCCTATCGAACATCTTCCCAAACGGATCGTCGATCTCAAGGACGATCCCTTCCGCGCGCTGGCCGGCGCGATTCGCGACGCTGGCGGTTTTGCCAAAATAGACGCTCCCTTCAGTGAATTCCTCTGGGCGGATTTCCTGCGCCGCCGGGTGGGTGGCAAGAAGCTGCGACATTCCTTCGAGGACGCGGTTGAGGAAGCGATGCAACTGGCACGCTCGCGCGATGCGCGGCATCTGCCTGGATGGTGTGGAGCGGACCGATGACCACCCTTCCCTCCCTTTTCCGAGTGATGGCGGCTGCCATCGCAGTTTTCGTACTTGGCGCGGCGAGCCTAGCTGCGCAGGAACTACCGCCGCCAGCGAGACCGGCCCCTACGGAACAGACGACAGAGCAGAAAGTCGACCAGTTGCTACAGCTTCTGGGACAGGACGATGTTCGTGCCCTTCTCACACAGAAGCTTGCGGCGGCCGGCACAGAGCAGCCGCCAGAACTGACGCCGCAGAGCCAGTTGAGCGATCTCGACCAATGGGCAAGCAAGCGGCGCGAACACCTAGGCCGCCTCGCAAGGGACCTGCCCGGCATGTCCACGCAGATCATCGCGGCGCTGGGAAGGCTTTGCGACGAGATCAGCAACTACGGTGCAGCCGTCTTTTTGCTGCACGTATCCATCCTGTTCGGTGCGGGCCTTGCCGGCGGCATTACCACGAACCGGATCATAGCGATGCAGGCCTCCCGCAGGAACGTCGCGGATATCGGCAAGGAGGCCTCGTCTGTCGTATCGCGGAGGCTTTTGCCCGTCTTCGGCTACGGCATTGCTGCCACCGCCATGTTCCTTGCCATCCAGTGGTCACCTTTGCTGAGCGCCGTTCTCCTGCCCTGGCTTGCAACCAGCATCGTGTTGCCGCTGCTTTTTGCCTTCACGGGCCTGCTGCGGCGGGTCGTTGGCCGCGAGGCCAATGCCCGGCGCGATTTCTGGATCGTCCGCTGGACATGGCTCCTGACCCTTGCCGGCGTCTTCTGGGCATTACTCAGGACGCTCGAGAATCTCGATGTCCCGCGTGACACGCTTGGGCTTTTGTCCTCCGCCATGGTCGGCCTGCTGTTCCTGCTCGCATGCATCTGGATCTGGCGTCGTCCGGTCGGCGATCGCCGCTCGGAGCGGGCTAGGTCAATCGATGTCGCGCTGATCTTCGGCCTCATCATCCTCTTCGGGTTGCGGCTCGCCGGCGCCGGGGTCCTGTTCTGGATCGGGCTTTATGCGCTGGTTCTGCCCGGCCTTGCCTCGACGCTTGGCATCGCGGCGCGAAAGCTGGCAACCGACATCGGCACCTATGGGCAAAGCGATCTTCGCCCGGTTCTGTTCGAGCGAGGCGTGCGGCTTGCAATCGTCGGGACTGCCATCCTGTGGCTGATCTTCCTCGTGCGCGCGCATCCGAATTCCCTGCCCGATGGCGCATTGCTGACGTCGATCGTCGTCGGCGTCCTGCACGGGGCGCTGATCCTGCTTCTCGCCGATCTCGTCTGGATCGCCATCAAGTCGATGATCGCACGGCGGCTGGAGTTGAGTACACCCGCCGGCAACCCGATGAGCGGCCAACCGGGTGTGGGCCAGCCGCAAGATGACCGGCTTTTGACCATTCTGCCGATCCTTCGCAACATGCTCGGCATCATCATCGCCGCGGTTGCGGT
Organism: Rhizobium sp. AN68; assembly: GCF_030758035.1. NCBI lineage: Bacteria > Pseudomonadati > Pseudomonadota > Alphaproteobacteria > Hyphomicrobiales > Rhizobiaceae > Rhizobium > Rhizobium sp. AN68. The sequence goes on along the minus strand of NZ_JARWMI010000002.1, from coordinate 1,595,787 downwards.
CATGACGGCACTTTCGGAACTCGGCGTCAATATCGGGCCGCTGCTGGCGAGCGCCGGCATCTTCGGCATCGCCATCGGTTTCGGTTCGCAGACGCTGGTCAAGGACATCATCAGCGGCGTGTTCTACATGATCGACGACGCCTTCCGCGTCGGCGAATACATCCAGAGCGGTTCCTATCGCGGCACGGTGGAATCCTTCAGCATCCGCTCGGTCAAACTGCGGCACCATCGCGGCCCGATTTTCACCGTCCCGTTCGGATCGCTCGGCGCCGTCGAAAATATGAGCCGCGACTGGTCGATCGACAAATTCCTCGTCACGGTCGCCTTCGATACTGACATTGCCAAGGTCCGGGCCATTACCAAGGAGATCGGTAAGGCGCTGAAGGAAGACCCGGAATTCGGACAGTTCCTGATCGAAACCGTCAAGCTGAAGGGCGTCGAGCAATTCGGCGAATATGGCATGACGCTTGGTTTCGGCATGATGCTGCGCGCCGGCGGGCAATCCTCCATGGTGCGCCGCAAGGCCTATTCGATGCTGAAGGATGCCTTTGCGCAAAACGACATCCAGTTCGCCAGCATGGCGGGCGCCTATCCCACATCTACACGAAGCGCGCGGCCACAGGAGCCCGAAGCAAGCGACGGGACGGGGCCGGTGGAAGAATAGGCCTCCGGCAACCGCGCCCCAACCTTAGCCCATTCGTTCGGACATATATTCGCCCGGCGAAGCTGGAAACACCACGGTCTTGTTGCCGTTGAGGAAGACACGGTGATGGATATGGGCATGAATGGCGCGCGCCAGAACCTGGCTTTCCACGTCCCTCCCGAGGCTCACATAATCCATGCCGCTCTGGGCATGGGTGACGCGGATCGTGTCCTGTTCGATGATCGGGCCTTCATCGAGATCAGCGGTGACGTAATGGGCCGTCGCGCCGATCAGTCGCACGCCGCGCTCATAGGCCTGCTTGTAAGGGTTTGCGCCCTTGAAGGAAGGCAGGAAGGAGTGGTGGATGTTGATGATGCGGCCAGACATTTCCTGGCACAGCCGTTCCGACAGAACCTGCATGTAGCGCGCCAGCACGACGAGTTCGGCGCCTGCATCGCGCACCACCTGCAGTATGGCCGCCTCGGCTTCCGGTTTCGTCTCCGGCGTGACGCGAATGTGGTGAAAGGGAATATCCTCGTTCACCACCTGCTTCTGATATTCGAGGTGATTGGAGATGACAGCGACAATCTCCACAGGCAATGCACCAATGTGGGAACGATAAAGCAGATCGTTCAGGCAATGGCCGAAGCGTGAAACCATGATCACGACTTTCGTTTTCCGCGAGAGATCATGGATATCGTATTCCATGTCGAAATCGGCGGCGACGGAAGCGAACCCTGCGACGAGAGCAGCGGGTTCCATCCCTTCCTCCGAAACGAAGCTCAGCCGCATGAAAAAGCGGCCCGTTTCCAGGTCGGTGAATTGCGAACTGTCGTTGATGTTGCAGCCGGACCGCGCGAGATATCCGGACACGGCGGCAACGATGCCGCTGCGTGCCGGGCACGAGACTTTCATGACATAGCTGGTCAAATCCTGCTCCCCTTGATGGATCAGCGATCGGGCACATTGGCGGTGATGCCGCCCTGCCCGATCATGGCTAACGAGACCGATAATAGCGTGTTACGCGCCGTAGATCGGGAAGTCCTCACACAGCGCAGCAACCTCGGCCCGCACGTTCGCCTCAATCTCAGCATTGCCTTCGGCACTGACAGCCAGCGCGTCGATGACGCGCAGGATCAGCACGCCGATGCGCTCAAATTCGGCCACGCCGAAACCGCGCGTGGTGCCGGCCGAACTACCGAGCCGGATACCCGAGGTGACGAAGGGCTTTTCCGGGTCGTTGGGAATGGAGTTCTTGTTGCAGGTGAGGCCTGCCCGCTCAAGAGCGATTTCGGCAACCTTGCCGCTAACGCCCTTCGGACGCAGATCGACCAGAACCATATGGCTGTCGGTTCCACCAGACACGATCCCCAGACCGCCATCCGTCAGCACTCGCGCCAGAGCCTGTGCATTGGCGATGACCTGACCGGCGTAGTCGGCAAAGTCCGGCCGCAGCGCCTCGCCGAAGGCAACGGCCTTGGCAGCGATGACATGCATCAGCGGGCCGCCCTGATTGCCGGGGAAGACGGCCGAATTCAGCTTCTTCGCCAGATCGGCATCGTTGGTCAGAATTACGCCGCCGCGAGGGCCGCGCAGGGTCTTGTGGGTGGTGGAGGTGACGACATGGGCGTGCGGCACCGGATTTGGATATTTGCCGCCGGCGATCAGGCCGGCATAATGGGCCATGTCGACCATCAGCCATGCGCCAACTTCGTCGGCGATCTTGCGGAAGCCTTCGAAATCGATCTGGCGCGGATAGGCCGAGGCGCCTGCGACGATCAGCTTCGGCCTGGTTTCCAGCGCCTTTGCCCGCACCTTTTCCATATCGATCAGATGCGTCTCTGCATCCACCTCATAGGAGACGACATCGAACCACTTGCCCGACATGGTGACCGGCGAACCGTGGGTCAGGTGGCCGCCATGGGCCAGCGAAAGCCCCATGATTCGGTCGCCCGGCTGAAGAAGTGCCAGAAACACCGCCTGATTGGCCTGCGCGCCGGAATGCGGCTGAACGTTCGCGAACTCCGCGCCGAAAAGTTGCTTCAGCCGGTCGATGGCGACCTGCTCAACCTTGTCGACGAATTCGCAGCCGCCATAATAGCGTTTGCCGGGATAACCTTCGGCATATTTGTTGGTCAGCACCGAGCCTTGCGCCGCCAGAACGTCGGCGGACACGATATTCTCCGAAGCGATCAGTTCAATCTGGGTTTTCTGGCGATCGAGTTCCTCGGCGATGGCGTCGGCAATCACCGTATCCGAAACGGCATTATGGGACAGACGGTTGAGCATTGTTTCCTCCTCAAGAATCAGGCGATTTCGGCGGCAAGTTCCTTGCAGCCGGTTTCAAGCAAATGGCCGAGATGCGGCGCGAAACTGTTCCAGATATCCATACGGAAACCATCCGGCGCATCGCGCCACAGCACCACGGTCACGCCATCGAAAATCGTTCTGCGGGCCTCGCCAACCGGAATGGTGTCGATGTCGCGGGCGCAGCCGAGTGTCAAAAGCTCGGCGGCGAGCGGCCCCTTGATCGCGAGCGTCACTTCCCTTCTGGAAATATCGACGAGACTATGCGGATGGCCGGCATAAACGCCAGCGCAGGCCGCAATCACCCCGTCGACCGCGCCAACGGGAGCAAGGATCGTCCATTCGTCGGGGCCAAGGCGCACGGCCTCGATTTCGCCTGCAGCAGTGCGAGCGCCGATCCGGTCGGGCAGGGTCAGGCCAAGGGCTGTATTGAGCGGGACCAGATCGCCGCGCGCACGCAGCGACAGCCGCCCCTGCGCGGCCAATATGCTGACCCGGGCTGCTTTGCTCTCGGCCAGCGTGCCGGGAACGGGGGAGGAAACGCGCATGTTCATTGTCATCTCCGGGTCAGATCTTCAGGCGGGTGTTTTCGGGATCGACAAAGACCATCCCGGTGATTTTTGCGGCAATCGTGCGTTCGGGCATCGGAATATAGACGGTCTCTCCCATCCGCTCATGGCCGCCCTCGACCAGCGCCAGCGCAATCGGCTGGCCAACCGCATCCGAATGATAGGATGAGGTGACATGACCGACCATTTTCATCGGGATAGGCTGCTTCGGATCGAAGACAATCTGCGCGCCCTCTTCCAGCTTCGAGCGGTCTTCGGTCAGAAGACCGACGAGGTGACGACGGCCCTTGGCGACGAGATCGGGGCGCGCGAGGCCACGCTTGCCGACGAAATCCGGTTTGGTCTTGCCCACGGCCCAGCCCATCGCGGCATCATAGGGCGTGACCGTGCCGTCGGTATCCTGGCCGACGATGATGTAACCCTTTTCGGCACGCAGCACATGCATGGTTTCCGTGCCATAGGCGGTGATGCCGTATTGCTGGCCGGCCTCCCACAGGATTTCCCAGAGTTTGCGGCCGAGCGGCGCGGGCACGTTGACTTCGAAGCCGATCTCGCCGGTGAACGACACCCGGAACAGCCGCGCCGGCATGCCGGCCACCGTGCATTCCGCGCAGGACATATGCGGGAAAGCCTCTTCCGTCAGCTCGACGCCCTCGACCAGCGGAGCGAGCAGCTTTGCCGCATTCGGGCCGTTCAGCGCAATGGTAGACCATTGCTCGGTGGTGGAAGTCAGCCAGACGTTGAGATCAGGCCATTCGGTCTGGAGGTAATCTTCCATCATGTTCATCACCCTTGCCGCACCGCCGGTGGTGGTGGTGACGTGGAAGCGATCCTCGGTCATGCGGCCGATGACGCCGTCGTCGCGAATGAAGCCGTCATCACCCAGAAGCAGGCCGTAACGGCAGCGGCCGGGCGCGAGCTTCGACCACGGGTTGGTGTACATGCGGTTCATGAACTCGACCGCATCCGGCCCGACGACCTCGATCTTGCCGAGCGTCGAGGCGTCGAACATGCCGAGGCTTTGCCGCACCGCCCGGCATTCGCGGCCGACTGCCGCATCCATGTCTTCACCTGGTTTGGGGAAGTACCAGGCGCGCCGCCATTGGCCGACCGGTTCGTAAACCGCGCCATGCTCTTCAGCCCAGCTGTCGATCTGCGTCTTGCGCGTCACCTCGAAATGCTGGCCGCGATGATAACCGGCGAAAGCGCCGAAGGTCGTCGGCGTATAGGGTGGGCGGAAGGTCGTGAGGCCTACTTCCGGCTGGCGTTTGCCGAGCGCTTCTGCCGCGATGTTGAGGCCGTTGATATTGGACATCTTGCCCTGATCGGTCGCCATGCCGTTGGTGGTGTAGCGCTTGACGTGCTCGATGGAGCGCATGCCCTCGCGCACGGCCAGCCGCAGATCCTTTGCGGTCACGTCGTTCTGGTAATCGACGAAGGCCTTGGCCTTGCCGGCATCGCGATCGCTCGGCAATTCCGTCAGCGATACGCCGCCGCCGGTGCGGTCGTGCTCCACCGCATAGTCGCGGGTATCGCCCGTCTTGCCCAGGGCTGCAGCGATCTTCCGGCCCTGCTCGGCGCCATCCTTCAGCACCGCTTCAATGCCCCAAAGCCCGCGCCCGGCGCCGGCAATTGCACAATCCTCATTGGTCATGGCCGGCAGGAAGGTGGTCCGCTGATCGTCCCAGGCAAGCTTGCCCTGCGTATGGGAAAACAGATGCAGCGACGGCGTCCAGCCGCCAGACATCAGCAACGCATCACAGGCGATTTCCTGCCCCGCGCCGACCGTGGAGCCATTCACCGGATTGACGCGGACTGATTTCACACGCAACCGGCCCGAAGTCGCCGTCACGGTATGCGACAGCCGCACCGGAATGCCGAGCGCGCGCGCCTCGTTCACCAGTTCCTCGCGCACCTTCGCACGGGTATCGACGATGGCCTGCACCCGCGCGCCTGCGCCATGAAGATCGAAGGCGGCATACCAGGCGCTGTCATGGCTCGTCACCACCACCGGCCTGTTGCCGACCTTGACGCCATAGCGGTTCAGATAGGTCTGGGCGGAGCCCGCCAGCATCACGCCCGGCCGATCATTGCCATGGAAGACCAGCGGTTTCTCGAGAGCCCCCTGCGCCAGCGCCACATGGCGCGCCCGCACCCGCCACAGGCGTTCACGCGGCATGTCCTTGGTCACGGTTTCGAGATGGTCGGTCAGCTTTTCGCAAAGCCCAATCATGTTCTGGTGGTAGTAGGCAATCGCCGTCGTGCGGGTCATGACCCTGACGCCGCGCTCCTTCAGCGCCTTCAACTCGTCCGCCAGCCAGTTCCATGCTGGCTGGCCGTCGATCTGCGCCTGCGGCTCGGACAGCAGCGTCCCGCCGGCTTCGGCATTTTCGTCCACCAGCACGACCTTGAGACCATCGACCGCCGCTGCGCGCGCCGCAGCCAGACCCGCAGGACCGGCGCCGACGATCATCACGTCGCAATGCAGGTTGCGCGAGGCATAGGTATCGGGGTCTTCTTCCGTGGGCGAGACGCCGAGACCGGCCGCCGCGCGGATGAAGGGCTCATAGACCTTGTTCCAGAAGCTCTTCGGCCACATGAAGGTCTTGTAGTAAAAGCCCGCCGAAAACAGCATATAGGCCATGTCGTTGACTGCGCCGATATCGAATTTCAGGCTCGGATATTTGTTCTGAGAGGTGGTTTCCAGCCCGCTCCAGATTTCCTGCACCGTGGCGCGGGTATTTGGCTCGAGCCGGCCGGAGCCGCGGCGGGTGCCGATCAGCGCATTCGGCTCCTCGGAACCCGCCGCTACAGGGCCGCGCGGGCGGTGGTATTTGAACGAGCGGCCCATGAGATGTACGCCATTGGCGAGAAGCGCGGAGGCGACCGTATCCCCCTTTACGCCGCGATAGGTCTTCCCATCGAAGGTGAAACTTACCGAGCGGGCGGCATCCACCCGGCCACGGCCGGAAACGCGATAGGAGTTCATTTCGACACCTCGGAGCTGGCTGGTGCGCGGGTCAGGGAAGAAAGCTCTGGACGCGGTTCGCCCGCGCGATAGGTCGTGAGGAACCGGTCGCTCACCGTGTCACGCACGGCATTGAAGAAGCGGCCACAGCCATGCAGGTGCCGCCAGCGCTCGAAATGCGGACCCCTGGCGTTTTCGCGGATGAACAGGAATTCTTCCCACTGTTCATCACTCTGAGATGAGGGGTCGGCCGCGCGCACGACATGGGCCTGCCCGGCATAGGTGAATTCGGCTTCGGGCAGCGTTTCATGGCAATAGGGGCAACGGATCAGCAGCATGGGTTAGCTCCTCAGTGCGCCACGGCAGCGGCGGCGGCCTCGTCGATCAGGCGGCCGGAGCGGAAACGCTCCAGCGTGAAAGGCGCGTTGATCGGGTGCGGTTCGTTTTTCGCGATGGTCCAGGCGAAGGTGTGGGCAGCGCCCGGCGTGGCCTTGAAACCACCCGTGCCCCAACCGCAATTCACATAAAGCCCGTCGACCGGCGTCTTGCCGAGAATGGCCGAGCGATCCGGCGTGACATCAACAATGCCGCCCCATTTGCGCAGCATCCGCATGCGGTTGAAGATCGGGAAGATTTCGACGATGGCGGCGATCGTATGTTCGATCAGCGGCAGGCCGCCGCGCTGCGAATAAGAGGTATATTGATCCGTGCCGGAACCGATCACCAGCTCACCCTTGTCGGACTGGCTGATATAGGCGTGAACCGCATTCGACATGACCACGCAGGGGAAGATCGGCTTGATCGGCTCGGATACCAGAGCCTGCAGCGGATAGCTTTCGAGCGGCAGGCGCACGCCTGCGGTATCCATGACCACCGAGGTGTGGCCGGCAGCGGAAACCGCAACTTTTTTCGCCTTGATGAAACCTCGCGCCGTTTCGACACCCGCGACGGACCCGTCGGCGTTGCGGCGAATGGCGGTGACCGGGCAATTCTGGATGATATCGACGCCACGGGCGGCAGCACCGCGCGCATAACCCCAGGCAACCGCATCGTGGCGCGCCGTGCCGGCACGTTCCTGAAGCGCACCGCCCATCACCGGGTAGCGGGCGTTTGGCGATATGCTCAGCGGCGGACAATATTCCTTGCATTCTTCCGGGGTAAGCCAGCGATTGTCGACACCGTTCAGACGGTTGGAATGGATGTGGCGCTTGAAGCTCTGCACGTCGTGGACATTATGGGCGAGCATCAGCACGCCGCGCCGCGAATACATGACGTTGTAGTTCAGTTCCTGGCTCAAGTTTTCCCACAGATCGACGGCGTGATCGTAAAGACGCGCGCTTTCGTCGTAGAGATAGTTGGAGCGGATGATGGTCGTGTTGCGGCCGGTATTGCCGCCGCCGAGCCAGCCCTTGTCGATGACAGCGACATTGGTGATACCGTGCTGGCTGGCCAGATAATAGGCCGCACCCAGACCATGGCCGCCGGCGCCGACGATGACCACGTCATATTCGGCTTTTGGCTGGCTGTCGGGCCATTGCTCGTCCCAGTTCTTGTGGCCGGTCAGGGCATTCCGCAGGAGATTGAAGGCATTAAAACGCGTCATGAGCGGGCCTGCTGGTTGGAACTCTCGGTATTCAAAAGCCTACGGAGATTTACAGCGGCCGGGCTGGACAATCGCGTCTGTTTGCGTGAATATTTGCGCCATGAGCTCTCATCGCGCCAAGAAACGCCTCAGCGTCGCCTTCCTGCTCGCCGACCGGTTCACGCTGTCGGCCTTCGCCAATTTCGTCGATGTGCTGCGTCTTGCTGCCGATGAGGCTGACCGTTCCCGGCCGATCCTGTGCGAATGGTCCGTGCTGTCGGCGACCCTAGGCAATGTGCAATCGAGCTGTGGTGTGAAGGTGCAACCGGATACGCGGCTCATCGACGCCGTGCATTACGACTATATCGTTGTTGTCGGCGGATTGATCAGCGACCACAGCGCCCTGCCGCCGGAGGCATTGCGGTTCCTGAAAGACCGTGCGGCAGCGGGCACTCCCCTTATCGGGCTCTGCACCGGCGTTTTCATTCTACATGAAGCCGGCCTGCTGGATGGTTATCGCTGCTGCGTGAGCTGGTTCCACCATCAGGATTTTCTCGATCGTTTCGACGCCGAGCAGATGGTCTCCGACCAGCTCTTCGTCATAGATCGCAACCGCCTGACCTGTTCGGGCGGCCATGGTGCTGCGCATCTGGCCGCGTTCCTTGTGGAGCGCCATGTCGGCCAGTCGGCCGCCATCAAAAGCCTCAATATCATGATGATCGACAGTGCGCTCAGCGGCGAAAAACCCCAGCCCGGCCAGCAGAGCACCAGAACGGCAACCGATCCCCTGGTCAGAAAGGCGATCCTGCGCATGCAGCAGAACATCGAGGTTCCGAGAACCGTGCTGGAACTCGCGCGCGATCTCGGCCTTGGCCGACGCAGCCTCGAACGGCGTTTCCTTGGAGACCTGAAAGCAACGCCCTCCAAGGTCTATCTTGAGCTGCGGCTCGACCGCGCCCTTTCCCTCCTGCGCACCACGCGTGACCCGATCACCCAGATTGCGCTCGCCACCGGGTTTTGCGATGCCCCACACCTTTCCCGTACACTTCGTGCCGAGCGCGGCTTCAGCCCCAGCGAATATCGCAAAACGCAGATTGGCCACACGACAACAGACGAAGAATTCGCCGTCGGCGTGTTGTTGCCGCAACCTTGAGGCTTTGCTGTTCACCTGCGAAAAGTCCGGCCCTGCAAAAAATAGATCAACGTATTTGATATGGTCAGACTTGCCCGTACCGGTATAAAAGTCCTCGATCCTGTTTAGGGGAGCCGTGGGGGGAATGGGATGAATTCAGAGCGTCGTGGCGTTCTCGCGCTTTTAGGTGGCCTTGTGCTGGGAAGACCGTCTGTCGGCAAGGCCGCGAGCAACGTTCCGGCAGTTGCCCAATCCCGCTCCGAATACAAACCCCGGCATGTCCTTTGTTTTCTTGGCCCGGAAAATGGTCTGGCAGCGCTGCGGCAGAGCGCTCGCGCCGCTATCGATAAATTTGCCGGCGATTTCAGTCTCGATGAGGATTATTCGCAGGATGAACCGGACGACAGGATGGAACGCTCCTTCAATGTCTGCTGGGATCGTGTCGAGCCGGACGCCTATCAGGAGAGTGACGAGGAGGCAGTTGCAGGCCACGGCTCGGTTCTTTATGTGCTTGGCCCGTCAATGGCCGCGGAAACAGCCGTGGCGACCTGCGGTAAAGCCCTGATGTTCGTGCACCACATGCTCGATAGTGGCGCAGTTGCTGTAAAGGGTGAAAGCGCCGGCGTTGCCCATGGTGTGCAGCGGTGGAAGGAACTCTTCGAACAGTCGCGCCGTAACGCGACCGCAAACGACGCCCTGGCATTCGCCAGAACCTGCCGTCTAGCCTTCGCGCGCCGGCCCATCGGCGGCGATGCCGACGGCATGGGGAGCGTCGGCTTTCATCTGGTCGGATTGCCTGACGTGGAGATACACTTCACCCGAAAAGACCAGCAGCAGCCCTCAACAAATAGCGAGCAGCTGAAGATCGCCGCGCTGATTGACGATATCGCCGATCAAATGACCCGCAACGGGGTTGAAGCGGCCGTGAAGGATCGTCGTGCCGACCTGTCCGATGACACGCGGTATGAGGAGGACGAATATAAATTCAATCCGTTCGGCGTTGCGACCATTCGAGACCACAAGCCTTGACGCCACGCTTATAAAGATGCGGGGCCTGGGTCGCTCTCTCCGGCGACAAGCTGCATCGGCCAGACGCAGTAACGCGCCTGATTTGGGTAAAACGGCGCATAGGCCGGCATGGTAGACAGAAGCGTCTGCGCGACCATTACACCGAGATCGTGCAGGGACATGCGGAAACTGGTCAATCGCGGTTCGAGAAACTGGCCGCGTGGACCATCACGAAAACCGATGACCGCAAGATCCCGTCCCGGTTTCAGACCCACTTCCGCCAGACGGCGATAAAGGCCAAGGGCCATCAACTCATAGATCAGCACAAGCGCGGTTGGCCGCGGCCGCATCTGTAGCCACTCGCTGGCGGCGTGATATCCGCCCTGCTCGCTCGATTTCGCCCGGATGACCAGAGAAGGATCGTAAGCAATGCCGTTCTCCTCCAGTCCGCGCCGGTACCCGTCCATGAAAACATAACCGAGATTGACGTCGCTATCGGGTGCGGCAACCGCAATGGTGCGATGGCCGGCAGCGGCGAGCCGGTTGACGGCACTGCGCGCAACCTCCTCGAAATCGAGATCGATCCACGCATGATCGGCGCTGGCAGAGGTGCGGCCGAGCGTTACGAAAGGCAAGCGGGTCTGCTTTAAAAAATCGACACGCTTATCGACACGGCGGGTCGAGGAAATGATCATCGCATCCACCATGCGGCGCGCCACCATGCGCTTGAGATATTCGTCCGGGTCTTCCTCACCCGGACACGGCAGAACGATAAGATCGAGATTGTGAGCGGAAAACACGCTTTGCAAACCATCCGTCACTCCCATGAAGAAGTTGTCGGAGTTTTCCACCGTCTGCGCGTCGCTGCCGGTCATCAGGCCGATGACGTTAGTCGTCCCCTGCCTGAGGCTGCGGCCTGACTGGTTTGCGACATAGCCAAGTTTTTCCGCCGCCTCCAGAACACGCCGCCGCGTCTCCTCGTTAACGTCGGGCTTGCCGTTCAAGGCACGGGAAACGGTGCCTATCGATATCTCCAGATAATCGGCAAGCTGACGAATTCCTTTCATGCACTCCCCCTCCTGAGCCGGGTACCAAATATGGGTCCCCAATAACGGTATTGACATATCTAACATGATCATCCTAGTGTCGTAAACGTTTACGATGCTCTGCGCAAAGAGGAGTTTGCCCAGAGAGCGGGGAGAGAAGATGACATACAATGCCGTTTTATGCGGGTGCGGAGCTATGGCCAAAGGCTGGCTGCGCGCCATTCAATCGACGCCGGACATTCTCGGCGCGATCAAGATCGTCGGGTTCGTCGATCTGAACGAAGACACGGCACGCGCGCTTGCCGAAGAATTCTCCCTCACCGACGTCATCATCGGCGTCGATCTCCGCGATGTTCTCGCACGGACCAAAGCCGACATCCTGTTCGATGTCGTCATCCCGCAGGCACGGTATGCCGTGGTTGAAACCGGTCTTGCAGCCGGGTGTCATGTGCTCAGCGAAAAGCCGCTTGCGGCCTCGATGGAAGAAGCCGAAAAGCTGGTGGAACTGGCGGAAAAGGCCGGAAAAATTCATGCTGTGGTGCAAAACCGGCGCTTTATCTCCGGTATCCGGCGGCTGCGCCGGGCCGTGGAAGACGGCATTATCGGTGATTTGACGGCCATTCACTGCGACTTTTTCCTCGGGCCCCATTTCGGCGGTTTCCGCGAGGAGATGAAGAACGTTCTTCTTCTCGACATGGCGATCCACACTTTCGATGCGGCGCGTTTCGTCGCCGATGAAAAGCCGCTCTCCGTGTTTTGCGTGGAGAAAAATCCGGCAGGCTCCTGGTACGCCCACGGGGCAAGCGCCAATGCCATATTCGAGTTCTCCAACGATGTGGTCTTTACCTATCGCGGCTCCTGGTGCGCGGAAGGCGAAAGAACCAGTTGGGAAGCCCGCTGGCGGCTGATTGGCTCCAAGGGCATGATCCTCTGGGACGGCGAAGACAATTTCTCCGCATCCGTCGCCGGCGAAGAGCCGGGTCTTCTACGCGGATTCAAGACCGTAAACGTTTCCGACAGTATTTCCGAGAAGGATACGCACGGCCACGCCAGCGTCATACTCTCGTTTCTTCAATCCATCCTTACCGGCCAGATGCCGGAAACGGCTTCCTTCGACAACATCAACAGCCTGGCAATGGTGATCGGCGCGATTGAAAGCGCCCGCATCGGCCAGCGCGTTTCCATCGCAGCATAAGGACCGACAGACGTGAGCAATCCGGCAAAATCCATCCGCATCGGCACCATGGTCAGCGCCACCAAGGGACAGGCAGCTGAACGCATCGGGCAGATAGCCGATCTTGGTTTCGAAAGCTTCGAACCGTTCTTCTGGCAGACGACCAACGGCCAGGACCTTGCCGAGCTTGGCAAGCGTTCACTTGACGCGATCGGTGACCGCGACATCACCATCGGCACGCTCGGCATGTTCGGCAATCCGCTGGAGGAAACGGAAATCGACCTTCAGACCTTGCAGGGCTGGAAAGACTGCATCGACAATGCCCATCACTTCGGTGCCACCTGCGTTGCCGGTTTCACCGGCCGCCTGCGCGGAAAGCCGCTGCCCGAGAGCCTGCCCCGTTACAAGGAAATCTGGAGCGAGCTTGCCAAACGCGCAGCGGACAAGGGCGTGAAGATCGCCTTTGAAAATTGCGCCATGGACGGCAACTGGCAGACCGGCGACTGGAACATCGCCCATAATCCGGATGCGTGGGAACTGATGTTCAACGAAACGCCGGACGAGAATATCGGCATCGAATGGGAACCCTGCCACCAGATGGTTTATCTCATCGATCCGCTGCCGCAGATCCGCAAATGGGCGGACAAGATTTTCCACGTGCACGGCAAGGATGCGACCATTCGTTGGGATGTCATTCGTGAGCATGGGATTTTCGGCAAGGAAAAATTCGTCTTCATGCGCACGCCGGGCTTCGGCGACAGCAACTGGACGGACATTATTTCGGAACTGCGCCTGGCCGGCTGGTCCGGCTCGATCGACATCGAAGGCTGGCATGACCCCGTCTATCGCGACGCGCTGGAAATGACGGGACAGGTACACGGCCTGAACTATCTGAAACATTGCCGGGGCGGCGATTTTGTCGTCGATCCCACCTGAGGAATGGAAGCCTTTGGGAGAAGGCTTCCAGTAATTGCAGAGACGATAACCAAGAGGAGGAGATTATTATGGGTATCGCGAAATGCATGATCGCCAGTGCGCTTGTTCTGGCAGGCGTATCCGCCGGTGCGATGGTGGCGCATGCGGAAGATGTGACCTTGACCCTGTGGTCGCTGGACAGGGACATCCAGCCGGCACCCAACCTCGTTAACGAGTTCAACAAGCTCAATAACGGCATCAAGATCGAATATCGGCAGTTGCAGTTCGATGATGTGGTGAGCGAATCCATGCGCGCCTACTCGACCGGCAACGCGCCCGATATCATCGCCATCGACAACCCAAACCACGCCATGTTCGCCGCACGTGGCGCGTTTCTTGACGTGACGGATATGATTGCGAAGTCGGACGTCATCAAGACGGCAAACTATTTTCCGGGCCCGCTGAAATCCGTAACCTGGGACGGCAAATATTTCGGCGTCCCGAAGGCGACGAATACGATCGCACTCTATTACAACAAGGACCTGTTCAAGGCAGCCGGTCTCGATGCGGCAAAACCGCCGCAGACCTGGGACGAGCTTGTGGAAGCTGCCCGCAAGCTGACCAACCCCGCCAAGAATGTTTACGGCATCAGCTTCAGCGCCAAGGCCAACGAGGAGGGCACCTTCCAGTTTCTGCCATGGGCGCAGATGGCCGGCGCCACCTACAAAAACATCAATACCGATGGCGCGGTGAAAGCGCTTGAAACATGGAAGACCCTTCTCAGTGAAAAGCTGGCCTCGCCGGATACGCTGACGCGCAGCCAGTGGGATTCCACCGCCACCTTCAACGCCGGCAACGCGGCCATGGCGATCTCCGGTCCTTGGGAAATCGACCGCATGCTCAAGGACGCCAAGTTCGACTGGGGCGTGACGCTACTGCCGGTTCCGACGCCGGACGCGCCGCGGTCTTCGGCCATGGGCGACTATAACTGGGCGATCTTCTCCAAGAGCAAACATCCCGCCGAAGCCTTCAAGGCCATCGAATTTTTCGCCTCGCAGGACAAGGACATGTTCAAGAACTTCGGGCAATTGCCGGCGCGTTCCGATATTCCCGTTCCGCCCACCGGCAACGCGCTGAAGGACGAAGCGCTCAAGACCTTTATCGAGCAACTCAAATATGCGCAGCCGCGTGGTCCCTCGCCTGAATGGCCGAAGATTTCCAAGGCGATCCAGGACGCTATCCAGGGCGCCCTGTCGGGTCAGATGACGCCGAAGGCCGCGCTCGATCAGGCCGCTGAAAAGATAAAGCTGATCGAAGGCTGATCTGTCTGGGCGGGCGGCCGGGTTCACCCGGCCCCATCCAAGGGGTTCCTCCCGGTGGGGCTGCCTGCTGCTTAATGCAGCGGCGGCCCCGATCGGAGCTTGTGAGGATGTTTCATGAAAAAACTGTTTTCCAGCGTCAGCGACGGTCGTGGTTTCGACCTCATCCTCGTCGCATTTCCTTTGGGCTTCCTGTTCGTCATGGCGGGGCTGCCGCTCATCTACAACATCGTCATGAGCTTTCAGGAAGTCGACATGTTCAGCCTGGGCACCTTCGTGCGCCCCTTCGTCGGCTTCAAGAATTATATCGACCTGTTCCGGCAACCGGAAACATTGCCGATCCTTTTCAACACCGTCACCTTTGTCGTCACCTCGATTGCCGGGCAATTTGCCATCGGCTTCGGTCTGGCGCTGTTCTTCTGGGTGAACTTTCCCGGCGCCACCTGGCTGCGCGGGCTGTTCCTCGTTTCCTGGGTCATGCCCGGCCTCGTCGTCGGCGCGATCTGGAACTGGATATTGTCAGGCGATTTCGGCGTGCTGAATTTCTTCCTGCGGGAAAGCGGCATGATCTCAGGCAATATCTTCTGGCGATCGGACGCGAATTTTTCGCTCTGGGCCGTGGTCATCGCCAATATCTGGCTCGGCACCTCGTTCAACATGATCCTTCTTTCTGTCGGCCTCGCCTCCATCCCCGGCGATCTCTACGAAGCGGCGGAGCTGGATGGCGCGAACGCCTGGCAGCGTTTTTACACCATCACCCTGCCGATGATGCGTTCCACCATCGGCGCGATCATCTCGCTCGGCCTGATCTTCACGCTTCAGCAGTTCGATCTTTTCGCCGCCATCACCGATGGTGGGCCCAACAACAGTTCCAACGTGGCGCAATATTGGGCCTGGGATCTTTCGTTCCGGCAATATGATTTCGGCAAGGGCGCGACGATCTCCGTCATCATGATCGTTTTCGTCATGCTGGCTTCCGTCGTTTATGTGCGCTCGACACGGCATGAGGTGCGCGGATGAGTATCACGACCCGCAACCGGTTGATGCTGGCAATCGCCATCGTGCTTGCCGTCATCTATCTCTTTCCGCTCTACTGGATGTATCTGACCTCGCTGAAAAGCGGCTCGGAGATGTTTGCGAACCCGCCGGGCTTCTGGCCGGCCGATCCGCAATGGCAGACCTATGCCTATGTCTGGGAAAGCCGCAATATGGGCCGTTATCTGTGGAATTCGGTGCTCATCGCTTCAAGTGCCGTGGCGCTCATCACCGTGCTTGGCGTTGGCTGCGCCTATGTGCTGGCGCGCTATCGCAACGTCTGGGTTGATATCGGCCTCTTCCTCATCCTCATGCTGCAGGTTCTGCCGGCGTCCCTTATGATTACGCCGATCTTCGTCGGCTTCTCGCAAGTGGGTCTGCTGGATTATCCCCGCCTGTCGGTCATTCTCGCCATTGCGGCGAAAAGTATGCCCTTCTTCGTGGTGCTGGTGCGCGCAACCTTCATGGCGGTGCCGCAGGAGCTGGAAGAGGCAGCGCTTGTGGACGGCAATTCCCGCGTCGGCGCCTTCTTCAACATCGTGCTGCCGCTTGCCAGAAACGGCATTCTCGTCAGCGCCATTCTCATTTTCATGCAGGCATTCGGGGAATTCGTCTATTCGAAATCGATGATCCAGGCGGCTGAATTGCAGCCTGCCAGTGTCGGCCTCAATTCCTTCATGGGCCCCAACACCAGCGAATGGAACAACATCATGGCCTATGCGACCATGTATGTGACGCCCATTCTTGCCCTGTTCATTCTCTTGCAGCGCCGCATCGTTTCCGGCCTGACATCGGGAGCGTTAAAATGACCCTTCAGATCGAACTTTCCGGCGTAAACAAATATTACGGTGCCTTTCACGCGCTGAAGAACATCCATCTTTCCATCAAGAAGGGCACCTTCGTCGCCCTCGTCGGCCCGTCCGGTTGCGGAAAGTCCACCTTGCTGCGTTCTCTGGCGGGGCTGGAAACCATATCGAGTGGCGACATGCGCATTGCGGGCACTTTGATGAACGGCGTGCCGCCGCGCAAACGCGATGTGGCGATGGTGTTCCAGTCCTATGCGCTCTACCCGCACATGACGGTGGAGGAGAACCTGACCTACTCGCTGCGCATGCGCGGCGTGGCAAAATCGGAGGCCCGCAAGGCGGCAGAGGAGGTTGCAGCCACCACAGGCCTGTCAAAGCTGATGAAGCGCTATCCGCGCGAACTTTCCGGCGGGCAGCGCCAGCGTGTGGCGATGAGCCGCGCGATCATCCGCAACCCGCAGGCATTCCTGTTCGACGAACCGCTCTCCAATCTAGACGCGGCCCTGCGTGTGCACATGCGCAAGGAAATCCGCGCGTTGCACGACCGCCTGCACGCCACCTCGGTCTATGTCACCCATGACCAGATAGAGGCTATGACGATGGCGGATCACGTCGTCGTCATGCGCGACGGCGTGATCGAACAGCAGGGCACGCCACTGGAATTATACGACCGCCCGGTCAATCGTTTTGTTGCTGGCTTCATCGGTTCACCGGCCATGAATTTCATTCCGGCAACGGTCAGCCCGGACGGCGCGACGCTTCAGCTGCGTTTCAGTGAAGGCGAGCCGCAGCAGTCCATCAAAAACCCGGCTCCCTTATCGCCCGGCAAGCGTGTCATCGTTGGTATCAGGCCGGAACACATCCGGCCGCGAACCGCAACCGGCGCGGCGCTGACGTTACCTGTTTCGGCCGTGGAAACCACAGGTTCGGCCACCTTCCTCACCCTTGGCACATCGACCGAAGTGGTCATCGCTATACAGGGACGCAGTGAGGTCAGGAGCGGCGAAGTCGTCGGCCTCGACATCAACCCGACCGACCTGCGTTTGTTTGATGAAGAGACCGGAGCCGGCCTCGGAGGCCGGTGAAACGAACCACCGGGCATATCCGGACCGGACGGCCCTTCGGGGCTTTCCGATCCGCACGAGGCGAAATCTTCAGCGCCCCATGATGATGTCGAGGATGTTGCGGCGCGCGGTTGCGGAGGTGGCGGTGGCCCGGCCAACCTCGCGAGCGGCGATGGCGGGCGAACCGGAACCTTCAATATCCACCCATCGACCGGCATGTTCCGTGGATTGACGCTTGAGATAGGTATAGGGCGTTTCGTCCCAGCGAAAGATCTTCGATTTCATATTGTCGAGAATGAAATCTCCGCGGTCCGTTCTCACCGTGAGGATGGCATGGCCATCGCCTTTTTCGTCGCGGACAACGGTGATCAGCAGATCGGAAACCGGGAAACCGGCATCCATAAGCCGTTTCCGTTTCTCCAGCGTGAGGTCCTCGCAGTCTCCCGCGCCGTTATAGGGATACTCCCAATAGTCCTCGTAACCCCACACTTCCATGTCGGAACGCTGGTCGATTTCGATATTGACTGCGCTGTTGATCGAAACAAGGGTAGCCCAGACATCAGGCGTAAGACTGAGCGGCGGCATTTCCTTGACCGGCTGACATTCATCCGTATGCCGCTTGCAGAAATCGTAATGCCCGATGGGCTGCGACGTGAACTTGCCAGTCTGCATCGAAGGAGACGCCTGCACCGGCGCAGCGAAACCCGCGACGGCCAGAATGAAACATGCTTGCAGCAATTTGATGAGATGGGTCATGTTCGTCTCCTGACGACATGACCTACCGGTGGCGATTTGAGTTCACATGAAACAAAATGCTCGACTTTTAACGAACCCGATAATTCCGCTCCCGATGGTCCCGACAACGAGCGGCGTTGACTGGGATAACGCCGGGGGAGCCACGGCATCTGAACGGTCAGCAACGGTAAAGTGAGCAGCGGGAACTTGCCACGCCGGGGCGGCCTGCCTATGAAGAGGCCGTCACGCAATAGTAATCCACATATTAGAGAACGCTGCATGAGCCTGTTTGCGAAGACCACCCGCGCGGCCGCTGTCATTCTGGCACTGGCCTGCCTGCCCTCAAATGCCGCAGCGCAGCAGATGGTCGTCGTACCTCCCGGAAACCGCTCCGCCCAACAGCCGGAAATACCCCAGGCCTCGGCGATCAGGACCAGGGCGTTTTCCACGACCTATGAGGAAAAATTCCGCAAGACGGTCGATCTTCTAAACAGCGAACCCGGTCTACTTGGCAAGATCAGGAAGGCGGGAGCGGCCTATGGCATCGATCCTATCCATATCGTCGGCGCTATCGTTGGCGAACACACTTTCAACGTCACCGCCGTGGACCGCCTGCAGACATATTACGTCAAGGCCATTTCCTATGCGGAACTCGATATAAAATTCAGCTATCAGGGCGTTGCCCTGAAGACGTTTCTCGAGCGTCCGGAATTCCGCTCCTGCGCGACGCTTGCCACGACATCCGAGCAATGGAGCTGCCGCGATATCGTTTGGGATGCAAGTTTCCGCGGCAAGGTCGTCGATGGCGTGAGCTATGAAGCGATTTCGTTCCAGCGGGCCTTCTTCCAGCCCTTCTATGCCGGACAGACCTTTGGTCTTGGCCAGATCAGCCCGTTGACGGCGCTGCAGGTTACCGATCTCGTAAACAGAACCAGTGGTCTGCCGAAACTCTCCGCCGGCAGGCCGAAAGAGATTTACCGCGACGTCATGGATCCTGACCGGAGCATCATCTACATCGCCGCTATCCTTCGAGATTCCATCGACGCCTACAGGGAAAAAGGCTTCGACATTTCCGGCAATCCCGGCATCACCGCCACCCTCTACAATGTCGGCCAACCCCGGCGTCGCGCCGAACGCCTGCGGACGGCCGTGGATGCAGGCGCAAAGAACCTCCTGCCGGTTGAAAACTACTATGGATGGCTTATCAACGAGCGCCTCGACGTTCTGAGAGGCATCCTCGATGGCAAGGCCATCGACAAGCGAACCACCTCGGATATCGGCGAAAAAACGCGATAATGCCCTTGCAGGGAGGATTGCAAATCCGCCTCGCAAAGGATGATGCACGCAAAACGCTTCCCCGACCGCCCGGAATCTGCTACTGCCACGTGCACAAGAATTGACTGATAGTGGGATAATTCCGCGATATGCCTGACGAAGGCGACAGTACCGACGATAGTCGACACCGAACGAGGCTGGCTTGCGTAAAGCGAAGCCAGCCTCGTCCTTTCTTGTTTTCTTCAACGAAACGGGTTTCAACCTCGGATGTTCAGTCCGGGGCTTTTTGCGTTCGCGCCCGTTCCCATAAAGGCCCCTGACCATGGAATTCCTCGCAGATCCAAATATCTGGATCGGCCTCGTTACCCTTATCGTCCTCGAAGTCGTCCTCGGCATCGACAACCTCGTTTTCATCGCGATCCTCGCCGACAAGCTGCCGCCGCATCAACGCCACAAGGCGCGGATCGTCGGTCTGTCGCTGGCGCTTGTCATGCGCATTCTGCTGCTGTTTTCGATTTCATGGATCGTGACGTTGACGCGGCCGCTATTTCAGGTCGCGGACTTCTCCTTCTCCGGGCGCGACCTCATCCTCATTCTCGGTGGTGCGTTCCTGCTCGCCAAGGGAACGATGGAACTGCACGAACGGTTGGAGGGCGCGCATAAGCCAAAACAGGGCAAGGTCGTCCATGCCGTCTTCTGGCAGGTGATCGTGCAGATCGTGGTGCTTGATGCCGTGTTCTCGCTCGACAGCGTCATCACCGCCGTCGGCATGGTCAACAATCTCTGGGTGATGATTACCGCCGTCTGCGTGGCCATGGCCGTGATGATGGCAGCATCGAAGCCGCTGATGAGCTTCGTGTCGAAACATCCCACCGTGGTCATTCTCTGCCTCGGCTTCTTGTTGATGATCGGCTTCAGCCTGATCGTCGAAGGCTTCGGCTTCCACCTTCCCAAGGGTTACCTCTATGCCGCAATCGGCTTTTCTGTGCTCATCGAGGCGGCAAACCAGATTGGCAGGCGCAATCGCGAAAGACGTATCACCGCCGGTGATATGCGCGAGCGGACGTCCGATGCCATTCTGCGGCTTCTGGGCGGCCGTGTCGGCGAAGAACAGTCCCTAGGCGAGACAGCCGACGTCATCGCGGCACAGGCGGCACGAAGCGACCTGTTCAAATCCGAGGAAAAGGACATGATCCGCGGTGTCCTTACGCTTGCCGAGCGCCCCGTTGTCTCAATCATGACGCCACGGACGGAAATCGACTGGCTCGATGTCGACGCCGATCATGATACGCTAAGGAACCGCCTGCTGGAACTCGACCATTCCCGCCTGATGCTCGCGCAGGGCAAGCTGGATTCGTTCCTCGGTGTCGCCGCAACAAGGGACTTGCTACGCGATCTTCTGCATGACGGCAAATTGAACCTAGAGCGCTCGCTGCGCAAACCCCTCGTCGTGCATGAAAGCGCCACCGCGTTGCAGGTCATGGAGCAGCTGCGCAAATCCCCGCTCCAGATGGCCGTCATCGTCGACGAATACGGCACGCTTCAGGGAATAACGACGCCTACCGACATTCTCGAGGCTATCGCCGGCGAATTTCCGGATGAAGGCGAGGAATCGCAGATTTCGGAACGGGCAGAGGACGGTTCCTGGCTGCTGGACGGCGCTGTCGACGTGAGACGGGTATCCTATCTGCTGGATATCGATCTGGTGGACGAGGACGATCGTTACTCCACCGTCGCCGGCTACATCCTCTGGCGCCTCAATCGCCTTCCCGAGATCGGCGAACGTGTTTCCGGCGACGGGTTCGAGTTCGAGATCGTTTCCTGCTCGGACAGAAACATCGAAAAGGTCCGGGTCTGGAACACCACGCTTCCCGAGGCGTGAGCTGGAAAAATCCCGAACCCGTTTCAAAATGGCGACGTGACGTGCAAGCCACGGCACGTCTCCACATTTGCATCACCGAGGAAGCGGCCGAGCGGTGAAAACCGTCCTCCGCTCTAGTGGGCGGCATCGATCGTGGTAATCCAGCCGGCGGCGCGGCGGGCTGCTTCCGCAAGCACCGGTTTCGGCGCCTTGTACCATTCGTTTTCAGGCAGCTCACGCTTCACGCGTACGAAGCTGATGGCATCGTCGAGCGTCGGGAATTCCACCGGCAACGTCATATGCAGAAAGAGCGCAACAACGGCGACGGAACGCGAGCGGCCGCCGCGGCAATTGATCAGCACGCTGCCGCGCTCGCGCCGGGGATAGGACGGCTTGTCGGGCAGTATCTGTTCGAGCGCCGCCCGCAGGATGTAATGGGCCGCAACCATCTGGGTATCGGGATTTCCATCGCCGTCGATCAGGCCGATCTTGTAATAACGTATTTCGCCGGGTCCATAGACGCTGCCTTCATGATCGGAAACGATCTGCGGCTGCTCCACGAAGTTGAAGTCGAGATTGACGGCGCAATTGACGACGGTGGTGATGCCGTTTTCACGCAGAAGCTTCAGATCGCTGGCGCCTTCCTTACCTGAAATGAAGAGATCGACGCCATAAAGAGGATGCCGTTCATAGATGCGGCTGAGCTTCGGCAATTCGCCGGTTTCCTGTTCGCGAGATAGGGTCTTTTCCGGTTGCGGCATGTCTTGTCTCCATCGGCGCCGATGTGGCGGCCGTCATGTCCTTGCTTGTTCAGGCGTTTGCAGCCGTCTGGCTTGGCGGGATCGCTGCCCTGGCTATGCGGCTTGCGGATATGGATCGCGCCACCCGCTGCAATGTCTGGTAATTAGCCCCCTCGCCCGTAGCGATATAGCCGGGGCAGAGAAAATCGGCCGACCCCTCCGCCACCTTCCCCAAGGTCAGCGGCTCGTATGTTCCCCCGGCATTCTTGAGAATGAGGATGGCTGCTGCCACATCCCAGGCGTTGACGCCGAAGCCCGCAGCAGCATCTGTCCAGCCAGCCGCCACATGCGCGATGCTGAGTGCAGCGCTACCGGGCCGGCGCAGCGTCGAGAAGGTCTCGACAAGCGCACCGAAATTGGAAAGCGCCGCATCCCGCCCATCCAGCCGGAAATCGCGCGAGACCGGATAGCCCGTGATAAGCGTCGCCCGGGTTTCATCTGCAACGCTGCGGGAGCGTAGCCTTTCGCCATTGAGATAAGAAGCCTCGAGGTCGGCGGAAAACATCTGGTCAGTCACGGGGTCGTACACCACGCCGGCGACGGCTTCCCCACCGATGACGGCGGCAATCGATACGCACCAGAAGGCAAGGCCACGGGCAAAATTCGCCGTGCCGTCAATCGGATCGACATACCATTGCACCTCGCCGTTGCCGATCTGCCCACCCTCTTCGCCCATGATCGCCGAATTCGGCTCCCGTTCGAGAATGACGGCGCGGATCGCGGCTTCGGCGCGTTTGTCGTGAATGGTGACGATGTCGTGGAGATCGACCTTGTAATCCACCGCCATATCAGAGCGGAATGCCACCAGCAGCGGATCGCGCACGGCACGCGCCGCCGCTTCGGCGATTTTCATCAGCCGCACCGAGCGGGAAAGCGACTCCTCATTTCCAGATTTGTTTTCAGTCGAAGAAGGGCTTTGCATCGGCATATCCAGTCTATTTTTTTCGCAAAGGAGGGACCGGCGCGGCAGGACCGCGCCAGCCTGGATTATTTCCTGTAGTTGACGCGCCAGACATCCTGCCATTCCTCGCGACGATCGAAATCGTTGAGGCCGGTGGCGGACTCGTAACCCATCAGCCTGTCGGCAACCTTCATCAGCCCCGACGGCTCGTCAGCCGGCATCTTGATGTCGATATTGGTCGGCAGCTTGCCGTCCTTCATCTGCGGTGCGATGCCCTCTTCCGTCAGTATGTAGTGGACGAAGAGTTTCGCCATGTTCGGACTTTTGGTCTTGGAGGCGATGAGCCCAAGCTTGATGTAGGTCCAGCCGACCCAGGGATCGAGACCAGTGCAGAGGCCGAGCTTGTAGCCCTTGTCGGCATTGTCGCGGAACTTGGCAGAGCTGAGCAGGCCGAAGAAGGGCTGCTTCTGGCCGGGTGCGCCGACGGCCTCTGCCACCGGGTCATCGCCATCAGTGGCAAGCGGGCCGTTCTGCGCCAGCGCCTTGATCCAGGCTGCGGCCGCATCCTTTTCGATATCCTTGCCAAAATGGGCCTTGTAGGCGGCCGCCACCTTCTCGTTGCCGTGGGCTTCGAGCTGGTTGAACCAGTCCGTATAGGTGCTCTTGCTCAAGGGATCGACCATGGCGACCTTGCCTTTCCATTTCGGCTCGGTCAGTTCCCAGATGTTGGTCACCGGGCATTTATCATAGGCTTCCGTATTGTAAGCCCAGACATTGGCGTTGGTGGAGATTGCCAGCGGGTTCTGGAACTGCGCCGGGATTTTCGCAACCATGTCGCCCGGCAGGTAATTCTCGACAAAACCCGCCGGCAGAAGCTGCGCGAGCGCCGATGGCGCATCGGTGATCAGCACCACGTCGCCCTGCACATTGCCGGACTGGCTTTCGCGGATGATCATTTCCAGCTGGCTGTTGGCGGAAACCTTCACGCCTGTCGCCTTTAACCCGTATTTGGCGCTGAACTTGTCGGCCATCTCCACGATTTTGCCGGTGCTGTCGTAGATATTGATCGGCTTCTCCTGCTTCGCCGCCGCCAAGATCGCATCGAGATCGAAGGTTTCTTCGGCTGCAGCCCCCATTGCGGATATGCCTGCAACGGCGATGGATATCGCCGTCATCGGTAAAAATCTGCTTCTTCTCATCGTTCCCCTCCCACGGAAAAGGCAAGGCAGGCTCGCGCCTGCCCTGCCGTTATTTTTTGTAGTTCACACGCCAGAAATCCTGCCAGCCTTCGCGCTTGTCGAGGTCGTCGGCTGCTGTTGCGGCATCAAAGGCCATCAACTCGTCGAGATGATCGGCTACCCGCGATGGTTCGTCCGCCGGCAGACCGATTTTCGTGTTGCCGGAGATTTTGCCATCGACCGTCTGCGGCGCGATGCCCTCTTCCGTCATCAGATAGTGAAGGAAGAGCTTTGCAGCATTCGGGCTTTTGGTCTGCCCGGCAATCAGGCCGAAGCCGGGATAGAGGAACCCGGAAAACGGTTTGACGCCACTGCAAAGACCGAGCTTCAGCCCCTTGGCCTCATTATCGCGGTATTTCGCCGCCGAGGTGATGACGAAAAAGGGATCGGTCTGTCCCGGAGCGCCCGCCGCATCGGCAACCGTGCTCGAGTCCGTCAGCAGGGGAGCGTTCTCGGCAAAGGCCTTCACCCAGGCAGCCGTCGCGCTCTTTTCGCCCGTTTCCAGCTTCTTGCCGTAAAGCTCCTCATAGGCCTTGGCGACATCGGCATCATGATGGGTTTCGATCTGGTTGAACCAGTCGGCATAAAGCGGCTTGTCGAAGAGATCGAGCATGGCAAGCTTGCCCTTCCAACGCGGCTCCGTCAGCTGCCAGATGTTGGTGACCGGGCATTTGTCGTATTTCTCGGTATTGTAGGTCCACACATGCGGATCCGAAACGACCACGAGCGGATCGCGCAGCTTTTGCGGAATATTGCTTTCCATATCCGGTGGCGACCAGCTGGTGGCTATGCCTTCCGGCAGAAGTTCCCCCATTGCGGAGGCGACATCCGTTGCGACGCTGACATCGCCGACGACATTGCCGGCGCGGTGTTCGCGGATCATCAACTCGACCTGAGTTGCCTCGTTCACTTTCTTGCCGCTTGCCTGCACGCCATATTTGGCGGTGAAGGCCTGTGCGGTGTCGACGATCTTGCCGGTCACCGCATAAACGGTGATCGGTTTTTCCTTCTTCGCGGCGTCGACAAGCGCATCGAGATTAAAGGCGTCCTGCGCGTGGGCAGCACCGCCAAGCGCCAGCGAGAAGATGAGGGAAAGGGCTGAAGCCACCATCCGCCGCCGCTCGCCACCATATCGGTTCTTGGTCATGATATTCACTGTGTCGGTCCCCCCGTTATTTCTTGTAATTCACACGCCAGAAGTCCTGCCAGGTTTCGCGCGCATCCCAGTCTTCCAGGCTGGTGGCCATGCTGTAGGGCAGAACGCGGTCGAGCACGGCGCCGATACCCGAAGGTTCGTCGGCGGGCAGTTTCACGTCTTTGTTGGTGGACATCTTCCCGTCGATCGCCTGCGGCGCGATGCCTTCAGCAGTCATGACGTAGTGAATGAAGAGCTTTGCAGCATTGGGGCTATCCGTACCCTTGGTGATCAGGCCGACACCTGGATAAAGCCAGCCGATCCACGGCTTCAGCTCCTTGCAGAGGCCGAGTTTCATGCCTTTGTCGGCATTATCGCGAAACTTCGCCGAGCTGATGAGGCCCATGAAGGGCTGCTTCTGGCCAGGCGTGCCAACGGCTTCCGCCGCCGCTGCATCGGCATCGGTCAGCAGCGGCGCGTTGGCGGCAAGTGCCTTGACCCAGGCCGCTGTCGCGCTTGACTCTGCGGTCTCGAGGTCCTTGCCGTAAAGCGCCTTATAGGCCGCCTTCACCTCCCCATCGCCATGCTTAGCCATCTGGTTGAACCAGTCGACATAGGATGCCTTGCCGAGCGGATCCTGCATCGCCACCTTGCCCTTCCACTTCGGGTCGGTCAGTTCCCAGATATTGGAAACCGGGCATTTGTCGAAAAGCTCGGTATTGTAGGCCCAGACATTGGCGCTGGTGACGACGGTCAGCGGATCCTGATATTCTGGCGGAATATTGCCAGCGAGATCCGGCGGCAACCAGCTTTCGACAAAGCCCATTGGAATAAGCTGTGCCATCGCCGCCGGGGCATCGCTGATGATCGAGACGTCACCCTGAATATTGTTGGCCCGCGCCTCGCGGATGACCATCTCCAGCTGCGCTGTTGCCTTTACCTTCGCACCCTCCGCGCCCACGCCATACTTCTTGGCGAAATTCTTCGCCATTTCCACGATCTTGCCTGTGCTGTCATAGACGGTGATCGGCTTTTCCTTTTTGGCAGCCTCGATCAGGGCGTTGAGGTCGAAAGGCTCCCCCGCCTTCGCCACGCCGCCAAACGTTGCCAGAATTGCCGTTGCACACAGGAGACGGCTAAGGCCGCCCGTCATTTTCCGCTTCATACTGCTCCTCCTTCAGCAAGCGATTGTCAGTCTTTTCGTCGTTGTCAGTTGTAGCTACTGCTCCTCAGCACGGCGTCTGCTTCGGTAATCCGTTGCCCCTTGGCATCGAACACATGCAGGGCGTCGGGAGGCACGTGGAAAAACACACGGTCGCCACTATCGACGCGCGGCAGGGCATGGGTGGTCAGGAACAGCGTGTGGTTCTCGCTCCTCAATTCGAGAATCCAGCTGCCGCCAGTCGGAAGCACGCCGGTCACCGTCATTTCACCGAAGAGGCTGCCCTGCGGCACATCCTCAGACCTTGCCGTGTAACCCATCGTCTCCGGCCGCATGCCGACCGAGGCGATGCCGCGCAACTGCGGATAACGTGTTGCGAAATAAGCCTCCGCATTGTCGGCGATATCAGACACGCCGGGCTGGCCGAAGGTCAGAATATTGATCGGCGGACTGCCAACGAATTCGGCGACGAAGCGGTTGGCCGGACGGTCGTAGATATCGTTCGGCGTACCCATCTGCTGGAGCGTGCCCTCGTTCATGACGGCGATTGTCGTTGCAAGTGTCATTGCCTCCCACTGGTCATGCGTCACGAAGACGATGGTGGTCTTGAACTCCTTGTGCAGCCGCTTCAGCTCGGCGCGCATTTCCAGCCGCAGCCGGGCATCGAGGTTGGACAGCGGCTCATCCAGAAGCAGCACACCGGGATTGACGGCAAGCATGCGGGCCAGCGCCACACGCTGCTGCTGCCCACCGGAAAGCTGTGACGGATAACGGTCGCGGTACTTGGCAATGTCGAGCGCCTGCATGACGCGCTCGACGCGTGCCTCCCGCTCGGCTTTCGGCAGCTTGCGCAGGCGCAGGCCGAAATCGGTGTTGCGCTCGATGGTCAGATGTGGCCAGAGCGCGTAGCTCTGGAAGACGAGCCCCATTTCGCGCTTTTCCGGCGGCACGAATATGCCGTCATTGACGGAATCTATTACCCTGTCGCCGACACGGATTTCACCGCCGGAGAGGTTTTCAAGACCCGCGATCATGCGCAGCGTCGTGGTCTTGCCGCAGCCGGAAGGGCCAAGCAGGCACATGAATTCGCCGTCGCGGATTTCGAGATCGAGATCGGAAACCGCATTTGCGGAATTCACGCCGTAGTTCTTCTGCGCCCCGCGCAGGTTGATGGTAGGCATCAGCTTCCAAGTCCTTCTGCAAGATTTGTGCGGGTCAGCTTCTGGGCCAACAGGGTACCGAAATAGGCAATGCCAGCGATGATCAGCACCACGGCGTTTGCGGCCTGCGTATAGTGGTAGTCGACCAGCCGCAGCGAATAGGTGGTCAGAACATCCGTGCTCGGCACCGCGAGGATCACGAACAGGCTCAAGCCCTTGATGCCCGAGATGAAGGGCAGGAGAACCCCCGTCACCAGCGATCCCTTCTGGATCGGGATGACGATCGAGACCATGCGGCGGAACCAACCGGCACCGGCAATCTGTGCTGCCTCTTCCGGGTCCTTTCCAAGCTGTGTCATGGCCGAGATACCGGCGCGCGAGGCATAGGGCATCTGGTCGGCAATCAGTGCGAGGATAAGGATCGTCACCGTGCCGTAGAGCGCCGGCATCGGCCCGCGCGGAACCGCAAAGAGCGAGAGATAGGCGGCGGCAAAGGCGATGCCGGGCACAAGATAGGGCAGGAACGTGACCTGACGCAGATAGACCGACAGGGCGCGCACCGGCGTGCGGATGACGACATACCCGACCAGAAGGCCGAGGACGCCAGATGCGAGCGAGGCAAGACCAACGATCATCATCGTGTTCTTCGCGGCTGCCCATAGATCGGGGCTTAAAAGAACGCCGGTCTGCAAGGCCACCGTGTTGAGATTGCTGCCGATCCAGTAATCGAGCGTGAAATTGTCGAACGTGAATTTGGCCGGCATCTTCATGACGGTCGAGAGAGCGAGGGTGAGCAAAGGCAGGCCGACGCTGAGAATGAAAACAGCGGCCGCAAAGCCCGTTGCCGGAAGACGCATTTTGCCGAGGCGGCTTTGCCGGTTCATCGACCCCTTCGAGCCGATCGTCACGAAACGGCGGGCTTCGCGAACCAGGCGGGCATCGATCATCAGCGTGATGATGCCGATGAGCATGATCGAGGCAGCAACGACACCGGCAACGCCGGTCTGGCGCGAGGCGATGCTGCGGAACAGCGATGTCGAGAGGACTTCGAACTTCACGGGAAGCCCGAGAACATAGGGTACGCCGAATTCGCCAAGGCACTTTGCAAAGATCAGCACCATGGAAGAGAGCAGCGCCGGGCGCATCAAGGGCAGGATGACCTGCAAAGCCACCTGATAGCGATGAGCGCCGAGAATGCGTGCCGAATCCTCCAGCTGCGAGTCGAAGCGGCGCAGCGCCGAGCCGAACAGCAGGATAACGAAAGGTGTATAATGCAGGGCAAGGATGATGGTGATCGGGAAGCGCCCATAGGCCACCCAGTCCGGCGGTGTAAGGCCCATCGCCTCGAACCAGCCGGGTTGGCCGCCAACGGTGCGGTTCTTGAACAGCGTCGTCCAGGCGAGAGCGAAGGTCCATGCGGGCAGCATGTAGGGCACGATCAGCGCGGTAGCGAACCAGCGGCGACAGAAAATGTCCGTGCGGCTGATAAGCCAGGCAAGCACCGTGCCGATAACAAGCGAAAGCGCAATCGCCCCCAAAGCGACGGTGAGCGTGTTGAAGAGCGGATGCCAGAAAAGATCCGTTGCGACGGGCGAGAAGAACGCCCTGTCGAGATAATAGAGCGTGAGGTCACCGACATCCTTGCCAAGACGCCGTTCGTGGCCGAACTGGACACGGACGGCATCCAGAACGATAGAGATGATCGGAACGACGATCAGATAGGTGAAAAGTAACGCCGTCAGCACGCCGATGAGCGTCGTCGGCTCCCTGAGCGCGACCTTGAGGCGATATCGCCAGGCCTGCCATGCCGAAGGCGCGGTCGCCGTGGGACGCCCCAGTGCCTCCGCCTTCGTTGATCTCGCTTAAAAGAGCCATTATTCCTCCCCATATGGCCGCAACATTGCTCCGACACGCCGGCAAGCATCTGCCTGCGCGCAACCTGCGGAACAGGCGGCGCGTGCGTCGAACATGAGCAATGCGTCAATGCTTCAGCAGCGGGCACATCAGGCCCGCGAGCAACGATGATCCAGCTCCTCCCGGAAACATCGCCGGCAAGCGAAACGTGGAATAAATATTCCATATAGCGCTTAACCTTGGAATGCATGATCCATCCTAAACGGCCTTTTGTCAACGAAAAAATGCACACGTGATCATTGATATATGCCATTGTTTTTAAACGGTTTTATTGAACGTGTTTTGCAAATTTTCTTATCGACGCACAAGCAGTCAATTTTTCCCGCAGAATGAAAATGGAAAGGACGATATATTTGCCGGCGAAAGCGAGAACCGCCTTCCATCAGCAAGAGCGCTTCGCACCTGAAATATTTCGATTGGAATAGTCGGCCCTTATGGCCTGTGATATCAGACATGAGGTTTTGCAACGGGGAAGTTGAATGGCGAGAGGGTTCGTGACGGCCGAAGAGGTGGCGAAAAAGGCTGGTGTCTCGCGCTCCGCCGTCTCGCGCACATTCACCCCCGGCGGCAGCGTATCGAAGGCCGTCCGGCGCAAGGTGTTGAAAGCCGCGCATGAGCTTGGCTACCGCGTCAACCGTCTGGCCCAGGGCCTCAATAATGACCGATCCAATCTCATTGGGGTGGTCGGTGCCAATCTCAGCTCGCCGTTTATTTCAAAACAGCTCGACCTCCTCAGCATCGGCCTTCTGCGTCGCGGCTTGCAATGTCTGCTGCTGAATGCGGCCGATGCACGCAAGGATATCGCGCCGCTGATCGAACTGCTTTTCGAGTTTCGCGCGCAGGCCATCGTCGTACTCTCCGGCGAGCCGCCAGCCTCTATCGTAGACGAATGCATTGCCAATGGCGTGCGCCTCATCCTCATCAACCAGCGCCTCGACCGGACCGATACGAACATGGTGCTGAGCGACGATTCCCACGGCGCCGATCTCGCCGCCATGCGGCTTGTGGCGGCTAAATGCCGGAAGGTCGCGGTCGTTTCCAGCGGCAGCCAGACACCGGCACAGCTGCGCCGCGCCGGCGCTTTCACCCAGCGCATGAGCATCGAGGGTATCGAGGTCGTTCCATGGTCGGGCGGTCCGACGAGTTATGACAGCGGCTATCAGGCAGGCTGCGAGTTGCTGACGGACAAGACAATAGACGGCGCCTTCTGCGTGACCGATCTGCTGGCACTCGGCTTCATGGATGCAGCAAGGCTAGAGATGGGCCGCCGAATTCCTGAAGACCTGTCGATTGTCGGTTTCGACGATATTCCGCAGGCGGGCTGGAAAAGCTATCAGCTGACGACCGTTGCCCAATCCTTTGACGCGCTGACCGAGAAGGTCTTGACCGCCCTCGACAGCGACGAGCCCGAGACCCGGCTTCAGGTCGTGCCCGTTGAGATGGTCGAAAGGATCACCGCGCGCTAGAAGAGCACTCCCGGGCAAAAACCACAGCGCCGTTTTACTGGCATGGCTTCAAACCGCCTGCTTGATCCGGCTTTCGATCAGGAGACCGCTTTCATCGAGGATCGGATGTGCGACGGCGGCGATATGGGCGTTGATGCGCTTTAGATCGCGCAGCATGTCGAGATGCACTGAGCTTGTCTGGATGCTGTCGGTCAGGCCGTCGCGCAGGCGCTGGAGATGTCGCTCCGATGACTGTTTTTCCAGCCGTCGCACATCTTCCTTCACCTCCACCAGCCGACGGGCAAGGTCGGCATTGCGGGTGGCGAAAACGGATTGCGCCATGCGGATATTGTCGAGCGTGATGGAGAATAGACGTTCCAGCTCGCTTTTGCCATCATCGGAAAACCTGAGGCCAAGATTGATCTTCTTTGCGATTTCCGGGCGGATGCCCTTCTCGATGATATCGCCGATATGTTCGAGATTGATGGCATATTCAACGATATCCATCGCACGTCGCTGATCCTTCTGGCACAAACCGTCCTGGCCCACCTTCGAGACATAGACCTTGATGGCATGCTGGATACTATCGACCCGGCCTTCCAGCGTACTGATATCATTGAGCTTGGAAAGATCGCTGTCGCGCATGGCGTCATTCGCCTGACGCAGCATGCGCTCGATCAGGTCACCAACCAGCATGACCTCGCGGCTTGCACCGGCAAGCGCCGCAACCGGTTGACCCAGATCATGACTGTCGAGATAGCTGCGGCGGCTTTCGACTCCCTCTTTTTCCGGCAGCAGCGCGGTCGTCATCCGCAGCAACAAAGGCGATAGCGGCCATGCGATCGCAGCAACAGCAAGATTGAAAAGGAGATGCGCATCTACCGCTAGATTGGCGTGCGAGAAAGGCGACATGTCGAGCAGTGCCGCGCCGTACCCGGCAAGAGGCAGGGCTGCGACACAGCCGGTGGTCCGGACGATGAGGTTGCCAAGCGCCACCCGGCGCGCCGCGACCGGCGCCTTCAACGTCGCCAGCACCGGAGGAACCGCGCCGCCGAGATTGGCGCCGAGTACCAGCACGATAACGAGGCTTGTTTCAATGCCGCCGCTTGCCGCAAGTGACAGGATGAGGACGACGATGGCAAGGCTCGATGATGCCAGCACGGCCAGCACCGCGGAAAAGATCAACGCGACCGGCCAGGCATTGCCGAGCATGGAAATGAAGAGGTTAAGCGCCGGCGACTGCCGGATCGGATCCGTCGCCGCAGAAAGAAGATGCAGGGAAAGCAGCATCAGGCCGACACCGGCAAGGGCAGCACCCGCACCCTGCCGCTGCACCGACTTTCCACGCAACAGGATGACACCGGCAAGGATCAGCATCGGCGACAGCCAGCCCAGACCGAGTGCGACAATCCACGCGGTCGTCGCAGTACCCACATTCGCGCCGAGCAGCACGATTTGCGCCATCGCCGGTGCGATCAAGTCTTTTTCAACGAAGGAGGCAACCATCAGCGCCGTGGCTGTCGAACTCTGCAGGGCGATCGTCGCCACGAGACCGGCGATGAAGGAGCGAAACCCACCCCGTGTACCGGCGGCAAGCCCGATGCGAAGCTTGGCACCGAAGGCACGCGACATTCCGTCCTTGATCTGCCCAAGGCCGAAAAGCAGCAGCGCCACCGCGCCGAACAGATTGATGCTGACAACGACCGATTCCAATAGATCACCTCGCCTGTCCTGCTTGCCGCCACTCTTTCCCGAGGGGGCGTTGATCTACCCCGTTCACATCGCGGATTGCGTCGAAAAAACCTACGGATCACACCGCAACGGATTGGAGTTGCGGTGTGAGACGGAGCTCCAGATTCCGCAAACCGCCTTCGGCACGGTCGAGAAACAGCCCAAGGGCACCGAAGAAGATTTCGATAAAACTCTTAACCGAACCGTCGTGGTGATCGGGCTCACGGCCGAACCGCTCCGCCAGCATCCGGTAAAGGGAAAGCCGTTGAGGCGCGATATGGACAAGCGCCAGACCCGCGCCCTGACGCAGGCAATACCAGTCAGCAATAAGCTCGAACATCGGCAGATCGGAGGAAAGCCCGACATCATGCAAGGCAAGGCTTTTTTCACCAAGCAGGCCGATAACCTCGGATGTGGTTTTATCCGCAATCGCCGACACGATCCCGGCTGGCCACTCCTTGGTGAAATAACGATGCCTGATAAGCGCGCGTTTGTGGCCAAGCAGGAAATCACCATAATTGCCGGCCGCAAATGCGCGGTCCTCATCCTCGCCCGCAAGTGCCATTTCCTGCGCATACCCCCGGCAAATGCGGCGGTTTATCGGCAGCGCGGCCATTTCCACCGTCTCGACGGAAATCTCGTGCTGCTGGGGATGAACGACCTTGAAGGCGGGTGGAAAGGCAACCAGAGACGGCACAGCGATATTGGTGAGCGAGGTTTCCCCTTCCCCACGCCGGGTTACGCCTTCCACATGCAGATGTCCGCTGAAATGGACTTGGAGCCCCGCCTCAACCAGCGCATCCTCAACCGCCTTGCGCGGCGTGCGACGCACCACGTTGGTTTCGCCGAACAGCGCACTTTCGGCACCGCTTGCGCCATCGAAGGGATCGAGCGCCGGATAGTGCGAAAAGCCGAGCAAAGTCTTGCCGAGCGCCTGCGCTCTTTCGCGCACATCGGCAATCCAGTCGATGATGAAGGGCTTGCAGCGCAAAAGCGCATTCCAGCCGCCAGAGGTACTGTCGGTGAAAGCCGCTTCCTCACCCGTCTCGAAAGTGCCGTCAAGCGGTTCGAAAATATTGGCGTCGATCATGAGCAGCCAGAGGCCCGGCTCCGGCTCAACCAGATAAGATGCGTCCATCAGCCGGTAGATATTGGTGCCATCGGGGGAAAGCACCTCGTAGAGACGATCTTCCGTCGCATCGGAAAGCCCGAACGGTGTTTCCCAATGCAGATAGTTCGGCTGGCGGAAATATCCGAAAGCCGCCATCGGGCCAAGGCCAACGGGGTAGCCTTCGCAATACATCCGGTCGCTGATCACCACCCGATCACCGGCCCGCCGCGCATCGCTTGAAACGGAAAGGCATTTGCCGTTCTCCGTCAGAAACTCCTTGGTATGATGTCGGCCACGCGGACCGAAAATATCGTGGTTGCCGGGCAGCGCATAAAAGGCAGTGCCATGGGTATCACGATGACGCTCCAGAATACCCTTCAGCGTTTCGGATGTCGCGCGCTGGCCGTCGTCGGTATAGTCGCCAAGCAGCACCACATGGCGAATGCCCCGCTGCCGCACTTCTTCGAGTGCAGCATGCAGCGCATCGGCGCTTTCGTTGAAAACACGGGTGGATCTCGCGTGTATCCGACCAGCTACGCATGGTGATGCGTTCTCCATCGACCTCTATGCCGGGAAAACCGAAATCGGCCGCCGTGTCATGGAAATGGGCGTCGGCAATGACGGCGACGGAAGGAAGCGTGCGTTTCAGCATGGTTGGACAGTCTTTCTGCCTTCGACCATATCGATCCAGTCGGAAGCGCGGCGGGCAGCAGCATAAAGCATCGGTTTCGGTGTCTCGAACCATTCGTCCGGCCGCAATTCCCGCTTCGTGCGGATCACAGCCAGTGCATCGTCGAGGTTAGGATAAAGATGCGGCTGCTGCTTGTGCAGGAAAAGCGCGACCAGCGATACCGAGCGGCTGCGGCCGCTGCGGCAATTGACGAGCACATTGCCGCCATCGGGGAACGGATAGGTTTCGCGCTTCGGCATGGTCTGCCGCAATGCGCCGTCGAGAATATAATAGGCCCCCAGCATCATCGTGTCCGGACTGCCTTCGCCGTCGATAAGACCGAGCTTATAATAACGGATGTCGCCATACCCCACCGCGCACCTGTCGCCATCTTCCGCCAACGCCTGCACGAGATTGATATCCAGATTGACGGCGCAGTTGACGACGGTGGTAATGCCGTGCCGGTGAAGGAGCCCAAGGTCGCTCGCACCATCGCTGCCGCCGATATAGAGCGCAACGTTACGCGGGCCGAGCCCTTCCGCAATCAGGCTGATCGCAGGCCGGGCATAAACGGGTCCATCCATCTCATTCCTCCACATGCACCAAGCACCCTTCACGGACGGGCGCTCGTCTAAACTCAGGCCGATACGGCCCGCTGCCGATCCGAAGGCTGCCGCTCTGCCAAAGGTATCTTCGATGCCCGGCTGACGCCGCTTGCAACACCGCTGGCTGCGGCCAGCACCGGCCCGCCGTTTTCAAGACTACCGATCTCCAGGAAAGGGCAGACGTCGCCGCCAGCTTCGCTGACGAGTAGCAGTCCCGCAAGACAATCCCATGAATTCATGTGCAATTCGAGATAGGCATCGGAGCGGCCATCGGCCACATAGGCAAGCGCCAGCGCACCGGAACCGGCGCGGCGCACGTTGGTGCCCATATCGAGCAGGTTCTTGACGACATCAAGATAGGTGGCATTCTCGATACGGGTCGACCAGCCCATTTCGATTGAGGCCGCATCGAAACGTTCCGTCTGCGCAACCTGGATCGGCTGCCCGTTACGCGTTGCCCCCTCGCCGCGTCGGGCGAAATAAAGTTCATTCAGAGCCGGATTATAGATAGCGCCGATTTCGGTTTGCCCGTTTTCGACATAGGCGATGGAGATGCAGAAGTGCGGAATGCCGCGGGCGAAATTTGCGGTGCCGTCCACGGGATCAACGACCCAGACGCGATCACCGATCACACCGCCGCCCTCCTCGCCGAAAAAACTGTCCTTAGGAAAGCAGGCCGAGATCGCGCCGCGAATATGCGCTTCGGAGGCTGCATCCGTCACCGTCAGAAAGTCCTGCGGGCCCTTCATCGAGAAGCTGCGTGTCGCCTCGCCCTGAAAGCCTTTCAGCACCAGTTCCCCGGCGGAAAGAATAACGCTGCGGCACAGTTCGGCACGGGCTGCCAACGTATCCGGATAAGGCATCAGGTCCATGCGGAATAACCATCTCTCAAAAGATTGAACACGCGTTCATATTGCACACGTGTTCAATCTTTTCAAGCGTGATTTTGTGGCGGGCGGTCCGCTGGAGTTCATACCAGTCCCCTAAGCGTTCAGACAACCGGTTTAGCCCAAAATCCCCCAGACGCGATGGAACGGTTTTGCACTGCGGGAGTTTCCATATCGCAACCCAAGCAGGAGGAAGAAAAATGGATCACGCCAATCACGTACGCCTCGTTGAAACCGAACTGACCCCGTCGGTTCTGGAAGGTGCAACAGTTTATGGCGCAGATGACCACAAGGTCGGCAAGGTCGATCACGTCCATGGCGTCGGCGCGGCAAGCACCGCGATCATCGACGTCGGCGGCTTTCTCGGCATCGGCGCAAAGCCCGTCGCAGTACCGCTCAGCGATCTCGATTTCATGCGCGATGAAGACGGCGATGTCCACGCGATTACTTCGTGGACTAAGGATCAGCTCAAGGAAATGCCTGAGCATCACCACTAATCTTTAAAAAACGCCCGGCTACCAGCCGGGCGTTCTTTTTTCTCCTGTCGGGCGACCCCGCCCATACTCCCCATAAGATGAGCTAAGGCCCGATTGTTCTGCCGACCGATGGAACGCTTAAGCGTATCGAGCATTTTCATGGCGCTCAAAAAATTCGGGCGCAATGCAGTTCAGGGGGACAGTGATTGAACAACCAGATACAGGCCACTCCGCTGAGCATCGACGACGTCACCGTCATCGATGACGAGAAGGTCAAAAAAGCAGTTACGGCAGCCGCTCTCGGTAACGCGATGGAGTGGTTCGACTTCGGCGTATACGGCTTCGTCGCCTATGCCGTCGGCAAGGTCTTCTTCCCTGACGCGTCACCCGCCGTTCAAACGGTGGCGGCGCTCGCAACCTTCTCCGTCCCCTTCCTCATCCGCCCTTTGGGGGGCGTATTTTTTGGCGCCATGGGCGACAAATTCGGGCGTCAAAAAGTCCTCTCCCTGACAATCATCATCATGGCCGCGAGCACCTTCTGTATCGGCCTCATCCCAGGTTATGCCACCATCGGCATATGGGCACCCATTCTGTTGCTGTTATGCAAGCTTGCCCAGGGGTTTTCCGTTGGCGGCGAATATACCGGTGCGGCCATTTTCGTGGCGGAATACGCGCCTGACCGGAAGCGCGGTTACCTTGGAAGCTGGCTCGACTTCGGCTCCATCGCCGGCTTTGTGCTTGGCGCGGGGCTCGTCGTGCTGCTCAGCACCGCGATGGGTGAAGCCAAGTTCCTCGACTGGGGCTGGCGCATTCCGTTCTTTCTGGCGGCACCCCTCGGGCTGATCGGGCTTTATCTGCGCCACGCGGCAGAAGAAACACCAGCCTTCACCGAACGCCTGCAGCGCTCCGAAGAAGAAGACCGGCAGTCGCTGAAAGAGCGCCCCATGGTTCCCATCGCCGAGATCGTGAGCCAACATTCCCGCTCGCTGGCAATATGCATAGGCATGGTCCTCGTGACCAACGTCACCTATTACATGCTGCTTACCTACATGCCGACATATCTGTCGAAGACGCTGAATTACAGCGAGGACCATGGCGTCCTCATCATCATCGCGGTTATGGTCGGCATGCTGTTCGTCCAGCCCGCCATCGGGCTTTTGAGCGACCGGATCGGACGCAGGCCGTTTCTGGCGGTTGGCAGCACGGCGATCCTGTTTCTTTCACTGCCGGCATTTCATCTCATCGCCAGCGGGCAGGTTGTTCAGATTTTCTTCGGCCTGCTCATCCTGGCGGTCGCACTTAACTGCCTGATCGGGATCATGGCATCCACCCTCCCGGCCCTTTTCCCGGCCCGCATCCGCTACAGCGCGCTGGCTATCGCGTTTAATATTTCGATCATCGTTGCCGGGCTCACGCCGACACTCACTGCATGGTTGGTGGAGGTAACGGAAAATATCTATATGCCGGCCTACTATCTCATGGTCGCGGCCATCTTCGGCATTGTGACGACATTTTTCCTCAAGGAAACCGCCAACCGGCCGCTTTATGGCGACACGCCGAATGCGTCTAGCCGAAAGGAAGCGAAGTCGCTTCTTGCAGAGCAATATCTGCACATCGAGAAAAGCGTCGAGGAGATAGACGACGAATTGCTCAAACTTGAAGAACAGAAGGAAATTCTTCAGGCAAAACGCAACCAGCTGGTTGGCAGACATCCGGATCTGACCTGAGCGGATATCCAGTCCTGGAACAGGATGCGCGGCGATGCATTTGCAGCCCGCGCATCCCTTGAACGTCAGACGGCGAGGAACCCGCCATCGATGGGCAACACCGCGCCGGAAATCATGCTGCTATCATCTGACAGAAGCAGTGCGATGCTCTGTGCCACGTCTTCGGCCTCGGCAAAGCGCTGCAGCGGATGGCGAACCATCATTGGTGCGCTCTTGGCCGGATCGTTCCATGCTTCGGCAGCCAGTTCAGTCAGCGTGATGGTTGGTGCGACGGCGTTGACACGGATGCCGTGCGGCCCGAGTTCCTTGGCAAGAACGCGGGTCGCGCCTTCAAGCCCCGCTTTCGAGGCCGCGTAGCAGAGATGATCCTGAAAACCGCGATGACCGGCAATTGACGTGATGTTGACGATTGCGCCACCGCCGCCCTTTGCGATGCGGGCACGGGCGAATTCCTGGCAGGTGACGAGCGCGGCACGCAGATTGATGCCGAGCACGGCCTCATAACCTTCGTCGCTCATATCAAGCACGCTTTCGAGCACGTTGATGCCAGCGCTGTTGATGAGAAAATCACAAGGACCCGCTTCGGCCATCGCGGCCCGCGTCGACGCCACATCTGCGAGATCGACACGGATCGAGCGTCCGCCGATTTCGCTTTTCAGGCTGTCGAGATCGGACTGGGTCCGGCTGATTGCCACGACCTCAGCACCGCGCGCGGCCATCAGGATAGCGCAGGCACGGCCGATGCCCTTGCCTGCGCCGGTGATGATGACGGATTTTCCGGAAAACTGCATGGAATCCTCTTTATTTTGCGGCCAAGACGGCCGGACGATGGAAGCGTGTGGCGCTTCAGGAATGGTTTGCGGAACGAATGGCGCGCGCCGCATTTTGCAGTGCCAGAAACGCGTCGTAGCGTGACTGGTGCACTTGACTGAATGCAGCGTCCGGTGCCGAATATTTGGCAATACGCGACATGGCGGGCATTGCGGAAATCAGGTCGGGATAGGCCTTGGCAGCAACCGCACCGAGCATTGCCGATCCCAGAAGCACCGGCTCCTCGCATTCGGTGAGTTCAACCGGGAGCCCCGTCGCATCCGCCAGCAATTGTCTGGCAAGCGGATGCGCGCCCGCGCCGCCGCTGACACTGATCGTTTCCACGGGAGCGCCATGACGCGCCTGCGTCTCGATGATCTGGCGAAGCCCGTAACCGAGGCCGAGAAGCCCCGCCACGTAAAGCGCGACAAGCGAATCCACCCCCGTCTCGGTGCCGTAACCGGCAATGACGGCACGGGCATGAGGATCGGCGAAAGGCGCGCGGTTGCCGAGGAACTCCGGCACCACGTGAAAATCCTCGGCAATCTTTACGGCAGCGGAAGCAGACGTGGCCAAAGCCAATGCACGGTCGGCAAGCCATGCAGGTAATGACTTGCCTTCTTTTTCGGAAAGCGCCTTTGCCTCTGAAAATGCCGGGTGCAATTGCACCAGATAATCAATGGCCGCACCGGCGGCGGATTGGCCGCCTTCATTGAGCCACGCGCCGGGAACCATGGCGGAATAATAGGGACCCCAAACACCCGGCACGAAAGCCGGCTCCGAGGTGGTTGTCATGGTACAGGAAGAGGTACCAAAGACGTAACCGAGGCACCGCGAAGCATCGCCGCCCGCAGCCACCGTGCCGACACCCCCGGCATGCGCATCGATCAGACCGGCGGCAACGGCGGTTCCAGCAACCAGCCCCATGGCTGTTGCGGCCTCATCGGTCAAACCATTACCCAGCGCCGTGCCTGGATGAACGACGCTTTCACCGATACGGCGGAATCCCTGCTCCGCCAGATCGCCAAGCCCGATACGGGTGAAATATTCCGCATCCCAACGTTCCTCATGGGCGAGATAAGTCCACTTGCAGGTAACCGTGCAGGCGGAACGATCAAGCGCTCCTGAGGCTTTCCAGGTCAGGAAGTCCGTCAGGTCGAAGAAGTGCTCGGCGCGCGCATAGATATCCGGCTTGTTTTCGCGAAGCCAGAGCAGCTTGGGCGTCTGCATTTCCGGGGAAATCCGACCGCCGACATATTTCAGAACGGCATGTTCGCCCGCATTGATCCGCTCCGCCTGTTCGACGGCGCGGTGATCCATCCAGACGATAATATCGCGCTCTGGATGATCCGGCGCGCCGACCGGAAGGGTCTCATCCTCAGGCCCGCGCACCACGAGCGAGCAGGTGGCATCAAAACCAATGCCAACCACGGCTGCGGGATCTATGCCGGCGCGCGAGACACTTTCCCGCACGCTGTCGCAAACGGCTTTCCAAACCTCACCACTCGACTGTTCGGCTATGCCGCCGTCTTCGCGATGCATCGTGATCGGGCGCTTGGCGGTGGCGAGAAGCCTGCCCGCCACATCAAAGACACCGGCACGGGCAGAGCCGGTACCGACATCGACGCCAATCAGGTAGGAAGCCATTTGCGATACTCCTTGGGAGTGTAGTTTAAACGCGGTCGAAGTTGGTGGGCAGCACCAGCATGTCGCGGATGGTGACGGTGCGCTTGCGGGTCAGCATGTAAACAACCGCATCGGCCACTTCACTCGCGTCGATGAGGCTACCCGATTCCTTGGCCTTGCGAAGATTTTCTTCCGGCCAGTCTGCCAGAAGGGCCGAGACGACCGGGCCGGGAGAGACCTGCGCGACGCGCACACCATGCGGGATCATCTGGCGACGCATGCCCTGCACGAAGCTGGTGATCGCCCATTTCGAACCCGAATAGACCGGCTCCCAATAGGTCGGGAAATGTCCGGCGATCGAGCAAGTGACGATGATGTCGCCGGTCTTGCGCTCCGACATGTGCGGCACGACGGCCTGTACATTCTTCATCACGGCATTGACGTTGAGGTTCAACATCTTGTCGATGGCTTCCGGCGTGGTTTCGGTGAGATCGCCACCAATATAAGTGCCTGCGTTGCAGTAGAGAATATCGATGTGATCGACCTTCTCAAGGATTTCCGGGATCATGGCATTGCAGCTGTCTGCATCCAGAAGGTTCGTGACTTGCGCGATGGCGCGCTTGCCGAGTTTACCGACAAGTTCATTCAGGGCTTTCTCGTTCCAGTCGACCATGACGACGGTTGCACCGTTTTCCAGTAGCGCCTCGGTGGTGGCGAGGCCAATACCGGACGCGGCGCCGGTGATGACCGCGATCTTGCCTTGCAGCAATTCAGACATTTAATTCTCCTGCTTCTTTGAAGATATGACGTGTGGGCTCAACGCCAGTCGCGCCCGATATAGATGGCGAGCAGAATGATGCCGCCCTTGATGACATCCTGCAGATAAGGGTTGATACCCATGAGATTGAGGCCGTTATTCAGGATGCCGAGCAGCACCGCGCCGATAAGGGTACCAAGAATGAGCCCGCGTCCGCCGGCAATCGCCGTGCCGCCGAGAACCACGGCCGCAATGGCATCCAGCTCGAAACCGACACCCGCATTGGGCTGTCCGCTCATCAGCCGGCCGGTCAGAATGAGAGCTGCAAGCGCTGCCGTCACGCCTGAGATACCATAGACGGCAAGCTTGACGCGCCGGGTCTTGACGCCGGAGAGGCGCGCGGCCAACTCGTTGCCGCCGAGTGCATAGACGTGACGACCGAAAGCCGTACGCTGCAAAAGCACCCAGGCCACGGCGTAAATCACCACCATGATGATAACAGGCACCGGCACGACGCCAACGCGGCCGACGCCAAACCAGGAAATCCAGCTCGGAATGCCGCTGACGGGATAACCGCCGGAATAGATGAGGCCGAGACCGCGCGCCATTCCCATCGTCGCAAGCGTGACGATGATGGCCGGCATCTTGCCCCAGGCGACAAGTGCTCCGTTGAAGATACCGATGCCAAGTCCGATGAACAGCCCGGCCGGCAAGGCGAGCGACGCAGGCAGGCCGGTATTCACCATCAGGCCTGCAGACAGCGTGCCGACAAGCGCCATGACCGCGCCGACCGACAGGTCGATGCCGCCTGTGAGGATGACGAATGTCATGCCCACGGCCAGAATGCCCACGACTGAAACCTGTCGCAGCACGTTCATGATGTTGTTCACGCTGAAGAAATTGTCGCTCGCAAGACCCATCAGGATCGATACGACAATCAGGCCCGCCAGAGGCAGGGCGAGTGGCGAGCGCAGCATGCTGCCAAGGCCGAAACCGCTCGTCTTTTCGGCAATGCCGGTATTTGCATCAAGCGACATGTTCAACCCTCCCGGTGGTGGCGTTTGTCATTATTGTTTCTGAATTGATGTCTGCGCCCTCGACGGTGGCGACGATGCCCCCGGAGCGGAACACGCAGACGCGGTCCGACATGCCGATCACTTCCGGCAGCTCCGAAGAGATCATGATGATCGAATAGCCCTTGGCTGCGAATTCGCGCATCAGCGCATAGATTTCCGCCTTCGCGCCGACATCAATGCCGCGCGTCGGTTCGTCGAAGATCAGGACGCGCATGTCATGGTTCAGCCAGCGGGCGATAACGATCTTCTGCTGGTTTCCACCGGACAGCGTGTCCACGCGGGCATAGGGTCCCTGTGCCTTGACCTGAACCTGCGCCATCGCCTTTTTCGTGTGCTCCAGCTCTTTTTTCAGGTCGATAAACCAGTGAGCCTTCTGGTACTTGCGATAGTTGTTGAGGGAGATGTTCTGGAGGATGGAGAAACTGGTGATCAGACCCTCTTCCTTGCGGCTTTCCGGCAGCAGGCCAATGCCGCGCATCAGCGCCTCATCCGGGCCGGAAAAGCGGGTCTCGACGCCATCGACCTTGATCTTGCGGCGCGAAGCGGAATGCGCGCCAAGCATGGCCAGCACCGTTTCCGTGCG
This sequence comes from Rhizobium sp. AN68, assembly GCF_030758035.1. Taxonomy (NCBI): domain Bacteria; kingdom Pseudomonadati; phylum Pseudomonadota; class Alphaproteobacteria; order Hyphomicrobiales; family Rhizobiaceae; genus Rhizobium; species Rhizobium sp. AN68. The sequence goes on along the minus strand of NZ_JARWMI010000002.1, from coordinate 1,552,534 downwards.
CCCGGAACCGACAAGCCCGGCAAAACCGAGTATCTCACCCTGCCGAAGGGTAAAGCGCGAGACCGGCCCGCCTTTTTTCAGTTGAAGCTCTTCGACCTCGATCACGTTGCGCGCAGCTGTATCGATCTTCGGTTTGGGCGGAAAATTGGCCTCGATGCGCCGGCCGACCATCATCTCCACCAGACGGTCATTATCGACGTCAGAGGTGAGGCAGGAGCCGATGAGTTCGCCATCACGCAGGACGGTGATGCGGTCGCAGATCTCGAATATTTCCTCGAGATGATGGGAAATGAAGATGATAGCGACACCCTGACGCCGCAGCTCGCGCATGACCTTGAAGAGATGCTCGGTCTCGGACGGGGTAAGCGTCGCAGTCGGCTCATCGAGAACGAGAATACGGGCATCGAGTGAAAGCGCCTTGGCAATTTCCACGAATTGCTGCTGGGCAACGGAAAGGCGGTGCACCGGCACATCGAGCGGAACGTCCACGGCCAGACGGCTCATGATTTCGGCGGCACGTTTACGCATCGCGCGCTTGTTCAGCAGGCGCAGCGGTCCGCGGATTTCGCGTGCCAGAAACATGTTTTCAACTGCATCGAGATAGGGGATCAGGCTGAATTCCTGAAACACGATGCCGATACCGGCGGCAATCGCCTCATCGTAATTGGCGAAGCGGCGGTCCTTTCCGTCAATGCGGATCGTGCCCTCCGAGGGCTGCAAAATGCCGCACAGGATTTTCATCAATGTCGACTTGCCAGCGCCGTTCTCTCCCAGAAGCGCATGCACCTCGCCGGCGCGCGCCTGCAGGTCAACGCCGCGCAGGACCTCGATCTTGCCGAAGCTTTTTCTTATTCCATTCAGTTCCAGCATTTTACCCTCCTCGATGGTCGGGACATGTCCCGCCCCCACACGAGGCGGGGACGGAACCTGGGGAGGAATTCTTACCAGCTGAAGTCGCCGGCGTTCTTGCTGTCAACGACCATGACGTCGATCGGTACTTCCTTCGGAACGACGCGGGCGCCCCACTTCTGGGCAAGCGCCATGGCAAGGCCAACGCGCACCTGGTCACGCGGGAACTGCGCAGTCGTTTCGATGAAAGGGCCGCCGTCGGCAATTGCCTTCACAGCTTCGGGAGCACCATCAACCGAGGTCAGCTTGATGTCCTTGCCGGAGCCCTGGATCGCAGCGAGTGCACCCATTGCGCCGCCATCATTCACCGAGAAGATACCGGCGAGGTTCGGACGGGACTGGATCATGTTTTCAACGACGCCGAGCGCAACGGAGCGGTCCTGACGACCATTCTGCGTGTCGACAAGCTTGATGTCGGCAAATTCGGCAAGCGCTGCCTTGCAGCCTTCGACGCGCTGCAGGATCGGCACGACCGGGATACCGTCGAGGATTGCAACTTCACCCTTGCCGCCGAGCGCATCACCGAGATGCTTGCAAGACTTGTAGCCTGCGTCACGGTTCTTCGAGCCGACGAAGGTGTCGACCGGGCCGTTTGCGTTGGCGTCGACAGCAACGACAATCACGCCGGCAGCTTTGGCAGCGTGCACGGCGGCTTCGATGCCGGCGCTGTCGGTCGGGTTCAGAAGCAGGATGTCGATCTTCTGCTGCAGCATGTCTTCCACGTCGGAAATCTGCTTTGCCACATCGTGGCCGGCGTCGGTGACGACAACATCAGCGCCGATGCTTGCCGCGGCTTCCTTCAGCGCTTCCTGCATGGAGACGAAATAGGGGTTGTTCAGTTCCTGGAACGTCATGCCGATTTTCAGCTTGTCCTGTGCCAATGCCGGAGCGGCCATCATTGCAAGTGCGGCCGATGCCATCAGGAACTTGGATTTCATTCTCATAGTAACTTCCTCCCGTTTGGAAAATCTGGGCAATAAGAGCCCGTTTCCGGACAGTCCTCTGCCCGAATTGGTGAAAAATCGCGATGTATCTTGGTTTAATCCGCCATGACCGCTGCCTTCTGGGCCGCGAATACCGTACGAAACCTCGATGGCGACATTCCCTTCAGCTTCAGGAAATGCCTGTTGAAATTCGAAAGGTTTGAAAAGCCCACGTCGTAGCAGACTTCCGCCACCTTCACGTCCTGATCCACCAGAAGCATCTGGCAGGCCAGATCGATGCGCAGCTGATTGCGATAGCGCACCAAAGTCGTTCCCGTATGTCGCTTGAAGGCACGGGAGAAGGCACTCTGGCTCTGGCCAACCATGTCGGCCAGATCGATTTCCTCGACCTGTTCGGTCAGGTGCTGGCGCAGATGCGACAAGGCGCGGTTGATGCCGCTATCGCCGATGCCCGTCAGGTCCAGCTCGTAGCTCAGGCTCGCCAGCACCTCGGGCGCCGGCGCATTGACCAGCAGATCGAGAATTTCCCAAAAAATCGCAAGACGCTTCAACCCCTGCGCCTCGATCAAACGCAGTATCAGCGGGCGAACGCGATCGCTGGTCTCATCGTCGAACAGAATGCCGCGGCGGCTGCGGTCCAGAAGGGCGCGAACTACCTCCATCTCGGACATGGAAGCGCAGGCATCCTCGATAAAAGCTTCCGGAAACTGGATGACGAGAGAGCGCGTGGGAACGATCTCGTCCGGCTCGATCTCGCTGATCCAGTTTTGAGGGAGATTTGGGCCAGTCATGATTAGCTGGCCCGGGCCGAAGCGACCGACGAAATCGCCAATGTAGAACGTGCCTGACGTCGCCACGACCAGATGAATTTCATATTCGGGATGGTAATGCCAGCGCACGGTGCGGAACGGATAGCCATGCCGCCAGGCGGCGAAGGATTCGCCCTTGCGGATATGTACCAGTTCCAGATCGGGCTGCATCGATGTTTCCTCCCATCGGTCACGTCCGCCGTATTCGCGGAGCAAAGCCATTCCTCTTTATGGCTCGTCCCAGGCGTTGATGGGGAGCATATGGCCTGCGGCACATTTACTTCCACATCATACCGGGGAAATTACCGATACTTTTTTGACTGTTTTTTGTCAGAAATTGAAGAGTGCCGTGCATCCGCCGACAACTAAGCCAGCGGTTGCGCCCATTTTTTCGCGCAGTTGCACGCCATACGCCCAGAAAATGCGCATCTTAAAGATCGATGTGATGATTTTTAAAGCTCGACCCGCCGATCACCGGCAGGTCGAGCTTATACTTTTCCGAAGGGTTTTTGACGCCCCTGCATCGGCAGGCGGCTTGCCGGAAGGGATTATTGCGGCATCAGAATTTGCAGCTTCACGTCCGTTTCCCTTGCCTCCACCGCACGATCAAAACCGGCAATGCTGTCTTCGAAGGGAATGGTCGCGGAGATCAGCGGCTTCAGATCGACCTTGCCGGACGCGATGAGAGCGACCGCACGGTCATACACATTGGCGTAGCGGAAAACCGTCTCTACCCGCAGCTCTTTTGCCTGCAAGCCGACGATATCGACCGGCACCGGATCGACCGGCATACCGACGAGGACGATGGCGCCGCCGGGACGTGCGAGTTTCGCCATACCGAGCACGGCGGGTGCAGCGCCAGAGCATTCGAAAACGACATCGCAACCCCAGCCATCCGTCGCATCAGCCACGGCCTGCGACAGGTCACGTTCGCGGATGTTGACGGTCTCGATGCCGTCATAGGCTGCGATGATATCCAGCTTCGGCTGGGCAAGATCGGCAACGATCACCTTTGCGCAACCGCCGGCTAGCGCCGCCAGCGCAACCATCATGCCGATCGGACCGGCGCCCGTCACGATGGCAACATCGCCGGGCTGAATACGCGCCCTGAGCGCTGCCTGCATGCCGATGGCGAAGGGTTCCACCATGGCGCCTTCGGCAAAGGAAACGTTGTCGGGCAACTTGTATGTAAAGGCGGCGGGATGAATGACTTCCGGTGTCAGGCAACCGTGAACGGGTGGCGTTGCCCAGAAGCTGACCGCCGGATCAACATTGTAAATGCCAAGTTTGGATGCGCGCGAGGTCGGATCGGGAATGCCCGGCTCCATGCAGACGCGATCACCCGGCTTCAGATGCGCAACCTCGGCACCGGTCTCGATTACCGTTCCGGAAGCTTCATGGCCCAGCACCATCGGCGCATGCACAACGAAATGGCCGATTTTGCCATGGGTGTAATAATGGACGTCCGAGCCGCAAATCCCGACGGTATGGGTACGGATGCGCACATCCTTGGGTCCGAGCTTGCCGGGAATGTCGAACTCCCTGAGCGAGAGCTTTCCTTTTTCTTCCAGCACCAGTGCTTTCATCTCATCCTCCGTAGTTTGCGAAAGGCCTTACAGCGAATTCAAACAGCGTGATGCGTTGCAATTTCGACAAAAGTAAACAGAAATCAGCCGGATCGGCCGGTTTTTCTTCAAGGAGGAAAAACTGTATCGATGAGCCCGCAATTTCTTATCATCCCTGGCGCGTTAACGAGTCTACGGGGGAGAGAGACAGCACGATCCGCTCAGCGCGCTTCAGGGAATATCGCCTGCTCGGGGTTACCCACTCAGCCGGAACGAGATTGACCCTGATGTGTACGCAGAACCGGCGACAAGCGGATCAGCGTGTGATCCTCAGCCCTTCCAGAAAGGTGCGGAAACTGTCGACGGCGCGTTTCGAGGTCGTTTCGGGGTCGTCGGAATTCGCGATCCACTGGGCTGCACTGCTGCTCGCCGCATTGATGAAACGCGCACAGGCCTCCGGATCAATGTCGACGATCGTCCCTTCCTGCTTCAGTGCATCGAGACTTCGCGCAACGGCCGAGATACAACCATTGGCATTTGGCCAGCGTGAAGGGTCGCCGAGAACGGCCGGTCCATCACGGAACATGATCCGCTGGATTTCCGGCTCCAGAGCCATGAGAATGTAACCGACATTTTCCTCGACAAAACCCTCCCAACGCGTCGCGGCCCTAGACGAGATGTCACAGAGCCTTTTCGTCATCTCGGCGTCGATCTCACCCACAACCGCCAGCAGCAGGCCTTTCTTGTCGCCAAAATGGTGATAGAGCGCGCCGCGGGTCAGCCCTGCTTCGGCAGTGAAGTCGTCCATCGAAGCTTCGGCATAGCCGATGCTGCCAAATGCCTTGCGGCCAGCGACCAGAAGCTTCGCCCGCGTCTCGGCAATCATTTCACTGCGAGGTTTGCGCATTTTTTCTCCGAATTCTACATACGTCGCGTATACTAGTTGACATACGCGACGTATGCAATTATTTCATTTGCATACGCCACGTATGTTTGTGGTGGATACTCCCTAAACAAGGTGCATCCCGATGTCTAATCCATATAGAGAAATTTTCCGGGCTCCGGGCGCCAAAGGCTTTTCCGCCGCAGGCTTCTTTGCCCGTCTTCCGATTGCGATGGCACCGATCGGCATCGTCGCCATGCTTTCCCAGACCCATGGTGAATATTGGCTTGCCGGTGCGGTCTCGGCAACCTTCGCGCTGACCAATGCCGCGGTCGCGCCGCAGATTTCCCGATTGGTGGACCGCAAGGGCCAGAGCAGCGTCCTTGTCCCGGCCACCATCATATCGGTCATCGCCTTTGCTATCCTGATTATCGCGACCAACCAGAGATGGCCTGCCTGGACGCTCTTTCTTTCGGCCTTCCTCGCCGCGGCCATGCCGAGTATTCCCGCGATGATGCGCGCCCGCTGGACGGAAATCTTCCGTGACCGGCCTGAGCTGAACACTGCGTTTGCATTTGAATCCGCCGCCGACGAACTTGTCTACATAGCCGGCGCCTCGCTCTCCGTTGGTCTCGCGGTCTCACTCTTTCCGGAAGCAGGTATGATGATCAGCACCGCCTCGCTGGCACTCGGTACCTTTGCCTTTCTGCTGCAACGATCGACCGAACCCAAGGTACGCGCGGTTGAAAGTGGCAGCAGGCAACATTCGGCTATCCGGCTGCGTTCGGTCCAGATCATCACGGTCGCCCTGATCTTCGTAGGCTCGACTTTCGCCACAGCCGAGGTCAGTGCAGTTGCCATCACCAAAGAACTCGGTCAACCGGAAGCTGCCAGCCTCGTCATCGGCGTCTATGCCATCGGTTCGTTTGTCGTCGGCCTGCTTCTGGGCGCGATCAACCCCAAAATGCCGCTGCAACGGCAATTGCTGATCGCCGTCAGCGTCCTTGCGCTCACCGCGCTGCCGCTCCTCTTTGCAAGCACGACAGTTTCCCTGCTTGCCTTCGCCGTATTCCTCAGCGGCGTTGCAATCTCTCCCATCTTCATCACGGCATTTGGCCTGATCGAGCGCCGCGTCCCGGAATCGATGCTGACGGAAGGCGTGACCTGGGTGATGACCGGCATCGGTATCGGCATGGCGCTCGGCGCCTTTATTTCCGGCTGGGTGATCGATAATTTCGGCCCGAGCAACGGCTTCTGGGTATCGATTGCCGCCACCCTGTCGACAGTCACCATTATCAGCCTCGGTCAGCGCAGCCTTTCTGGAGAGACCAACCGCTCTGCGACGACAACCGCAGTGCAGCCAGCCGAGTAAAGCACAGACGTATGAAGCGCGCGCCGGCGCGCTTCTTGGCATATCCGGCCGACGCAATGCACAATCGGCATGAAAAGCTGCACGCTATGTCGCCAAATAAAACAGTCTGGCATTGCGGTGGCCGATCGATGCCTGCTCGTCGGGCGAGAGCGTCGAAAGAAGCTCACTCGTCATACCGATCCATTCCGGTAGACCCGAGCCGAGATCGACCACCGGCCAGTCGCCGCCCCAGACCATTCTCTCAGGTCCGAACAGGTTGAGCACGGTTTCCACATAGGGTGTCACGCTTTCCAGCGTCGCGCATCCCGGTGCACAATAGGCGGTGATGCCGGAGAGTTTGACGAAGAGATTGGGCAGCGTCGCCAAGTCGGCCATACGCCCGCTCCACTCCCGAAAATCGTTTCCGGCAATGTCCGGCGTGCCGCAATGGTCGAGCATGAAGCGCACATCGGGGCAGGCCCCGACAAGTTCGGCGGCAATGGCAAGCTGGCGGGAATGAAAACACAGATCGACCGGCCATCCGGCCTTTCCAATCGTGCGCACGTTTCGTCGGTAATTTTCCTCGCGGCTGAGGTCGTCGGGCATAACGTGGAGAATGCGCCGGAAACCGACCACGTTGAGGTGGCGGCACTCCTCCAGCCAGGCTTCGAAACCATTATCCGTTTCCGGTCGGCAACTGGCGATCTGGCCGAACATCGGCAAGCCACCCTCGCCGATCATGCTGGCGATGAGGCGAGCCTCAGCCTGATAGTCGCCGTCATCCACCCCGCTTTCCATGAAGATCGTACCCACTACGCCACATCCCTCGACAAGCGCTGCGTAATCAGCCTGGGTGAAGCTTCCCGCAAGGCTGGGCTCCCCTCGTGTCCAGGCATAACCGAGCTTGCCTCGCAAGATGAGATGTTGGTGAGTATCGATCAGATCCATGGCGTCCTCCTCCCTGTCGTTGCGGTCAATTTTCGAGGGCGAGCGCGTCGAAACCCGCCCAGGCGGCGTCCGGCACGGCCGTTTCGAAAATAGACAGGTTGCGCAAAAGGCTGTCCGGTTTTGCGGTGCCGATCAGGACACTTGCGACATCGGCATTTTGCAGCGGAAAATGCAGGGCAGCGGCCGCAAGTGCAACCCCGTGCCCGGCAGCGTGGAGCTCCATGGCGCGCACCCGCTCCATGACATCTGCTGCTGCTTCACTATAGTTGAAAGTCGCACCCGGCCTTGCGCCCGTCGCAAGAATGCCAGAGTTGAAGACGCCGCCGATGACGAGCGAGGTGCCGGTTTCCGCACAACGCCCCAGCAGCTTTGCTGCAGCCGACCGGTCGAGCAGCGTATAACGACCCGCCAGAAGAATGCAGTCGATCTCGTCTATCTCCATGAGGTTCAGACAAGCCGGAACCTCATTCACGCCAAGACCGAACGCGCCGATCCGGCCTGTCGCCTTCAACTCGTGCAGGGCCTCGATGCCGCTTTCGGTGAATATCCTGAAATGATGGCGATAGGCCTCTTCCCCAAGCGTGGTCTCCTCCAGATCGTGGACATAGAGAATATCCACTGAACCGAGACCAAGCCGGGCGAGGCTTTGCTCATGCGAGCGCATGATGCCATCATAGCTGTAGTCGTATTCCACCACGAAAGGCAGTGCATCGACAAAACCGTAATCCGGTGTCACGCCCGCTTCAGCCGGTTTCAGGATCCGCCCGACCTTGGTGGACAGCACGAATTCGTCGCGTGGTTTCCCCTGAAGAAAATCCCCGAGGCGGCGTTCGGAAAGGCCCTGCCCGTAATAGGGTGCGGTATCGAAATAGCGGATGCCGGCGTCCCAGGCGGCTTGCAGCGTCTCCATCGCATCTTCGCGGCTGACGCTGCGATAGAGATTACCGATACCGGCCGCGCCGAAGGAAAGCTCGCTCAGCGACAGCGCCGTGCGACCAAGTTTGCGGGTTTTCATGCGGTACCCTCCTCGCGGCGAAGCTGGCGCTCAATGGTGCGGATGACGCCGCGGAGTTCGCCGAGCCCCTTCATGCGGCCAATGTAGGAATATCCGGGATTGGTCTTTTTGGTGATGTCATCACCCAGCAGATGGCCGTGGTCAGGCCGCATTGGAATATTGGTGCGGCGGCCAGCCTTGGCGGCGGCCCGCTCCTCGCGCAACAATGCCTCGATGACTCCAATCATGTCCGTTCCGCCATCCAGATGATCGTCCTCAAAGAAGGAACCATCCGCTTCAACGGTCACATTCCGAAGATGGGCGAAATTGATGCGAGACGCGAACTCCCGTGCCATCGCCACAAGATCATTGTCGCTACGGGCGCCGTATGAGCCGGTACAAAGGGTGATGCCATTGTTCGGGCTTTCAACGGCCGAGAGGATGGCGCGAATATCTGCAGGTGTCGAGACAACGCGCGGCAGGCCGAACAGGGAGAACGGTGGATCATCAGGGTGGATGCCGAGATGCACGCCCACCTCTTCCGCCACCGGCACGACCTCTCTCAGAAAGGCCAGAAGATTGCCCTGCATGGTCGCGCTGTCGATGCCATCGAACGAAGCAATCAGAGCGGCGATGGATCCGCGCGTCTGCACCAGGGCGCCGCCCGGCAGGCCGGCGATGATGTTACGCTCGAGAAGCGACTGGTCATCTTCGCTCATTTGCGCAAAACGCTTTTCGGCTCGCGCCACGAGCGCAGGGTCGTAATTTTCAGCAGCACGAATACGCTTCAGGATGAAGACGTCATAGGCGACGAAATCCGCCATTTCGAAGCGCAGCGCCAATCCGGTATTGCGTGCCTGCCAGCGCAGGTTCGTGCGTGTCCAGTCCACCACCGGCATGAAATTGTAGCAGACGACGGGAACACCCGCGCGACCGAGACGGGAGAGTGTATCTTTCCAGCGCGCAATCGCCTTCGGCGCATCGGCATCGCCGCGCTTGATGGACTGTTCCATCGGAATGGATTCGCAGACACTCCACTCCAGACCGGCCGCCTCGATCATCGCCTTGCGTTTGGCGATCTCTTCGGCCGGCCACGCCGTGCCGTCGGGGATCTGGTGCAGCGCCGTTACAACGCCGCTGGCGCCGGTCTGCCGCACATGCTGCAAGGTGATGGGGTCCGATTCACCGAACCAGCGCCAGGTTTCCTTCATATTCTACTCCTCCGAAAAATGCCGTTCGATGGCGCCGAGCGCGCCGTATTGGACGATGTCGCGATAGGCCGCCCGAAGCGCCGTTACGAATGCCTCATCCGCCTGCCATTCAGGCCCGAAGACGCGACGGAATGTTAAAAACCGGTCGATGACCGCGTCCTGCTCCTCGCCGTTGCCGGTGGGTGCACTCCATTCGGAAAATGCCGGATCGGCCATGACAATTGCCTCTCCCCGCTCGTTCAGCGCTGCGCAGGACCGTATCCACATGGCAACCGCAAAAAGAGCGGCCTTATTCGGCGCGCCTGCGGTACGCAGCTCCGCAAGCGGCGCGAGAATGCGTTGCGGCACTTTCTGTGAAGCGTCAGAGGCGATCTGGGCGGCGCGATGACGAAGGGCGGGGTTGGCGAAACGCTGGCGCAGACCGGCAACATAGTCCGGTCCGCTGACGGCCGGGCTCAATGTCGAACCAACCTCCCGCCAGTAACGGTCGACGTAATCGCGTACACGCGCATCGGCATAGATATCGGCGATCGTCTCAAGCCCGCTGCATTGACCGATTGCGGCCATGGCGGTGTGAGCGCCATTCAGCATCCTGAGCTTCATATGCTCATACGGCTCGACCTCATCAACGATTTCGGCACCTGACAGCTCGATGCCGGGGCGACCGTGCGGAAAGCGATCCTCGATTACCCAGCGGAAGTAGGGTTCCGCAATTACCGGCCAGGCATCCTCGCAGCCGAGGCGCGCGGTCACGCGCTCGCGGTCGGTTGCGGTGGTGGCGGGCACGATGCGGTCCACCATGACGCAGGGGCAGGAGAGATTTTCCGCGATGAAGGCAGCGAGATCATTATCGGTGAGACCAGCCATCTCCACCAGAAGACGGTGCAGGATGCGACCGTTGGACGGAAGATTGTCGCAGGAGAGCAAAGTCAGCGGCACAGCCCCGGCGGTCCGCCGGCGTCTTGTCGCTTCCAGCAGAAAACCGAGCGCGGAGCGCGGCTTTTGCGGATGCGCCAGATCATGAACGACATCGGGATGGTCACGAAGAAGCGTGCCCGCCGACAAATCGGCGAGGTAACCCTTTTCCGTGACCGTCAACGTGACGATTCTGACCCGCGGATCGGTCATGGCTTGCAGCAGCCGCTCCGGATCATCAGGAGCGACGATGGTCTCGAGGATTGAACCGACAATCCGCAGCGTTTCGTTTTCACCGTCACGCAGGCAGAATGTATAGAGATTGTCCTGCGGCGCGATGGCATCGCGAGTATCGGGGCTGCGCAGCGAGGCAGCGACAATGCCCCAGCCGGTTTCGCCCCGCGCCAGGCAATCATCGATGAAGACCGCCTGATGAGCGCGGTGAAAAGCGCCAACGCCAAGATGCACGATGCCCGGTGTTACCGCTTTGCGGTCATAGGCGGGCAAAAGGACGTCGTTTGGCAGATGCGGCAACGCAAGGGACGAGAGGCGTTCTGTCATGGTCATTTATCTCCGTATCTCAGCCGAATTGCAGGCCGCCATTCATGTCAACGACAGTGCCGGTCATGAAGCCGGACAGCGGCGAAGCGAGGAAACCTACGGTATGGGCCACCTCTTCCGGCTGGCAGAACCGCCCGACGGGAATGGCCGCAAGCTGGCGCTGGCGGTCTTCCTCTGACAGTTGCTCCATGATCATCGGCGAAACCACATAGGCCGGCGCGACTGCATTGGCGGTGACGCCGAAAGGGGCAAGTTCGCGAGCGGACGAGTAAGTGAGGCCCACCAGCGCCGATTTCGAGACCGAATAGGCCGTGCCCGCCGTCAGGCCACCGGACTTCCAGGCATAGGACGAGATGTTGATCAGCCGCCCCCAGCGGTTTTCCTTCATGGCGGGAACGACGGCCTGCGTCAGCAGCAGGGCGGCATCGAGATTGACGGCCATCAGCCTGTGCCAGTCATCAAGCGTGGTCGCTCCCAGCTTGTGCGGCGACAGCACACCGGCATTGTTGACGAGAATGTCTATGACCTCGAAACGGTTGGCGACATCTTTCATGACGGCCTGCAGCGCCGTCGCATCGCCGAGATCGACGGCGACGGGATCACAAGCACCGCCAAACCCCTCCGCAAGCGCCGCAACAGCTTCGATGTCGCGATCGAAGGCGATTACCCTCGCCCCTTGCGCGACCAGCGCCGCAACCACGGCACGGCCGATGCCGCCACAAGCGCCTGTCACGAGCGCCGTCTTGTGTTTCAGTTCCATTCTGTCTCCTCCACGTCCACTATCAAATGGACAAATGCTTCCGCTCTTCTTCAGGCAACTGTTCGTAGATCACGAAAACCATATCCAGATGCGTCACCAGCGCCTTTTCCGCACCTTCGGCATCGCCACGGTCGAGAGCATCCACGACTGCCAGATGCTCTTCGATGACGGCGGGCAATCGTTCCGGCTTTGCCCAATAACGATGGAACCGCGACAGGGTCACCTTGGCAGCAAGGATCGCCTGCCAGACACCTTCGCGACCGGAAAACGTGCCGAGCAGGCGGTGAAACGCCTCGTCGGCATGAAAGAAACCGGATGCGTCGTTGGCGGCAATCACTCTTTCCTGCTCGGCGATGACGTCGCGCATCGTACGGCTCATTTCTTTCGTCCACTTCGGCGCGACTTCGCGCAGCAAAGCCACTTCGAGTGAACGGCGGATAAAATGGCTGTCCTGAATTTCGCCAAGCCTGATCGGCGCAACAAAGCTGCCGAGTTGCGGATAGACGTCCACAAGACCCTCTTCCGACAGGCGCTGGATCGCGGCACGCACCGGGGTGCGCGACACCGAAAACTGACGGCAGATCGAGTTTTCACTGATCGGCGCACCGGGCGCTAGGCGGACCTCGACGATCGCCTGACGCAACGCCGCATGAACCTGATCGGCAACCGAGCCATAACGATTGACCACAAGCTCCACGCTTTCGATTCCGGAGCCGGGGGCCTCTTGATGAGCGCCGCGCCCAGTGAAACCGGCAGTGGTGTTTTTCGTCATGAACGCTCCCCTTCAAAAGGCGGTCGTGAAAATCTCGTTGCTACTTGGATACAAGTATACTAGTGTCCATGGTGCTTACGCAAGCCGGCTGTTGGGAGAAAGAGCGATTAAGGGAGGTTCCAGTCGCTTTTTTTAAGGAGCAGGCCGTTTCATGGAGGAGAAAAACATGACGTATTTCATGCGCAGCCTCGTCGCTGCCGCAATCATCGGCGCGGGAGCGTGCGGTGTCGCGCAGGCGGCGGACGCCAGCAAGATCGCCCTCGTTCCGGGCGGTCCGCACCCTTATTTCGCCGCCTGGGAACAGGCCGGCAAGGACGCGGCCAAGGACTTCGGCCTGGCTGGCGCCGACTATAAGGTGCCGCAAAAGTGGGAACTGGCACAGCAGAACCAGCTTCTCGAAAGCCTTCTGAGCCAGGGTTATAACGGCTTCCTGATTTTCCCAGGCGATCCCGTCGGCGCGGTCTCGACAGCAGAGGAACTGACCGGCAACGGCGCGAATGTGATTGCTGGCGCCGGATGCTTCAAGGACCCCTCGCCCGCCGCCTTCTGCCTTGGTACCGACACCGGTAATTCCGCTTATCTCGGCACCAAGGAGCTGATCAAGGCGATGGGAACGGGCAAAAAACGCATCGCCCATTTCACCGGCTTCCTTGTGGACCCCAACACCCAGCTTCGTATCGATGCCGTGAAAAAGGCAGCTGACGAAGCCGGCGCCGAGGTCGTTCAGGTCATCGCCGATATCGACGCGCCGGAACCGGCGGAAGAAAAGATCAGCGCCTACCTAGCCGCCCACGCTTCCGAAGTGGACGGCATCGTGACCACAGCCTGGGTTCCTGCGGTCGTTGCCTCCAACGCACTGCGCAAGATCGGCGACAAGCGCATCCACATGGTCGGCATCGACCACGACGAAGTCGTGCTGAAAGCGATCAAGGACGGTTTCGTCGACGGCACGATGCTTCAGAACCCCTATGGCCAGGGTTATATCGGCGCGTTTGCACTGAGCAAACTTCAGGCCGGCTGCAAGGTGAAGGAAGATGCGCCGTTCAAATCCAATGCGCTGACGACCAAGTTCATCGATTCCGGCACCGCCTATGTCGATGCCGCCAAGGTGGACAACTACATCGATGCCATGCGCGCCGAGACCAAAAAGCTGCTCACCAACTTCGATACGACCTATCTGAGCTGCAACTAATCATGCCTCGAGCAATTGCCGGGCGGCAAACGACCGCGCCCGGCAATCTGCCCCGCCAGAAAATATTCTTTCAGGCGGCAGCGCAATGACCAGGCGACCCGCGCAGGCGCTTCGGGCGAACCAATACCGGGACAGTTTCATGACCGTGAACGATACTTTGCTCACAAAGGGCTCGCAGGAGGGCGACAGACGAATGGGGTCCAGCCTTTCGCAAGGCCGCTTTTTTCTGACCAATGAATTCGGCCTCATTCTGCTGATCGTCGTCTTCGCCGTCATTTTTGGCGTCGCGGCCAGCGGCTTCCTTTCGCCTTTCAATCTGTTCACGCTTGGTCGCAGTGCCGCGATCAACATCATGATCGGCCTGTCGATGATGGCGGTGATCGTGACCGGCGGCCTCAATCTTGCCGTTGGAGCGATCGGTGTCTCGGCGGCCATGGCCTGTGGTTATCTGATCGAGGTGCTTGGCGTGCCGTGGCCGCTCGCCCTCATTGGCGGTCTCGCCACCGGCGCGGCGCTCGGTTTCGTCAATGGCTGGACCGTCATCCGCACGGGGCTGCACAGCTTCATCATCACGCTTGCCACCATGAGCATCTTTTTCGGCGTGATGATCTTCCTGACGCGCGCCGAGGCCTACCGTGGCCTACCGCCGATCTTCGCAGCCTTCGGAAAAATGAAGCTCGCGACCTATTTCTCGCCGCTGCTTCTCGTCACGCTTGCAACGGCGCTTGCCCTGTCCTTTCTCTACCGACGCACCGTTCTTGGCCGCGAAATGCTGGCGGCAGGCGCACGCCCGGAAGCGGCGGAACTTTCCGGCATTCGGGTCGACCGTATCTTCATTGCCTGTCACATGCTGTCGGGCCTGCTTGCGGCACTGGCTGCCCTGATGCTGGTGACGCGCACGGGGGCCGCCATTCCTTCCATGGCAGGCCAGCTTGGGCAGGACTGGCTTCTGCCAGCTTTTCTCGGCCCGGTTCTCGGTGGCACGCTTTTGCAGGGCGGCAAGGTTTCGGTGCTCGGCACCTGTCTTGGCGCACTTTTGGTCACCATGCTCACCAGCGGCCTGCTGCTGCTTCAGCTCGGTGAATTCTGGGTCCAGACATTTCTCGGCCTGCTGCTGTTGCTAGCGGTTTTGATGGACAAGGCGCGGCGAAGCTATCTCGCCCGACGTAACCTGGCTTGAGGACTGGACGATGAAGACCGACAACACCCTTCTACGCCTTGCCAGAACCGACTGGTTCGGCCCCCTATTGGTCACGGTGCTGGCAATCGCGCTTATCCGCGGCTTCAGCCCCAACTTCGTCTCTTCCTTCAACATCCAGATTCTGCTTCTTGCAATCGCGGTCAATGCGCTCATCGCCTTTTCCCAGATGATCATCATTGCCATTGGCCAGATGAACCTGTCCGTGGGCGCAATCGGCGGACTGGCCGCAATCTCCTTTGCGGGACTGATGCAGGTCTGGGGGCTTCCGGCACCGGTGGCCGCCATTGCCGCGGTGCTGATCGGTGTTGTCTGCGGCATGCTCAACGGTCTGCTGATTGCCATCACCGGCATTTCCGCCTTCGTCATCACACTGGCGACCCTGTCGATCTACAAGGGTATCAACCTCGGCATCACCCGGGCGGAGCCGTTCTACGGCGTGCCGGAATCGGTGAAAGCCTTCGGCTCGGCACTGCTCGTTGGCCCGGTTCCGTGGCTCGCAGCACCCACCATCATCATCGCATTCGCGCTGTGGTTCATGCTGCGCCGCCAGCCGATAGGCCGCTTCATCCTTGCCATTGGCGGCAACAGTCATGCGGCAGAGCTTTCCGGCATTTCGATCCGCACGACAATGATCGTGGCGCACGGCATTTCCGGCCTTCTGGCGTCGGTCGCCGGCATTCTGCTCGTATCCCGCCTGCAGATCGGCCAGCCTTCCATTGGTGACGACTGGCTCATCCTGTCCTTTGCCGCACCCGTTATCGGCGGTGCCGTACTGGCTGGCGGGCATGTCAGCGTGGGGGCGACCCTGCTCGGCGTCGTCATCGTCGCCATCATCACGCAGGCACTCGTACTGTTCTCCATCGATCCGTTCCTCGTGCAGGTGGTGCTCGGCGCAATGATCCTCGCCGCCGTTGGCATCAACCGCCTGCGCGAAACGCATCTCGGCAAAAAGACAGGAAAGGCCTGACATCATGGACAAGCAACCTGTTTTTCAGGCGCGTAACATCGAAAAAGTGTTTCCCGGCGTTCGGGCGCTCAAGGGCGTCAATCTTTCGCTGGAGCCGGGATCGATCCACGCGTTGCTGGGTGAGAACGGCGCCGGCAAATCGACGTTGATCAAGGTCATTACCGGCGTCCACCATCAGAGCAACGGCCAGATCCTTGTCGATGGCGAGGAAGTACGCTTCGGCAACCCGCGCGAGGCCATTGCCCGCGGCATCGGTGTCGTCCATCAGGAACGCAACCTCATCCCGCGCTTCTCGATTGCCGAGAATATCCACATGGAAAAGCTTGGGGCGCACTATCTCAAACCCATCGACTACGCCGCGCTGAACCGCGATGCACGCCGCTGGCTGCAAGCTCTCAATCTGGAAGTCGATCCGGCGATGCCGGTATCCGAGCTTTCCGTTGCGCAAATGCAGCTCGTGGAAATTGCAAAGGCGCTTTCCCTGCAAAGCCGGGTTCTTTTGCTCGACGAACCCACGACATCGCTGACCCCGAGCGAAACGGACAACCTCTTCCGCATTCTGCGCCGCCTGCGCGATGACGGCGCAAGCCTTGTCTTCGTCAGCCACAAGCTGGAGGAGGTTCTCGACATTTGCGACCGGGTGACGGTGCTGCGGGATGGCGAAAACGCCTGCGAAAGCCGGTCTATGGAAGGTCTCGGACGCCAGGACCTGGTGCGCCTGATGATTGGCCGTGCCGAAGGCGGCGGTGGCTGGCGCAAACGCGCGGTCGAGCACAATCCGCTGGTGCTTGAACTCAAAGGTGTTTCTACCGCAATCGGCCATCGCGATGTCAGTCTTTCTGTGCGCAAGGGTGAAATCGTCGGCCTTTACGGGCTGGTGGGCGCTGGGCGCACCGAATTGGCAAAATCGATCATGGGTAAATTCGCCGTCACGGAAGGCGAAGTCCGGATCGAAGATCGCCCGGCCCGCATCCGCTCCGTTGCCGAAGCCATCCACGAATACGGCGTCGGTTATGTCAGCGAGGACCGCAAGGGTGACGGCCTCATTCTCCAGCATTCCGTTCTTGCCAATGCGGGCGTTCCCATCTGGCGCAAGCTCTCAAACGCATTCGGCGTGCTTTCCGACAGCCGCATCCGTGCGGCGGTCACCCCTTTCCTGCAGAAACTTGAGGTGAAGACGCCGAGCCTGAGCCAGACCGTGGGTAATCTTTCCGGCGGCAACCAGCAGAAGATCAGCGTCGCCAAGTGGCTTGCGGCCGACGTGAAGCTGCTGATTGTAGACGAACCTTCTGTTGGCATCGACATCAAGACCAAGGCCTATCTGCACGATCTGCTGCGCGAGCTTGCAGACAGCGGCACCGCCATTCTCGTCATTACCAGTGACATGCCGGAGATGGTGGCACTGGCCGACCGCATTGTTGTCATGGACCGCTATCGGGTTAAAGGCGTGGTCGAAAACAATGGCGTCTATGCCGATATGAGCGAGGGTATCATGGGCTTGATCCATGATGCGGAGCGCGTAACGGCCCTTTCACGTCAGGCATGACGCACTGCCTTGCCGAAGTGTCATCGCAAAAACCGCACGCTGTTCCGGTAGGGCGTCAGGTACCATCGGACGGCTGCTCGAAATCTCTCACGGCACGACGCCTTCTGCTGGGCGGAACGGCGTATTTCTGGGTGTAGCAACGGGTGAAATGGGCAGCGGTCGAGAACCCCGTCAGCAAGGCCACGTCAACGATCGAAAGCGAGGTCTGCTGCAGCAGCTCATCCGCCTTTGCCAGCCGAAGACCACGGTAAAAAGACATCATGGATTGGTCGAAATGGCTGGAAAACAGACGGTGGAGCTGGCGAATACTGCTGCCGCACAATTGGCCCAGCTGCTCCGGCGACAGGGGATCCGCAACATGGGTCGTCATGAGTTCAATGGCAGCTTCGAGTACCGGGTGGTGGACGTTGAAACGTTGGCCGGCGCGGCCCAACTGAGGCTCATCGGCCGTTCTCAAACGCGGATGTATGAACCATTCGCTGACATCGCGCGCGAAGGCAGAACCATGGTCTTTCGCAATAAAAGCCCCCATCATGTCAATGGCGGCAACGCCGCCCGCGCACGTGTAACGATCGCGATCGATGACGTAGAGCGCACGCTCGATCAGGAGATCGCTGGCATATTCACTAAGCGGATCGATGTGGGTCCAGTGAACGGTAAAACGTCTGCCCGTCATCAGACCGGATTTGGCAAGGATCGCCGCGCCGCCGGAAATGCCTCCGAGCTTGACACCCCGCTGGTTGAGCGCGCGCAGGTTGCGCACAAGTGCCGGATCTTCATAGAGCATGGGATTTCCGCCCGCGACGATGAAGACCAGATCCAGCTTCTCAGACAAAGCCCGCGAAACGGGCGCGGTATCGAAACCTCCGCCTGACGTGGATGCGCCAAACCCGCCATTCGCCGAGTAAAACCGGCAATGGTAGAGCGTTTTGCCGGCAAGGTGATTGGCCGCGCGCAGCGGCTCAACCGCCGCAGCCAACGACATCAGCGCATAACCCTCAATGAGTATGAACCCGATCGACATCGACCCTTCGGCGTGCATGACCTGCTCCAAGACAATCCCCAGGGCAAGCTTAGCCGACTTGGCCAAACTGGACAATAATGCGTCCGTCACGGATAAAAAAATCGTGCGGTATCGCGCTATAAACTTGGACAACCGCCCTGTTTTCGAGGAACACAGATTTGCGCTATTCGGCTCTCCAGGTTTTCAAACAGGCCCTGACCGGCCACAAGGGCTGGCGCCCACTGTGGCGGAACCCCGATCCGCAACCTCATTACGATTTCATCATTGTTGGCGGTGGCGGTCATGGACTTGCAACGGCCTACTATCTAGCCAAAACCTTTTCCAAGTCGCGGATCGCCGTTCTGGAAAAAGGCTGGCTGGGATCGGGAAACATTGGGCGCAACACCACGATCATCCGCTCAAACTATCTGCTCCCCGGAAACGAGCCATTCTACGAATTTTCAATGAAACTCTGGGAAGGGCTTGAACAGGAATTCAATTTCAATGCGATGGTAAGCCAGCGCGGCATTGTGAACCTGTTCCACACCGACGCGCAGCGCGATGCCTACCGCCGTCGCGGCAACGCCATGCTGCTGGCCGGTGCGGACGCGCAACTGCTAGCGCAAGACGATCTCCGCGCCATGATCCCGTTTCTCAATTTCGACAATGCACGCTTTCCGATCAAGGGCGGCCTTTACCAGCGCCGCGCTGGAACTGCCCGCCACGATGGCGTTGCCTGGGGTTACGCGCGCGGCGCCGATCTGGCAGGGGTCGATCTTATCCAGAACTGCGAAGTCCAGGGATTTCGCATCGAGGATGGAACGATCAAGGGCGTGGAAACCAGCCGTGGCTACATCGGTGCCGGAAAGGTCGGCGTCGCCGTGGCGGGATCGACCGGCCGCGTCATGGCCATGGCGGGCATGCGTCTGCCTATTGAAAGCCATGTGCTGCAAGCCTTCGTTTCGGAAGGGCTGAAGCCGACCATACCGGGCGTCATAACCTTCGGAGCAGGCCATTTCTACGTCAGCCAGTCCGACAAGGGTGGCCTGGTCTTCGGTGGCGATATCGACGGCTATAATTCCTATGCCCAGCGCGGCAATCTGCCCGTGATCGAAGATGTCGCCGAGGGCGGAATGGCGCTGATGCCGATGATCGGCAGGGCGCGCCTGCTGCGCATATGGGGCGGCATCATGGACATGTCGATGGACGGTTCACCGATCATCGACCACACGCCTGTGAAGGGCCTCTATCTCAATGCCGGCTGGTGTTACGGCGGCTTCAAGGCGACGCCGGCCAGCGGCTATGCATTCGCGCATCTGCTGGCCACAGATACCCCGCATGATACGGCAAAGGCCTATCGCCTCGACCGGTTCGAAAAGGGCTATGTCATCGACGAAAAGGGCGCCGGCGCCCAACCGAACCTTCACTGAGGCTTGAACAATGCTGATCCCTCACCCACTGCTCGGGCCGCGCGACGCTCAGGAATTCACCTATCTCGGCGATGCCGCCCTGTTGCGTCGTCCGGACGGAATGGCTGAGAGCGCTGCGAAAGACTTTAACGATTATGTCTATCTGCGTGACAATCCCGCCGGCCTGCATCGGGAACTGTGGTTTCACGAACAGGGTGATCGCAGCTGGCTCGTGGTCACGCGAAACACCGTCACCCATGAAATCCTCGGAGCGGAACTCGCAAACGAGGTAGCGCTCCGTCAGAAGGCAGATGAAGCATGAGACTGAAGGACGGCTTGATCGACCGCAGCAAGGTGCTGCATTTCACCTTCGATGGAAAGAATTATCAGGGGCATCCCGGCGACACGCTCGCCTCTGCACTTCTGGCAAACGATGTCCGCCTGATGGGGCGCAGCTTCAAATATCATCGCCCCAGAGGCGTGATCTCTGCCGGCTCAGAAGAGCCGAATGCGCTGGTCGAATTGCGCACGGGATCGCGGCTGGAGCCTAATACCCGCGCCACGACGGTCGAACTGTTCGACGGGCTGGAGGCGAAAAGCCAGAACCGCTGGCCGTCCCTGTCTTTCGATGCCCTTGCGATCAATGACCTGTTTGCCGATTTCCTGACCGCAGGCTTTTACTACAAGACGTTCATGTGGCCGAAGGCGTTCTGGGAAAAGCTCTATGAGCCCGCCATTCGCAAGGCTGCGGGACTTGGAAGCCTGTCGATGAAACCGGACCCCGACAGTTACGACAAGGGTTTCCTTCACTGCGATCTGCTGGTCATCGGCGCCGGAGCCGCCGGTCTGGCTGCTGCCCTGACCGCGGCGCGTGCCGGTGCCAAGGTTATTCTGGCGGACGAGGACAATCGCCTCGGAGGTCGCCTGCTTGCAGAGAGCCACCTGCTCGACGGCGCCCCTGCAACCGACTGGATCGGAACGCTCGAGGCGGAGTTTTCAACCCTGCCGAACCTGCGCGTCATGCGCCGCACCACGGTTTTCGGCTCATTCGACCATGGCATATTCGGTGCGGTCGAGCGGGTTTCCGACCATCTTGCCGCACCAAAGGGCGTACGCCAGTCCCTCTGGCGCATCACTGCAAAGCGCACGGTGCTTGCCGCCGGGGCGACAGAGAGGCATATCCCCTTTAAAAATAACGACCGGCCGGGGATCATGCTTGCCGGTTCGCTGCGTGCCTATGCCAATCGCTGGGCAGTCAGTCCGGCAAGCAGGGTCGCAATCTTCACCAATAACGATGACGGCCATCGGACCGCTGTCGACCTGGCTGCGAAAGGTGTCGAGATCGCCGCAGTCATCGATCCGCGCCCGGATGCGCGGGCGCTTGCGGAATACCGCCTGATTGCGGGAGCGACAGTTACCGGCAGCAAAGGCAGGCTGGGGTTGGTTTCCATCGCTGTCCGGAAGGATGGCTATGACGAAACCATCGATTGCGGTGCGCTTGGTATCTCCGGGGGCTGGAACCCCAATGTTCATCTTACATCGCACCAGCGCGGTCGCCCGTTATGGGATGACGGGCTACAGGCATTCCTGCCCGGCGACGTACCCTCGCATATGCTCGTTGCAGGGGCGGCGGCCGGCAAAGGCAGCACGGGGGCGGCGCTGATCTCCGGTGCATCCGCTGCCATAACGGCTCTGGAGCAAATGGGGATCGCCGCATCCAGGCCAGCCCTGCCGGAGGCCGAGGATACGCAAATCGGCATCAAGCCCCTGTGGCATGTGCCGGGGACAGGGCGCGCCTGGGTCGATTTTCAGAACGACGTCACGGTCAAGGACATCAAGCTCGCCCATCAGGAAAACATGCGGCCCATCGAGCATCTCAAGCGCTGGACAACGCTTGGTATGGCAACTGACCAAGGCAAGACCTCGAATGCCACCGCTTTGGCAATCATGTCCGAACTGACGGGCAAATCGATACCGGATACGGGTACGACGATTTTTCGCCCTCCCTATACGCCGGTTTCGATGGCGGTACTCGGCGGCGGCGACACCGGCGCACATTTCCGTCCGCGCCGCCTGACACCCAGCCATGCCTGGGCTGAAGCACATGGCGCCGTTTTCGTCGAAGTCGGTCAATGGATGCGTGCCCAATATTTCCCTCAAGCCGGGGAGACCCATTGGCGGCAATCCGTGGACCGCGAGGTTCTGGCCACCCGAAAGGGCGTCGGCATCTGCGATGTGACGACGCTTGGCAAGGTGGATGTTCAGGGCGCCGATGCGGCTGAATTTCTCGACCGTCTCTACTGCAATGCAATGAAGAGCCTCAAGGTCGGCATGGTCCGTTACGGCCTGATGCTGCGGGAAGACGGCCACGCCTATGATGACGGCACCTGTGCCCGTCTGGGTGAGGATCATTATATCGTCACCACGACCACGGCCCAGGCCGGCCCGGTCTATCGTCACATGGAATTCGCCCGTCAATGCCTGTGGCCGGAATTGGATGTGCAATTGATCTCGGCAACGGATGCCTGGGCACAGCTCGCAGTCGCCGGTCCGAACGCCCGACGCCTTATCGAACGCATTGTCGATGGTTTCGACCTTTCCAACGCAGCCTTTCCCTTCATGGCCTGCGCCGAACTGACGGTTTGCGGGGGATTGCGAGCACGGCTGTTCCGAATCTCGTTTTCAGGGGAACTTGCTTACGAGATTGCAGTCCCCGCCCGCTACGGTAATGCCCTGATGTCCCGGCTGATGGAAATCGGTGCGGATCTTGGAGCCACCGCCTACGGGACGGAAGCGCTTGGTGTCATGCGTATCGAAAAAGGCCATGCTGCCGGAAACGAGCTGAACGGCCAGACGACGGCGCAGATGCTGGGCATGGGCAGGATGGTTTCGGCCAAGAAAGACGCGATTGGTACCGTCATGACTCGCCGCGAAGGGCTTGTCGGCGAAAGCCGGGTGCTCGTCGGCCTGCAGCCGCTTGCGGCAACGGACCCTGTGGTGTCAGGTTCACATCTGTTTACCCGCGGCGCCAGCCAGAATACCGAGACCGATCAAGGCTGGATCACATCCGCCTGCTATTCGCCCAACCTCGGTTTCAGCATCGGTCTTGGTTTCCTTGCCGATGGTGCAAACCGTATCGGAGAGATCATCGTCGCGGCCAACCCCTTGCAGGGACAGTCGGTCGAATTGCGTGTGGTCTCGCCCCATTTCATCGACCCTGAGGGAGAGAGACTCCGTGCCTGATTTGAAGCCGACAACCGCACTCGGCGCGCAAACTTCGCGGCGCGCCTGCCATGGCACGCTGCGACTTGAGGAAAATTCGGGGCTTGCCCTCGCATCGCTCAGCCTGCGCCGCAACGTCAAAGAACCGGTGCCCTTTGACCTCACCTTGCCGGGTCCCGGAAAATGGGTCCAGCAAGGCACGGTTTCAGCTTTCTGGACGGGGCCGGGCCAATGGCTGATTGAGGCCGCAGACCGGGCCGAAACGGATTTCGCCGCAGAACTCGCGAGCCTTTGCCCTTCCTGTTCCGTGACGGAACAGACCGATGGCTTCGTCGCCTTCGAAATCGAGAGCGACACAGGCGAGGCGCCGATTGTCGCGCTCATGCAGAAGCTGGTGAACCTCGATCCCTCGGTATTCGGGCAAGGGACCGCCACGCGCACAGGCATGGAACATATGAGCGTTTTTGTCATCCGGCGCGCGCCGGACCGCCTTGCCATCCTCGGCATGCGCTCCGCTGCGGAAACACTGTGGCATGTGATCGAGACTGCGATCCGTCGTCAGGCGGAACTTCTTGGCGCTGCCGCATAAAGCCGGACTGCAATGCCACCAGACCGTTTGTTGCCAATCGTCGACCTGTACGGGCAAACTGTGTCGTATTGACATGGGCGCATCGGGATCATCTCGAACGGTTACCGTTCTGAGCCATCAGTGGATAATCGCTCTGGCGACGGCGCAAATCATATTGTCGCAAAAATCGACTAGATGGGCTATCGCCGCCTGTGAAAACGGCCGGACTAGTGCAGCGGAAATATGAGGTTATCGTAGTGACAAGCGACAATGTTCAATATTTTTCGGCAACACTCTATTTTGACGATTTGCCCACCCTGTCGGCTGAGGCGCTGATCGAAGCCTGGGGCCTTGAAGGGTACGAATGTGAGCAACTGGAGAGCGAAGGCGTCTTTGACGGCTTTCGCGGCGGAACCCGCGTCTTCGTTGGCATTCCCGAGGCGGTGGGAACGCTGGCAATTCCTGCTCACTATCCTGCGGTAGCGCGGGTCGAAGTCGACTGGACGAACACGTTCTGCATCAATGCAAAAGCTGCGCATGATGACCTGTGCCGTGCGACCCATCAGGCGAAATTCAAACTGATGATCGTGGCGGATGACGACGACCCCACAGTGGCACATAACGAGATCGCCATGACCCTGCTCGGCATTCACCAGCTTGCACCGATGCGCGCCGTTGTGTTGCATTATCTAGACCTCATCGTCGGCCGCACCGATCTCGACGACTGTCTGAGCTACGCCAATAGTCACCTGGATCAGCCGCAACAGACAGCAACAATGCTTGCCTATGGCGCCTTCGTGATCCGGGAGAACGGCGCGACCAGAGCCTGGACTACGGGTCTCGAGCATTTCGGCCAAACGAATTTGCTCTTCGACACGTCGTCGGATAACCCGACGGAGGCTCTTCTTGCCGTATTTGGGCTCGGACATCTCGCCGTCCACGGAAAACGCTTCAAGGCGGGCGAAGCCGTAACCTCATTCGACCTTCTTGCCCGGTTTGAATCCGCCGAGATGGGCGGGCAGCCCATGCTGCGGATTGTCAAACACGAAGCCGGCCAAGCTGTATTGGATCGGCCGGGCTAGCAACAACAGAGCATTTTCATTCCCGCTATGGAAATGCCGTCTTTCGCCACGCTTTCCTTGCGGTCGGATGACGAGTTTTGTTCTGGCGAGCTGGGGAAAACGCTTCGCGTATATCGACAGGGCGTGAATTATGGTGCTCCAAGGAATGGCAAAGCCTGACGCAATCTCTTCAAACGGACGACAGGCAAATTCCAAGGGACGCCAATGTTTGCATTCACACCTTTCCTTCGCGGCACCGTCGTAATGTCCGTAGCCATTACTGCGCTTCATGCCGGTAGCGCTTTGGCTGCCGAAATCGATCCCGCATTCTATGATGCGGCCCTGTGCAATCCGCCCTATTCGATGACATCGGCGACCGAAATTTATGATGCCGCCGAAAAACTTGCAAAGGCCGACACATCGTCTTTGGGTGCGGCTATCTATAAGCTTCCGAACCAGATCGGCCGCGATGGGTTTGAGAGTGACGAAGTCTTCTTCGCCAATGGTGCAGTCGGTGTTTTGATCAAGGGCCAGCGTGCCGATGCTCTGGCAGCGAAATATGATTTGAAACCGGAAACCTCAGACCTGATGGGTACATCGACCAAGGGTTATGCCCGGCAGCTTCCGCAGGACCAGCAGCCGCCTGAAGGTCTGGCTGGACCGGGAAAAGTCTCCATTGTGGCGCGCGAAGGTGCGGCACTTGGCGACAAGACCCTGTTGGCGTGCGAATTCGCAGCGGACTGAATGGTGGCGAAGCACTGCCAATCCTAACGGCTTGATTACCAAATGTAATTGCCGCCCGCATACCGCTTTCACAGCTCTTCTGCTGGCGGGCGCGGCTACATATTCATATCGAGGTTTGTTTCATACGCCAGCCTGATCGCCCAGGCCGGCGCCGCTTGGAACAATTTCAGGATTTCGCCTGAGCGCCCTCATGGAAATGGATAGGGGCGTGGTGCAGATAGTGCGCAACCTTTCGCTTGGCGGCGATATCGGTCCAGACGAACCGGACATTGTCCTCCGTCAACCCGGTCGCCGTGGCGATCTCGGTTGCAGGCATGCCGTGTTCCAGACCGTAGAGGCAGATATCCATCTTGTCGTAAGGAAGCGCGAAATAGAACTCTTCCTGCGTCTGCGGCATGGAATAGGTATCCGTTGTCGGCGGGCGGGAGCGGATTTCCTGCGGGACGCCGAGATGGGCCGCGAGTTGATAGACCTGTGATTTGTAAAGATGGGCGATCGGCTTGATGTCGGCAGCCCCGTCGCCGTTCTTGACGAAGAAGCCCTGGTCGTACTCCAGCCGGTTCGGGGTTCCGAGCACCGCGAAGTTCAGGCGGTCGGCGTGATAATATTCGAACTGCTTGCGCGTGCGCTGCTTCATATTCGTCGCCGCAACGATGCCGAGATAGGCTTTTGCGGAGAGACGAACCTTGCGCGTTTCGCCCGATGGCGAACGGACGACCAGCGAGGAAATATTATAGGCGCCGGTGCTCATGGCGTTGTCGAAGACGATCTTCGAGGCCCAGCCCGGCCCGTATTCAGGCACAACCTCGCGGATGAAGCCATCGCGCCTTTCATAACAACCCATGGCGGCGAGCGAAGGGCCGATATCTTCCAGCACGCAGTCCATACCCAGCTTCGTCGCCAAAGCCTGCCCCAAGCGCAGGCTTTCCGGGTCGGAATCGTTTTCCGGCATGAACAGGCCAATAACATTTGCTGCCCCGAGCGCGTGAACGGCAAGTGCGGCGCAGACGCTGGAATCGATACCGCCGGAAATGCCCAGCACCAGCCCGCGCTTGCGCAGGTTGAAACGAAGCGACTGGCGGATTTTTTCGGCGATACGCTCTACCTCCGCCGCCGCATCAAGTTCAAGCGGCGAGAAAGGCAGGCTCTTTGCATTGTTCGTCATCGATTGTTCTCCGTATCTTGAGCAGCGAGGCGGCGACTGACCTTGCCGGTATCCGTCGTCGGCAGGAAATCGCGAAATTCAACCAGTGTTGGCACCATGTGGGTTTCGAGGTGCAGAGCGCAGTAGCGCATGACGTCTTTTGCGGTGATCGCCTCGTCGGATGCGATCACGATCGCCTTCACCGCCTGACCGAAAACCTCATGCGCAACGCCGACGACCAATGCGTCCGAAACGCCCGGCATGGCTTGCAGAACGGCTTCGACAGCCTGCGGCGCAACCTTTTCGCCACGCGACTTGATGATATCGTCCTTGCGGGCAACGAAGGTGAGATAACCCTCGGCATCGCAGGTAAACAGGTCGCCGGTGTGAAGACGCGTCCGGCCCGTTGCGGCATCAACGCGCAGCGCGCGCGCTGTGGCAGCCTCGTTGCGCCAATAACCGCGCATGACGTGCGGCCCGCTGACCACGAGTTCGCCGACCTCTCCGGGCAACAGGCTGTCTCCGTCCTCGTTCACCACCGCGATGGCAGTGCCCGGAATGGCGATGCCGACAGAACCGCGTTTCCTGTCGAGGTCTTCCGGCGGCAGAAAGCTGATACGGGTACACTCCGTCTGGCCATACATGCAAAACAGGTGCACATGCGGCAGAAAGGTCCGCAGCCAGTCGCTATGGGTGGGCGACAGGGGTGCAGCGGCAGCGGTGACGTAGCGCAGGCTTTCAAACAGCGCCGGCGACAGATCGCGCGTCTGCATCATGATGGACAGCATGGTCGGCACCAGCGCGAGGCCCGTGATCCGCTCGTCGCGGATACGCTCGAAAATCAGATGCGGATAGGCGAAGGATTTCTCGATCACCAGCGTGCCGCCGACGAAAACGCTGGAAAGCAGCTGGTTCAGGCCATATCCGAACGAAAGCGGTAATACGCCGAGCAGAATATCTTCCGGCCTATTGCCGAGATACGAGGTAATCGAACGGACGGCCGCATCCATGTTATCATGCGCCAGCATCACGCCCTTTGGCTCGCCGGTGGAGCCAGATGTATAGATGATTACTGCCAGATCGGTATCGAGCAGGTTTCGCGGCAGCGCGCCTATCGGCTCCTCGAGCATCGCGTCAAAATCGACACCATCGGCCGTTGGGTTCGGCGCGCCGGAAACGATGCGCAACAACGGAGAAGAACCGGCCGCATCCGAAACGACCTTTTCCAGCCGGGCCTCGGCAACCACCGCAAAGGGCGTACAACTGTCCAGAATTTGCGAAAGGCGTGCGGCCTTGGACGATGGGTTGATGGGGCAGGCAAAAGCGCCCGCCATCCAGCAACCGAAAACCGCAACCGCCATGCGCCAGCCATTGTCCAGCACAAGGACGACACGGTCTCCCGGGCTTGCGCCTCGCGCTATCAGAGCAGTGGCGAAAGCCTCGCTCATCGTCTTGAGTTCGCCGTAACTCAGGCGCGTCTCACCGGCCACCAGCGCCGTCTTGCCGGCATGGCGCTCCGCACTTCGATGCAGGTAGTGGTCGATACGCAATTGGCGCTTCCCGAAATTTCAGGCGGTCTGCTTGCGACCGATGAAGGCGGCGATGTTGTCGATCGTATCGAGATTGGCCGGTACGATATCGCCGTCGGCAACGCGGACGCCGTAGCGTTCCTCGATGAAGCTCACCAATTCGAGAATTCCCGTGGAATCAACCATGTCATTGTCGATCAACGAAAGATCATCGCCAAACGGCCGGCTTTCGTCACCGAACAGAAAGTTTTCGATGATGAAACCGCGAATTTCGGCTTTCATGCCGGTGCTTTCATTGGTCATTTGGAGCTTCCTTCGATTTTTTGCGATGACATTGTGGAATTCTGGGTCGTGGCAGCGTGCAGAAGCTGGGTCGAGAGTATGCCGACGAAGGCGGCGTTGTCGCGAAAGCCGGTCGCCTGTTTTTGCCGCACCTTTGTCGTCAGCTTTTCCACCGCCTGGGCATTGAACAGGCCGGTGGTCCTGACTTGACCGGTAGAAAGTACGGTTTCGAGATAGCCGGCATCCGCGAAGGCTTCTGCGTCGGGCGCGCGATAGGGCTGCTTGGGTCGGTTTAAGATCGCATCGGGCACCAGCTCGGCTGCAGCCTGTTTAAGGATATATTTTTCCTTCAGACCGCGCAGTTTCGCCTCGGGATGGAGCGCTGCGGCAAAGTCCACCACACG
The DNA here is from genome assembly GCF_030758035.1 of Rhizobium sp. AN68. Lineage (NCBI taxonomy): Bacteria > Pseudomonadati > Pseudomonadota > Alphaproteobacteria > Hyphomicrobiales > Rhizobiaceae > Rhizobium > Rhizobium sp. AN68. Next base: position 1,523,640 of record NZ_JARWMI010000002.1, on the reverse strand, counting down.
GGGATCGAGGAACGGAAACCGGCCTTCCACTCCATTTGCCATCATGACCCGGTCTCCCTGACTGGACAGAATATACCCGGGCAAGAGAAATGCTGTCTCGAGGTACTGCGCCTGATGAAGCGGATGCCAGCGGCGGAAATTCTCTGGCAACTGCGCGGCAAGATCGGCCGCAGCGTCGTAGTCGCCAAGCTGCGCTTTCAATTCCGCTGAAAAGAAGATTTTCGCCGCCGCCGTAGAGCGCAAGCGCGGCCGATGGGAAAACAGCGGTTCGTCGGTGGCTTCTGCGCCGAAGGAGAAGAAGCGTGCCAGATAATCCGGCGTCTGCTGTTTCAGCCCCGGAAGGTAGGGATAAAGCCGCTGGAACAGTTTCGGCCGGCGAGCCGATTGCGGCTGGCGGCTGCAAAAGCGCCGTACCCGCGCTTCGCGGAAAATATCGTAGCCAGCGAACAGCTCATCAGCACCTTCACCGGTCAGCACCACCTTCATTCCCCGTTCGCGCACATGCCGGGAAAGCAGGTAAAGCGGCACCGGTGCTGTGCGAAGAATGGGCGTCTGCACGTGCTCCATGACCTCAGGCATGTATTGCGCTATGTCCGCAATTGAGCACTCCGTGGTTCCGGATGCGACGCCAAGATGCTGGCTCATTGTTTTCTGCCAGATACTTTCGTCGTGCTCCGCACTTTCGAAGGCCAGCGAAAATGTGCGCAGGCCTCGGCTAACGCTTTGCGCAGCCAGGGCAGAAACGAGGGAGGAATCGAGCCCGCCGGACAGATAGGAGCCGACAGGCACATCGGCGCGAAGCCTGATCCGCGTTGCGTCGGCCAGAAGCGCCGTCAGCTCTTCCACCTGCGCGCCAAGGCTTGCCGGCGGTGCTGCGTCCTTGCCGTCAGGATAGGAAAGCTGCCACCAGCGCCGTACCGTGGACGCGCCATCGCGCAGGATCATCAGATGACCGGGCGGCAATTCGTGAATGCCGCGAAACGCGGTGCGCGGCGGCAACGGGAACCAGAAGGTGAATATCTGATCCAGCGCCACCGGATCGATCTCGGCCGTCATTCCCGGCAACGCCAGAAGCGCCCCGATCTCGGATGCGAAATAAAACGTACCTTCATGCCACGTATAATAAAGCGGCCGGACACCCATCCGGTCACGCGCAAGCACCAGCGTGTCGTTGCGGGCGTCGTGCAGGGCGAAGGCAAAATCGCCGTTGAATTCGTTGAGGCAATCCAGCCCCTTGTCTCGATAGTCATGCAGGATGACTTCGGTGTCGGAGTGGGTGCGGAAATGGTGGCCGCGTGCGGACAGCGTTTCGCGCAGTTCGACGTGATTGAAGATTTCGCCGTTGAAGGAAATGGCAAGATCGTCTTCGACGGTGCGCATCGGCTGCGCGCCATCGGCAATGCCCACAATCGCCAGCCTTGCGTGGGCAAGGCCTACATCGCCGCGCAGCAGGGCTCCATGCGCATCTGGACCACGATGCTTAAGACGCGACGCCATCAGCGCAAGGCGCTCGTTTGCGCGCTCGGCCGGCATGTCGTGTCGATAAAATCCGGCAATTCCGCACATTACTCGACCGCCTGACCAAAGCTGTCACCGATGAGGCGCGTCCAGCTTTCACCGCAAAAGCCGTTAAAAAATGCCGTTCCATCCGTCGCTGCCTTGAGGAGGTCCGCATTGCGCGAATGCACGATGGTGGATGACGCATGCAGAAACGTGCATTTCTTACCGAGCATCGCCCGCAGCAGTGCCGGCTGGGTGCGACCTCTGATGGCCGCGAGACCACGATCATAGGCATTGCGGATCAGCCGGTCGATCACGATCTGCTCCTGCCCGGGCACGGCCATGATCTGCAGCGTCCGGCCGATGCCCGTTGGATTGCCGTGGTAAAGAAAAAGCCCCACCGCCCTGCCGCCGCGGGCCCTCACAATCCGCTGGACTGGTTCGCCGTGCAGACGTTTGCGTTTGGCGTGTTGGAGCATGTGCAACAGGCTTTCCTCGGTCCAAACGGGATGGAGCGGAAAGTGGCCGACGAGTTCCCGTGCCAGACGCGCGAATTCGGTATCGCTCGCTTCGTCGTCGGTAAAGCTGTCCACCTTGTCCGGATGTGATGCGTAATAGGATAATGCTCGCCCATGGCCACGCGCCGAAATGGTGCGATCGATGATCTTGCTGAACGGCGTCAGCGCGCGGAAAGTGCTGGAGAAACGATCAGCGGCTATTTCCAGCCCGAATGAAGCCGGGCGCAAAATCCGCAGCCAATCGAGACTGTAGGAGGCGAGCAGCTGGCCGCGCATCGTCTTCCACATATCGGCGGAAACATCGTTGATCGTCTCCCCAAATGTCAGCTCCTGAGGTCCACCCAAAACTTCACGCAGCAAACGCGCTCCGGCAAAGGGATCGGTCTCACGGTCTTCAGCGACAAAGGAAGAGCAGACAGCGGCCTGTATGTTCCGGCCATTAAGTTCCATTGCCACGGGCAAAACGCCCAGAAATCCAGACACGCGGCCATCGTCGCGCACATAGACCTTGGAGTGAATATCCGGGTTTATGTTTGAATTTTCGAGAAAGACGGCGCGCAAATATGAGGTCAGATCATCTGTCGCGGCCCCATCTTTCTTCCGCAAAAAACGGTGAAACATGTCAGCCACGGACACGAGATCGTCCGCAATAAATGAGCGTATTTCAGACATACTCGCCGCTTCTTGCCGGATAGATATTTAATCGAAAGTAATTATCATTCCTATTCTGCCGCAGGCGTATTAATCAGAAGTTATGTGCCGGCGTTTTTTCGCGTGATTGTGGCGTTTTGCAAAGAATTTGAAGGGTAATTTCAACCCTAGAGCGCGTCCGGTTTCAACTGAATTCGGTGGACGCGCTCTATATCTTTGGTTTCAAACGTTTTTCCGGACGTAAAAGTCCTACGCCCGGAAATACTTTAGTATTGGACAGACAGGGAATCGATTGGCGCGGCTTTCGGCGGTGCGAACTTGGTCAGATCGATACCTACCACGGCGGCCTTGTATTCCTCAGCGCTCGGTGTGCGGCCAAGGATTGCCGACAGTACCACGACAGGGGTCGAGGCCAGCAGCGATTCACCCTTCTTCTCGGCAGTGTCCTCAACAACGCGGCCCTGGAAGAGACGGGTCGAGGTTGCCAGAACAGTATCACCCTTCTCCGCCTTCTCCTGGTTGCCCATGCAAAGGTTGCAGCCCGGGCGCTCCAGATAGAGGATGTTCTCGTATTCTGTCCGGTTGGCAGTCTTCGGCTTGAGATCATCGAACTCGAAGCCGGAATACTTCTGCAGGATTTCCCAATCCCCTTCCGCCTTCAGCTCGTCGATGATGTTATAGGTCGGTGCCGCGACCACGAGCGGCGCCTTGAACTCGACCTTACCTTCGGCCTTCTCGATGTTCTTCAGCATCTGGGCGACGATCTTTATGTCGCCCTTATGCACCATGCACGAACCGACGAAGCCCAGATCGACCTTCTTGGTGCCGCCGTAATAGGACACCGGACGGATCGTGTCATGGGTGTAGCGCCGGGAGACATCGGTGTTGTTGACGTCGGGGTCGGCGATCATCGGTTCGTCGATCACGTCCAGATCCACGACGACTTCAGCGAAATATTTCGCGTTGGCATCGGGGGTAAGAGCGGGCTTTTCGCCCGAGCGGATTTCGGCAATACGCTGATCTGCCTTGGCGATCAGGCCCTTCAGTGTCTGGGCGGCATTATCCATGCCCTTGTCGATCATGATCTGGATACGCGACTTGGCGATTTCCAGCGACTCGATCAGCGTCTCGTCTTCAGAGATACAGATCGACGCCTTGGCCTTCATCTCGGCCGTCCAGTCGGTAAAGGTGAAGGCCTGGTCAGCGAGCAGCGTGCCGATATGGACTTCGATGATGCGGCCCTGGAAAACGTTGTCGCCATGCTGCTTCAGCATCTGCGCCTGCGTCGCATGGACAACATCGCGGAAGTCCATATGCGGCTGCATCTTGCCCTTAAAGGTGACCTTGACGGATTGCGGGATCGGCATGGTCGCCTCGCCCGTCGCCAGTGCCAGCGCCACAGTGCCCGAGTCGGCACCGAAGGCCACGCCCTTGGACATGCGGGTGTGGCTGTCGCCGCCGATGATGATCGCCCAGTCGTCCACGGTGATGTCGTTCAGCACCTTGTGGATCACGTCCGTCATCGAATGATAGACGCCCTTGGGGTCGCGGGCAGTGATGACGCCGAAGTTGTTCATGAAGGACATGAGCTTCGGAATGTTCGCCTGCGCCTTCTTGTCCCAGACGGAGGCCGTGTGGCAACCCGACTGGTACGCACCATCCACCAGCGGCGAAATGACGGTCGCCGCCATCGCCTCAAGTTCCTGCGCCGTCATCAGACCGGTCGTGTCCTGCGAGCCGACGATGTTGACCTTCACGCGCACGTCGGAGCCGGCATGCAGCACCTTGCCGGGCGTGACGCCAACGGCATTGCGGTTGAAGATTTTCTCGACGGCCGTGAGGCCCTGGCCTTCGATGGAGATTTCCTTGTTGGGCGCAAAGACCGGGGTGGCCTCGACGCCAAGCGTTTCAGCCGCAAATGTCTGGAGCTTCTTGCCGAAGACGATGGCATAGGAGCTGCCCGCCTTCATGAATTCCATCTTCTGCGGTGTGAAGGAGGAGGAGAGATCGACCAGTTCCGTGCCGTTCTCGTCACGAAGCTTGTAGTTCTTGGCGTCGATCTTCAAAACGGTGCCGGTCTCAACCGAATATTTCTGCTCCAGAACCGGATTGCCGTCATTGTTGAGGATAGGCTTGCCGTCTTCGCCGAGCTTCTTCACCCAGTTCTTCAGGTTAATGCCGATGCCGCCCGTGACGTCGACAGTGGTGGCGAAGATCGGCGAAATGCCGTTGGTGCCGGCAACGATCGGGGCGAAGTTGACGAAGGGCACATAGGGGCTGGCCTGCTTGCCGGTCCACAGCGCCACGTTGTTGACGCCCGACATGCGCGACGAGCCGACGCCCATCGTGCCCTTTTCGGCGATCATCATCACCCGCTTGTCGGGATGCTGCTTCTGCAGCGCGACGATTTCCGCCTGCGCTTCCGGCGTGATCATACACTGGCCGTGCAGCTGTCGGTCGGAGCGCGAATGCGCCTGGTTGCCAGGCGACAGAAGATCGGTCGAAATATCGCCTTCGGCGGCGATGAAGGTCACGACCTTGATCTCATCCTCGACATCGGGAAGCTTGGTAAAGAACTCAGCCTTGGCATAGCTCTCAAGAACGCCCTTCGCGACGGTATTGCCCGCCTTGAAGGCATCACGTAGCCGGAACATGTCAGCGTCATAGAGGAAGACCTGCGTCTTCAGCACTTCGCCTGCCTGCTGGGCAAGCCCGGCATCATCGCCAAGGGCGATGTCGAGCAGCGCTTCGATGGAGGGGCCACCCTTCATGTGCGACAGCAGTTCAAGGGCGAAAGTGGGCGTGATCTCCGGAACGACAGTTTCGCCCAGAATGATCTGCTTCAGAAAGGCGGCCTTGACGCCGGCAGCGCTCGTGGTGCCTGGCAAGGTGTTGTAAATGAAGAATTTGAGGGCATCCGCGCGATATTCGCTACCGGTATCCCGGATCAAGGCAATGATTTCGCCGGTTAATCCGCCATCGTCGATCGGCTTGGGAGCGAGCCCTTGAGTTTTTCTGCTTTCGATCTCAGCCAGGTAATCCAAGTAAAGGTTCATCGCAATCCCAACGTCATGAGGTGTATGGCGCCGAAACGCAGCGCCACGAAACACTATTGTTAATCGGCCCAGGGTCCTATCGATTTCGAGTACGTCAACCAGGGCCGGAAGGCAAGATAGCGCACTCTGTTTCTGTTTTCGATAACGGAACAGGAGAACATGCGGGCAGGCATGCCGTCTGCCGTCGTGCCCTCAGGGATGCGCCCGGCATTCCTCCCCGCGGCCTGCCGTACGCGATGCCGGCAAACCATTGCCTCACCGATAGAAGCAACGTCGAGCACAAAAAATCCGGCCACCGAGGAGGTGGCCGGATCAGGCATGCAGAAGATAAGAGCAATCACATCTTCGGAAGCAGAACCTTGTCGATGACATGAATGACGCCGTTCGACTGCTTGACGTCGGCGATCGTCACATGCGCAACACCACCCGCTTCGTCGGTCAGGGTAATCTTGCCCATGCTTTCCTTCGCCTTGAGGATGCAGCCGCCGACCGTCTTCACATCATGGGTGCCGTTGTCATCCTTGATCATCTTCTCGATGGCGCTGGACATGGCATCGGCCGCCACGACATGACAGGTCAGGATCTTGGTCAGCTGCGCCTTGTTTTCCGGCTTCAGCAGAGTTTCGACTGTACCCTTCGGCAATTTGGCAAAGGCCTCATTGGTCGGAGCGAAGACCGTGAACGGTCCCTTGCCCTGAAGGGTTTCTACGAGACCGGCAGCCTTGACGGCGGCGACCAGCGTGGTGTGATCCTTCGAGTTGACGGCATTCTCGATGATGTTCTTGTTTTCGTACATTGCTGCACCGCCGACCTTTGGATTTTCAGCAAAGGCACCCGAAGCAAGAGTCGAGATTGCCGTAGCAAGGGCGAGCGTACGGATTGCGGACTTGAACATTGAATATTCCTCTTCCCTAATCGCCTCGGCGCGGAAGCGCGCCTCTGAAGGCCTGTCGTTCCCGTCTCGGGGAACAGCACAAGTGACGAGAGCGACAGGAGGAAAGTTTCAAGCAAAAGGCAGTTTCATACGATCGCTTGCTACAGCGCTGATTCACATCGGCTTTTTCTCAACCGAATTACACTCGCGATCGGCCAGCGCGCAGTGATCTGCAAACGGAGCAACCCTAACAAGGGGCGAAAGCTCCCCGCAAACATTCGATTTACAACGCTGCCGTCGGCGCTAGCTGCTGGAGAAGCGAAGCCAAGAGCATGTTGCCACCCGCAATACTATGCTCCTGCTCCACATATTCAGCCTCATTGTGACTGAGACCATCCCGGCAGGGTACGAAAATCATGGCCGATGGCGCGACGCGGTTCATAAAAAGCGCATCGTGGAATGCGCCGGAGAGCATTCTCTTTGTTGCAAAGTCCCGCTCTTGTGCGGCCTGATCCAATACGGCAAGTAATTCATCCGGAAAACTTGCCGGCGGCATGTCGAAAATCTGCGAAATAGTCGCCGAGCAGCCTGTGTCCGCCGCTGCCTGCTGGATAGCCATGCGGATTGTCTGCTCCATGACGCCGATTGTTGTCAGCGAAGGGTGTCTAAAATCGATCGTGAAGCGCACCGTTGCCGGGATCGCGTTCACCGCGCCGGGTTCAAGGGCCATTCGGCCAATCGTGAAACGCGCGGCCGGATCGGCTGGCATGATGTCGCGATAGAGTTCAGACAGCGCGTTGACCGTGGCTTGCATGGGGTCATGCCGATATTGCAGCGCCGTTGTTCCAGCGTGGGCGGTCTGCCCTTCGATAATCACCTCCAGCCAGCGCGTTCCCTGTATGCCGGTGACGATGCCGATCGGTAAGCCCTCTTTTTCCAATGAAGGGCCTTGCTCGATATGGACCTCGAGATAAGCGAAAACCGGCGTGCCCAGAGGCCGCATCACGGCAACCGGGAGACTTTCCAGCGTGGCGGAGAGTTCATCTGCGAAAAGCGCACCGTCAGTCGCGCGCATGGTCTCCCAGGCGCTTGGAATTGAACCGGCGGCAAAAGCCATGGAGCCCATGCAGCCCGGCGCGAAGCGGCAGCCCTCTTCATTCGTGAACGACACGACCTCCACCGGCCGCTCGGTTTCCACCCCGCAATCCTCGAGTGTTTCCAGAACCTCAAAAGCTGCGAGCGTGCCGAGCGCACCGTCAAAACGACCGCCTGTGGGCTGACTGTCGAGATGACTGCCGATAAGCAGCGGCGACAGATCCGGGTTGCTCCCCTCGCGGCGAATGAACAGATTGGCAATCGGGTCCTGAAAGACCTTGAAGCCGCGCTGCAGCGCCAGCTCCGTCAGCAATTGCCGCGCCTGCCGGTCGAGGCCGGTCAAGGCCTGGCGGTTTACGCCACCCTTTGCCGTCGCGCCTATTTGCGCAAACCGGTCGAGTCGATCGATAAGTCGCTGCCCGTTGATCGAAAGAGTTTGCGTCATCATCATTTCCCGTTTGCCCTCAACCCGAAAGCCCTGGCTGCGCCGCCTCAACAAACGATCGCACACGGGCAGGCTCGACAGGGTTCCACCAGACACCGCCCTGTTTTAGCGACGAAGCGACGATGACACCGCTGGTGCGCTTCAGGATTTCAACGATATTGGCTTCCCCAACACCAGAACCGACCAGAAGCGGGAGATGTGTGGCCTGCCCGATCTCTTCGATTTCCGCCATCGTTGCGCTGTTGCCGGTTCGCTGGCCAGTAGCGATCACCGCATCCGCATCAAAGAAGGCAAGGTCGCGGGTCAGCTCATCGATGCTACGATCACCCGTGATAGCATGCGCGCCGTGCTTGACGTGGCTGTCGGCGAAAACCTTTATGTGCTCGGCCCTGAGCAGGGATCGATAACGCATCGCTTCCGCCGCACGCCCTTCCATGAAACCCTCGTTGGCGACATAGGCATTGGCCCACTGGTTGACGCGGATGAATTTCGCTCCGCCCGCCATGGCAATGGCGAAAGCCGGGATCGGCGCATTGGCAAGCACGTTGATACCGAGCGGAACGCCAGTCGCCCGCGCGACCCGGTCAGTCACCACGCTCATGAAGGCAGCTGTCTCATGACCGATATCCTCCGGCTTGGAAAAGGGAATATCGCCATGGTTTTCAATGAGAAGACCATGCATACCGCCTTCGATCAAAGCCTCGGCATCGCGCATGCAGACGTCGTAGATGGCATCCATGGCCGCGCCACGATACCTTGGTGCTCCGGGAAACGGCGGGCAATGCACCATGCCGATCAAAGCCTTGTCACGACCAAAGATTTCCTGGATGGCGTTCGCCCTATTGTCGGATATGATCTGCATGCCTTGTCCTCTCGAAAGTTTTTCATGCGTGCCTTCGTCATCGGCAATATCGCGCTCGACGAAACCTATTCCGTTTCCGCCCTGCCGGAAGCCGGGGCTTCGATTTTCGGCCGGCAGGCCTTCCGCGATCTTGGCGGAAAAGGCTGCAATCAAGCCATTGTTATGGCCCGATGCGGGCTCGATACCACATTGACTGCTGCTGTAGGTACAGATGACAGGTCTGCGACCATCCGCGCCCGCCTTGCAACCGAACCTCTGACCGCCGACCTCATTGGCATGGATGGGCAGACCAGCGATCTCTCCATCATCTTCAATACGCCCGATGGTGAAAACAGCATCGTCACGACCACGGCCTGCGCAGAATCCCTGACCCCGGAAGACGTGGCCGGAACCCTTGGTACAGCCAGCCCCGGCGACCTTCTCGTCGTGCAAGGCAATCTGGGCGAAACAACCACCCGTCTCGCACTGTCGCAGGCAAAGGCAACGGGAATGATCACCGCATTCAATCCGTCACCTCTCCAACCCTGGTTTGAAAGTCTCTGGCCGCTCACGGACATCGCTTTCCTCAACCGCGGCGAAGCGGCCGCCCTGACCGGGGATACCGGCTCGACAGCGATAAAATTGCTCATTTCAGCCGGTGTCCGCCAGGTCATCCTCACCCTTGGCGGCGAGGGTTCGATGCTCGGCACGACAAACCAATGCCTGACCGTGCCCGCCGAAAAAACTGGCGTTGTCGACACGACGGGTGCTGGCGATTGCTTCATGGCCGTCACGCTGGCCTCCGCCGCGTTGAGAAACGTCAGTGTGGATGAACGGGCGTTGAGGCATGGCGCAAAGGCATCTGCGCTGACCGTCAGTCGTCGGGGCACGCTTTCAGCCTTTCCCGATATCCTTGAGCTCGCGGATATTTTGTCCAACTGACGATCCTCTCCACCGATACATGCCGCCGCGCTCAGCGAGCTTCTGTCAGCCAGCCCAGAATGTTTTTCCACAAACGGCCGTAGCCCTGCCATTCGCAGAAGGCGGGAGAGAGCCAGTGCGGACCAATGTCGGATGTCCACGCCGCTGTCCGACCCTGTCCAAAAACGCCGGTGACCAGAAGCGGATGACCGCCCTGCTCCGCAGGCAGGCGGGCGACCACGTCCACATCTGCGCGTTCGCGCACCTCTACCTCATTGACACCGAGGAGAAGCGGCCATTCGCCGGAAAGACCTGCAACGGTGGGATGATCCGGCATCAGAATGTCGGCCGTCGATCCTTCTGGAATTTCAACGCGGTCATCCCATGGCAGGCAGGTCACGGGAAGCGTATCTTCCACGGGGGTGCGTCGCCACCGGGCCTTGCCATCGATACCCTGGAACGAGAAATATCCGCCAACCATCAGCAGGCCGCCACCCTTTTCGACCCATGCCTTGAGAAGCTTCAGACGGTTTGGAACGGTTTTCGAGTGCAGCCAAACCGCAGGCGGCAAAAGCAGCGAATTGGCACCGATGTCAGAGAGGATGATCGCGTCATACGCATCCAGCCCCGCCATATCGAAGGGAAGTTTCTCGACAGCATCATGAGCCGTCAGGTAGGTCAGCTCGTACTCACTACCTTCGAGCGCCTTTACCAGAGGTTCCGCGCCCAAGTGAAAGGTGACGCTGCCGAACTGGTCGAAGCCCTTGTAGTGAGTTGCGGAGCTGACCCAGCTTTCGCCCACGAGAAGTATTTTCTTTGTCATTTTTCGTTCCATTTCTATGGGTTCGTCACGTCTTCGCCTGGAAGACCGAGCGCGGGTTATCCCGCATGAGGATTTGCAAGGTGAGGTCATCCAGACCATGCCGCTTCAATCGCGGCAGGAAATGCTTGAGGATATAGGCGTAACCATTGCCGCCATACCGCGTCAGCATCATCTTCAGGAAAACATCGTGGGAAAGCAGGATGCGGTCCAGATATCCGCGCTCCACCAGCTGGACGAGGGCTTTGGCCGCTTCGTCGTCACTCGGGCATTGGACCTGCTGATCGGCATAGAAGAAATCCATGCCGATCATGTCGTATTCGATGAAGGCACCGCGGCCGGCAAGTTCTCCCTGATAGCCAAGGTCATCATGCGACGGGTTCATGTGACACAGAACGGTGTGACTGACATCCGCGCCTTCCTGCTCGACTACATCGAGAACCCTGTGACCCAGCCTTAACCAGCCCGGAAGATGCACCATAAGGGGCAGACCTGTACGGGCCTGCGCCCTCGCCGCACCCCGCAGCGATTTTTGCTCCTCGGGGGTGAAGTCCGAGGACACACCGATCTCTCCGATCAGACCGATTTTCACACCGGTTCCGTCGACGCCCTGAAGCGCCTCGTGAACGATTTCATTGGCGATGTCGTCGATGCTGAGCGCTGCCACTTTCTCAGGATGAGAGGAGGCCAGATAATAACCCGCCCCCATCACGATATTGAGCCCGGTCGCTTCGGATATCCGCCTGAGGGCAAGCGGATTTCTGCCGATACCCTGGCAGGTCGGCTCCACCACCGTATGGCCGCCCTGAGCGGCGAATTCATGCAGTTCTTTAATCGCAAGCGGCTCATCATCCAGCGTGATGTTGTGCTTGTTGACGAAGGGATCCTGGCGAAGTTCGCCGAGGATTTCCTGGCAGACCAAGCCCTCTGCCAGATATTGCCGCTCCGGCGTTTTCGGTGCGTGCCACCAGCAGCGGCAATCGTTGAGAATATGCTCGTGCATCAGCGTCAGGCCGAGCTTTTCCACCGGGACGGGACCGGCAACCGTCATGAAATTGCCGGAGCGAATATGGCCTTTCGAGAGTTCATCCACCATGGCCTCAACCCTTTTTTCTGGAACCCAAGCGGAAGTTGGTGGTGAAGATGCGTGTGTTGAGCCAGATAGCGGCAAGAATGATCGCGCCCGTGACAATCTGTGTGAAAAAGGGTGAAATATGCATCAGGATCAGCCCGTTGCCGATCACGGCAATGGTCATGGTGCCAAGCACGGAGCCGAGAATGGTTCCGCGTCCGCCCATCAACGATGTACCGCCAAGCACAACCGCTGCCACGACTTGCAGCTCAAAGCCGACAGCAGCATTGGAGGAACCCGAGCCGAGGCGTGACGCGATCAGCAGCCCAGCGATTGCGGATGCCACGCCTGCGACCAGATAGACCGATGCAAGGATCCATTTTGCCGGCATACCCACACGACGGGCAGCCTCCAGATTGGAGCCTACCGCCACGACCCGGCGTCCGTAGCGGGTGGACGAAATGACCACATAGGCCACGACAGTGATGAGGATACCGATCAGCGCCGGCACCGGGAAACCGAACAGGTCTCCGCGACCGAGAAAAAAGAAGCCGGGCGCATCCGGAATAGGCACCGAATACCCTTGGGTGATATAGAGTGCGACCCCTCGAAGGATGGACAAGCCTGCGAGCGTGACGATGAAGGCCGGAATGCCCTGATAGGCAATGAACCAGCCCTGCAAGAGACCAAGCACGGCGCCGAGCATGAGCATGGCGACCAGCACCAGAGGCCAGGGATAGCCCGCCGCCATGAGGATGGCACCGACGGCGTTGATCAGCGCAACCATGGAGCCGACCGACAGGTCGATGCCGCCGGTGATGATGACAAGCGTCATGGCGACGGAAACGATGAGGATGGGAGCGGCCTGACGCACGACGTTCAGCAGGTTGCCTGCCGTCAGGAACGTATCCGTGCTTACGGCAAAGAACAGCATGCAGGCGATGAAAAAGGCCGTTATGGACAAGACCTGCGCGTTTTCGGCGATGAAATCGGCGACGGGTGAGCCCTTGGCGCGTTCAGTGTAGACGGTCAATGGCGACCTCCCACGATCAGTTTGACGAGGTCTTCGAGGCTGGTTTCGTTGATCTGCCGTTCGGCGACCTTCGTTCCCTCGTACATGACGGCGATGCGATCACACACGCGGAACAGATCCTGAAGACGATGAGTGATGAGGATGACGGAGACGCCCTTGGCCTTGACCCGGTTGATCAACGCCAGAACGGCCTCCACCTCTGCCACGGCAAGCGCCGAAGTGGGTTCGTCCATGATCAGGACCTTGGGATTGAAGGACGCCGCACGGGCGATTGCGATTGCCTGCCGCTGTCCGCCGGAGAGTTTTTCCACCTTGGCCGTCAACCTTGGAATACGGATTTCCAGCGCATCCAGCATCTTGCGGGCCTCGGCCAACATCGTCTGCCGGTCGAGGAACGGACCCTTGGTGATCTCGCGCCCAAGAAACAGGTTGCCGATCACGTCTATATGGTCACAGAGGCTCAAATCCTGAAAGACCATCTCGATATTGCGATTGCGCGCATCGGCGGGACCGGAGAAACGGACCTCTTCCCCCTCGAGCGTAATGGATCCTTCATCCGGAATGTAGGTTCCGGAAATAACCTTCGTCAGCGTCGATTTTCCAGCCGCGTTGTCACCGACAAGGCCCAGGCATTCACCGGGATAGATGTCGAGATCGACGCCGCGCAGCGCCTGATGTGAACCGAAGGTTTTTACGATACCGCGAAGCGAGACGCGCGGTTCTCGCGCCGCACCGGAGAGATGCTGGGGGAGAATATCTCCCCCAGCGCCGGTGACAGCGGTTGGGTGCTGTCCGCCGGCGATCATTTGAAGACCGCCCGGTAGGGCTCGACATTGGCCTTGGTGACGATGGTCACCGGCACGGCAATCGTCTTTTCGACACTGCCGCCATCAGAAACGGTCTTCAGCGCCTTGACGGCCGCAGCACCCATGGCCGCCGGGTCCTGCTGGATGACACCCGCGACATAACCAGCGTCGATGCCAGCGATCGCCTGCTTGGTCAGATCCCAGCCGAAGACCTTGATGTCCTTCTGCTTGCTCTGGCTTTCGACGGCAGCGACGGCGCCGAGAAGGGCCGGTTCACCCGTTGCGTAGATTGCGGTCATATCCGGATTGCCAGTTATGAGGTTTTCCGCTGCGGAAAGAGCCGTATCCTGCACGTTCTGTCCGTCAACGACGCCGGCCGCCGTGATGCCGGGATGATCCTTGAGCGTGTCCTCAAAGCCCTTCTGACGGATATTCTGGATGAAAGAGTTGAGGGCCCCGACGACGCCGATCTTGGCCTTGCCGCCCATGTCTGACTTCACATAGTCGACGAAGAACTTGCCCATGTCGGCACCAGCCTTGGCATTGTCGACGCCAATCTGTGCCTTCTGAGGCCCTTCGGGCAATATTGCGTCGATAGCGACCACTGGGATGTTCGCTTCGGCGGCCTGCTTTACCGCAGGCATGATGCCGTTGACATCAATGGCAACGACCGCGATCCCATCGACCTTCTGCTGGATATAGGTCTCGATGGCGCTGTTTTGCGCAGCCGGATCGTTATTGGCATTGAAGATGACGAGCTTGACGCCCGCTTCCTTTGCCGCCTTTTCCGCACCCTTGTTCATGTCGTTGAAAAAGATGGCCTGCTGGTTGATCTGCACCAGGGCTATCGTCTTTTCCGCGGCACCGGCAATGCCGGCGGAAAGCGTCGCCCCGGCCAGAACGGTGGCGGCAAGGGCTGCGGAGAAATATCTGCGTTTGATTATTGTCATTTGCGTTCTTCCTCTGTTGGTTTTGTCCGTCGCAATTATTGTTTCGACGGCGGCGCAACGGAGCTCCGCACGACGATTTCTACGGGAAGCAGCTCTTCCGGATGGGCCGGAGTTTCCTGTTCCCAATTGGTTTCGGCGAGCAACGACAGGGCGCGCTGGCCAATGGCCCTGACCGGCTGGCGAATGGCGGTAAGCGGCGGATCGAACAGATGCAGCGGGCCGACATCGTCGAAGCCGATCATCGATACGTCCTGCGGAATGCGCACACCCTGCGCCCGCAAGACTTCAATCATCCCGATGGCGATTTCGTCGGAGCTGGCGAAAATTGCCGTGGCGGGACGGCCTTCGGAAAGAAAACGCAAGGCCGCCTCGCGACCGAACTCCGCAGTATAGTCGCCGCAATAACGCATGATCGACGGCTCGCAGCCGCAATGTGTCCGCAACGCTGCCTCCAACCCAAGGAAACGCCGCTGCGTGCTGAGCATTTCTGCCGGGCCGCCGACATAAAGCACACGTTCGTGGCCATATCCGGCAAGGTGTTCGCCAGCCAGGCGGCCGCCCTGTTCATTATCACAGAACAGCTTCGGCACGGATGCCCCACTGACGTCTTCATCGACCACAACGACTTTGCCGGTGGCGCTGATAAGCTCGGCAAGCTCGTCCGTATCGGGGTGGTTGGTAACGAAGACCAGCCCGTCGACATGGTTGCGGGCAAGAAGCCGCAGATAGGACAGTTCGCGTCCCGGCCGGTTCAACGTTGCGAAAAGCGATACGGCAAGACCGCGCCTGTCTGCCTCCTCTTCCACTGCTGCAACCAGCATGCCGAAGAACGGGTTGCCGATATCGGGAACGACGAGACCGATCGTATCGGAGCGCCCACGGCTCAGACGCCGGGCATGCGGGTTAGGAACATAGTTGAGCTGGCGAATGGCGTCTTCGATGCGGGCCTTCGTGTCCGCAGGCAATTCCAGCGAGCCGTTGAGCAGCCGCGACACCGTGGCGACGGAAACACCCGCCGTGCGGGCAACATCCTTCAGACTAGCCGCACGATTTGGCGCCATCATTCTTCCCGTTCCTGTTCCCGTGGGCCTTTGGCCTCTTGATAGGCTTGTAAAGCGATTTACTAAACCGGTTTACAAGGAAATCCAAAACTTGCCCCCTGTCAAGATCATTTGGTGAGGCATTCGAATTTTGGCATATCGGAGACTTTTGCGGCCTTCCGGCGGACAAAGGCCTCGCAGGAAGAGTGACGGCGCTCCTCGCCTTCACATAGAGGGGTCTTCGATCAGCACCTCTGATTATCAGGATTGTTTCATTGCTAAACGATTGAAACGGGTCCAATGTGTTTGTTCCAGCAGCTATAGTACGGGCGCTGCTGTTTAAGGGTTGAATACCCTGGCCCCGACAAAGGAGGACGCCATGTCTTCCATATTCCACCAACCGACAAAACAGAATCTCGCAACGCTGGCTGGCTACGGCTTGTCTGCGGCAAGTGTGGCGCTGATCGTTTACATCCTGATCGGCGCATAGTTGCGATAACCGGCTGTAACTGTGCAGGTTTTAACGCAACGGAACGCGGTGTTGGACATGATCGAAAGAACCACAGAGACCGAAATCACATTCACGCATCCGTTCCGTCTGGAGGCCCTTTCGGAACCCTTGGGAGCGGGCACTTATCGCCTGGTCATAGACGAGGAATTGATAGAGGGCCTCAGCTTCACGGCGTATCGCCGCGTGGGAACCCATCTAGAGATTCCCGCGATCGCTGTCGCCATGAACCGCCGACAGTTCCTTCAGGTGTCACCGACTGAAATCGATGATGCATTGGCTCGCGGTGTCGCAACCGTAGACGTCGGCCCGCGCGCCATTCCATGATCCCGCAATGGTCGCGCATTTCCTAAAGTGCGTAGCAGTTTTACGCCCGGAAAATGCGTAAAAACAAATAGCGAGAGCACGTCAGACAATTTTGTCTAAACAGGATGTGCTCTAGCCGAAGTCGGAAGGCGTCAGGACGTTCAGATTGCGCCGGTACTTGGCATACACCTTCTTGGCAGCCTCGTAGATCGGCGTGCGCATTGCGTCAAAAGACGAAAGGCATTGGGCTTCCGACATGCCTGTTGCATGCACGCCGCCCTTGGCGAGTGCAGCGGCTTCGACAAAAAACCGGATTTCGAACATGCCGTCATGGCCGAAAAACCGCACAGCTTTACGCACGTCGTCAAAACTGCGGGCCGAGTTGGGGAAAGCCAGTGTCATGCTTCACACCTGCTGCGTTCTTCCCTTCGCAAAACGTTGCGACGATTGAGTGAAAGCATGCCATCGGTTGCTTCCGATATGCTGAGTTCGCTCAGCCTGCGGCCACCCACCCGTACCGGTACACCGGTGAATACATGATATATGGTCCAGGTTTGATCCCTCTCGATCCTTCTTCCATATTGGGAGTCAAGCGTATCCGCTACGGAAGACCCGCCTTCGTTCTCCCAAACTTCGATCCTGAGCGCCTGGCGTCTTTGGTCTTTATAACTATTCATGGTCTTGCCTTTCATCCGAGGCTTCAGCGCGGCTTTGATCCGCGTGGAGCCGGTTTTATTCTACATTGCAACTGCTGCGTTCCTGTTTCTCGGTCGAAAGTCCCTATCGATCGGAGTGGTGCTTGAGCCAGACATCCCTAAGGACTAAATGCGGTGTCGTGTCCGGGTGGTACCAAGAAAATCCAGGAGCGAAACGACCAGATGCCATGAAATGGCACTGGAGAAATGCAGATGGTCTGCGTTGTGCAACTGATGGCAGCGTAATCGCCCGTCAACCTGCATGCTCGTGACGCAACAGGTGACATCTCGGTGATTACCGCAAAGAAATACGGCACCGTCAGCGCAAACGTTCACTAAATGACAACGAAGAAGAGGCGGTGCCTCTCTGACACCGGGGAGCCGTGCTGCCAGCACAACGAAGCTTATACTGCGCCAGGATTGCGCGGAAAACAAGGCGGACGCTAAAACCTGCCAGGCAGACAAAGCAAACACGTCAATTCAAAGCACGCCTTTCTACGCCACGATAGAAGTCGCCGAGCCCTGTTTCCTGTCCTTCCCCGGATCAACATCAGCAGGCAGGCATCGCAGCCGGAAAATCGGGCCCGAAAAACCCAGGCCACTTCAGGCTGACAGGATCATGCGCTTTTTTTCCTGTCCGGAAAGAAACTCACGGACATCCTGTTCTCGTAGTGGCGCCGCATAGATATAACCCTGCACCAGCGTAGCACCGAGACCTTCAAGGGCCGCGAGTTCCTCCAGTGTTTCGACCCCTTCCACCACGCATTCCAGCCCCATGTCGCGGCTGAGCGTGAGCAGCGATTTAACGATTTTGTAGCTGGCTGGCTTTTCGTGCAGATCCGTGACGAAGCTGCGGTCAATCTTGATCTTGGTGAGGGGGAGAGCGTGCAGCCGTGTCAGGCTGGAATAACCGGTGCCGAAATCATCAAGCGAAATGCCGCAACCGAGCCGCCGCAGCATTTCGACCGATTGCCTGACCTGTTCGAAATCATGCGCAAAGGCCGTTTCGGTAATTTCAAGGTCAATACGTGTTGCGTCGAAGCCGCTGTTTTCGATGATGCCGATCAATGACAGCACGCCTTCGCAGGAATTGAGGTCATGGGCCGAGAGGTTGAAGGACAGTCTAAGGGATGGCTCCCATACCGATGCGGAAGCGAGAGCGGTTCGAAGAAGAGGCCGCGTCAGCGAGCTGACGATACCGGCCCGCTCGGCAATGGCGAAGAACTGGGCAGGCGGGACATGCCCAAGGACCGGGCTGTGCCAGCGCGCCAGTGCTTCAAAGCCCGCAGCTCTTCCATCGCGTATGTCGACGATCGGTTGGAACACGACTGAAAGCTCGTTTTCTATCTCTTTCTGCTTGAGCAGATGTTCGATACGAGCTTCGATATTGATCTGCTTTTCGTGCTCCGCATCGAAGAGGACGGCATCGCCGCGCCGGGTTTTCTTGGCGTGATACAACGCATAGTCCGCACGGTCGAAAAGTTGCTCAAGCGTCAGAGCAAGGCACGGAAATACGGCGATTCCCATGGAAGCAGCGACATGCACAGTCCCCTCGGGAAGATGATAGGCCTCCCTCAACCGTTCCGAGATCACGTTCGCATTTGCAACGAGTTGTGCATCGTCAGGTATGATGGGGGCAACGATCGCAAATTCGTCTCCGCCAAGTCTAAATGCCCTGCTGGTCGTCAGAGTATCTGTGAGACGTTTGCTGACGCTGACGAGCAACCTGTCGCCCACGGAATGGCCGTAAAGGTCGTTAACCGGCTTGAACCCATCGAGATCGATAACGCCCAGCGCCAGCCGCGTTCCCGCCACCCTTGCTTTCTCGATCTCGGCTTCCAGATGGGCGAAAAAGGCGCGGCGGTTAGGCAGTTCCGTCAGGCTGTCAATATTGGCAAGCAGCAGGTTCTCATTGTTCAGCGCTTCCGTGCGCTGCTGCGAAACAATCATGCGCTCGAAATTGCGGTAGTTGGTCAACAGGATGGACATCATGCCCGCACAGACCAACAGAACATTGATGGCAATGGCGATGAATGTCGGTTGCTGTGAGGCCAAAAAAAAGATGACGAAGGCGCCGTTGACGATGGCCGTGACCATGAACGCCGCCGAACGCACATACATCAGACAGAAGATGCAGGATATGACGGTAATCGCCATGTAGAAGGCGACGTGGGATTGCGTATAGGCATCCCCATACGGCACCAGCAGAAAAGACCAGAGCGTAAATACCACGGCAATGCCGGCCGCCAGGCGATTTGTGCGCTGAAGCGCTGCATGAGCCACCTTCGGCGCGGGATCGATACCGCGGGTCCTCCACCAGAACGCGATCCTGACGGTGCAGCCGAGTGTAAAAAAAGCCGGAATTCCAATGGTGAGCCAAAACGGCGCCAGTTGCAGATGTGTAGTCGCCAGCGCCCATGTACTTGAAATCAGTATGAAATACATCATCGGCATCTGCCGGGTGAAGGCGCGATATTGCGCTTTCACCAGGTCCGGATTGTCGGACCGGACAGACATAAAATCAAGCAATTTCTGTTTGGCGTTTGTTATGTTCATTTGCACGACTCATCGAGTACAGAGTCGGTTGTTTAGCAAGTCCGTCTTACATCATCGGAAATACACAAGGTAAATCAAGAGGAAATGAAATCAACTCCAAGATGTGCATTCATATTTGTACATAATCTGCGGCAGCCGCCGAGGATTTCCACTGGTTCAAAGCGATGAATGCCTCTCGGTTGGAATGGCAGAAGCTGTTGTTCACCGAGGAGCCTCGCCGAAAGCCAGAGAACAGACATCCACATTTCTGTGCCTTGTAGTCCGGAAGGATGCCCTTCCGCGAAGGCAAATCCGCTGCCTTTCTGCCAGCGCCCCCTATTGCGTCTCAGAACTTCACGGGCGATCTCTTTTGCCTCGTCCCGCCTGTGATCCGTCTGTTTCAGGCAGAGAAGCAGGGGATGGACCGTATCGAGCAGGTTGCAGGCGTTAAACTCCGTACCCTGAAAACCGCCATAGGCGCGATAATTGGCGATGACCGAGTCGACTGCCGCTTCCGGATAGGGAACGGGCAGGCCGAACTGGGCGTAAGAGCCGCGGGTGAGGCGGTAAAAGCCGTTGACCGGTTGCAGCAGGCCCTGCTCGGTCGTCGCGTCACCCCAGAGACCGGTAGTTCTGTCCGCATTCACCATCAGCCAGCCAAATAGTACGGCGAGATTGTCGCCGGATACGAAGTAGCGCCGGTTGAAATAAAGCGCGGTGGAGATGGCGTCGATAGTAGCGCCGCAATGCCATGCCCGGTTTTGCCAGGGGAGTTCTTCCAGAAGAAGAATGAGGGCGTCGGCACGCATCTCCTCCACGAAAGCAATCTGCTGTTTCGGGGCGGCGCCAAGACATTCGAGCGCATATCCGACAGCCAGAATATTGTAGAGGACCGTTGGGTCCTGTTCCGGCGGCGATGAAGGGCGGCGGTTGGCAGAGAAAAACAGTCCTGTTTGGGTATCCTGCATAGCATGAAGGCCAGCCACGGTTCTTTCGACGTCGAAGGCGGTCTCTTGCTGCCCGAAGGCTGCGGCGATCTCGATAGCATCACACAGATGCCTGGCGTTTTCGACCTCATGTCCGGATGCATCGGCTGAACGATAGGAGCCCCCCTCATCATAGGAGCGAATGGCGGCAAGCCAGTCGCCGGCAATTTCCTCGCCGAGTTCTCGCAACAGGCGATCGGTTTCAGGCACCTTGGGCGTATCTGCCTTTTCCCCGCGATATTTCAGAACCCGGGCGGGAACACCACCGGCAACGGCCAAGGCGGGAACGTCTTTCGCCACCACCGCGCCCGCGGCAATAATCGCTCCGCGCCCTATCTTCACGCCGTCCAGCACGACTGCGTTGGCGCCGATCCAGACATCGTCGCCGATATCTATGCCGAGCGAGGTCAACGGCTGGCGATAGATGGGGGTGTCGGTATCGTCAAAACCGTGATTGAAGCCGACGATGCTGACATGCGAGGCGATGCGCGCACCATTACCGATCTTCACCCTGCCGGAAAGGCAGGCATAGGGGTTGATCGAGACGTTTTCTCCAAGTTCGATATCACCGCGCACGATTGCGTAACCGGCAATCCAGGACTGCGCGCCCATCACCAGCCTGTCCGTATGCAACTCGGCTTTTGCGGCGATGTAGACGCCCTGCCCGAAACTGGCATTGGCCGAGCGCTCAAGACCGCGCAACAGCGCCTGATGGTCGGGACGGTCGATATCTTCCTGTTTTCGTTCCCAGGTCAGGATATTCAGCCGATCCAGCCGTTGGAAAACAGTCTGGGTTTCGTCTGTCATAATGGCAAGCCTGCACGGCTTTCATCGAGTGCAAAGGCGGAAACGCGACGTCCCTCAAGCCTGAACATCTCTTCCAGCGCGGTGAGATCGGGAGCATCCGGTAAGGTCACCAATGCCGCTTCTGCCGCCTTGCCGGCGGGTAGCGCCATGCAGGCCGTAACAAGCAGCGTTTCGCCTGATGGAACGGTGCCACGCAATTGCGGCACGAGGGTTCTGGCGTGGATGAGATTGGTGTTGGCAATGGCCTGATGGCACCGTCCTTCACGACGAGCCCCGAGCGAAAGATCGACAATGACGCTTGTGTCGCTTTGGCCGTAGCATACAGCGCGGCATTCTCCCGCTTCTGTTCGGTCACGGTTGAAATCGGCGCGCTCTATGGCAAATCCGCCTTCCGATGTTTGCAGCGCGCGTGGGGTCCGGATGCGGTGCAGCCTAATATGCCACGGATTATGCGGCACGAGCCAGGTCTCTATCTCCACACCCACCCATGGCCTCCAGCGGGAATAGAGGCAGTCTCCGGCAATCAATGCCTCTTCCATCGTCTCGCGCGTACGGAAGTGTACACCATCGTCGGAAAGACCGAGCATGCCGTCAAAAGCTGCGGCGGCAAAATGCCGGTCATCCGCCTCGACATTGAAGGCATAACGGGTGGAATAGACGAATTTCGAATATTTTTCCTGCGCGCCGCGCATCCTGTCGTGCTGCTGCCCCGAGGATAGAACAACGACGTTGCCGGGCGTATGGAAAGCAACCATGCCCGGTTCCGGCAATGAAACGGGTTCGGCGAATTCTTCTGATCTGGTCTCTTCCGCCGTCCAGAAGGGATGATCGGCGGGCAGCGCCAGCGGCAGGAAGAATTTGAGCGCCCAGTAGGGCGAGCAGGGAGAATTGTAGCTCTCGCTCATTAAAAGGTTCGGATAGCCGTATCCCACGGAAAGTACGCCATCGCGATCCGCGATCGGCCGCTTCGACCACCAGCGGATATGCCGCATGTAATAACCTTTGATCTCTGGCCATGGCAGCGCCTGCAAGCCGGAAAAGGCGAGTGCACCCCAGAAACCACCCGCCGCAAACCGGTATGTCTGGCTGCGCCCGAAGGCGAGCGAGGCCCCGTCCGGCCCGAACCAATGGCGCATGTCGCGGGCGAAAACTCTCGAGCGTTCGATGAGCCGTTTTTTTCTCGCCTCATCGTCTTTCGCAAGCACGGTATAGATCAGCCCATAAAAATGCATGGCGAAGGGAATATAGTGGTCGACACGCCGTACCGGCCCGTCACGATACCAGCCATTGCCGATATCAAATGCCTCTATTTCGTCGAGATATGCATGGGTCTTGGCCGTGTCGAATTCGACACCCACCCGCTCCAGCCCGAGATCGATCAGAACGCGGAAAAACTTCCAGTTATTATCGACGAATTCCCGCTCGCGCGCCGCCAGAAGGTAGACCGTGACGGTCTTTCTATCCGTTTCCGCAAGCGGCTCCCAGATGTGTTCGGGAACCATGGCGAGTGCAAAGCCTATTGCCGCCAGCTCCACCAATCGTTGGTGCCGGTCTGCGGTGTCACCCCAATATTCGGGGTGGGCCGGGTTGGTGCCATTGGCCAATCCGCGCCGGTAGAGATCCCAGTGCGGAAAGTCATAGCCGCCGGCGGCAAGGGGTACGATGCCCCATAACGGTCGGGCAAAGCCTTCCAGTTCGGCAGCCGGGTAATCAAATATCGCGCCTGTCGCGCCCAACTGCACGCGCGCGCCGCCCGCCGAAAAACAGGCAAGCAGCGGATTGAAGAGATCAATCACAGCCTTTGCGAGATCGTCCCTGCTTGAAAGCGGATTGTGAAAGAGCGGATTGGCTGCGGCGGTTTCATGGGGCACGGTGACGAATGTCCGGAATTCTTGGGCCAGGAAAAAGGCCGCAGGCTTTCCGCCTGCGGCCCATGGCAATTATTTGATGGCCTTGACGCCGTCATTCATGTCCTTGATGCCGTCATCGATCGAAATATTGTCGGTCATCAGTGCGTCATGGACACGGTTCAGAACGACTTCGATCTTGGCTGCATTCGGGTTGACCGCCATTTCCAGATAGGCCTTGCCCGCCTGCAACGCGTCCTTGCTGCCCTGATCCTGCGGGAAGCCCGGCAGCGATGCGATCTTCTCAGCCACATCGTCGGTTCGGAGTGCAGGGAAAGTGCCGGTGGAGGCAATGATGGCCGCTCCCTCAGGCCCGGTCACGAACTGAATGAAATCCAGCGCCGCTTCCTTATGGCCGGAATTGGTGTTGACCGACAGTCCGGCAATCTGCGCGGCCGTCGCACCTGCCGCCACGCCATCGGGATGGGGGAATTTCACGATACCCCAGTTGGCGCTTTTCGACTCGCCCGATTTCACCTTGGCGATCTGGGTTCCGACGAACCAGGTGCCCATCGGCAGCATGCCGATCGTTCCGTTGAAGAACAGCGCGGAGTAATGGGTATTGGATGTCTTCAGCGAGGCGTAGGACGGTATCGCGCCGGTCTTTTGCAGGGCAAGCGCACGCTCATACCAGGGTTTCAGGAACTCATAGTTTCCATCAACCAGCGTGTGTTTTCCATCCTGAATGCCGGGCAGTTGCACCGTCGAACGCCAAGTGTGCAACAGAGCGCCGTAAATGCGGTTCGCGCCCATGCCGCCCTTCAGCTTGCAGGCTGTTTCATCGAACTGCGCCCAGGTCATGTCATTGGTTGGATAAGGCACGCCTGCCTTGTCGAAAATATCCTTGTTGTAATAGACCACCCAGAAATCGGAGCGGAACGGCAGGGCGTATACCTTGCCGTCAATGGTCAGTTCCTCGATCAGGCCGCCATAGGGTGCCGTCTCGATCTTCTGATCCTTGATGAAGCCGCTGAGATCGGTGATGTTGCCGGCGCGGACCAGATTGGCGTATCCGGGAAAGTCCTTGATGGTAACGACGTCAATGTCCTTCGAGCCGCCAGTCAACTGCGTGGATATCATCTGCGTATAGTCCTGCGAGCCGAGGTCCACCACCTCGAACGTGACATTCGGATGCTTCTGCTTATAGGCCTCCATCAAGGGCTTGAAGTAAGCGCCCTTATCCAGATCCCATAGGGCCCATTTCAAGGTGACGGGGGCATCGCCCGCGGCGAATGCTGTTCCTCCCATACCCATGGCAATGCCGAGACCGG
The DNA here is from genome assembly GCF_030758035.1 of Rhizobium sp. AN68. Taxonomy (NCBI): domain Bacteria; kingdom Pseudomonadati; phylum Pseudomonadota; class Alphaproteobacteria; order Hyphomicrobiales; family Rhizobiaceae; genus Rhizobium; species Rhizobium sp. AN68. The sequence continues at coordinate 1,499,003 of NZ_JARWMI010000002.1, read as the reverse complement.
CGGTTGCCAGAGCAAATGCACGTCTGGTTGTTTTAAACTCCATAGCCCGTTTCTCCTTCCCTGACTGATGTCGTTTGATTTTGGTATGTCTTAAACGCCGCTCCCCGCCCGTTCTGATATCCGCAGGCGCGTTTGCGCGGCGACGTTTCTCGCCGCGAAACACAGGGCGAACATGCCGAGCGAAAAATTGATGGTTGCCGGCATAAACACGGACACCGGATAGAAGAGGATATGCGCGATCCAGAGCGCCGCGACGAAGCTGAGCGCCGCCAGCATCGGCCATGGTCTGGTGAGCGCCAGAAACGCCGCACGCCGCAGGGTCTGTAAAAGCGGCAAATCCTCCTTCGCCAGGACAACGGTGGCATAGGCGCAGAGAAGGGTGAGGAACAGTGTGACTGCGAGGCTGATCGCAAAAGGCACACTGTAGGCGAGTTGCGACCGGGCAGCATCGGCATAGCTGACAGTTGCGTAACCACCGCCACCGACCACCAGCGCTGCGAGAAGCACAAGCGCGGTGCCGCGCAGGGCGAATGTCCGCAAGGCTTCAAGGAAATCGCGCAGCAGATAGGTATTTTCGTCGTTCGAGAAAGAAACGCAGACGCGGCCCATGGCCAACATTGCTGCGGGCATCGTTACGACCGGCAGGCTGGCGATGATAAAGAGGAGGTTTAGCTTCACCATCTCCCACCATTCGCGTCTGATAATATCGAGGAACAGGGCGAGACCGGTAGGCGGCGGGGCGTTCTTGTCGATCCCGGCTCCTTCCTTCGTCCATAATCCTTCCAGCCATTGCATCGCTTTTCTCCCGGCCCGTTCAATAAAGGATCGATCGCTCGGTGGCGGGATCAAAGAGCTGCGCATTCGTCAGATCGGCCACCAGCTCAACGGGATCGCCGATCTTCGCCCGGAAGCGCGGTGAAACACGTGCGACGAGGTTTTGACCGCCCGAGATGAGATTGAGATGCACTTCCGATCCCATCGGCTCCGCCAATTCCACTGTCGCCTTGAAGGGAGAGACATTGGCGGCATCGATATCCGCCGGAGCAAATTCGTGGAAATTTTCAGGGCGAATGCCCAGAACGAGCTGTTTTCCTTCGTAGGGAAGTACACGCCCAGGATCGATACCTGCCGGCAGCGGCAATGGGTTGCCGTCGAATATGGCGATAAAGCCGTCGTCCTGGCGGTGCAGCGTCACCGGAAGCATGTTCATCTGCGGTGCGCCGATGAAACCTGCAACGAACATGTTAATCGGCCGGTCATATAGATTTTGGGGCGTATCCACCTGCTGGATATGGCCATCCTTCATCACCACGATGCGATCCGCCATGGTCATGGCCTCAACCTGATCGTGGGTCACATAAATGAAGGTGGCGTCCAGCCGCTTGTGAAGCTTGGAAATTTCCGACCGCATGGTGCCGCGCAGCTTGGCATCCAGATTGGAAAGCGGCTCATCGAGAAGAAAAACTTCCGGATTGCGCACCATCGCCCGGCCGAGCGCGACACGCTGGCGCTGGCCACCGGATAGCGCCTTGGGTTTGCGGTTCAGCAGGTGGGTGATGTCTAGAATTTTCGCCGCGTCCTTCACCTTCGTATCGATGAGGTCGCGCGGCGCTTTTCTAAGCTCGAGACCGAAGGCCATGTTCTTGTAGACGGTCATGTGCGGATAAAGCGCATAGTTCTGGAACACCATGGCGATGTCGCGGTCCTTGGAGGGCACATCGTTCATCACGTCTTCGCCGATGCGCAATTCGCCGCCGGAAATTTCCTCCAGCCCGGCAATCATCCGCAGGGTGGTGGATTTGCCGCATCCGGAAGGGCCAACCAGAATGATGAATTCCTTGTCGGCAATATCCAGATCGATATCGTGAACGACCTTGAGCGCGCCGTAGCTTTTATTGAGTTTTTTCAGGGAAATGCTTGCCATCTGTTCCTCGCGCTCACCAATAGGAAGACCAGTTGCGCGAAAGCCGGATCAGCGCTTCCAGATAATAATAATCACCCCAGGAGACGCACTCATCGACCCCTTCGCCCCGGCAGGTATTGTGGGCGGTTTTCTTGGAATAGGTGCCGTGCAGAAGCTGGCCGTTGGAGATCGCCGGGTCGCGGACCGAATAGTTGTCCATCAGGCTCTTCACCATGCGTCTCGCCAGCTCGCGATACTCCTTGGCCTTTTCCCGCGTTTCCAGCTCCGCCATTTCCAGCAGACCGCAGGCGACGATGGCCGCTGCCGAACTGTCGCGCGGCTCGTCATCGCCATCCGCAAAGACCAGGTCCCAATAGGGCACGAGATCATCAGGCAGGCGCTTCAGATAGAAGGCAAGAAGCCGCTCGAACGTTTCGCGATAGGCGGGAAGTCGCTCGTAGCGGTACGAAATGGCCATGCCGGCAATACCCCAGGCCTGTCCGCGCGCCCAGTAGCTCTCGTCGCTGTAGCCTTGCTTCGTCACGCCGCGCACCGGTGCGCCGGTCTCGGGGTCCATATAGAATGTATGATAGGTGGAATCGTCCGGCCGCACAGAGTGAGCGAGCGTGGTGCGGGCATGGGCAAGGGCGACGGTGCGATAATCTTCCCGGCCCGTTTCCCGGCTTGCCCAATAAAGCAGCGGCAGGTTCAGCAGGCAGTCGATGATGTAACGAAATTCGTTGGGATTATCCCGGCGACCCCAGGCCTGAATGAATTGACCAATCGGCTGGAACCGCTCCATCAGCTGATCGGCGGCCATCAGCGCCGCTCGTCTGCCATCCTCGTCACCCACCAGTTTCCATGCGGCGATGCAGGAGGGCGAATAGAGGAAACCCATATCATGATGGTCGGTCTCTATGCGGTTTTCGATCCGATGAAGAAAGCTCTGCACCTGAATTTGCGCCGCGTGCTGAAAGGTCCTGTCGCCGGTATGTTCGAAGGCGAGCCACATCTGTCCCGGCCAGAAACCGGCGGTCCATTGATCGTTGGCGACTGCGGGGTAAAAATTCTTCACGCTCGAGTGGTTCTGCGCCGCGTAGGTGAACTGCGGCAGATTGCGCCGGACCTGTGCGACGGCGGCTACGAGCGCGGCGTCGATTTCCGCAGCGGTGATCGGGTTCGGAACGGTCGTGGTCAAGTCGAACATGAAATCAACCCTTGAGGCCAGTGGAAGCGACGCCTTCGACGAAAAAGCGCTGCAATGCTAGGAAAACGATGAGAACCGGGATAAGCGCCACAACCGAGGCGGCCATGATCAACCCGTATTCCGCCGAATATTGCGAAATGAACATGCGCAGGCCGATCTGGATGGTCTTCAGCTCGGTCTTGGTGAGATAGATCATCGGCCCGAGGAAGTCGTTCCACGTCGTGACGAAGGTGAAGATCGTCAATGTGGAGAGCGCCGGCTTCGAGAGCGGCAGCATGATCTTTGCCCAGATCTGGTATTCGTTCATGCCATCGATACGGGCCGCTTCGCAAAGCTCGTTCGGAACCGACATGTAGAACTGCCGCATCAGGAAAACGCCGAAGGCGGTGAAGGCCTGCAGGAAAATCAGCGCGAGATGGGTGTTGTTGAGCCCGAATTCGCGCATCAGCAAAAACTGCGGCACCATATAGACCTGCCAGGGCATGGCGATGGTGGCGATATAGCCTAGAAACAGCGTGTTCTTGTAGGGAAAGTGCAGCTTGGCGAAGGCATAGGCGGCAAAGCTGGATGTCAGCAATTGCAGCAGCGTGACGATGATTGTCAGCTTCGATGTATTGTAGATGAACAGCGCCAGTGGGATTTTCGTCCAGATATCGACATAGTTCTCCCAGCGCGGCTGAGAAGGGATCCATTCGATCGGGAAGGCGAAGACATCGCGGCTGAGCTTCAGCGACGCCGACAGCATCCATGCGAACGGCAGGAGCATGACGATGGTGACGATAATCACCGTGAAATAGATGCCGATCGTGGTGGCGGGGATTTTCCGGCCCATGATACGCATGGCTCAATCCTCCCGCTGCCGTTTGAACTGGACGATAGTGACGATGAGAACGAGGAAGAACAGGACGAGGGCGATCATGCTGGAGTAACCGAGGTCCCAAGAAATGAAGGCTTCGTTGTAGATGTGATAGACCAGAACCAGCGTCGAGGTTCCCGGTCCGCCCTGCGTGATCATGTAGACCTGATCGAAAACCTTGAAGGACTGGATCGTCAGCATGACGGTGACGAAAAAAGTCGTCGGTGCGAGCTGCGGCAGGGTGACGTGGATGAATTTCTGCCAGGAATTGGCGCCATCAAGACCGGCCGCTTCATAAAGCTCGGAATTGATGCCCTGTAGCCCGGCGAGATAGATGACCATGTAGTAGCCCATGCTCTTCCACACGCCAAATAGGATGACGGTAACCATTGCCCAATGCCGGTCCGCCGCCCATCCCGGCATATCGGCGGGATCGAGACCGAGCGTATAGAGCAACATGTTGACCGGACCCATCTCCGGATTGAAAATCATGTTCCAGACGACGGCCACGGCAACCAGTGACGCCACATAGGGAAAGAACATCGCCGTGCGGAAGAAGTTGCGACCTAAGATTTTCTGGTTGAGCAGTATCGCGAGCCCCAGGGCGCAGGCAAGCGTGGCCGGCACCGATGCGACAGTGTAAATGACCGTGTTCCATAAGGCCGCGATGAAGGCCTTGTCCTCGAACAGCCGCCAGAAATTATCCAGGCCTGCAAAACGCATTGGATTGGAGCCGTCCCAATGCATGAAGGCGAGCACGAAGGCAAAAAGGATCGGTCCGAGCGTGAAAATCGCGAAACCGAGAAAATTGGGCGCAATAAAAGAATAGGCCACCAGCGCATTCTCGATCCGGCGTCGCCGCCTGGAGACGATGCGGACTTTTTTCCTGCGATACGGGGCCGCCTGCTTGTCGGACATGGTCGCGGTTGCGATTGCCACAGCCTACCTCCCATTGCTGCCGTTTCACCGCATCTCAGGTGTCGGCTGCTGCGTTTTCCATAACGGCGCGGGATCCTCACCCTGCCGCCTCCCGCGCTCTGGATAACACAATATCGATATTGGTCAAACAACTTTACATAAAGTCAGACAAATTTTCTAGTTTTTCAAAAATACGTATGATAGGAGCCAATCATCGGATTGCGGAACGCGCGGGAGGTTCAGGGCGTGTTTGTCGAAATGATGCGGCTTATGCCCGATCGGTTCGCCGATTTCGGGGCAGAACTCACAGCGAAAAAAAATTCACTCCTCAGCGTCGGCTGCGGTTCGCGGCAGACTTATCGAGGCGGCGGTGCAGGCTCTTGGCGAGTCCTGGTCCACCATTCTGGCGGGCGACTACCGGGAATATAGCGGGAGTGGCAATCGTGATCGTTTCGAGTGGCTTTATTTTTCCCGCCGGCTGAAGCTGAACGCACTGGTTCTTGGTGAATGCGCGGAGGGGCAAGGCCGTTTTCTCGATGCCATCATCGATGGCCTGTGGCTGATATGCGAGGAAAGCGGCTGGCAATTGCCCGCTCATAATTCCCATATTCGCGGCGGCCCGCGTGACCCTCTGCCTGACCCGGAAAACCCAGTGATCGACCTGTTCGCTGCGGAAACGGGTGCCAATCTGGCGTTGTGCCTGCATCTGCTTGGACCGGAGCTGGAGCGGGCAAATACGAATCTCGTTTCGAGAATTCACGCAGAGATAGACCGGCGTATAACGACACCATATCTGAACAGACATTTCTGGTGGATGGGGAACGGCGCAGAACGGATGAACAATTGGACGGCCTGGATCACCCAGAATGTCCTGCTCTCGACGCTGCTCTTGCCGACAGACCAGCCGACGCGACGTTCGGTGGTTGAAAAGGCACTTGAGAGTCTCGACGCGTTTCAGAAGGATTATGCCGAAGACGGGGCCTGCGAAGAGGGCGTTCTTTATTACGGCCATGCAGCACTTTGCATGTTCGGGGCGATGACTATTGTCGAAAGCTGCGCGCCCGGCTCGATTGCCCCGCTCTTCAATGCGCCGAAGCTGCGAAACATGGCCGAATTCGTCCTCAATATGCATGTGGCAGAAGACCGTTTTTTCAACTTCGCCGATGCGCCGGCGAAGGTCGAGACATCAGGGGTGCGGGAATATCTCTTGGGCAAAGCCGTTTCCTCGACCCCGCTTCAGGCCTTCGCTGCCGCCTGCTGGAACCGCTCACCGGACCGGCTTATGTCGAAGGAATGGAACCTTTGGTATCGCGTTCAGGCGGTTCTCACCACACCGGAATTGTCAGCGCTTACGCCCGTGGCACCCACAAAGACCGACATAGTTTATTCAGGCATCGGACTGGTGATTGCCCGTGACAGTGTTTTCGATCTTGCCGTGAAGGCAGGCAATAACGGCGAAAGCCATAACCATAACGATGTCGGCAGTTTCACGCTTTACAAACACGGCCGGCCATTCATCATCGATGTGGGGGTGGAAGCCTACACCGCCAAAACCTTTTCCCCGCAGCGCTATGACATCTGGACGATGCAATCGGCCTTTCACAACCTGCCGACCTTCGGCGGCGTCATGCAATCCGCCGGACCTGAGTTTGCAGCACGCGATTTTGTGGCCGAATTCTCGGAGGGAAAGGTGGAAATTTCCTTTGATATAGCCGGTGCATATCCAGCCGCAGCAACTGTCGCGCATTATCGTCGCCGTGTCCGGTTGCTGCGCGGCAGCCATGTGGAAATCATCGATGACCATCGGGGCGAAATTGACGCGGTCCTGTCGCTGATGGTTGCAGAAAAACCGCAAATCACACCGGGTGGCTTTAATTTTGCAGACCTAGGAAAGGTGGACTGCGACGGCGAGGGCGACCCGGCCATTGAGACGATATCGATCGACGATACCCGCCTTCGCCAGTCCTGGCCGCCGGTGATCTATCGCATTCTCATCCCTGTTAAAGCCAACCGTCTTTGCCTGAAAATCACTTAAGGAAGTGCCGATGAAGCTTACACTCAAGGTCGTTAATGCGGCTGGCGCGATTTTGGCGCAGACCGGTGCGGAAGACGAGGTTTTTCTCGTATACAGGGCCGAGTATTGCGAGGGTGATCGGCTTGTCGTCGAGGTTTCACAGCCCGGACACATCTGGCTTGCCCTGGATGCCGGAATGCCGGCGACACTGGTTTTTTTACGAACGACAGAATTCGTCCTGCCCGTTCCTTCCGCCTCAAGGCGAAAATCCTATCCGCCGCAGGCGTTCAGCGGCGCCATTCACCGGATCGCGGCGCGCCGTGCGCTCGCCGGGGATGTTGGGGTCCGTAGAAACCTGGCCTTGAACCCGTTTGATGACCATGAAAACACCGCCCTGTTTCCACACGTCTATGCGAGTACCGAGACGCGCGGAGAGGCCGCCTTTGCGGCACGCAATGTGATTGATGGTGAAAAAGCCAGCGCAGGTCACGGTTTTTGGCCCTATACCAGCTGGGGCATCAATCGCGATCCTGACGCTTCATTGACGCTTGTTTTTGGCCGTGCGGTGATGATCGACCAACTGACATTTTATCTGCGGGCGGATTTCCCCCACGATGCATGGTGGAAACAAGCGAGTGTCACCTTTTCCGACGGTGAGTGCGTAAGCTTCGCCTTGCAAAAAACCGGGGCCGCCCAGACTTTTTCAGTCTCGCCGCGCCAGGTGGAATGGATTCGTCTGCACGATCTTAAAAAAGCGGATGACCCATCGCCATTTCCCGCACTGACGCAAATCGAGGTCTGGGGCGCCGATCTTCCGGAAAGTCTTTAGCTGTGCGCGATGCCCCGCAGGTCGCGCATCATGTCACGGTAGCGGTTCTGGCTGCCGCGTAGATGCGCCTGCATCGCCAGTTTGGCATCCTGTTCATTTCTGTCCGATATGGCGATGACGATCGCCTCATGTTCCTTGTGGATCAGCCGTCTGTAGGCCGTCTGGTCGTTTTCCGCGGCTTCGGAAACCACGCGGGATTGCGGGATGACGGCCTGGCCGTGCAACTCGAGAAATTGTGTGAAGAGCGGATTGTTGGTCGCGGTCGCCACGGCGATGTGAAGAGCCAGATCCGCCTCGCGAATGGAGCGGTTCTGCTCAATACATTCGAGAAGCCGGGCGTGACAGTCGAAAATCGCCTCTTCCTGCGATGGTGAACGGCGAAGAGCGGCAAGGCCTGCCGCCTCGATTTCAAGCGGCGTTCTGATTTCCAACACTTCAAGGTCGGAAGACAGTCGGGCGCGATCGACGCCGGGAGAGGACGAGACTTCCTTTCCGCGCCTCAGCACGAAGATGCCAGCCCCCTGGCGAACCTCCACCAGCCCGTCGCATCGCAACGCCGTAACCGCCTCACGCACGACAGTGCGGCTGACACCGTGCGCCTCCGTCATTTCGATCTCGCTGGGCAGGCGGTCGCCGGGTCCATATTGGCCGGACGCAATAGCGTTTCTAAGGCTCAAGCTGACCTTGGTCACCAGAGACCCGGAAGACTTGCTGCGCTGTTTTTGTTGTTCTGGCACGTCGGTCACCATGCATGGAAAATAGAGACTGATAAATATGTATGATGAATTTCATTCAAACTCAATGATCATACCAATTATACCAGTTTTTGCACAAATGCCTCATATCGTTCAAAATTGGCGATGAGCAGCTTGATAATCGAACGTGTTACCGGATCGCGTGCATTTCCCATCATCGGCAACAGGGAAATCCGCCAGAAATTCGCCGCGTCGTTGGCTCGGCATGGTCTCCTTGCCGCTGAGTAAACGGAGGCTTCCTGGCGTCTTCGTCCGGCACGTATGTATTGCACGCGGCAGGCCTGTTGCATTTTTCACGTGTTTCCCGAGCCTGGCTGTCTATCGGACCCGAGAAATACTGTTCCAAAATTCTCTCACGGACTGCCCGTCTGTTGCCGCACGCGCAACGCATTGTTCCCGCTTCCGGGACTACAAAGTGTCATAGCTCACTTCATATTCGTCGATGGTGCACATAAAGAAAAACAATCGGTGCGCGACCGACCAGAGGAAGAAAAATATGAGCAGAGCCCCAACATCAGCAGGAAGCTGGTGGCTTCACGGTATCGTCCTGGCCATCGTCATCATTGCGGAAATAATCGGCATCCGAAAAGTTCCGATCGGCATAGGAACCGTCGTGTTCCTGCCGATCCTGTATGCGTTTGCCATCGGCATCGCGCTTAACCCGCATATTCTAAAGAAGACGGCAAAGCTCATTCCGCCGAGCGCCGTGAAACTTTCCGGCACTATGATCACCATCGCGATCATGCCGTTCATTGCGAAGTTCGGAACAACAGTTGGGCCTCAGATCGAGAAAATCATCGAGGCAGGCCCGGCGCTTGTCTTGCAGGAAATAGGCAATCTCGGAACGATCCTGATCGCTTTCCCGGTCGCCGTGTTTCTCCTGCGTATGGGCCGTGAGGCGATCGGAGCCACCTACTCGATCGACCGCGAACCGAACATCGCATTGATTGCCGATCGCTACGGCCTGAACAGCCCCGAGGGAGCTGGCGCAATGGGCGTCTATGCCACCGGGACGCTGATCGGTACATTCGTCTTCGCAATCATGCCTCCTCTGATCCATGCGCTTGGATGGTTCGATTATCGCGCACTGGCAATGTCCTGTGGCGTCGGCTCGGGCAGCATGCTGGCAGCCTGCACGGGTAGCCTTGCTACCGTCATGCCGGAAAACAAGGACATCATTCTGGCTCTGGCAGCGGCGAGCAACATCCTCACCTATGCGACCGGTCTTTATGTCGGCCTGTTCGTGGCACTTCCGTTGACAGAGTGGCTTTATAAAAAATCACGGCCTCACGACCCCGCCAACAAGGTTCAGACAGGAGCGAAGATATGAGCATGAACTCAACCCACACTGCGTCCGCTGAACACACATTGCCATCCGAGGGTGAAGACGAACGCAAAATCAACGTCGTCCGATACTCCGGACTTCTGTTGGTCGCGTCTCTCATCGGCCTCGTTTCGAACTGGGTAGGCACCGGCACAGACCCGCTCACCGCCTTGCCGGGCATGAGTATATTGTACCTCGTTTCGGTCGGTGGTCTTCTGTTTGCCCGTTTCATGCCGTTCTACTTGCCGGGCGTGGCATGGACGTCGCTGCTTGCGATCCTCGTGACAATTCCGGGCATTCCCGGTTCGGCATGGGTGATTTCGCAGGTAGAGGCTCTTAACTTCCTCGCTCTTGCGACGCCCGCACTGGCTTATGGCGGCCTCGCCCTCACCAAGGGCGAATTCGACATCGCACGAAAATCGGGATGGAAGATCGTCATCATCGCCGTCTGCGTGATGTTCGGCACATATATTGGCTCGGTCTTTATCGCAGACATTGCGCTTCGGATCGGTGGGCAATAATACCGGAACCAGATGCGGCCGTCCTGCAAAGACGGCTGCATCCTTCAGGAGCAAGACCTAGATGCAGCAATTCTTTCCAAGCACGGAAATCGATGAAGCCGTTCAATGGCGGCACTATCTCCACCAAAACCCTGAATTGGGATTTCAGGAGCAGGAAACGTCAGCTTTCATCGCGGCACGCCTTTCCGAATGGGGTTACTCAGTTCGCACGGGTTACGGTAAGACCGGAGTGGTCGGAACGCTCAGCCGCGGGACGTCTTCAAAGGTGATTGGCATCCGCGCAGACATCGATGCACTTCCGATCCTGGAGCAAACAGGGCTTGCCTATGCCTCCCGCACACCCGGCAAGATGCATGCCTGCGGCCACGACGGTCACGTGTCGATGGCGCTTGCCGCCGCCCGCGCCTGCAGCCGGTTGAACTTCGACGGCACGGTGCATTTCATTTTCCAACCCGCAGAAGAAAACGAGGGCGGAGGCCGGGCGATGGTCGAGGACGGCCTGTTCCGCGATTTCCCCATGGACGCAATCTACGGTCTGCACAACTGGCCGGCGCTGGAGCTTGGCAAATGCGTTGCCAGGGACGACCAGATGATGGCGGCGTTTGGAACATTCGAGATCACGATAACCGGCCTTGGCGCTCACGGAGCCATGCCCCATGAAGGTGCTGACCCGATCGTGGCCGCATCTCAAATCGTCTCCGGACTTCAAACCATTGCCAGCCGCAACGTCTCCCCTCTGGAATCCGCCGTCATTTCGGTGACACAGATACACGGAGGTGACGCCTGGAACGTCATCCCGGAGAATGTCGTCATCCGCGGTACCACGCGCTGGTTCGAGGAGGATGTCGGCGCAAAGATAGAGAAACGCATTCACGCCTTGGCAACCTCTATTGCAACCGGATCTCGACTGCACTGCGACCGTCGATCATCTCTTCCGATATCCGGCGACGATAAACGATCCAGGATGCGCCGCAATCATCAGGGATATTGCCTCCACCATGCCGGGGATCGAGGTAGTCGACGCCATGCCGAGCATGGCTGCTGAAGACTTTTCCTTCATGCTCCGCGAAAAGGCAGGATGTTATTTCTGGCTTGGCGCGCAAAAGGCCGGTAAAAATCCAGGGCTCCACTCAGCCTATTTCGACTTCAACGACGCGCTTCTCCCCTTGGGGGTTCAGATGTGGATATCCCTCGTCGACAACCAGCTGAAGGCAGCGTAAGGGCGTTGCTTCAAAAGCAACGCGCATTGACCCGATAATCGTTCCGGCACAGGATGGCTTTGATGGAGACCATGGATGCCAAAGCACTGCGGATGTTTATGGCCGTCGTTCGCTTCGGCTCGATCCGCAGTGCGGCCGAACATCTCAATGTCGCCCCTTCAGTCGTGAGCCGCCAGATCGCCGATACCGAGAAGAAGATCGGTCTTCCGCTTTTCGACAGAACAAGCCGGGGCGTTGGACTGACCGAGGCCGGGGAACTGGTGTTTGAACATGGCAAACGTATCCTCGAAGACAATGGTCTGCTTTCGGAACAACTCGACCAGCTGAGAGGCGTGCAACGGGGACGCATCCGGCTTTGTTGTGGTGAGGGTTTTCTAGGGGACCTCATCGAACACGGGCTAAAGCCCTTCGTCACCGTCTATCCGGCGATCCGTTACGACGTCCAGTTGGGAAGTACCGAAGGCGTTCTCGATAGTGTCGCCAACGGCGATACGGATATTGGCATTGCCTACAATCCGGTCATCGATATTCGTGTCCGGTCCCTCGCCATTTCCCGGCAACCGCTTTGTCTTGTCGCCCCACTCGGACATCGGCTGTTGAGCAACCCGCGGGTGGCGCTCGAAGACTGCCTGGCTGACACGCAATACGCCTTGCTCAGCAAAGGACACGGCGTCACCCAGCTTGTCAGCCGTGTCGCGGCCAATTGTGGTGCAGCGGTTACACCGCTGATCGAGACGCCGTCCATCGATGCTCTGCGCCGCTTCGTGGCCGCCGGCCTTGGCGTGACCTTCCTCCCCAGATTCGCCGTGTCAACCGAACTCATGAGGTCGGCGTTCGGCGTCGTCGAACTGAGCGATCCGCTTCTGTCCGAGGCCAGCGCCCACCTGATGGTCAAAGCACGGCGCCGGCTGCCCAGGTCGGTGGACAGTCTCGCAGGATATCTCGCCGCCGAAATGACGGCGTTCAAAGCCTGATGCGCGTTGCTGAACCCGCAACGCTCTGTACCCGGACACCTCACTATCGAGTGTCCCCTTTTGATGAGAACGTCCCACCTGAATGATCGTCAGCCGATGCCACGCGGCGGCGCAGATAAAGGGAGTTCGATCAAATGTCGGATGCAAAGCAGACAATTGTTGGAATAATTGGCCTTGGAAGCATGGGCCTTGGCATGGCTCAAACGCTGGCTGGCAAGGGTTTCCGGACATTGGGTTTCGATCTGTCGGAAGAGAGGAAAGAGCTGGCGCAGCAGTCCGGCGTCGTTGCCGTAGACACCATCGCGCATGCCTTTGAAGAGAGCACTTTTCTGGTCTTCTCGCTGCCAACGGCCAAGGACGTTGCCAGCGTGGTCAACGACCAGATCGAAATCCTGAAAAGCCGGAGCGCTCAGCGGGTGATCATCATCGACACCTCGACGTCGGAACCAGACGTGAGCCGCGAGCTTGCCGCAAAGCTTGCCTTGCTTGGTCACGGCTTTCTGGATGCACCGGTCAGCGGCGGCCCCGCCGGTGCTGCCTCTGGCAAGTTGACGATGATGATTGGTGGCACTGACGAAGACGTCGCTCTTGCAAGGCCCGCCATCGAAGCCATGTCGGCCAAAGCCCTGCATGTGGGGCCTAGCGGCGCGGGCAATGTCGCCAAGCTGGTGAACAACCTTCTTGCCGCAGCACACATGGTAACGACCAGTGAGGGTCTGAAGCTTGCTCTCGCCGCAGGGATCGATCCCGAAGCAGCGCTACGGGTTCTCAACGCAGCGTCGGGTCGATCTATGATCAGCGAAGTGCATTTCCCAACGTGGATCATGTCGGACAAGTTCGACAGCGGTTTCTCGATGGGACTGATGCGAAAGGACGTTCGGCTTGCGCATGAGCTTGCAGCAAGGACCGGTGCAGACCTGCCTATGGCAGAGATCGTTGCAAAACTTTGGTCCGGCTCCAGCGACCTGAAAGATTCCGACGACTTTACCCGCATGGGCGCTTTCCAGCCCGCTTCAAACTAAGGACGAGCATTATGGGCAACGTAGATATCATCCGCGATCCGGGTCCGCGCATTCGCGAAATCCTCAAGGCCTTCATCGGCACCGAAGAGATCGGCAGTTTCGTTAATGGTGAGATTGTCTTCGGTTCGGGCGAAGAGCTCACCCTTACCGATCCCTCCAGCGGCAAATCCTTCGCGACATACAAAGACGCCGACAGTTCGGTGGTGGACAGCGCAATGGATGCCGCCGCCAGAGCGCAACGCGCATGGATGCAACTCACCGCCTCCGGCCGCGGACGGGTCATGAACGAGATCGCACGCACGATCCGCGAACATTCGGCCGACATCGCTGAAATCGAAAGCCGCTCGGCTGGCCGTCCGATCCGCGATATCCGTGGCGAAGTCGTCAAAGTCGCAGAGATGTTCGAATATTACGCCGGATGGTGCGACAAGCTGCATGGCGACGTCATTCCCGTTCCGACTTCCCATCTCAACTACACACGCCAGGAACCGATCGGCGTGGTTGTACAGATCACGCCGTGGAACGCACCGCTGAACACCGGCGGATGGCAGATCGCGCCCGCCATCTGTGCTGGCAACGCGGTCGTCATCAAGCCCTCCGAACTGACGCCGCTCAGCACCATCATTCTAGGTCTTCTCTGCGAGCAGGGTGGAGCGCCCCGAGGCCTGGTGAACGTCATCGCGGGCCAGGGCGTGACCGCCGGGCAAGCAGCCGTGGCCCACGCCAAGACGGGTCTTGTCGTGTTCGTCGGATCGGCGCATGCGGGATCTCTGATTGCAGCGGCGGCAGCCAAAAATGTGGTCCCCTGTATTCTTGAACTTGGCGGCAAATCTGCCAACGTCGTTTTCGACGACGCCGATATCGACCGCGCAATCCTCGGCGCCCAATCGGCGATCTTTGGCGGCGCGGGACAAAGTTGTGTTGCCGGTTCAAGACTGCTGATTCATCGTTCTGTTCATCAGCAGTTCATCGAGCGCTATGCGGCGGCAACGGCGAAAATTCCTGTCGGCGACCCCTATCTCGACACAACCCAGATCGGTCCGATCAACAATCTACGCCAGTGGAACAAGATCAGCGAGATGGTCCAGCAGGGCATCAGCGAAGGCGCGCATCTGGCTACAGGCGGACGCAAGCCAGAGCACCTCGAGGAGACAGGCGGCTTTTATTTTGCGCCAACCATCCTCGATAATGTCGCTTCGGATGCGACGATTTCGAAAGAAGAGGTTTTCGGCCCGGTCGTCGGCGTTACGCCATTCGATACGGAGGAGGAGGCAATCTCGCTCGCCAATGACAATCCTTACGGACTTGCCGGAGCTGTCTGGACGCAAAACGTCGCACGGGCACACCGGGTCGCCTCGCAGGTCCGGGCGGGAACATTCTGGATCAACGGCTACAAGACCATCAGCGTGATGTCGCCTTTTGGTGGTTTCGGCAAAAGCGGTTACGGCCGTTCCAGCGGCAGGGACGCGCTTCTCGCTTATACCCAGACAAAAAGCATCTGGGTCGAAACCGCCGCGGAACCGGTCATTACCTTCGGTTATTTCTCGGGCTGATCAAGGCAGGACCGGGCAACAGTCCGGTCCTCATCTCGCTGGAGGCCGTGGCGCTATTGCTCCTCGGGAGGGGCGACGGCACAGGCTATTCATCGCGGTTGCCATCGGTATTGGCGTAGGTTGCGCAGCGGGTTGGGACGCGATCAACGTCCCATAGAGATCGAGCCGAATTTCAAAAGATCAAGGGGCCTTCGGCGGCTCTCCATCAACGACGGTCTTTGCCGTCATCTCCTGCTGCGGCCATCGGCGCAGTGCCTCCCGTCCGGTATCGGTCAAGCCGTAGACGCCTCTATCCAGACGGTCAAACCAGCCATAGACGTTTGCAAGCAAAATCTTCCCGGCATCCGGTATGCTGGATCTGACTTGACGCACGCGCAGCGGCCCCGATGTCAACGCCAAAGCGCAGCCGAGTGCCTGCTGCCGGTACGCGGTCATGATTGGTGCGCGGGTGCTTCCACCCACCGCCGGATCTCCGCGTCGCCTCTCGTGTTCACGTATCAATCGCGAACGCCGTTTCGGGTTGGTTCGCGGCATCGGTGATATGGAACTGACAATAACGCTGACGTCCCCAACATCGGAAATGCCGAGCATGCCGATCCCGAGCCTGCGGCAGAGGTCGCGATAACGTTTATCAGCCTCGCGGCCCTTGCCCTTGGCTGAGACCCGTGCCGCAATCCAGACCTCGTCTGCGATAGCCGCGCGATCAACCGCCTGCAAAATAAGCTCCAGATTGAAGCTCATTTTTAGCTCGCAGATGACGACAACAGGCGGATCGGCGTCGCTCAATCCGACGAGGTCACAACTGCCAACCTCACCTTTGACAGTGTAACCCGCTTGCTCAAGGAAAGATTTGACGGGCAGATAAAGTGAAGTTTCCATGTACCCGCAGATTAAAGTGACGATCCAGGCGCTAGATATATCGATCCGCCTGCGTAGAACAACCATTATAACCACCCATGCGGTTGCAGGTTGTCGGTGGTGCGGGCAGTCGCCAATAATCCCTAAGACGATCAATTGACACTTTTCCCCAAAAGTGGACGACTTTTGGTGGAAAAATACGATCAAAAATCGTCGAGGATCCGATTTGCGATCGGCAAGGCACCGGCAATCAGAGTCCAATCACCGGTGCAAGTGTTTACGAAAAAGCCTTCAATCTCTCATCTGACCTCAGGCGCGAAAGACCTCGCATTTCTCAAAACTCTTCCCAATTGTCTGGCGATGTGCTCAGGGCGGCATTGCCGGAGAACGCAGCTTTAATCTTTCCGCCGAGTGCACGCGCAGGAGAAACAGCAGGCCTGTCGGCGGACGAGGCTGCGCGAACCGGTGCGGAGATGTCGCTGTAACCACCTTCTGACAATTTGAACCGAGCGAGCAGTTGGTTGAGCGACGAAGCCTCGCGTGCAAGCCCGTGGCTTGCCGCCGTGCTTTCTTCCACCATGGCAGCGTTCTTCTGGGTGTCCTGGTCCATCTGATTCACAGCCGTATTGATCTGCTGGAGACCAGAGGACTGCTCCTGTGCCGATTCCGCGATCGCCATCACGTGACGGTTGATTTCCTGTACTTCCGTGACGATGAGTTCGAGTGCTTTGCCCGTTTCGCCAACCAGTTGCACACCCTGCTGAACCTGACTGTTCGATGTCGTAATGAGATTCTTGATCTCCTTGGCGGCACCTGCGGAACGCTGTGCCAGTTCGCGAACCTCTTGGGCAACAACCGCAAATCCCTTGCCCGCCTCACCGGCACGGGCAGCTTCCACGCCTGCATTCAGCGCCAGAAGGTTGGTCTGGAAAGCAATCTCGTCGATCACGCCGATAATGTTGGAAATCTCATCAGCGGATGCAGCAATTTGCTCCATAGCCGTGACAGCTTTCTGCACCACTTCTCCCGACTGTTCCGCGCCAACTTTTGCACGACTGACAAAGTGGCCCGCTTCCTGCGCCCGTTTGGTCGAGTCTTTCACCGTCGTGGTGATCTCTTCCAGTGCAGCAGCAGTCTCCTCGACGGCCGCTGCCTGCTGTTCCGTACGCTTGGCCAGATCGTCAGCTGCGGCCCTGATCTCGTTCGCGCCGGAGTCGATGCCGCGCGCGTTCTGCGCCACCTGGTTCAGAGTGGATTGCAGCTGTTCCGCTGCCCTGTTGAAGTCGCCGCGAATACCGTCAAGGCTGGACACGAACGGCTGAGCGATCCGGTAAGTAACGTCGCCCTGAGCGATCTTCGAAAGGGCAGCAGCAAGGTTGTCGACGGCGAATTGCACGTCGGCAGCTTCTTTCGCCTTCTGTTTCTCGCGCTCTATCCGGTCCTGCTCTGAAGATGACCGATGGTTTTCCGTTTCATTCTCAAGCCGGAGGCGCTCGATGGCGTTCTCGCGAAATGCCTGAACAGCAGCGGCCATCTGGCCGACTTCATCCTTGCGGTCCATACCTTCGATTTCGCTGGCTGTATCGCCTGCCGCCAACGACCCCATCCGCTCGCGAAGCCGCGCAATCGGAGTGGTAATGCCACGCGAAGAAATAAGCAGGCCGAGCGCGATCAATGCCAGGGAAACAAGTGCTATGCTGACCAGAGCTGTCCAGATTGTCGTGTTGGTGCTGGCCGTGAGGCGCTCTCTCCCGTCGTTCATCACCTGGATCAGTTGCTCGTTCCCCGCGCTGATTTTCGGTGAGACTTCAGTTATTTTTCGAAGGACGTTAAGCGCCATCTGCTGAGCTTCAGCATTTTTTCCCGCCTCCATGAGAGCGATGACCTGATTGCCGATTTCCTCAACCTCGGCAACGCCCTTGAGGATATCACGAGCGGCATCCGTCCGGGCCGGCACCAGCTGCATGATTTTATTCTGCCGTTCTTCCAGTTGCTTCCGGTCGGCCTTGAATGTTTTGACAGCGGCCTCGAAATCACTGCTGGTCGAGTCATTGAGGCTGGCGCGAAGCATCTGCATGCCGAGTGCATTGAGATTGCCGCTGGTTCGGGCGTTCAGCACCGCAGCAAGCGCCTCATTGGCGATGAAATCGCTGTAAACATTGTCGGTATTTTTATACTGCAAGCTGACGTAGCTGATTCCGGAAAGCGACATCAAACTCATCACTGATATGACGAATAAGACCTTTGTTTTTATTTTGGTATTCTTCAGGAAAGACATGAATAGCCTCAGGGCAAGCGCTCCTCCAGCTGTCCGCGCAGGAAGCCAGGGAAACAAACAATGGAACATCGCGGGTAGCTGTGCCCCTCCTCATAGGGCGACAAGCGGATATCCGCTCCGGGCCGCCAAAGGCTGGGCGCGTTGGATCCACTCGTTCTACCAGCCCCGCCGATGAAACTTTGGAACCTGCGTATTTTAGATTTCACAAAATTACTAAATGAAGTGTTACCCGGCATATGCAAACGATGACATGTATGATGCCGTAAACTTACTCGGGCTTTGCTTTTCGACGGGCTGCGCGCTTTCGCGAGCCGGACTCGAAAGAGAAGATTATCCTCGCCGTTTCAGCACTGCTTGATGCTGGCGGCATCGGTATTTTCACGAGGATATCGATAGGGCCGGCGGCTTCCCGCATCGATTTAACCGTCCCGGAGGTCGCGTCACGCGAGGCAATGTCCAGCGTGCGGGCCATGGCTTTGCCCTTATTCTGTTCGATCAGCAGTCACGGTGTATGCATAAACTCACAATTTATTGTGGTTGCCCTTCGGAGCAATTTGGCCTTGTTTGTAGACTCACACTCTTCACGGGAGGGAAATTATGTCGATAAAAACAACAACTCGCGCCACGCTGCTGGTAGGATCGCTTCTGATTGGCGCAAGTTCCGCACTTGCAGAAACAGTTCTTCACCGCGGCAATTCCGGGGAGCCTCAGACGCTCGATCAGGCACAGACCTCGATCAATATCGAAGCCTTTATCCTCAAAGACCTTTATGAAGGTCTCACCATTTACGATGCTGCCGGCAAGATCGTTCCCGGTACGGCGGAAAGCTGGACGCTGTCTGAGGATGGTACCGTCTACACGTTCAAACTGCGTGCAGATGCGAAGTGGTCGGATGGCACTCCGGTAACGGCTGGAGATTTTGTTTTCTCCTATCAGCGCGTCGAAGACCCGAAGACCGCAGCAAAATATGCGAATATTCTCTATCCGATCAAGAACGCCGAGAAGATAAACAAGGGCGAAACTTCGGTTGACCAGCTTGGCGTCAAGGCCGTGGATGACAAGACCCTTGAGATCACACTCGAGCGCTCAACACCGTTCTTCCTTGAACTCCTTGCCCACCAGACAGCTCTGCCGATCTCGAAGGCAAGCTTTGACAAGAACGGAACCAACTTCGTAAAGCCGGGCGTCATGGTCTCGAACGGTGCTTACAAGCTTGAAGCGCATGTTCCCAATGACAGCTTGACGGTGGTCAAGAACACCAACTTCTGGGACGCATCGAACACCAAGATCGATAAGGTCATCTTCTACCCGATCGACGACCAGGCCGCATCCGTTCGTCGTTTCGAAGCCAAGGAAATGGACCTCGCCTACAACTTTTCCGCGGACCAGATCGACCGTCTGCGCAAGGCCTATGGCGAACAGGTTCACGTTTCGCCGACGCTTGCGACCTATTACTATACCTTCGACACGCGTGAAGCGCCGTATAACGATGTCCGCGTCCGTCAAGCCCTGTCCATGGCAGTCGACCGCGATTTCCTCGCCAAGGAAATCTACAGCGGTTCGCAGGTTCCCGCCTACTCCATGGTTCCTCCGGGCATGGACTCCTACGGTGAGCCTGCGAAAGCAGAGTTTGCGACGCTGTCGCAACTCGATCGTGAAGACGAAGCCGTCAAACTCATGAAGGAAGCCGGTTACGGCGAGGGCGGCAAGCCGCTTTCCGTCGAAATTCGCTACAACACAAACCCGAACCATGAGCGCGTTGCCACCGCTATTGCGGATATGTGGAAAAATACCTTTGGCGCCAAAGTGTCACTGGTGAACCTCGACGTCGCCTCGCATTACGGCTACCTGCAGGAAGGCGGCAAGTACAACGTAGCGCGTGCAGGCTGGGTTGCCGACTATGCGGATGCGGAAAACTTCCTCGCCCTTTCGGTATCCTCCAACAAGACCTTCAACTACTCGAAGTTCAATAATGCCGAATATGATGCGCTGATGCAGAAGTCCTATGACGAAAAGGATCCTGCTGCTCGCTCCAAACTGTTGCACGAGGCAGAAACCATCCTCATGAAGGAACAGCCGGTTGCTCCGCTTCTCACACAGGCGGACCTTTGGCTGGTTTCCAACCGCGTGAAGGGTTGGGAAGACAATGCTGCTAACGAACACCTCAGCCGCTTCCTGAGCGTTTCCGAATAAGCAGTGCTGGCACGGTGGCCGAAACCACCGTGCCATGCCGGAGCCTGAAAATCATGATTTCATTTATCCTGCGCCGTTTGGCGAGCGCCGTGCCGACATTGTTCATCGTCGTCACGATTTCGTTTTTCCTGATGCGTTTCGCACCGGGCGGTCCGTTCAACCTCGAGCGGCCCCTGCCCCCGCAAACAATGGAAAACCTGATGAGAACCTATCATCTGGATGAGCCATTGTGGCGCCAGTATCTCATCTATCTCGGCAACGCCGCCACCGGCGATTTCGGTCCGAGCTACATCTACAAGGACAACACCGTCGCCCAGTTGATCGGCAAAGGCCTGCCCTATTCGCTGGAGCTCGGTTGCTATGCTCTTTTGCTGGCGTTGGTCGGCGGCATTCTTGCCGGCACCTTTGCCGCACTCAGGCAGAATAGCACTTTCGATTTCTCCATCATGTCCATCTCGACCATCGGCATCACCGTGCCGAATTTCGTCGTCGCACCTGTCCTCACGCTTATCTTCGCCGTCTTGCTGGGGCTTCTGCCCGCAGGTAGCTGGGGTGATGGGTCGCTACGCTATCTCATTCTTCCGATGATCGCGCTCGCCTTGCCGCAGCTCGCGGTCATCGCGCGTCTGACGCGCGGTGCAATGATCGAGGCTCTGCGCATGGACCATATCCGCACCGCCAGGGCCTATGGCCTCCCGGCTCGCAGCGTCGTGGTGATTCACGCCATGCGCGCGGCGATGCTGCCGGTCGTTTCATATCTTGCGCCTTGCGCCGCAGCGCTGCTGACGGGCTCGGCGGTCATCGAGACGATCTTCACCATTCCCGGTGTCGGCCGCTACTTCGTTCTTGGCGCCATCAATCGTGACTACACGCTGGTCATGGGAACGGTCGTTCTCATCGCCATTTTCGTCATCCTGTTCAATCTCGTGGTCGATATTCTCTACGGCCTGCTCGATCCGAGGGTCAGACATGACTGATATCTCCGGCAATATCGCCCCTCAGCCATCGGTGAAAAGCCGAAGCCTGTTCCAGCTTGCAGCCCTGCGTTTCAGACGAAACAAGGCCGCCATGGCTGGCTCCATCATGCTTGTGCTGATCACACTTTTCTCGTTTATCGGCCCGCATTTCCTTTCACACACCTATGATCAGGTGTTTTCGTCCTACGTCTCCGTCGCGCCAAGCCTCGAGCCGCGCCCGGACGTGAACAACCTCCAGAGCGTCATGGAAGGTGTGGCAGGCCGTGCGCGCGTCGAACTGAAGGAGTTTGCCGTCGAAGGGCAGACCTTCACGGCAACGGTTACCTCCAGCAGCCCGATTGACCCGCGCACGACACGTTATTTCGACCGCGCCAACGAATTCGAAAACACGAAAGTCGTTGCTACGGAAGATGATGGTCGAACGCTGAAGTTGGAAGGCGATGTCAATCGCGAATACTTCTTCTTCGGTACAGATTCAAACGGTCGCGACATGCTGGCTCGCGTAATGCTGGGCGGCCAGATCTCCATTGCCGTCGGCGTTCTCGCCAGCCTCGTTTCGCTCGGCATCGGCGTGCTTTACGGCGCTACGGCGGGTTACATCGGCGGGCGGGTCGACAATGTAATGATGCGTTTCGTCGAGATCCTCTATTCGCTGCCCTTCGTCTTCCTGGTCGTGGTTCTCGTGGTTTTCTTCGGGCGTAGCTTCATCCTGATCTTCCTTGTCATTGGCGCAGTGGAGTGGCTGGATATGGCGCGTATCGTGCGTGGCCAGACGCTTGCCTTGAAACGGCGGGAATTTGTGGCGGCAGCTCAGGCCTTGGGTTTGAGCGACTGGCAGATCATCCGCCGTCACATCATCCCCAACACCATCGGTCCCGTGGTCGTGTTCGTGACGGTCGTTGTCCCGAAGGTCATACTTCTTGAAAGCTTTCTCTCCTTCCTGGGGCTTGGTGTTCAGGCACCACTCACGAGTTGGGGTGCGCTCATTTCCGAAGGCGCCAACAATATTCAGTCGGCCCCGTGGCTGCTGATATTCCCGGCAATCTTCTTCGTGCTGACGCTT
Source organism: Rhizobium sp. AN68 (assembly GCF_030758035.1). Classification (NCBI taxonomy): domain Bacteria; kingdom Pseudomonadati; phylum Pseudomonadota; class Alphaproteobacteria; order Hyphomicrobiales; family Rhizobiaceae; genus Rhizobium; species Rhizobium sp. AN68. The sequence goes on along the minus strand of NZ_JARWMI010000002.1, from coordinate 1,476,538 downwards.
TTTTCGCTGAACTTCGTAGGCGACGGATTGCGTGATGCACTCGATCCCAAGGATCGTTGACATGAATACGACATCTGAAAACATTCTCACCGTCCGCAATCTCAAGGTCGATTTCACTACGCCAGACGGCACCGTCAACGCCGTCAAAGGTGTCGATCTCCACGTAAAGCAGGGTGAAACGCTCGCTGTCGTCGGGGAATCCGGCTCCGGCAAAAGCCAGACCATGATGGGCATCATGGGCCTCTTGTCTTCCAACGGCGTCATTCAAGGCTCGGCGCAATATCGTGGACGCGAGTTGGTAGGCTTGCCGGTCAACGAGCTGAACAAAATCCGTGGCGCGAAAATCACCATGATTTTCCAGGAGCCGATGACCTCGCTCGATCCGCTTTACAGGATCGGCGCGCAGATCGCCGAGCCAATCGTCCATCACCGGGGCGGCAGCAAGAAGGAAGCGAGGGCACGCGTTCTCGAACTCCTGAAACTTGTCGGTATTCCGGACCCGGAGCGGCGCATCGACAGCTACCCGCATGAGCTTTCAGGCGGCCAGCGCCAACGCGTCATGATCGCCATGGCGCTGGCAAACGAGCCGGATATTCTGATCGCGGATGAGCCAACCACCGCGCTCGACGTGACAATCCAGGCGCAGATCCTCGATCTTCTGAAGTCGTTGCAGCAGCGCTTCGGCATGGCCGTGGTGCTGATAACGCACGATCTCGGTGTCGTCAGGCATTTTGCCGATCGTGTTGCGGTTATGCGCCGAGGCGAGATCGTTGAAACCGGTCCGACGGAAGAGATCTTCGAGCGCCCGCAGGCGGACTATACGAGGATGCTTCTCGATGCCGAACCCAGCGGCCACAAGCCGCCGGTCGGCAAAGAAGCGCCGGTCGTTCTCGCTGGCCAGAACGTCACGATCGATTATGTGATCCCGGGCGCCTTCCTGTCGAAGTCACGGGCTTTCAGGGCCGTGGACGGCGTTAATGTCAGCCTTCATCAAGGGCAGACCATCGGCATCGTCGGTGAATCCGGATCAGGCAAGTCCACGCTCGGTCGCGCGCTTCTGCGCCTTGTCACTGCAGAGGGCCGCATTTTCTTCGGCAAGACGGAAATCACCGGACTTGGCCGAACGGCAATGAGGCCATTGCGGCGGCAGCTGCAGCTTGTGTTCCAGGATCCGTATGGATCTCTTTCGCCAAGGCAGACTGTTGGAGAGATCATCACTGAGGGTCTCTTTGTGCACGACCCACAGCTCAGCCGCGCGCAGCGCGACGAGCGAGCAATAGAAGCGCTGAAAGAAGTCGGCCTCGATCCCGCCGCCCGCAACCGCTACCCGCACGAGTTTTCAGGCGGGCAACGTCAGCGTATCGCAATTGCCCGCGCGATCATCCTCAAACCAGATGTCGTCATTCTCGATGAACCTACATCGGCGCTGGACCGATCCATTCAAGGACAAGTTATCGACCTCTTGCGTAATTTGCAGAAAACGCACAACCTTTCCTACATCTTCATCAGCCACGACCTCTCTGTCATCAAGGCCATTTCGGATTATGTCATCGTGATGAGAAACGGGAAGATTGTCGAAGAGGGAGAAACGGACGCGATATTCGAGCGGCCGGCGGCTGAATATACCAAAACACTGATCAAATCCGCGTTTTCGGCCGAAGTAACATCATAGATTACAGCCCGGCACTGCCGGGCTTTTTCTGGCGCCGTTACAAAAGATCCGGTTTGTGGAGGAGGTCGTTATTTAGAGGCCATGGCGGCCTTCCTCTCCTGTTCAATCCCGACCATATCGCCACGTAGCAAGCAGGTTCGATGATGTGCGAAAGCTGGTACCCGTCACAGGACTAAGCGACTTCCAAATTCATAACGAAATCCGCGGTTTCATGGGCATGAATGCGGGTAAAACGTATCAGCTCGTCGAAGTGACGTTGCATCTTACGGATGGCTTCAGCGTTGTTGAGCACAAGATACATGGCGCCGACGAAAAGTGCTGCCCGTTGCGAACCGAAGATCGTATAGGGCACGGAAAAGCGTTCTTTTTCATTGAACAGAAACAGCCGGAATGATGGGTATAGCTCGCTGATAAGTCCCGACATATGTTTGAGTTGTTCGGCACGTGTCTCGCGGTCCAAACCGCTCCACATACCGCGCCCCTGCGCAAAAGCTTCCAGCGTTTCGAGCGGCATGCAAACTTCCATGTCGGTACCAGGCTGGCGATTATAATCGAGTCGAAACGCCGTTTCGCTGGCCTGCGCCATCACACTCTGATGCGCGCCCATGGCCTCGAAAGCGATGATCTCGGGTGTGCGAAGCAGATCGGGAATGCGTGCCGGAACATAACGGATTTTGGTGCCTGCAGCTTCCGCATGCCACTTCATCAACAGCGTATCCGTATAATCAGCACCGCCCTCCTCGATCTCGAAACTTGGCCGCAATTCCCCCATCAACCCCTGATCATGGGAAAGACCGAGTAGCCAGTCGAGCGAGACGGAATGTCGCTCGGCGATATTCAGCAGCGTCTCCACACGCGGAAGCCGCGCCGAATCACCGGAAAGCAATTGCGAAAGTGCTGATCGATCAATGCCAATAGCGGCGGCAAAAGACGCCTGGTTGTCTTCTGACCTGTTCACCAGCTGGATCAGGCGGGCACGAAACAATTCTGCGAGCGCGCGTTTGTCCATAATTCACCCGTTTGTTTATAATTATCACCATAATGCTTAAACTGTTATCAAAATCAACAGTTGGTCACCATAAACCCGTTGTGGCTGGCTGAGACTGATGCGACCCTACGGTGACAGGGGCATCAAGAGTATGAAATGACAGACATATTGGCAAAGAAGACGGCGCGGCTGACTGGCGTGCGCCGCAGAAGAACGCGTGACCGAATTGAATGGCCAACAGTCTCGCTGTTGGCGGTCTGTTACGGTCTCTGGATTTTCGCGGGATATTTTCTGTATCCGATGTTTCCAATCGTTTCTCTGGTGCTCATGGGCATTGCAGTTGCCCTGCACTCCTCGCTCCAGCACGAGGTTCTACATGGGCACCCCACGCGCAATGCACGACTGAACGAAGCTATGGTCTTTCTGCCGCTCGGGATTTTCTACCCCTATCGCAGTTACAAGCGCACGCATCTGCAACACCATGCAGACGAGCGTCTGACCGACCCATTCGACGATCCGGAAAGCTATTACCGGGCTATGGGCGACTGGCAAAAGATGCCGTCGTTCCTCAAGGTCCTGCTGGGATGGAACAATACGTTCATCGGGCGTCTGGTCATCGGCCCTCCGCTGATGGTTGTTGGTTTCACGATATCCGAATGGCGCAAGATCGCGCAGGGTGATCGGAGGGTGATCTATGCCTGGACCCTGCATCTGGCCGGACTTGTTCCGACACTGCTGGTCATATCCCTGATTTTCGGCGTTCCAATCTGGCTCTATGTTAGTGTGGCGGCCTATCTGGGCATATCCATCATTGCCATTCGCTCCTATTGCGAACATCAATGGTCCGAACAGCCGGATGGGAGAACGATCATTGTTGAAAACTCCATCCTGGCTCCACTGTTTCTCTATAACAACCTGCATTTCGTGCATCACAAAATGCCGACAGCCGCCTGGTATAAATTGCCCTCCCTCTACAGCGAGAGGCGGGCGGAGTGGCAGAAGATGAATGACGGATATGTGTTCAGCAATTATTTCGAGGTGTTCCGCGCTTTCGCCTTCAAGGCCAAGGAACCGGTAGCGCATCCTGTCTTGCGACGGGACGAGCAAGTTTTAATCGCGTCACCCGTCGTGCCTGCCGCTCTGATTTTTTCTGACAATGCGATGCAGGAACAAGACGTGAGACTGGAAATTCCATCGTGACATGGATCGCGGCACTGCCAATGTATGACTGGCCCGAACTGCGCAATGAGACGGACAGGCTGTGGGCCGATATGCGCACCCGTTTTTTAGCAGAGGGTATCGACGCTCCCAAAGGCCTCACCAGACGCAACGGCGATATGCCGGCGGTTCCGGGAGGTATTCGTGGAAAGGACGGCGCCATCATTGCCGCAGACCCTGCCACGCTCGATCCCGATGCATTGGATCTTGCGGTGCTCTGGCGGCATCCGGCTCTGCTGATATCCGGCACCTGCTGGGGCCCAATGGAGTTTGGCCTGCAGGATCATGTGCAGGTGATTGGACAGAGCGATTATAATGGCATCAAGGGTGGTGCAGGCGAGTTCTATTCCAGCGCCATCATTGCCCGCATAGCAGACGGTGGAGAGGGTGCTGAACCTTCGAAAACCGGTGAGGCCGCTTTGCCGAAAGGATTTCTTAGCGGGAAAATACTGGCATTCAACGAGCACAAGTCATTATCCGGCTATCTCAGCTTGAAACGCGATCTGGAAGCAGAAGGCGCGGGCCTCGATCTGTTTGAAAATTGTCTCGAAACCGGTGCGCACCGCGCTTCCGTCATCGCAGTGGCCGAGGGCCGGGCGGACATTGCCGCGATCGACTGCAAATCCTGGATGCTTGCGCAACGGCATGAACCGGCCGCCCGGAGCCTTCACGTTATCGGCTGGACTGCACGGCGCAAAGGCCTGCCCTTCATCCGCGCCAAGGGTATCGATCTGCCTTTCACCATGTAAGGCACGAGCCTTACGGCTTTCAATCACATATCCGGTGGCGAGAAATCACGCAGGAGCAGCCTTGCCTTTTCCATGTCCGCAGACAGGGGCCGGTCATCCGAATAGGGCTGGAGGTGCTCGCGAAGCAGATTGTAGACCGCATTTGTTCCGGCTGCCCGCCCGGCAACATTTTCCAGGAAATCATGGGCCTGCACCCCGGCCATCCATTCGATGGCCAGAATATATTCTGCATTGTCGAGAACCGCGAGCAGCTTGTTGGCGGCTGCCGTGGGATGAGAGAGGAAATCCTCCTGTAATCCCGATGTCAGCCCTCCATCTGTGGAGGCAGGCGCGGAAAGACGTCTGCTATCGCCGACAAGGGCTACGGCCGTATATTGCGCGATCATGAAACCTGAATGGCTTCCGGCATCGGTCGCCAGAAATGGCGGCAGACCACTCACCAGAGGATTGACCAGCCTGTCGATACGGCGCTCGCTCATGGACGCAATCTGTGCAATGGCGATGGCGAGACTGTCTGCCGCCTGCCCCAATGCCGGGGCAACGGCATGGGCCTCCGACGAGACGATGGGCTGCTCGGGCGTGCCAAGGATCGCGGGATTGTCGGTGACGGAGGCGAGCTCTCGGTCAACGATGGAGGCGCAGGCATCGAAGATGTCGCGTGCAGCACCATGCGCATGCGGCACGGCACGCAGGCTTAGCGCGTCCTGTGTCCGCCTGCCATGAGCGGCGGCAACCAGCCCACTGCCTTCAAGCCGGGATCGCAGAGCGGCCCCGACGGCCGCGATTCCCGTCGAGGGACGCAGCGCGAGAACCGTCTCGTCAAAAGCGTCGATCTGGCAGCCTGCTGCTTCAAGCGTCAGCGCCGCTATGGCATCGGCCCAATCTAGCAGGTGATTGGCCCGCGCGAGTGCCATGCAGGAAAGACCGGTCGCACAGGCTGTACCATTGACGAGGCTCAGCCCTTCCTTGGCACCCAGCACGATGGGTTGAAGTCCCATTGCCGCCAGGGCATCTCGTCCACTCATAACGCGCCCGCCGAGCCGGGCCTGGCCCTCTCCGATCAGAACAAGCGCAACATGCGCGTTGTGCACCAGATAGCCCGCCGATCCGCGGGACGGCACGTCGGGAATACAATCCTGTTCCAGAAACGTCGACAGATGCGAGACGATCTCGCGTCGGACACCGGAGTGCCCATGGGCGAAATTGGCGATCTGCGCCGCCATGATTGCCCGAACTTCGCGAGGATCCAACAACGGGCCGACACCGCAGGCATGGCTGAGAATAATGGAGCGCGACAGCCGACCCTGCGCGGTGCGATCCACCACAGTGTCCGACAGTGCACCGACCCCGGTATTGATGCCATAGGCACGCACACCGCTTTCGACGATGCTGTCAACGATCTGGCTCGCCCGGTCAATCCGCAGATAGGCCGCGTCTGACACACGCAGTGCCTCGCCCTTGCCGATATGGGCCACATCGCGCCAACTCAATCCATCATCCAGTAGAACAGTCATGACGTTTTCCTATGATGCAGAAACGGCTGCGAGGAGCGGGAATTTTCCATCTTGAATACTGCCGGCGTTGGCCCGTGTCTCAATTACTGCTGTAAAGACGATAGCGGCTGCCGGGATAAAGGAGGCGGACAGAAGACACGATCCCCTTTGTCGACCATGTGCGACGACGCACGAGCAGGCATGGTTCCGTCTTGGAAATCGCCAGCAGCTTGCATTCCCAGGGCTGTGCGCTGACCGCCTCGATATGCTGCTCGGCTTTCACGATCGGTGCCACTCGCGTGAGATAACCGTTGGGTGTTACGAGGTTGAAATCCTGTTTGATGTAATCGGGCGCGCAGTCCGAATTGACGAAACGATCCTCGATTTGCATCGGCACGCCGTCTTCCGCATGCACAATGATCGAGTGCGCAGCAAGGCTGCCAGCCGGAACAGCGAGCGCTTCGGCAAGATCTGGATCGCAGGTTTCGATTTGAAGAAGTATGACCCGCGCGCTGTGAACACCGCCGTTGCGTGTTATTTCTTCGGCAATGTTGGGTACGCTCTGGAACTGCGATGTGCGCTTCTTGGACGCAACGAACGAACCTTTGCCGCGTACACGCACCACAAGCCCTTCGTCGGCCAGCTCACGCAAAGCGCGGTTGGCCGTCATACGGCTGACACCGAGAATATCGACCAGTTCGTTTTCCGATGGAACACGTTGACCGATCTTCCACTCACCCGCCTCGACGCGACTGCGGACATAGTCCTTCAGCTTTACATAGAGTGGTGAACTCTGGTCTTCGGTGCCCTGCGCGTCATGAGCGTTCTCAGATATCGGTGACATCACTTCCCGGAAAATCTTTCTGTCGTGATCCATAGCTATGACGTCACCAATACGCAGGGTTGTCGGCAAAGGGAGGGGCAATGCCACGCCCTTTGCCGATGGATTCAGTTCAATTTGTGTTCGGCCAGCCAGTCGCCCGCCACGACATCGAAACTGTCGTGATTGGCCAGACGACCGTTCATAACGACGAGATCTTTCGTCGTCAGGGCGGCAGAAACAGCATCGAGAGTGCTTGTCACAACGTCGCTAACTTTCGGTGTGGCAATCACTGGTACGATGTTCTGGGCGGGAAAGAGGTTCTTGACGTCTTCAAGCACGATGAGATCGTTTGCAGCGATGGCCGGATCGGTCGAGAACAGGTTTGCAGCATGGACCTGACCGTTGATGAGTGCCGAAAGGGTCAGCGGGCCACCGACGTCAAGCGATTTGAACGACTGGAACTCGAGGCCATAAAGTTCCTTCAGACCGATAATGCCTTCCTTGCGCGTTTTCCATTCCGGTGGACCGCCAAGTACGAGCTGCGAGGCTACGGGTGCGAGATCGGCAATCGTCTTCAGCTTGTATTTGTCAGCGGTCGCGCGCGTCACAGCCACGCTATCGGAATCCTGTGCTGCGGAGGGTGTCAGCATCGAGACGCCTTTCGGCAGAGCCGCCTTGAGCGCTGCGGCCACATCGCTTGGCGAATGGGCCGTGGCGTTCTTGTCGAGATAGCTCAGCGTCGCACCAGCATACTCCGGCAACAGATCGATTGATCCGTCCAGCAACGCAGGGATATAGACTTCGCGGCTACCGATGCTCAACTTCGTTTCGACGGCAACACCCTTGGCGGCAAGGGCCTTGGCGTAGATCGTCGCCAGAAGCTGGCTTTCGGGGAAGTCGGCGGAACCGACGATGATTGTCGTCGTATCGGTTCGCGGAGTGGCTGGCGCGGCCAGCGGATTGCTTTGCGCCAATGCCGAAGCAGCGGAAAGTGCCATGAGCGCAAATGCGCTGGCGGCAGTGATGATCCTGAATGCCATGCGAGCTTCTCCTTTATGTTGAAACAGTCGTGGAATAGAAAACCCGGTTATTTTAGAACCTCTAACGCTTCGCTCGACGCGTCAGGCCTGGTGATACGGTGACCCTCGATATGACGCCGATGATCAGATCCACGGTCAGGGCCAACGCACCGACGAGAACGGCACCTGCGGCCATCTGATAATAATCGTTCTGCGCCCGCCCATCGATGATCAGGCGACCGAGACCACCAAGAGAAACATAAGCGGCGATAGTTGCGGTCGAGATGATCTGAAGCGTGGCGCTGCGCAGACCGGAAAAGATCAATGGCAGAGCGCAGGGCAGTTCCACATCGAACAGAATATCGAGCGGACGTTTCCCCATGCCTCTTGCAGCATCCACCGCAGCGGGATCCACCGCCGCGATACCGGCGTAACTGCCAGTCATGATCGGCGGCACGGCCAGAAGCACGAGCACGATAAGGCTGGGTACGATAAAAGCCATATCGGATGCGAAAACGGGGCCAAAAACAATCACAAGAAGTGCGATCAGGCCGAGGCTTGGAAGGGAGCGCAGCGCATTTGCAAGACCCGCGATGAAGACGACACCGCGTCCCGTGTGTCCCACATAAAGCCCAACCGGCAAGCCAATCATACAGGCGAGGAAAAGGGCCGCAAAGCTATAAGCCAGATGCTGACCGACGAGAACGATGACACCATCACTCCCTGTCCAGTGAGCTGGATCGCTAAACCATTCTATCATCGCGCCGCACTCCCAGGCTGCCACGGCGTCAGGCGGCGTGAAATGAGCAGAACAAGCCCGTCCAGCAAGGCTGCGAGAAGCACGCAGAGTACGATGCCTGCTATAATCGGCGTCAGGAACCGCAGCTGAAGCCCCTGCGTGAAGAGCAGACCAAGTTGCGGCGTTCCAACCAGTGCCGCTACGGAAACGATGCTGACATTGGAAACCACGGCCACACGCAATCCGGCGGCAATCACAGGGACCGCGAGCGGTAGCTCCACCACCACCAGACGCGCAACCTGTCTGTAGCCCATGGCATTGGCCGCCTGGAGGACGTCTGGCGAAACCGATTCCAAACCATCGTTCACTGTTCGCACCAGAAGCGCCAACGCGTAGATCGTCAGCGCGACGACGACGTTTAGCGGATCGAGTATACGGGTGCCGAGCACCAGCGGCAGCAGGACGAACAGCGCAAGCGACGGAATTGTGTAAAGAAGTCCGGCAACCCCCAGCAGGGTCGACCGGAATAAACCGGCCCGCTGCGCAATCCAACCGAGCGGCAGGGCAAGAAGCAGGCCGATCACCACCGGGATGACCGAAAGGCCTAGATGCCAGATGAAAAGCTCGAAAATCCGCCCGGATTCCCGGTAGAGCCAATCAAACCTCATGGCTGACCTCCGAAGCGACCGACCCGCGCGGCTTCGATGGCTTTGGCGACATCAGAGAGTGTGACGGTGCCGACAAGCTGGCCCGTTGACCCTACGATGACCCCGCGGCCGGAGGGCGAACTCAACGCTGCATCGAGCACATGGCGCAAACTGCTGCCTTCCGGCGCCAGCGTGCCACTGAGATTGAGATCTCCCTCACGCAGTGGCTGCCTGAGACCTTGCGCATCGGCCCATCCAATGGGACGATGTTCGGCGTCAGTCACCAGAACCCAGCGATCCGTTGCAACGCCACGAAGGCTGTCCGGTGTTGCGCCGAGCAAGGCTGTCGGCTCCGCACCGAGAGGGACTGCTCCGTCAAATTCTGCAAAACTCAGGAAGCGATACCCTCTGTCCCGGCCGATAAAGTCCGCCACGAAGGCATCTGCCGGGCGCGCCAGCAATTCCTCTGGAGTGGCGATCTGCGCAAGCGTTCCGCCGGCACGCAAAACAGCAACCTGATCGCCAAGCTTCAACGCCTCGTCTATATCATGGGTCACCATGATGATGGTCTTGCCAATCTCACGCTGCAAGCGAAGAAATTCGTCCTGCAACTGTGTGCGAACGACGGGATCGACAGCACTGAAGGGTTCGTCCATCAGCATGAATTTGGGATCGGAAGCGAGTGCACGCGCAACACCGACGCGTTGCTGCTGGCCACCCGAAAGCTGCCACGGATAGCGATCGGCAAAGGCGGCGGTTAGCCCTACACGCTCAAGCAACTCATGCGCCGTGCGCAGTGCTTTTTCCTTCGGCGATCCGTTTAGCCGCGCAGTGGTCGCAATGTTCTGAACAACGGTGCGATGGGGGAAAAGCCCGGCATGCTGGATGACATAACCGATACGACGACGCAGCAGTGCCACGTCCATGCCATCTGTCGGTTCGCCGTCAAGAAGGATCGAACCGGACGATTGTACGATCAACCTGTTGATCATCCGCAAGGATGTGGTTTTGCCGCAACCCGAAGGGCCGACGAACACGGTCAGCTTGCCGTTTGGCGCCGTCAGGGACAAACCGTTTACGGCAGTAGCCGCGCCCGCATATTGCTTGGTGACGTTGTCGAAGACGATCATGCAAATCTCTCCTGCGCTCTGTCTGCGCCTTCAGGCTCGGCAACTGTGATGACTGCCTAGGTTGTCTATACAAGCACGCAAATAGCGTATCCGCAAGATAGATCGATGAAAATATCCGCAACCCTGCAAATGACTAAACTTTAAGCATTTTGACCGCTATAGAGGCGCTGTATGCACATAGAGCAAGCGATCTCGGCGGCCGCAACTCTCTACGCCTTCAAACTGCGCTGCTTTGCCGATCAAGATCAGGCCCGCTCAACGAGACAAATTTGTTCATAAGCAACTCGTTGCTTCAATTTTTGTGCGCGGGAGCAGAATGGAAATACGAATTAATTCGTGCTGAAATTCAACAGATCGCGTGCTGATCGTGACTGAGACCGCAAAACAGGCGTTTTTGAAAACCACTCATCCACGGCGACTTGGCTCGAGAAGGCCATAAAGCCTTGTGGCCACCGCCATCGAACAATAGTATTACCGCGTCGTATTCAATTAACGAGGATAACATGGCAACAGGTACCGTCAAATTTTTCGCACAGGACAAAGGCTTCGGCTTCATCACTCCGGACAACGGCGGCCCGGACGTCTTCGTCCACATCTCCGCCGTAGGGTTTGGTGGTTCTCTTCAGGATGGCCAGAAGGTCAGCTACGATGTGGGACAGGACCGCAAGACTGGAAAGTCCAAGGCCGAGAACGTCAGCCTCATCTGATCAGCGTCTCTTGGCTCCGCGATTACTCGCGGGGCCAAATCGGTCCTGACTCCCGCTGACCTTAGGCTGTTTCCATCCCGTCGCTCCCGATCCGTGCCAAGCCGGATGCAAAAACTTCGGCGTCGATGGGACGGCTGAAAAGGTAGCCTTGGCCGACCGGACAGCCCATTTCGCGAAGCATTTTGCGCTGGGCCTCGGTCTCCACGCCTTCTGCAACCACAGTTAACCCAAGGGCGCGTCCAAGATCGATAACGGCCTGGACAATCACCCTTCTGGACGGCCTCGTTGCGAGTTCGCTGATAAAGGTGCGGTCTATCTTGATCTCGGTAACCGGAAAGGTTTCGAGCGATCGCAGGTTTGAATAGCCCGTGCCGAAGTCATCGACGGAAAGGCCGACGCCGCTCTGTCGCAGCCGCTGAAATGCGTCCATCACGCCGGGTGTATCGCTGAGAAACATGCTTTCGGTGATCTCAAGCGTCAACCATGCCGGGTCGGCCTTGGTCAGGCACAGGACCCGATCCAGCATTTCGGCCATGTCATGCTGCAGGAACTCCCCGGCGGATACATTCACCGCAAAGCGCAAAGCCTTGCCGCGATGCGCGTTAATGCGCCGTGCATAAGCTGCGACGGTCGTCAGACTTCGTTCGGTCAGATCAAGCAGCAGACCTGATCGCTCGGCAGTCTCGACGAAACTTCCGGGGAGCTGGCTGCCAAACAGAGGATGATTCCAGCGTATCAGAGCTTCCGCACCCACCCACTCGCCGGTTGCAAGGTCTACCTGGGGTTGGAAGTGATACACAAATTCGTCATTCGCGACCGCGACCTTCAATTCGCGAGTCATTCGCACGCGTCGGCTTGCCTGTTCGTGATCCGAGTCTCGAAACCGTCGCGGACCACCCAGAGGGGCGGACTTGGCGGCCCACAGGGCGATGCCGGCATTGCGGATCAGCGAAATGGGTCTCGCCCGAGGCTGGCCCACCGCATAGCCGATGGCGAAACGCAGTGAGACACTTGCACCTGGCACGACGAAGTCAGCGGCAAGCGAAGCGAATACCGCTGCCACGATAGTATCCGCACTTGATCCATCCGTGAGCTCAAAAGCCAAAGCGAACTCATTGGCGCCCATGCGTCCCACCTGGGCAGCGCCCACGTCCCGCAGCCGCCGCCCTGTTTCATAAAGCAGGGCATCCCCGACTTCGAAACCGTATCCCGTGTTGAAATCGTGAAAACCGATCACATCCAGCTTCACGACCAAGGGCGTCGCTTTGGCATTGGTTGCGAAACGCTCCTCGGTAGCCAGGATAAATGCTTGACGGTTCAGGCAACCCGTGGTCGCGTCGAGGTTCGCGACACGATCCAGCGCGGTGTGCGCCTGGCGAATCGCCGAGACGTCGCGCAGTATGCCGACGTAGAATAGTTCTTCGCCCACCCAGGCAGGCCGGAGACTGAGACTGTTCCAGAACGCCGACCCGTCCTTTCGATAGTTACGCAGCGTTGAGTCCAGAGGCTCCGCCGCATCGATCGCAGCGCGAATGTGGACGACCTCTTGTTGGTCGCGCTCGTTGCCCTGCAAATAGCGGCAATCTTTCCCGACGACCTCGTTCCGAGCGTAGCCAGTCAGATGCTCGAAGGCCTGATTGACATAGAGCAAAGGCGAATTGGCGCCCAAACGCTGTGCGATCGCGATCCCATCGGTTAGTTCTTCGACCAGCGTCGCAAGAATTGGCCTGATAGCGTCGGAGCTGAGAAGCGCATTGTCCGAAATGACCGGCGCGGGCTGCATGAGGTGCGACTGCATGCGTTTTTCGAATTCTTCCATGACAAGAACCATGGACGGCGAACACGGGCGGGGCAACCCGCAGCCGAGGCGGTTCCAAGACAAGCGTCAGCCGTTTTCGGACAAACTGATTCTCGCGCCATCGCCGGACGTCCGAAAGCGATCACGGTAGTCGGACGGCGTCACTCCAGCGTGCGAAACAAAGGCACGGCGCATCGCGCGTGTCGATCCAAAACCACTTCTCGCTGCCACCAAAGCGATTGGCAGGCGGCTCCCCTCCAAAAGGAAGCGCGCAACGTCGATACGGGTCCGGTCGACATAGTCTGATGGCGATATACCGACCTCCTGCGAAAAAACACGCGTAAAGTTCCGCACACTCATGGCCGCGATCTTCGCCAAGGCGCTGACAGAGAGGTCAGCCGCCGGATGGTTCAGAACATATTGCTGGACGTTGTGTAGACGGCTGCGGTCGATAGCCTGTGCCGCCAGATGCACGCTGAACTGCGACTGATCGCCTGGTCGCTTCAGAAACACGACGAGTCGGCGAGCAACGTAGAGCGCAATCTCCCGGCCCAAGTCCTCCTCGACGAGGGAAAGGCCGAGATCTATAGCCGCGCTGGAACCGGCCGACGTGATCATCGCGCCATCACGGACAAAAACCCGGTCGCTTTCCACCCGCGTCTCGGGGAAGCGCTCGGCCAACAGTGACGCGAACTGCCAGTGCGTCGTAACACGCCGGTCTTTCAGTAGACCTGCCTCGCCAAGCACGAATGCCCCTGTGCAGACGGAGCCATAGCGCCGCGCCTGAGCCGCGATTTTAACAATCCAGTCGACAACACGCCCGCCCGGACTTTGCGGAACTCCGACGCTGCCGGCTACAAGCAATGTATCGGGGCTACCAAGGTACGCATCGAAAGCGCAGTCGGTCAGGATTTTTAGCCCCGATGCACAGCGGATCGTCCCCTCGTGCCCTGCCAAGACAGCAACTTCGTAGAATAACTTTTCAACACGGGCATTTGCTTCGGCAAACACGTCCATTAGCCCTGCAAGCTCCAGAGAATGCACGTCCTTTGGAACGAAGATCACGATCCGCATGAGAGTATCTTTCCCTGCACAAAGGACTCAAAGCTCTCGACGAGGATCTACGCGCCGACGCCGGTCTATGTGGCGACGGTTGCACAATGCTGAAGGTCCGTCAAAGTCAAAGGTATTAGCTCGAAGCGACGGAAGAACTCTGCACGCGCTGACTTTGTTCGAACTGCCGACCACTAATGGATGCTTTTATGATTGCTACCGCAATCCCAGCCGCCAGCCATTGGTGAACGAGATATTATCTCATTTTGTTGCCGATCTGAGCCCATCTGTTCGACATTATGAGGTCCGAATAGTCTGGGCTATGAACGCTTTTCGGCGAGGATAGACAGCATGTGTATCTGCGGCGGCTTGGCGAACAGGTCCCCTGCCTCTGCCTTCGCCATCAAGGCTGCAGCGACTTGGCCATTTAAGTGCGCATCCCTACCGTCCTCATCGTCGAACGTATCGAAGATTGCAAACGAAGTTGGGCCTCCCTGTATCGCATACCAGGAAATCGTGCCGGGCTCTGCATTGACCAGCGGTAAGGCTGATCGCAGAAACTCGGCGACCTCCTGTTCTTTGCCGGGCATTGCCTCGAGCGGAACGTAAAGCGCGAATTTGGTCATGACCACCTCCATGGGCACATCATTGTGCCGCAACTGAAGGAACGCGTTAAGCACGACAAATGTTCGGTGATGGACAATAAAAAGGGGTGTCGATGTAAAAATGCGATCCACGCCTCTGCACACATGAGGTTTCGATGATCAGTCGATTTCTGGATGGCCACCTAAAGCAACGAGCTGCTCTGTGTTGTCTATGTCCACCTTGGCGCTTTCGCCAATCTCTATGTCGATGACGTCGAGACCAGATTGGGTGATTATCTTGCGCGCGCCGCTGTCGCCTATAAGCGCCATGAGCTGCGGGAATGCGGCGCGAGGAAAGACAACCGGGTTTCCCGGATTTCCTTCGCACACCGCGCGAATAATCGCCTTTCCGTTTCTCTCCGCAAAAGCGCCGATGAGTGCGTCAATATCCGCAGGTTCAAGCAACGGCATATCCGCAAGCATGATCATAATCCCGTCGGGAGCTTGCAACGCGGCGCGCTGGACGCCGAGCACGATCGAGCTTGCCATTCCGTCACTGAAGTTGGAATTTCTCGCGATGATCACGTCGAGCCCTGCAATTTCGGCCTCGACGTCCGAGCTTCGGTATCCGGTCACAACAACCACAGAACGACTGCCGGCCCCAATAGCTGCCAATGCGGCCCGACGAACGAGGCTGGTTTCCCGAAAACGCGCAAGAAGCTTGTGCCCGGCACCCGCCATCCTGCTCGATCGTCCAGCGGCCAGGACAACCACGGCAACTGACACTCGTCTATCTCCTGCCGCTTCCACACCGAACCTCACGCATAAAGGGACAAGCGGCTCGCCGCGATGTCGGCAAGGATGGACAGGGCAAGGGAGTTCGCATCGCGGGTTGGCCCGAAAAGTCCGATCGGTGCCCTTATCCGATCAGAATCTGCCCGGGAGAAACCGGAGCTGACAAGGAAATCGACCCGTCTACGGTGTGTACGGGTGCTCCCCAAGGCGCCGATGTAGAATGCGGGTGACCGTAACGCGGCTTGCAGAACGGCCTGCTCCGCATCAAGGTCGTGATGGAGAAGAACAACAGCGGTGTACTGATCGATATCGGGCACAACTTTTTCGTTCGCTGTGCAGGCCACCACCTCGTAGCCGGAGGATTGGGCTATATCAGCGACCCTCTCGGCCTCTATACTTTGACCGGAAATCACGACACGCGTGCGCGGCCGATAGACCGTGAAAAAGCGGTCGTCGGCGCAACCGGCCCGCGATGGCGGTTCGACGATCTCGAGCTGTTGGGTCTGCCTCGTGTAGCACAGGCCCGTGGTCCGGCGCTGATGAAGCTGTTCAAGAACGCCGCTCAACATCTCGGTATTTTGCAGCACGTGGATCGACACTGTAATCCCACCACCGCACGGCAGGGAAATGTCGAAAAAGGGGGAGCCTAATCCGAACTTCACCTCCCTATCTCTGTTCTCGCCCATTGCGTCGAGCGCCTCGGAAGCGACAGCCGCCTCAATGCAGCCCCCAGACACATAACCACAAAAACGACCATCGGCCGCAACGGCGACATGGGAGCCAAGCGCGCGCGCCGCTCCCCCGCGAATTTCGACAAGGGTGGCAAGTGCCACCCTGCCCTTTGCAAGCTCCCTTATCGCAAAGCCAAATATTTCTTCCGTATCATCGGTGAGCAACGACCTGACCGGCGTCGGCTTTGTCGCAGCTTGGATATCCTCCTGAGGACAGATATCCGTGAGGGCGGCGATTTCGTCATGCAACATCCGGCAGCCCGCCTATGATCTTGTCGAGCGTCACAGGATAGTGACGCACCCTCACCCCGGTGGCATTGTAGATTGCGTTGGCGACAGCTGCAGAAACCCCGCAGAGACCAAGCTCGCCAACGCCCTTGGCCTTCATCGGCGACGACATGGGGTCTGCTTCGTCCATGAAAATCACTTCCTGATGGGGAATGTCGGCATGCACCGGAACTTCGTAGCCAGCCAGATCGTGGTTGACGAAGAAGCCTTGCTTCGTATCGACCGCCAACTCCTCTGACAGCGCTCCACCCACACCCATTGTCATGGCACCAATCACCTGGCTGCGCGCTGTTATCGGGTTCAGGATCCGTCCGGCCGCACAGACGGCCAGCATGCGTCGAATGCGCGTTTCACCCGTGGCCACGTCAACGCCGACTTCCACGAAGTGGGCACCGAACGTTGACTGTTGATGGGCTTCGGAAAGATCGCCCCATTCCATTCCATCCTCGCCAACAAGGCCGTTTGGCGCAGCCGCCTCCGTAAGCGCTACCGAACGGTTTCCAGATCGAACCTGTCCGTTCTCGAACACGACGTCATCAGTGTTAAAGCCGAGTTTCTGCGCCACCGCCTCACGAAGCTTCACGCAGGCTGCGTAGACGCCGGAGGTAGAACAGTTCGCGCCGAACTGCCCGCCCGACCCCGCCGAAACCGGAAAGCGGGAATCGCCCAGCTGAACGGCTACTCGATCGACCGGCAGGCCCAACATCTCAGCTGCTGTTTGTGCGATGATGGTATAGCTGCCGGTCCCGATATCGGTCATATCGGTTTCAACCGTTGCAATACCGTCCACGCCGAGCCGAACCCTTGCTGCGGATGGGAGGAGAAGATTGTTTCGCAAAGCGGCTGCAACACCCGATCCGATAAGCCAGTTTCCTTCTCGTCGGGAACCCGGCTTGCCGCGCTGGTTCCAGCCAAACCGTTCCGCCCCGAGCTTGAGACAGCCGACCAGGTTCCTTTGGGTAAAAGCGCGCTCGGGCTTCTCAGGATCGACCTGAGTGTCGTTGAGTATCCGAAACTCGACCGGATCGACGCCCACCTTTTCGGCTATCTCGTCTATGGCGATCTCGAGGGCCATCAACCCCGGCGCTTCGCCGGGCGCCCGCATCGCATTGCCTTCGGGCAAGTGAAGCGTGGCCAGTCTCATGGCAGTCATCCGGTTCTCACCCGCGTAGAGCAGTCGTGTCTGATTGACAGCCGTTTCCAGCTGGCCCCCAGGCTGGTCACCCGACCAGCTTTCGTGAGCAATCGCGGTGATTTTGCCGTCCTGTGTCGCTCCAATGCGAATACGCTGGATCGTCGCCGGCCGATGCGTCGTGTTGTTGGCTATGAACGGACGGGGAAGCGCAACCTTGACCGGACGTCCAGTAGCCTTTGCTGCAAAGGCAGCGAGCACCGCGTCGGCCCGCAAGAAAAGCTTACCCCCGAAACCCCCGCCTATGAATGGCGACATCAAATGGATATTGTCCTTGTCGATACCAAGTGTAGTCGCCAGATCGGATCGCCACCAATCAATCATCTGGCTGGACGTCCAAACGGTCAGTTTATCGCCATGCCACGCAGCGATGGACGCATGGGGCTCCATCATGGAATGTGACTGATCTGGAGTGGTATAACTTTCGTCGAGAGTGACCGGTGCGCTCTTGAAGGCTCCCTCGAAGTCACCGACTGCCGTGTCGGGCTGCTGCTTCTCGTCGGGCTTGACCGCACTGTCCTTGGCCTTCTTGAGATCGAAGCTCCCGGGCGCAGTTTCATATTCTACTGTCACAAGCGAAGCTGCGGCGCGCGCCTGCTCGAAGGTTTCTGCGACGACCACTGCCACCGCCTGGTGATAGTGCTGGACTTCATCGCCACCAAAAAGATTGGCTGTGTTGAATTTACCCTTCTCGCGCTTGCCCACGTCCAAGGTGGTGACAACCGTCAAAACGCCGGGGGACCGCTTTGCGGCGTCGGTCGATATCGACCGGATACGGCCCTTCGCAATCGCGGCACCGACCGGATACCCGTAGGCGTAAGGAATATTCGGATCGTGCCATTCGTAGGCATACATTGCTCGGCCCGTCGTTTTCTCTTGGCCGTCAATGCGTGGGATAGGCTGACCGACGACTTTCATCCGGTCGATGGGATTGTTGATTGCAGGTGTGTCGAATTTCATGGTCGTTATCCCCTTGCCTCTGCGATCACCGCACCGATCGTTCGTTCCACGAGGGTTATCTTGAAGCGATTTTGCTCCGTCGGGCGAGCGTCGCCGAGAAGTGCCGCGCTTGCGGCTTTTGCACCGCTCTTCAGCTCCCGGTCACCTGAGCCTGTTCGCCAGGGTTTGTGAGCGACGCCACCGACAGCCACGCGGCCGGTGCCATCCGGCTGGATCACCGCAGCGACGGATACGAGCGCAAACGCGTAGGAGGCCCGATCGCGCACCTTGCGATAGATATGCTTGCCCCCAATTGGCTTCGGCAGCGTGACCGCAGTTATGAACTCGCCCGGCTCCAGGACCGTCTCGATGTGTGGGGTATCGCCGGGAAGCCTGTGAAAGTCTGCGATCGGGATTGCGCGGCTACGGCCGTCGCCATTGACCGTTTCGACGGTTGCGTCGAGCGCCCTCATCGCAACAGCCATGTCGCTGGGATGAGTGGCGATACAGGATTCGCTGCTTCCAACGACTGCATGCTGTCGCGAAAAACCGCCAAGGGCCGAACATCCGCTTCCCGGCTGCCGCTTGTTGCACGGTTGGTTGGTGTCATAGAAATACGGACAGCGCGTGCGCTGTAGGAGATTGCCCGCGGTGGTGGCCTTGTTTCGCAGTTGACCAGACGCCCCGGCGACCAGGGCGCGGGTAAGCAAACCATAGTCGCGACGGACAGTCTCGTCGCTTGCCAGATCGGTATTGCGGACCAGAGCCCCTATGCGCAGACCGCCATCAGAGGTGGTTTCGATCTTGTCGAGACCAACTCCGTTGATGTCGATGAGATGCGCCGGGTGCTCGATCTCCAGCTTCATCAAGTCCAGGATATTTGTCCCGCCGGCGATGAATTTGGCTTCCGGATTGGCTGCTGCCGCTTTCGCTGCCGCGTGAGCCGTTGTGGCTCGCTCGTATGTGAAGGCTCTCATGCTTCGATCCCCCCGACTTCGGCAATTGCATCGAGAATGTTCGAGTAGGCGCCGCATCGACAGATGTTTCCGCTCATTCGTTCCCGAACTTCTGCCGCGGTGACTTCCACCTTTGCGGAAATGTCTGCAGTGGCGTGGCTTGGGATATTCGACTTAATTTCCTCCAAGACCGCCACGGAGGAACAGATTTGTCCGGGAGTACAGTAACCACACTGAAAACCGTCGTGTTTGATGAACGCGGCTTGCATGGGATGCAGGTTTCCAGGCTGTCCGAGGCCCTCGATGGTGGTGACCTCGTCACCGTCGTGCATCACAGCCAACGTCAGGCACGAATTGATCCGGCGTCCATCCACCATCACGGTACAAGCGCCGCACTGTCCGTGATCGCAGCCTTTCTTTGTGCCGGTTAGATGAAGGTGCTCGCGCAAGGCGTCGAGCAAGCTCGTGCGATTGTCGAGTTCGAGATCATGCATCTCGCCGTTCACTTTGAAGGAAACACTTGTCTTGAAATTCATTTCTTCCCCCGAGGACTGTGCTGCGGCTCCTTTTGCCGCAACTCCCGTGACAGCAATTGCCGCCGCCGAGGAAACAAGTAAGTCCCGCCGCGAAAGTTCCAAATGTGAGTGATCTCTCATCTCCAGCTCCATTCGTTGTTGATGGCCTGGCGCACTCGGAGAAACGCCATATCTCAACATAGGGAAGCAAAAGAAGATGATTAGATGCGCCTTTTCGCTAACACTTATTAGCGAGGCTCATAAATCGGCATACGCGATCCATGGGGCAGCCACCGTCAGCCGCCCACTGTCACCCAGGCCGTCTTTCGAGAGATGGAGTAGACCACGCGCTCATAAAACTAACGCATCTGGCAGAGTTGCGACAATTGCGACCCCGTCCAGCGCCTCGCGAGTTCGCTGGCATCCACCGTGCCGGGCAGCAGGCTTCCCAGCTCACCGCCGATCTGAATTTGAGCATCGGTGATTTTGCATGCTCTTTCGTTGACTGAAACGATCACCGCAATCTCCGACTGCATCGGTGGCATCTCGAAAAGCGCGTCGGGAGGGCTTTCGCAAGTAACTATGGCCGTAGCTCTGAGAGTGGAGTTTTGATCCACGCCACGGCAAAGTTCTGCGGATTGCACGCGGAAACTGCGAGTTTGGTTGGGCCCGGCTGGGAGCTGCTCACAAACCTGTGCTGAGGAAACTGCCCCTGCAATGAGCGGCCATTCAGGCCGCCCAACCAGAGAAAAGCAATTTGCGAAAACGGGGGCGGTTGAGGCGACGAGCGACGCCATACATACAAACAGCGCTGGGATAGGATGTTTCACGGTGCCACGCTCCTCCACGTCTTTCAGACAGTTGTAAAGCTGGATTGCGGCTTTTTCGCTTCGAATGCAGCAGGAGCCGGTTAATCGATCCGTATATGCGCCGTTTGGTCAGGCTTTTCTGGCGGGGAGGATGGGCGAGAAAACCAAATCGATTGGCGCGATAGCGCTCGTGTTTTGAGATGCCGCTTGCATGATGGCCGACATCCATCTGGTACCTTATCACGACAACGGATGAATGAGAAAAGTTTAGTCGGCTCCAAGTTTCCTGCGTCAAATGGCATAAAAAAGGGCGGCCAGAGCCGCCCTTTTTATGGAATATTTACGCCGCCCCTGGCCGATTGATCGTCAGGAAGTGACGAACGACGGGTTTGTCCGGACCAACATGGTAGGTCAGAACCTTTCCCTGCACGTCTGCATCGGCGTTGGAAACCCGCTTGTGCTGGCGGAGGTGCTCAGCCCAGGATTCCACCATGAACCACTCGACGATCTTTTCCGGATCGGCGGAATCTTCCGTCACACCCCACCCATAGGCACCATCGCGGCGGCGTTCTTGAGACAGGTGGTCGAGAGCACGCAGGAAGGCTGAACGATGCTGTTTCTCGACCTTGTACTCGATGAGGATCAGGACAGGACCACGGTCATGAGCAACAGGCTCGGCGACCAGCGGTTCCGGCCAGTGGTTGGACGGCACCATGTCGGCGTCACCAGCCGGGAGCTTTACGCGGTGCATGATGAACCCTGCAACGAGCAAGCCAGCTGCACCGATAAGCAATGTCGTCTGAATTCCAACGGCTTCGCCCACAGCACCCCAGCCGAGGCTGCCCGCCGTCATGGCTCCGTTGAATACGGTCAGATAGACAGCGAGGCCACGCCCACGCACCCAATTGGGCAGAACAGCCTGGGCTGCGCCGTTCAGGGTCGTAAGGGCGGTGATCCAAGCACCACCGAGGAACAGAAGAGCGATAATGGCGACGATCTTCGGCGGGGCGAGCGAAAGGACACCCATGACAACTGCGGTGATCACCGCTGCGCCAAGAAGCAGACCATCCGAGCTCAGGCGTTCGCGTAGCCTCGGCATGACCAATGCTCCACCGATCGCACCGGCGCCGACCGCACCAAGCAGGATACCGTAGAAGCTGGCATCACCACCCAGCAGTTGACGGGCAACCAGCGGAAGAAGTGCCCAGACGGCACTGGCGAATGCGAAGAAGATGGCGGCACGAAGAAGGACGACATGCAGGGGGCGGCTTGAGCGAGTGTAACGTAGGCCAGCCCTGAACGCGCCGAAGAAGTTCTCTTGTAGAGCGTCGTTGGCGTTTTTGGCACGTGGCCACCACACCAGAGCCGCGATAACGAAGATGTAGCTTGCAACGTCTGCGCCATAGGTGATCCCCGCCCCGAACGCTGCCAGAAGCAAACCGCCAGCAGCTGGGCCGATGGAACGAGCGATATTGATGCCGAGGGAGTTGAGAGCGACAGCGCTCTTCACGTCCTCGCGTTTCACCAGTTCAGGAACAATCGCCTGCCAGGTCGGGCCCATCAATGCGGCACCAACGCCGCCGAGGAAGGTCAGGCCGATCAGTGCGCTCACGGAAAGCATGCCTGTCTGCGAGAGGACCATCAGCGAGATACTTACGGAGGCCAGCAGGAGCTGGACCGCAATCAGGAACTTGCGGCGATCCAGAATGTCGGTGAGAACGCCTGCCGGAATGGCAAGCAGGAAGATCGGCAATGTTCCGGCCGCCTGAACCATGGCGACTGCAGCAGGCGATGCCGAGAGGTCCGTCATCAGCCATGAGCTTGCGACATCGCGCATGAAGCTTCCGGTATTGCCGAGAACCGTTGCAATCCACAGGACCGCGAAGACGGACTGTGCGAGAGGAGCAAAAGTGCCCCCGGATGTTTTCGCGGCGCTCATTTACCCGCTCCCTTTGCAAGGTCGGCCGCTGCAACGAAGATGAATGCACCGGCCAGACCGACGTGTTCGAAGAAGGCGTTCGTTGCCATCATGCGGTCCATGCCGGGCGCCATTTCCCAGAAGCGAAGAGCAATGAACGTTGCGAGAAGCGTAAAGCCTGCAAGTGCGAGCGCGCCTGCCCAGCGCAGGAAGCCCGAGACCACCATCGCGGAGGCCGTAAGCTCGAACACGATGACGACGACGGCAAAGAGAGCAGCAGGGCGCAGACCGAAATGATTCATCTCAGCAAGCGCGCCATTGAAATCGAAAATCTTGGTGAGTGGACCCTGGATGTAGGCAGCGCAGAGAGCAAGCAGCGATACAGTTCTCGTAATGGGAGAGCCGACGACGCGTGCAAGTCCGCTCAAGGCCGAATTCGATATAGGGGATTGGTAGGTCATATCCTGCTCCTTTTTGGTCGCTGACGTGATCGAGCGGCCGCGTTTGATGGAGCGATATTGGCCGGTGATCGCTCTGCCAACAATTGCAGCAATAATTTCGATTTAATTGCCAATATTGCAATTATAGGGTCGGATCGCTTGGGCGAACAGAAGTCGCCCAAGCGAGGGCACGATCAGACTGCCCAGCAAGAGCAGCCAAGAGCGCCGAAGAAACCCTTGAGGTCGGCGATCGGAAGTTTCGAGGTCCAGGCTCCCGCATGGTCGTGACCATGCACGCCGCAATCGCTGGCGCAGCCACAGGTCGAGATAGCCGTGCGCCTTAGAGACCGCGCGCCAGCACCTTCCGGCTCGCCCCATGCCGCATATCCGCCGAACTTGCGGACTGGAGACCAGTCGGGCATTGCAGGCGGCACGTCGTTCTCGTCGAGCGTTTTGAAGTCACCCGCTCCATAGACGATTTTGCCGCCAACCATGGTCAGCTCCGATACCAGGAACGAGATCTCGTCTTCGGCGCAGGAGAAGAAGTCCTTGTCGGGAACGACAAGGTCGGCGAACTGGCCTTTCTCGATACGGCCTTTCTTTCCTTCTTCATTCGAAAACCATGTGACTTTTTCAGTCCACATCCGCAGAGCCGTCTCGCGATCAAGGCAGTTGGCTCGCGGATAGAGTTGCATGCCACCAACCGTCTTGCCGGTCACCATCCAGGACAGCGAGACCCAGGGATTGTAGGAGGCGACGCGGGTCGCATCCGTGCCGGCAGAAACGTTGACGCCCTTGTCGAGCATCTTTCGGATCGGTGGGGTCGCTTCGGCAACGCCTTGGCCATATCGCTCGACAAAATATTCGCCCTGATAGGCCATGCGATGCTGGGTTGCGATGCCGCCACCAAGGGCCGCAATGCGGTCGATGGACCGGTCCGAGATGGTTTCGGCATGGTCGAAGAACCAGTTCAAACCTTCAAGCGGAATGTCCTTGTTGACCTTCTCGAAGACATCAAGCGAACGGGAGATTGTCTCGTCATACGTGGCGTGCATGCGCCATGGCCAACGGTTCTCGGCCAGAACGCGCACCACTTCTTCGAGTTCGCCTTCCATTTCCGGCGCCATTTCCGGACGTGGCTGGCGAAAGTCCTCGAAGTCCGCCGCGGAGAAGACCAGCATTTCGCCGGCACCGTTGTGACGGAAATAGTCGTTGCCCTGCTTGTATTTGACCGAAGACGTCCAGTTGAGAAAGTCTTGCTTTTCTTCCTTGGGCTTCTGGGTAAAGAGATTATAGGCCAGACGCACCGTCATCTGGTTCTCGTCAGAGAGTTTTTGAATGACCTCGTAGTCATCAGGGTAGTTCTGGAAGCCACCGCCTGCATCAATTACACCCGTTACGCCAAGACGATTGAGCTCACGCATGAAATGGCGGGTGGAGTTGACCTGATAGTCGAGAGGCAGTTTGGGTCCCTTGGCAAGGGTGGAATAGAGAATGCCGGCATTAGGCTTGGCCAGCAACAGACCAGTCGGATTGCCGTTGGCATCACGGGTGATTTCGCCACCGGGTGGATTGGGCGTATCGCGGGTGTAACCGACGGCGCGCAGTGCAGCACCGTTCAAGAGCGCGCGGTCATAGAGGTGCAGCAGAAATACTGGGGTATCTGGCGCGACCGCGTTGATCTCCTCGATCGTCGGCAGACGCTTCTCCGCAAACTGGTGTTCGGTGAACCCGCCGACAACACGCACCCATTGCGGGGCTGGCGTTATCGCCACCTGGCGCTTGAGCATGTCCATTGCATCTGCCAGCGAGCGCACGCCGTCCCAGCGCAATTCCATATTGTAGTTTAACCCGCCACGCACAACGTGGGTGTGGTTATCGATGAGGCCGGGCAGAACGCGCTTGCCCTTGAGATCGACGATCCTGGTGTTGGAACCAGCAAGGGACATGACCTCGCTGTCTGAACCGACTTCAAGAAACAGTCCATCCTTGATGGCGACCGCGGTCGCGTTTGGATTGGTGCGGTCAAGGGTCGTGAAACGACCGTTATGGAGGATCAAGTCTGGGTGCATGGTATCTATTCCGGTCTGGTTGGGATCGGCGGCATTGGCCTTTGAGAAGAGGTTCGAAAACGCCAGGCTCGAGGCCGCTCCAAGGAAGGTTCGGCGCGTCGTCATCAGCTCCGCTCCTCCAAATTGGTTTGCGAACGATGGGCAATCTCCGGAGAATTTCCGCCCTTCGGCATGTGACCGAACATGTGCGGCTTCACCTGCTGGAGCCAGGAAACCGCTGCCGGCTCCTTGCTCCAGAGCGATTTGGCGAGCGGGATGATCTGCTCACCGACGAGAATGCCGAGCAGGCCGACAAGCGCGATAACCGGCGGAGCAGGCGAACGCACGTTGAGCAGGCTGTAGACGATGCCGACCAGCAGACCCGCGCCAAGAGACAGAAGATAGATTTTCATGAGAGTCATCCTCGTTAAAACGGACAACCGCTCCGATGCATCACCGGAGCGGTTGATCTGGCTTACTTCGCGGGGTTCGGGCCGATGCGCTTGCCATGGCTGACGCGTTCGGCACCGCCGTGGACGTGAGTGACCGCGTAATCGATGCCCATGCCGTAAGCGCCGGAATGCTCCTTCACCAGTGTGGTGACCGCATCGTAGGTTTCCTTGCGAGCCCAGTCGCGCTGCCATTCGAGCAAGACCTGCTGCCAGGTGACAGGTATGACGCCAGCCTGCACCATGCGGTCCATTGCATATTTGTGCGCATCGGAAGAGGTGCCGCCGGAAGCGTCGGCGACCATGTAGATTTCGTACTCCGGAACGTCATGCAAAGCAGAGAGTGCAAAGGTCGTGTTGCAGACTTCGGTCCACAGACCGGAGACGACAATCTTCTTGCGGCCGTTTGCAGCATTCTTTGCCAGCGCATCGCGTACGTTCTGATCATCCCAGGAGTTCATCGAGGTGCGTTCAAGGATGTCATTCTGCGGATAGACGGCCAAAAGTTCGGGGAAGGTGTTGCCGGAGAAGCTCTCGGTCTCAACCGTGGTAATCGTGGTTGGCACGTTGAAAATCTTAGCAGCCTTGGCCAAGCCAACGACGTTGTTCTTCAGGGTCTGGCGGTCGATAGACTGAACGCCGAATGCCATCTGCGGCTGCTGATCGATGAAAATGAGCTGGCTGTTGGCGGGGGTAAGAACTTCAAGCTTGGACATGTCAATTCCTCTTCGGTTGTTTTGGACCGCGAATGCGGCCGGTGATGAAATGAGCAGGACCTTTCGGACGGATGCCGTGCCCTGGGACACAGCTTCCAAGACCGTCGGGAGGTTGAAACCGATGCTTTCTTTCGCTTGCTGCCTCGGCTGCTGAAAGAAAAGGTAGCGCGACTTGCGACCCCGTAGAATTGCAATATTAATTGGGAATGAATTGCTTTTATCGCAATAATAATCTCTCGATTCGGCTGAGCTGCGGACTTCGCACGGGGCAGCGATACGCGGCCACGCGTTCCGAAAACTTCTGAAGGAAATTTGATGCGCAGAGTCGGCCTTGAAGACCTCTGCAGCGTCCTTGGTTTCGCTGCTCGGTGGAAAGCGATTTGGCTGAATTTGCTCTGCGCGGCACTGCCAGTGAACAACGGTTGCGCGGTGTGTGAGCCGCGTAATCCTTGGCAGTCTGCCGTTGAGTATTGACGCGACAAGATGGCGGGTCACCGTTGGCATTGACGCCCCATATCGCGATCACGTCGCCTTATACTTGATCTGAACAACCGTTATTCCAAATTGCAGGTGGGTTCGTGCGACCAAGGAGCCAAGCCTGTCAAAGCATACTCCCATTCGGGATAGAGCCACGGGCTCACATCAGCCGTGGGATATCGTCAAAGGAGAACGTGGAGAAGCCCGCCGTTGTGGAGTAACTATCCATGGATATGGATAAAGCTATCAGGACGTGGCGATGCCCTCATCGTAGGCAGAAAACACGCCCGCAACCCAGTCTGCAAATACCCGATACTTCACGCTCGGAAACCGGCCCGCTGGCCTAACTATGTGAACAGGATAACGTGGTGGCGCCCAATCTTGCAGGATGGGGACCAGTGCGCCGCGAGCGATATGGGCGCGTGCCAAGAATTCAAATGTCTGTCCAATACCCAGCCCCGCCAATATTCCATGCAAATGCGCAGTCGCATCACTGGTGGAGAGCTTGATCGGGCTGTAGATTTCTATTTTCTCGTCACCATTCATCAATCGCACTGGTGCGGCCTTCAGGCTGCGCGCGAAAAAGTACTGAACGAAAACATGATCACGCTGCAGATCCGATGGCGAAGCTGGCACGCCGTATTTTTCGAGGTACGCCGGGGTGGCGCAGGTTACTATCTCGACGCTGCATAGTTTCTTCGCAACAAGAGATGCGCTGGGCAGATCTCCGGCACGAATGACGCAATCTATTCCCTCTTCAACGATGTCGGCCTGACGTTCTGTCACACCAAGGTGCAACTCGATCTCTGGATAGAGCGCGTAAAACTCTGGCAACCGAGGGATCAGAATCGTATTGGCGAAGGTCCCTCCTACGTCAACACGAAGTTTTCCCCTGGTGGCAAGGCGCCCGCGGGTCGCCTCGTTGTTCATTTCATCGAAATCGGCGATCAGCCGGAGGGCGCGCTCGTAATAAGCAACGCCCTCGGGTGTCACCGTGAGTGAACGTGTCGTTCGTTCCAACAATTTGAGGCTCAAGCTGGCCTCAAGATCCTGAACAAGCTTGCTCACGGTGGACCGTGGCGCACCCATCGTGCTGGCAGCCTTTGCAAAGGATCCGGCCTCGACGACGCGAACAAAGGCTCTGATTGCTCCCAATTGATCCATTGGCATTTCTCCATAGAAGCCCGATCAGTTGCCACAGACACCAGTGAGCGGGGGTTGTTAGGCAGTCAGCGGCTCGAGATTTGCCTGGATCTGGTCACGGAACGCTTCATACCGGCTCGGCAACTTAAGCGCCTCGCCCAGATGTGCCGTGTCCTCGTCCCGGTCAAACCCCGGCTCGTTCGTGGCAATCTCGAACAACACGCCGCCTGGTGTGCGGAAGTAGATTGCCCAGAAATAATCGCGGTCAATGACGGGCGTAACCTGATAACCGGTGTCCATCAGTGCCTTGCGAACTTCGAGTTGCTTTTCGCGGTTTTCGACGGCAAAGGCGATATGGTGAACCGAGCCGGCGCCCTGACGGGCAAACGACGTTTTCGGCAGTGCTGCGACATCAATCGTATCGGCGCCGTTTCCATTGGGAATGATAAAGCGGGTCACGTCACCTTCCTTCTCGGCGCGTTGATACCCCATGAAACCCAGAAGCTCTTCTGTCGCGGCAGTATCGTGCAGGCTGAACCGGGCGCCGGCAAAACCGCGGATAGCTGCATCGCCCGGAATGCCGTCCGCCAGCCACGGCGCGCGGTTGTCATCGGCAGATTCAATCAGCGCCAGACTGTCGCCGTCCGGACCCATGAATTGAAGTCTGTTGGCGCCAAAGACGGTGTCAGTTTTCAAGCCATCGACACCGTGTGCGGTAAACCGATCCTGCCAGAATTTCAATGCGCCCTTTGGCACGGAGAACTGGGTTTCCCCGACCTCACCAACACCGGGACGACCCAGCATCATGTTCGGGAAAGGGAAGTAGGTCATGACAGTGCCGGCAGAGCCGTTCTCGTCACCATAATAAAGGTGGTAGACGTTCGGGTCGTCGAAGTTAACGGTCTGCTTGACGCGACGCAGGCCCAGTGTGTCGGTGAAGAAGCGATTGTTCTGACGCGCATCCGAAGCCATTGAGGTTACGTGATGCAGTCCCTTGATATCCTTGATCATGTCCTTGCCTTTCAATGTCGCCGTTAGTGTTTGGCTGTTGACGAATATCTAGACCGATTGATCACACCAGAGAATTGCAATATTAATTTCGACTGCGTTGCTCTTTTTGAAACAATCCCAATGAACGATTACAAAGCTCTGCGAACCTTCCTCCTTGCGGCCGAAAAGCGAAATTTCGCCCAGGTTGCCCGCGAACTCGACATGACGCCGGCTGCAGTCACAAGGGCTATTGCGGCACTTGAAGCCGAACTCGGCGTTCAGCTGTTTGTCCGTACGACCCGGCAAGTGTCGCTGACAACAGACGGTGCGATCTTCGCCGCCCAGATTCAGCCGGCGGTGAAGACGCTTGAAGAAGCGCGCCGCGACGTGATGAACGCTCACAAAGCCGACGAAGGGCGTCTCAGGATCAGTGCGCCGACGTGGTTTGGCAAGGCGGTGCTCCCACCGATCCTCTCCGGCTTCAAAGAGCGGTACCCGAAGATGGGCTTCGAGATATCACTGTCCGACGGACTGGTGAATATCGTTGATGATGACTACGATCTGGCGATCCGCATCTCGTCTCAGCCATCGGACAAGTTCACGATATGGAGGAAAATCCGCGTCGTGCCGCGCATTCTGGTTGCGGCACCGGGAAGCCGGTTTGTCGAGATGCAGCATCCGAACGAGCTGACGCCAGACGATTGCCTCGCCTATAGCGGCGAAAGCCGGCGAGAGAACTGGGTGCTCTCGGACGGCGGCTCGAGCATGACGATATCGGCAGGGCGCGCCTTCAGCGCCAATAATGGTGAGGTTCTGGCCGACATGGCCGCAGATGGAGCAGGCGTTGCCATGCTGCCGAACTTTCATGTCTCGGAACACCTCAAGAGTGGGCGCCTCGTGCACGTCTTCAAGGGCTGGGCTCCACCCGATCTGTGGTTGACCCTCTACTACCCGCCCTATCAGGCTCTGCCTCCCCGCATTGCATCCTTCTCCAAATTCTTCGAGGAGCAGGTTGCGGCGCAGATGGTCATGCTTGATTGATATCCCGGACTGTCCCGCCACAGCGTCCTTGCTGTGCGGAGATCTCGGCCGCGACCCGCGCCTGTAACTGCCAGAGGTTTCGATCGCGAATGCCCTCTGCCTGAAGATCGACGATCGTGTTGTGCAGATACTGGGCGCAGGAACCGCCCTCTCCGCAGGCGCTGGCGATCAGTTTTGCGGTCGTTTCCACCGGTAGCGGCGCCGTCAGACCCGCGCGCTTTGTGCTCGCCCAGAATGTCAGAGCCTTCTGGATGCCGTCAGGCGTTTTGACCTTTACCCAGCGCACCATGTCGATGACTTCCCGATACCTGATTTCGCGGGCGACGAGAGCTCGAAGGTCGTCACGCCGCCGCTCGGACGAGAGTTGCAGGATGACACCGTCGCACTGTCCACCACGCTCAAGCGCCATCATCAGACCTGGCTGCGCGCTCGTTGCCCGCCAGCGCTCGATTTTCAGGGAAAACGAACGATGCCAGCCATGGGCGGTGGCGCGTCGCCTGCCGGCTGGCTTGAACTCAGGATTCCAGATGAGGGAACCGTATGCAAACACCCAGATCGGATCGCTATCGGCTTCACGCTCGATAGCGGCAACCAGAGCGTCAAGTTCTGTTTCAGATAACGGCGTCCAGCCCGGCTCCGGGCCGTCGTCACGGACGTCTCTGATGGTCAGGGCTACAAGCTCGGGCGTCAACTGCATCGTCGTCTCGATCGGTAGTGCGGCAAGGATTGCAT
The DNA here is from genome assembly GCF_030758035.1 of Rhizobium sp. AN68. Lineage (NCBI taxonomy): Bacteria > Pseudomonadati > Pseudomonadota > Alphaproteobacteria > Hyphomicrobiales > Rhizobiaceae > Rhizobium > Rhizobium sp. AN68. Next base: position 1,445,736 of record NZ_JARWMI010000002.1, on the reverse strand, counting down.
CAGTGGCCGTGGCAGATTCCGCCACGGCCACCTCTTATCGTCAGGATCGAATGAATGCCAGAAGATCGGCGTTCAGGACATCGGCATTCACGGTCAGCATGCCATGCGAGAAGCCGGGATAGGTCTTCAGCGAACCGTTCTTCAGCAGCTTGGCGGACTTCAGTGCAGAATCCGCGATTGGAACGATCTGGTCGTCTTCGCCGTGGAGAACGAGCGTCGGCACCGTGATTGCCTTCAGATCTTCCGTCTGGTCGGTTTCGGAGAAGGCCTTGATGCCATCATAGTGCGCCTTTGCACCGCCCATCATGCCCTGGCGCCACCAATTCTGGATTACGCCTTCCTGAACCTTGGCGCCATCGCGGTTAAAACCGTAGAACGGGCCGGCCGGGACATCGCGGAAGAATTGCGCCCGATTGGCCGCCAGCGCCGAACGGAAGCCGTCGAACACTTCGATCGGCAGGCCTTCGGGATTGGCTGCGGTCTTCAGCATCAGCGGTGGGACTGCCGATACCAGAACGGCCTTGGCGACACGACCGGCCGGCTGACCAAACTTCGCCACATAGCGCGCCACTTCGCCACCGCCGGTGGAATGACCGATATGCACGGCATTTTTCAGATCCAGCGCTTCGACGACAGCGAAAGCGTCGGCGGCATAGTGGTCCATATCATGCCCTTCGGAAACCTGGGCAGAGCGTCCGTGGCCACGGCGATCATGGGCAACGACCCGGTAACCGTTGGCGAGGAAGAACAGCATCTGGGCATCCCAGTCGTCAGACGATAACGGCCAGCCGTGATGAAATACGATGGGCTGAGCATCCTTGGAGCCCCAATCCTTGTAGAATATTTCGACGCCGTCCTTGGTGGTGATAGTACCCATGGTCTTGTTTCCTTCGATTGATGTGTTGGTGGGGGCAGCGTTTGCTGCGAAGGTGAATACGGGTGAAATGGCCATCGCCGCTGCGGCTGCACCAACTGAAAGCAGTGCGCCACGGCGCGTTATGGAAAAGTCGTTCTGGGTCATTTCACGTCCTGCAAGTGTATGGTTTCGTGTTTCAGGCGACGCCGTTGCTCGTCTGATGCGTGGATATTGCTACCAAGTCGCGGGCACAACAATTGAACTAATAATTCATAGTTTGTTGTGAAATTCGAAATAATACGTTCCGGTCGTTATCGGGACAGTGCGGATTGTCCCGATAACGCGGAATCTATCATTTCTGCTTTGCCGAGACGGCCTTGGCGGCAGCATCGATGGTATCAGCGACGACCGTCGGCTGCGTCATGAACAGGGCGTGGCTTGCTGAGACCTTGGTGATCTTGGCTTTGATGCGTTCGGCCATATGGATCAGCATTGCCTGGTCGAATGCCTTGTCCTCGGTAGCGATCACAGCCCAGCTGGGCTTGGTACGCCAGGCAGCATGTTCGAGCTTCGTGCCGAACGCCGACATGTTGATCGGGACCTGAGCGTCCCTCATGAACGCAACATCGGCATCGCTAACGTCATGAGCAAAACCAGCCTTGAACTTTGCCGGGCTGACATATCCAAAACCATCCTTCGTGGTTTCGATGACGAATTCCGATGCGGGAGCAAACCCCTGATATTGCTGGGCTGTCGTTTCGCCGGCATCTGGTGAGAGCGCAGAGACATAGACGAGGCCAGCAACCTTTTCATCAACGCCCGCTTCTGTAATGACCGTGCCGCCCCAGGAATGTCCGACCAGAATGACCGGACCGTCCTGCCGCTCGAGAGCACGCTTTGTGGCGGCAACGTCGTCCGCCAGAGAGGTCAGGGGATTCTGGACGATGGTCACGCGGTAACCACGCTTTGTGAGATTGTCGTAGACACCCTTCCAGCCAGAGCCGTCAGCAAAAGCGCCATGGACAAGCACGACGTTTTTTACGGACTGGTTCTGGGAAATGGTGTCGGCAGCGTTTGCCGGCAGTGCGGCAGACAATGCGGCGGTGGCAATTGCAGAAAGGGCGGTTGCGGACTTGCGTGTCATGGCTTCTTCCTTTTTGTTTTGCGATAACTGTTATCGCGATACACATAAGCTGACAGATGCTGACCCTTCCGTCAAGATAATTCTTATCGCGACATTTATTTTTGCCATATGATTGGCTATATGTATGTGTGAAGGAGCCTAGAATGACCATACGTCACAACAATCCACCGCCTTTGCACGACCAGCTGTGCTACGCAATTTATACTGCCGGCATTGCCATCCAGCGCGCTTACAAGCCCCTTCTGGATGAGCTGGGGCTGACGTACCCGCAATATCTCGTGCTAAACGTGCTTTGGAGCGGAGATGAGCAAACCGTTGGCGCCATTGCAAACGCCCTCGCATTGGAATCGAGCACACTGACGCCGCTCTTGAAGCGCCTTGAGACAGCCGGCTTGTTGCGCAGGACCAGAAACCTCAGCAATGAGCGGCAGGTGGTCATCGCTTTGACCGAGGAAGGCCGCGCATTGCAGCACAGGGCGGGCTGCCTCAGCGACACCTTGCTTGCAGCTTCAATGCAAACTCCAAAGGAGCTGGCCGATCTGAACCACGACGTCCGCCATCTCCGCGACGCGATCTATTCACAGATCGGCGGGTGGGACGCGCCCGCCTGATCTGCAGGCGCATCTCGGAACCTACGCTGTCGGCACCGTCCCCCCATCAATTGTGTATTCGGTACCAGTAATCGAAGCCGCACGGTCGGAAGCGAGGAAGGCGATCAGGTTTGCGACCTCTTCCGGTTTTGCCGGGCGGCCGAGCGGAATGCCGCCCAGTCCATCCATGATGATCTTCTTGCCACCCTCAAGGTCAGTTCCAGCCTGCTTCGCCAGGCGCTCTGCAAGGTGGACGGAGGCTTCCGTTTCGATCCAGCCCGGCGAAACCCGAACGACACGCACACCTTTGGGCGACACTTCCTTCGACATCGCCTTGCTATAGGTCGAAAGTGCCGCTTTTGCTGCGGCATAGGCTGTTGTCGATTCCGGAAGTGGCAGGACTCTCTGGATGGATGTCACATGCACGACGACGCCGCTTCCCCGGGCGACCATATCCGGGACCAGTTGCCGATCCAGCCGGACAGCCGGATAAAGGTTAAGCGACATTTCCTTGTGCCAGTCATCCTCCGACAGGGCAGAAAAGCCGCCCCCCGATGCTGAGGAGCCACCCAGCATATGGACGATGACATCGACGCCGCCAAGGCGCCGCCGCGTGGCCTCTGCGACGATTTCACATCCCTCTTCGGTGCTCAGGTCCGCATCGACGAACAATTCTTCCGGCATGTTTTCCGGACGGGCACGCGCTGTCGTCAGCACCTTTGCGCCTAGTTCGCGAAACAGGCTGACGGTCGCAGCGCCAGCACCCTTGGTTCCAGCCGTAATGAGTGCGCGTTTGCCTTTCAGATTGAGAAAGTCGATCATGACCGGATCTCCAGCCTGACGATCCTGTCGTCCTTGATCGTGAAGGCATGGATTAGCATCACCGGACTACCGGGAAACTTGCCACTCACCCTCGCCCGCACGAGTACCTTGTCACCGTCAACCGTGGTTTCCACAGGTTCGGCAACGTATTGAGCCGAACTCTTGGCGGCCACCCACCATTGACGGATGGCGGCAGTGCCCTGATAGCGGGCATTCTCGTCCTCGACCACCGCATCGACATCAAGCGTTTGCAACAGCCCGTCGGCATCGTTGCGGGTGTCGGCGTCAAAATACATATTCACAACTTGGGGCATATCCATCTTATTTCTCCTTGTGAGGTGCCCCTAAGTTAGTGCTCTACCATTGCATGGATAAGTGGGATAAATATGCACGTGATGTTGAACAGATCGGGATAATGGAACAGTTAGACCTTAGGGAACTCGAAGCAGTCATCGCGATCGCCAGGCGCGGGACGTTTCGCGCAGCGGCTATCGATCTCGGTATGTCCACAACTGCGCTCAGCCACACCATCGGCAGGCTTGAGGCGGGGCTCGGCGTACGATTGTTTAATCGCACCACGCGCAGCGTCTCGCTGACAGATGCCGGCAGGCTCTTTGTACAGCAGGTTGCGCCTTCGCTTCAGGACCTTCATGCCGCTCTGGAAACGGTTCGCTCACAACGCGAGACACCGTCTGGAACGATACGCATCAATGCGGCACCGTTTGCAGCACGCGCCATCATCTCACCGCTCGTGCTTGAGTTCCTGCGTCGCTATCCCGAGATGAATGTCGATCTGGTCACGGAAGGAAAAATGGTTGATATCGTCAATGACGGTTTTGATCTGGGCGTCAGGGTGGCAGGTCTCGTTCCCAGCGACATGATTGCCGTTTCGCTCGGCCGGCCCCAGCGACACGCTGTTGTTGGTTCTCCGGACTATTTCGCACAACATCCTAAACCCGTGGTTCCTCCGGATCTTCTCAATCACAGATGCATTCGCGTTCGCTTGCCGGACGGCTCACTGTTTCGATGGCGGTTTGAAAAAGACGACGAGCCGGTGCAAATCGATGTGCGAGGCCCGATCACACTTGATGAAGCGGGCCTTGTGAGGACTTCGGTGCTGGAATGTACCGGCCTGGGCTATACCATGGAAGAGGAAGTGCTCCCCGACATCAAAGCGGGGCGCCTTGTCCGGGTGCTGGAGGACTGGACACCACCGTATCCGGGGCTCTGCCTGTATTATCCCGGGCGCCGCAATCTGTCGGCTGGAGTGAAAGCGTTTCTTGATCTGGCCCGCGAGCTTTCGCGACGAGCTGCTGACTAACCCGCTGACCCCGCATTTGTAGTGGCGGCCCTTTGGGGAGCCGCCACATACGTCTTGGGATGGGGAAACAATCAAGCCTTGATGAAGGCCAACAGGTCTGGATTGATCACGTCGGCATGCGTGGTCAGCATCCCGTGCGGGAAGCCCTTGTAGATCTTCATCGTGCTGTTCTTGATCAGTTTGGCCTGAAGCTCCACGGCGGCCTTGTAGGGAACGACCTGGTCGTCATCACCCTGGGTCACCAGCGTGGGAACGGTAATCGCCTTCAAGTCTTCGGTCTGATCTGTCTCCGAAAACGCCTTGATACCTTCATAGTGCGCCACGGCGCTACCCATCATCCCCTGGCGCCACCAATTGTCGATCACACCCTGCGAAACTTTCGCATCCGGCCGGTTGAAACCATAAAATGGGCCCGACGCAACATCGAGGAAGAACTGCGCGCGATTGGCTGCCAGGGCGCTACGGAACCCATCGAAGACTTCCATCGGCGTGCCATCAGGATTGCCTGCGGTTTTCAGCATCAGCGGCGGAACGGCGCTGACGAGGATTGCCTTTGCCACGCGTCCCTGTGGCTGACCATGCCGTGCGACGTACCGAGCGACTTCGCCGCCGCCTGTGGAGTGACCGATATGAACGGCATTGCGCAGGTCAAGATATTCGGCGACGGCGGAGGCATCGGCAGCGTAATGATCCATGTCGTGACCATTGCTCACCTGGCTGGAGCGTCCATGGCCGCGGCGGTCATGGGCCACAACACGATATCCCTTGCTGAGGAAGAACAGCATCTGGGCATCCCAGTCGTCTGACGACAGCGGCCAGCCATGGTGGAAGACGATCGGCTGTGCATCCTTCGGACCCCAGTCCTTGAAGAAGATCTCTACGCCGTCTTTGGTGGTGACGAAATTCGTGGTCATCGATGCAATTCCTTCTGGGTTACGGGAAATTTTCTTTTCGGAAGCCATCGCCGGCATGGCCAAGGCCAGAGAAACCGTGGTGCCGGCCAACAGGACCTGCCGACGGGACAGTGAAAGTTCGTTGATCATGGGCCTCTCCGAAATTTCGCGCGCTCATTCGGCGCCGCGGGTGCTTTCGAACAGGAACCAGGCACGGCGCTCTGCCTCATCCACCCAGTTTTCGATCAGGCTGGCGGTTGCGATGTCGCCATGGTCTTCACAAAGATTGTGTGTCGCCTTCATCAGCGAGACGAGTGTGAGGTTATCGTCGCGAAGCTCGGCCAGCATATCCGCCGGGGTCACGAAATCGGCGTCGTTGTCGAGAAGCCGCTGCAACCTGGAAATATGGCTGATCGAACGAAGTGTGGTGCCGCCGATCTTGCGGGCTCGCTCGGCAATGTCATCCGTCATGGCGAAGATCTGCTCGCCCTGCTCGTCCAGCATCAGGTGGTAATCACGGAAATGCGGACCGCTCATATGCCAGTGAAAATTCTTCGTCTTGAGATAAAGCGCGAAGACATCGGCCAGCAGCGCCGTCAACGCGCCGGAAATATCGGCGGTTGCGTCCGTGCCAAGGGCAGTCGGTGTTGCAAGAGGCGACTTGCGATGTTTTTCAGCGAGGGTGCGGTTCATGGTAATCTCCATTGGGTTTGGGTTTGGATTTGGATTTCAGGGTTTCAGAGCTGTGCAACGATCAGCGGATCGTCGATATCGACAGGAAGAGGCAGGAGGGCTTGCTCGGAAAGGCCCAACTGGCTAGCGATCACATTGCGTGAATAACCGGCCGCCGCTGCTCGGTAACCGATATCTTGTGGCGCGCTGTGACTGAAGAAAATCAGGATATGCAGTGTGCCACTGCCGGCGTTTTCGATGTGATGCGGGTAAGCCGGCGGCACGAAATAGGCGTCACCCGGATGGATCGAATAAGTGTCAGCGCTTCCATCGGGATCAAGGACTGTCATCTGACCGGTCCCTTCGAGCACATAGCCCATTTCGGCGGTCTCGGGGTGCCAGTGCGGTTCGCGCAGGCCAATCTCGCTGATGCGGACAGAAAACATCGAAAGACCATCGAGAGCAGACCAAGCCGGAGCCTGCGCGGTCCTTGCAGAGCCCGCCGGCGACGATACGTGCGGCGCTGACTCCTCGACACGGAATTTGAGCCTGTTTGGATGAAGCGCCTGCTTTTCAATGGCTGGCTGGGCCTGCAGGTCGAATATCTCTGTGTTTGCGTTCAGCCTGCCAAAACTCGGCGGCTTTTGCGGTTGCCACTCGAATGTGCTCAGCAGCACGGCGTCGGACATCACGTCGAAGGCGCCAGACAGGCTGAAATCTTCCGGATCCTCGTTCGAAAAGGCAAGGATGAACTCCGCCTCCGTCTCACCGGTATTTTCAATTGCGTGAACCATGCCTGACGGAACGAAGAACATTTCGCCAATGCCGATAAGAAAGACATCGCGGCTGCCATGATTGCCGACGACAGTCACCAGTGCCTGGCCGCGGACACAGTAGCCTAGTTCATTGGCATTCGCATGCCAGTGAGGCTCCCTGATCGCGTGTGCCGTGAGCACCAGCCTGCGTATTGAAAGGCCTTTGAGGATTGGCAGTTGATCGCGACCAAGGCGCATGATCGATCCCGCCGGGCTTTCGAAGGCTGCAGGCCGGTCCTTGAGAGAAAGAACATGTTTTGAAATCTGCATCTTCAGCTCCTGCCCACATCGTTTGTTTGACGAGATGGTTGTAGGCGAGGATCTGGTCGCGCGGTATCCAATGCTTGGTTAGTCGGACTGACACCTAAGTATAGTGGCTCGCCTGCCAAACCGAGGCTACAAATTCAGGCCCTCCACTGAAGAGATGCTGGATGCCAATGCACCCTGAATTTTCAAGCGCGCCCTTTCACATGGATGTCGCGATCCATCTGAGGCCATCCCAGTCCTGGAATGGCCTTTCTTTTTTGCGCGGTTATGAGATTGAGTTTGCATAGGAATATTGGAATTGCCATTTGCGTTTTGGCAGCAGGGATGGCTTGATAATGCGGTCGATCTCAACGTGGGAAATCTCCTTGCATTCGCTGGTCCTGGTAAACCCGGAAAGACGGCTGCCGGCGCGCTTTGAACTTTGCGTGCTCGTCTGCGCATTTTTGCTCGCAGCGCTGATCTTCTATCTCGATACCTATACCGACATTCACAGCGCGCTTGCCACGCTCTATGTCATCACCTTGCTTCTGTCGGCAGAAACCCTGACAGAAAAAGGAACGATGCTGGTGACCGGTATCTGTATCAGTCTGGCGGCAGTCTCGTATCTTGCAGCTCATGGGCTGCAAACCGACCTCGCCGCAACCCTACGCCTGGCGGTCGCGGTTGCTGCAATGTTGATCACCTGCGCCTTGATCATCCGCAATCAGCGCGCGCGCCTCAATCTTGTGAAATTCAATGCCGCCCTGCAGAGCAGCGAAGAGCGCTACCGGACGATTTTCGAACAAAGCCGCGTTGCACTTTGGGAGCGCGACTATTCGCAGGTCCGCGCCATGCTGATGGCGTTGAAAGCAGATGGTGTCAAAGACCTTAGTGCTCACGCTCGGGAGAACCCGGATTTTCTGGAGCAATGCATCGTCAGCGTCCCTACCGTTGCCGCCAACGCGGCGGCACTTGAATTGCTGGGTCATGTGGGCAACAACAATCCCGGCGCCATGCGCCGCTATATTGCCCAGGACGACGCCACCTTTCTCGATCTCATCGCGGCAATTTTCAACAACGAGACGCATTTCGAAGGCAAGGGCAGCATCATCACCAGCGATGGCACCAGCAAATTTGTGCTGCTGACCGTTGGCTTTCCTGAAGATCCTGCCAATTTCAACCGTGTCATTGTCGGTATGTTCGACATTACGGAACGGGAACTCGCCCAGAAAGCACTGTTCGAGGCCCAGGCGGAATTGGCATTGGCGTCGCGCGCGGCAACCGTCGGTGCGTTATCTGCCTCGCTCGCGCACGAACTCAATCAGCCGCTCGGCGCCTTGGTGGTCAACGCCCAGACCCTGCAGCGCTGGCTGGATCGCGACCCGCCGGATCTGGCAGCCGTTTCCCGCTCAGCTGAGCGCATCGCTCGTGACAGCCAGCGTGCCAGCGACATCATTCAGAGCGCAAGATCAATGCTTGGTAACCGCCCGCCCGATATCGAGTCGGTTTCGCTGGCCGATCTCGTCACGGAGACACGCGCGCTGATGGAGAGCGAGCTGGTCAGAAATGGGGTCATTGTTGAAATAGCTGAAGCAAGCGATGTGCCCACCGTCAACGCTGTGCGGATAGAGCTGCAGCAAGTCTTGATCAACCTGATCACCAATTCCCTTCACGCCATGGCCGAAACCCCGGAAGCGATGCGGCGGATATCGGTAACGATCGAGCCTGGGGATGGTCAAAGCGTGATCATCAAGGTTCTCGACACAGGTCCCGGGCTCAGTCCGGACGTTCTCAAAAACCTGTTCAAACCATTCTGCACGACCAAACCAACCGGGCTTGGCATGGGCCTTGCCATCTGCCGCAGCATGCTCGAAGCCCGCGGCGGCACGCTGTCTGCCAGCAATCACATCAATGGTGGCGCATTGTTCGAAATGATCGTCCCGATGGAGGCAACCCATGAATGATGCGAGAAAGTCCGGCAAACCGCCGAACGGCGATACGCCGGTTGTCTACGTCGTCGATGACGATACTGCGATACGCGAGGCTTTGGTCGATCTGTTCCTGTCAATTCGAACAGAAGCAAAATCCTTTGAAAGCGCCCAGGACCTGCTCGAAAATGCCGATCTGGACCGACCTGGCTGCATTCTTCTCGACGTTCGCCTGCCCGGTGCGAACGGCCTTGATTTTCAGCTCCACCTGGAAAAACTCGGCAACCGAATGCCGATCATCTTCATGACGGGTCACGGTGATATACCAATGACAGTCCGTGCCATGAAAGCAGGCGCCATCGACTTCCTGACCAAACCTTTTCGGGACCAGGACATCCTCGACGCCGTCTCGGTCGCTTTTCAGAAAGATCGGGAAATGCGCCAGCAATCTGCTGCAAATGGCGCCGTCGTGGAACTGGCCAAGACATTGACCCGCCGCGAGCATGAGGTCATGACGGCTGTCGTGCAAGGCCTGATGAACAAGCAGATTGCGTTCAACCTCGGGATCAGCGAGATCACGGTCAAGCTGCATCGCGGCAATGTCATGCGCAAAATGGAGGCGCGCTCCGTAGCCGAACTGGTGCGCAAGGCGGAACTGCTAGGCCTTTGAGGCCAAAACCTAGACCCTTGTATGGTGCAATGTTGTGTCTCGATGGCGCATATAGAAGCCAGTTGATTTTAAGAGGCAAGGCCCAATCAAATTGTCCAAAACACCTGTCATAGCCATTGTTGACGACGATCGGTCGATCCGCGAAGCCCTTGACGATCTCGTTTTGTCCTGCGGTTACGAGAGCCGGCTGTTTTCGTCTGCGGAAGACTTTCTGGCCCGCGGTGATCGCGTCGCGATCGACTGCATGCTGGTCGACGTTAAAATGCCAGGCTTAAGCGGCATCCAGATGCAGGACGTGTTAAACTCGCGTGGTGATCAAAAGCCGCCGATGATCTTCATGACATCCTATTGCGACGAGCGAACGAGAGCAGCGGCAATGGATGGCGGTGCATTCGCATTCCTTGGGAAGCCAGTCGATTTCAACCAGCTTATACTGTGTCTTGAAGAAGCACTGAAGCACTGAAATTTCCAACACGTTCAGGAGTGGAACCATGTCTGATCAATGCTCGCACCTGCCGACGATCCGATCGGTCAAGCCCATGACGCTTGGCTGCGAGGAATGTCTCGAAACTGGCCAGATATGGCTTCATTTGAGGCTCTGCCGCGAATGTGGTCATGTCGGCTGCTGCGATCAGTCCCCCGGCCGCCACGCGACCGCGCATTTCCACACCACCCGCCACCCCATCATCGAGGGCTATGACCCGCCGGAAGGCTGGGGCTGGTGTTATGTGGACGAAACCATGGTGGACCTGCCTGATCAGACACCGCAACGCGGGCCGATACCGCGATATTACTGAAACTTCGCCGAAAAATCGGCGGTGACCTGCGGACGACATTTCCAGCTGGAGGTAACAGATGGCAGATCTCAGCGCGCGCCTGGACCAGATGTTTCCGGTGCTCAACCCCCATCAGGTCGAGACGGCCAAGCGTTTTGCCAGCGGCGAGCCAAAATATTTCGCTCGTGGTGACTTCGTCTACAAGGTAGGAGACCACGCAGCGCCCGCCTGGCTGGTGCTGAAGGGATCGATGGACGTGTTTCGCCACGAAGGTCTTTCCGGCGAGGCGCCGATCACGACGCATGGAGCAGGCCAGTTGTCTGGCGAAGTCAACCAGCTGTCGGGTCGACCGACACTTGCCGGGGCCCGCGCCGGGTCCGAGGGCTGCACGGCCATTCCCTTTGATGCCGCCCATTTGCGGGCCTTGGTGATCGGATCGGCCGATGTCGGCGAAATCATCATGCGCGCCTTCATCCTGCGCCGCGTCGGTCTGATCGATGCAGGCGCAGGTTCTGTTCTGATTGGAACCGCTGGCAATGCCGCGCTCTCGCGTCTGCAAGGATTTCTAGCCCGCAATGCCTTTCCCCACATCGTACTTGATGCTGCCATGGAGGGTGAAGGTAAGGCGCTGATCGAACGCCTGGGTATTCTCGCCTCCGACCTTCCGCTAATGGTCTGCCCCAACGGCACCGTGCTCAAGAAACCGACAGATGCGGAGGCCGCAGCATGTCTCGGCATGACGCCGGACCTCAAGCCCGGAAAGCTCTATGACGTAGCTGTTGTCGGCGCTGGACCGGCGGGCCTTGCCACCGCCGTCTATGCCGCTTCGGAAGGGCTCGACGTCCTTGTCATCGATGAACACTCGATTGGGGGGCAGGCCGGCGCTTCGTCTCGGATCGAAAACTATCTCGGCTTCCCGACGGGCATATCCGGACAGGCGTTGGCGGGACGTGCCTACAATCAGGCTCTCAAGTTCGGGGCGGAAATGGTTCTTCCCGTCGCTGTCAAAAATCTGATCCCTCCGAAAGATGACGCAGGTGTGCTGGCGCTCGAACTCGACGGTGGAAAATCGGTGACGGCCCGCAGTGTCGTCATCGCATCCGGCGCTCGCTACAGGCGACCGGACATCACCAACATTGACGGTTTCGAGGGCAACGGCGTTTCCTATTGGGCCTCGCCGATCGAGGCAAAACTTTGCGCCGGCGAAGAGATCGTCCTGGTTGGCGGCGGCAATTCGGCAGGCCAGGCCATCGTTTTTCTTGCGCCTCAGGTCAAGACACTTCATCTGGTCGTGCGGCGCGCACTCGAAGATACGATGTCGCAATATCTGATCGACCGTATCAAGGCCCTGCCGAACGTCCAACTGCACATGCATTGCGAAGTGGACGCGATCAATGGCGATAACGCCACTGGCATCTCCTCCGCAAGACTGCGCAACCGCCTGGATGGAAGCGTGAACACCTTGCCGCTTCATCATCTCTTCCTTTTTATCGGCGCGGATCCGAACGCTGGCTGGATCAGCAGCCGGGTGCAAACCGATGACAAGGGCTTCATCGTCACTGGGCAATCCTTCGATGAGCATTGTCGTTTTTCCCGCAAGCCATTGCCCCTCGAAACCAGCCTGCCGAATGTCTTTGCCATCGGGGATGTCCGTGCCGGATCGACCAAGCGGGTCGCGGCAGCAGTGGGGGAAGGTGCCGCCGTCGTCTCGCAAATCCACGCCGCACTAAGCCTGATAAAGCCCCCAAACTGAAGCATCCGACCTTTCTCAAAATCAAAAACCCGCTGGCAGAAGCCAGCGGGTTAAAAATATCGTTCTTGAGTACCGTGACAGACAGCCGGTCGATACTCAGATAGCCGACGCACCGAGTTGCCGGCCATAAGCAACGATTTCTCGGCCAACCGCGATGCGCTCATCCTCGAACCGCTGCAAGGCACTGGGAAGGTCAACCTCGGACTCCAGGCTGTCGCTCAACGCCATGACATCGCCCGCTGCCTTCGACACGCCCATCGCGGTGTGCGGACGCGCGACAAAGGCGGCGTCGCCGATGAGGACGACCGAACGGCCCGTCATGCGGGGCGACTCGTAGTCGAAAATGCCCTGGATAGAGGGGCTTGGCTCCGCCTCGACCGCCTGGGCGAATTGCGGCGGAAGCATCTGCAGCGCATCGACGCGCAACGCCTCCAGATGGTCGCTCGACAAGCCACCACGCGGCAGCGAAAATGCATGCGTTCGCCCATCTAGATCGGTGAACGTGTGGGCAAGTTCGCTTGCTGGCACTTTGCGATACCAGACCCCAGTTATATCGGCGATTGCCGATGTCCATTTCGCCCTTCGAGCCCGGGACAAGATAACCGAGCGCATGTACGCCGGGCCTGACATGAAAGGCAAACCGGTCGAGAAGCAGATTAGCTGCCGTTGGAAGCCTCGTTTCCGGGATCAATCCACGCCATGCGACATAGCCGGAATAGCGGTTTTGCGTGTCTCCGAGATTGACCGCTGCGCGCACCACCGAACCAAGGCCATCGGCACCGATAACCAGATCGACATTCACCCGCGTGCCGTCACCAAAAATCAGCTCCGCGCCACTCTCGCCATCCAGCACTTTGACGACATCCCGACCCAGCACATAGCTTCCTGAAGCGATGCGAGAAGCGACAGTTTCGAACAGGTAGTCCCAGGAGATCTGGGTCTGGGGCGCCTTAACGGTCTGGGCGATAACGCCATCCTGATCGAGATAGATGCGTTCCTTAGCCACCACGCCGATACGGGCGACATGCTCGCAGCCAATCAGCCGGAGAATGTGCAGCAGGTCCCTCTGACCGACGAGGCCCGCTCCCCGACCTGCAAGACCGCTCTTCGATCGCTCGTAGATGCGGACATCGTGGCCAGCCTGTTGTAACATGATGCCAGCGAAGAGGCCGGCAAGCGAACCGCCGACGATTCCTATGCGTAGTTTTTCCATCGTTCCGCCCTCAGTTTCCGACAACCGTCAGCGAATGCCGGCGATGATGAAATATTTTAACCGCGAAGGCTGCGAGGCCAAACGCCGCGCCGAGAAGGCTGACGACGAGCCAGTCGCCCTGCCCCCAGGCCAGTGTCGCCATCGCCGAACCTGTGGCACCCCCCAGAAACATTCCAGTCATGAAGACCGTGTTGAGACGGCTACGCGCATCGGCATCCAGGGCATAAATGATGTGCTGGTTAGAAATCAGCGCGCTCTGTATGCCGAAATCAAGCACGATGACGCCCACAACCAAGGAAGCGATCGATGCCCAGAGGCCGAAGATAAGCCAGGCGGCGATCGTCAATCCGGCGCCCATCCAGACCACGAAATGCGGTCCCCGTCTGTCGGCAACAACTCCTGCCAGAGGCGCTGCAAATATGCCGACCGCACCGACGATCCCAAACAGACCCGCGACATCCGCACCGAGCTGAAATTCTGGCCCCGCCAGATAGAGAGCGAGGATGGTCCAGAAGGCCGTGAACGACGCGAACAGAAACGCCTGGATGATGGTCGCTGCCCTCAAGGCCGGGTGGCGTTTCCATAGCTGGCCGAGCGACCGGAGCGCCTGATGATATCGCAAAGTCGAGGTTGGCCGATGATGCGGCAGGACCGCAAACATGAGGCCCGCGGCGAGCAGGGCAAGCGGTACGCCGATCCAGAACATTTCCCGCCAGCCGGCGTGTTCGCCCACAAAGCCCGAGAGGGTGCGGCTGAACAATATGCCCGACAATACGCCTGCCATGACGGTGCCGATTGTGGCGCCGCGCTTTTCGGGCGCGGCCAGCGATGCCGCAAAGGGCACGATCTGCTGGGCGACTGTCGAGCATGCTCCAACCATGACCGATGCTGCAACCAGCATCCAGGCCGTCGGCGCCAGTGCAGCCAGCGCGAGCGCGGCGGCAAGCACCACGAATTGCCCAATGATCATCCGGCGGCGATTAACGAGGTCGCCGAGCGGCAGTAAAAGGAACAACCCCAGTGCGTAACCGAGTTGCGTTGCGGTGGGCACCATGCCGGTAACTGGCTGCCGACTGAAATCCGCCTCGATGAGCCCGAGCATCGGCTGATTGTAGTAGATGTTTGCGACGGCAATACCGCCCGCGACGGCCATGGCCAGAAGCGCCACTTGTCCGATCGCATCATTGTGGGTGGCGCTTGCCGCCCCGGCTTGCATCTGTCCTGTCTTTTCCATGATACTGTTCCACCGCCAATCTTGATCTGGGCAAAATATGCTCAATCTCGTTGGCCGCACATTCGATAGACGTCTACCTGGACCTATACATCGGTCTAGGTTCGTACTGATGCGTTCGATGCTAGATTTATTGAAACACGCTGAAGGGAGACTGTGATGAGCGAGAAGCGGCCGGATGGGATAGAGCATTATACAGCGCCAGCAGGTGGCTGGGGCGCACTAAAAGCCGTTGCCAAAACCCTTGCTCACCAGCAGATCATCGCCGAGGGCGCGGCGACATTGTTAAAGGCAAACCAGCCCGAAGGCTTCGATTGTCCCGGCTGCGCCTGGCCCGATCCGAAGCACACAAGTTCGTTTGAGTTCTGCGAGAACGGAGCAAAAGCGATCACCTGGGAATCGACGGCCAAGCGGGTTGGCCCCGATTTCTTTGCCGCTCATTCGGTGACTGATCTCTGGCAATGGACCGACCACAAGCTTGAAGATCAGGGGCGCCTGACGCATCCGCTGATCTATGATCATGCCAGTGACCGCTACGTGCCGATCGAATGGGATGCCGCATTCGCGCGTATTGCCTCGGAGTTGAACGCCCTTCCCAGCCCTCATATGGCCGAGTTCTACACGTCCGGTCGTGCCTCCAACGAAGCGGCGTTTCTCTTTCAGCTCTTCGTTCGCGCCTATGGCACCAACAATTTCCCCGACTGTTCCAACATGTGCCACGAAGCCACCAGCGTCGGTCTGCCCCTGTCGATCGGTGTCGGCAAGGGCACTGTAACGCTGGAGGATTTCGATCATGCCGACGCGATCTTTTCGTTCGGGCACAATCCCGGCACCAACCATCCGCGCATGATGACGACATTACATGAGGCCTCCCGCAGGGGTGTGCCGATCGTCGTCTTTAATCCACTCAAGGAGCGGGCGCTGGAGCGGTTTGCAGCCCCCCAGGATCCGATCGAAATGGCGACGATGTCATCCACGCCGATCGCATCTGCCTATCATCAGGTTCGTACCGGCGGCGATCTTGCCGCACTCAAGGGCATGATGAAGCGCATCTTCGAGCGCGACGCGGCCGATATCGAAGCTGGCGGACCCGGCGTCATCGACCGCGATTTCATCGCGGCGCATACGATTGGCCTCGAAGCCCTGCAAGCCGATGTAGATCAGACGCAATGGCCGGAGATTATCGAGAAATCCGGCCTCTCACTGGAAGCACTCGATAGCGCCGTGGATGTCTACCTCAAGGCGAAAAACGTCATTCTCTGTTATGGCATGGGCATCACACAGCATGCCCATGGCACGGCCAATGTGCAGCAACTCGCCAATTTCCTGATGCTGCGCGGCAATATAGGCCGGCCAGGCGCCGGTATCTGTCCCCTGCGCGGCCATTCCAACGTTCAGGGCGACCGAACCGTCGGCATCACTGAAATTCCCAATGAGGCTCTTCTTGCTGGCATGGAGAAAGCCTTCGGTTTCCGCCCGTCTGGTGAAAAGGGCCATAATGCCGTGGAGGCAATCGAGGCCATCATTGAGGGCAGGTCGAAAGCGTTGGTGTGTCTTGGTGGCAATCTTGCTGTCGCCATGTCCGATCCTGAAGCGACGTTCGCGGGCATGCGGAAACTCGATATGGCCGTTCATCTTGCGACAAAGCTCAATCGCTCGCATCTGCTGCTGGCAAAGACATCGATCCTCCTGCCGGTTCTGGGCCGAACGGATCTGGATATTCAGGCGACAGGGCGCCAATCCGTCACGGTAGAGGATTCCATGTCGATGGTGCACGCGTCGCGCGGTTTCCTCAAACCGCCAAGCGATGAGTTGCGCTCGGAACCCTGGATCGTTGCCGGCATGGCCAAGGCGACGCTAGGTAACCGGCACGACATCGACTGGGACGGCATGGCCGGCGACTATGAGCAGATCCGCGACAAGATCGAAATCGTATTTCCCGATTTTCATGATTTCAATACGCGCGTGAAAACGCCCGGAGGCTTCCGGCTCACTGTCGCGGCTTCTGATCGTGTGTGGAATACGCCGTCCGGCAAGGCCGAATTTCTCGTCGCACCGGGCCTTGATGAGGACACACGCTTGCACGACCCCGAAGCCCTTGTGCTGACCACCTTGCGCAGTCATGACCAGTACAACACCACCATATACAGCCTCGACGACCGCTACCGTGGTGTCTACGGCCGCCGCGACGTCATCTTCATGAACCAGCGGGACCTTGAAACGCGGGGACTAAGAGACGGAGACCTCATCGATGTCGAAGCAATTTGCGGGAGTGGCGCCAAAACCGCTACCGGATTTACCGCCGTTGCCTACAATATTCCGCCCGGCTCGGTAGCAGGTTATTACCCCGAAATGAACCAGGTCATTGCCCTCGCAGACTACGACAGGAAATCCGGGACCCCAGCATATAAGGGCGTTCCAGTGAGGATACGCCGATCCACGTAACCGAGCTTTATTTTACCAAACAATCCGGGCCAGCTTCCCAGAAACAGAAGCTTCGTTGCAGCCAGCGACAAGATGTCGGCGGCGAAGGACGGAAAATTAGGTAGCCGATACGACGTGTTCCTTGTGTTGAGCGCATTATTAATGATAAGCGTCAGCAATACTCTCAATCCATGATAATATCCAACATCATGGAGACGGCGCCGTCGAAAGGGTTCTGACATGCGGATCACCAAGGAAAAGAAGCAGGAAAATCATGACCGGATTGTTGCGATTGCATCCGGGATGTTTCGCGAAAGAGGGTTCGATGGCGTTGGCGTGGCTGACCTGATGGAGGGTGCGGGCCTGACCCATGGTGGATTTTACAACCACTTCGTCTCGAAGGAGGCGCTCATAGCAGAAACCTCCGCCAAAGGGTTTTCCGAAACGTTGGCACGCTATGCCGGGTATGATTTGGGCGAGATGATCGACGCCTACATCTCGCGCACGCATCGTGATGCGCGTGGCCAAGGCTGCACGGCCGCTGCACTGAGCGGGGAAGCAGCGCGGCTGCCAAACGAAACCAGAGCTGTTTTCGGCGAAGGCATCGAGCGCCTTGTTGACGCACTGGAGAGCAATCTTGCGGCGAACCAGCCCGCCGGCTCAAATGCCCGCACGCAAGCCATCAGCATTATGGCGCAAGCTGTCGGGGCCATCGTGCTATCGCGGGCCTGCCCGGACGCATCGGCCCTGGCGGATGAAATTCTCGATATTTGCCGCGCCGATTGCCGGGCCTCTGTCGAAAATGGCGGGCGGGAGCAATAGGGCCGCAGCCATGCGGCCCCATCTCCTGCAAAATACGAACTCAGTCTGCGACCTTCACAACGACCTTGCCCCTGGCGCGCCCGGTCTCTACATGGGCCAAGGCCTCCGCCGTCTGAGCAAAGGGAAATACCTTGTCCACGACCGGACGGATCACGCCGGCGTCGATCAGCTTGGCGATCTGGGCAAGTTGTTGCCCTTCCGCGCGCATAAACAGGAAGGAATACAAGACGCCCCGGCTTTTCGCCTTCTTCAGCACGCCCCGGCTCAGCATCCGTACCACCAAGCGCAGGAACAGGTTCAGCCCCAGAGATCTGGCAAAGGGAACATCCGGCGGCCCCGAGATCGATATCAACCGACCACCCGGTTTCAGAACATTCAGCGACTTGGCCAGCGTCTTGGCATCCTGACTGTTCAGCACCAGATCATAACCGGATAGCACCTGTTCGAAATCCTGCGTCCTGTAGTCGATCACCACATCGGCGCCGAGGCTTTTGACCAGGTCAATATTCGCGGCACTGGTCGTGGTGGCCACCGTGGCGCCGAGATGCTTGGCAAGCTGGATGGCAAAGGTCCCAACCCCTCCGGAACCAGCCTGAATGAACACTTTCTGGCCGGGCTTGACCTTGCCGACCTCCACCAGCGCCTGCCAGGCGGTCAGTCCAACCAGCGGTATGGATGCAGCCTGCTCCATCGAAAGGCTCGCGGGCTTCAGCGCTACATCGGCGGCGTCAATTGCGATGAACTCTGCAAAGGTACCAGCCCGGTGATCCCTCGGACGGGCGTAAACCTCGTCCCCAGCCTTGAATTGCCGCACATTCGCGCCCACGCTTACAACCGTTCCGGCTAGATCGTGACCCAGAATAAAGGGCGGGCGATAGGGCAGGAACAGCTTGAACTCGCCGTCCCTTACCTTGGAATCCAGAAGGTTGATCGCCGTGGCCTGAATGCGAACCAGAACATCATTCGCGCCCATCCGGGGCTCGGGCATGTCTGCCAGACGCAAGGCGCCCTTCTTTTTGTATTTGTCGACAACGAAGGCTTTCACGGACGTTCTCCAGTGTAAAAATATTATCGGCTCAGATGGCTAAAAAAGCCAAGGCTTTCAGCGCGAACTGAGCATGTTGTTGGAAGGCCCTGCCGTGGCCGTCATTCTCGCTCACGCGATGTTGAATTGCTTGCGCAAGGTTCGATCAAACAGCGCGCGCGGCAGGAAACGCCGGGCAAACGAGGTCTGCCGGGCCGCCTTGCCGGAGGGGTAGCGCAACCGCGGCGCCTTGTCCTGCGCCGCCATCAGGATGGTGGCCGCAACATCATCCGCCGTGTCGCCGGTCGCCATGGCCAAGTCAAACGCCGTGCGGTATCTGGCCAGTGTCTGGCCATAGGCTGCAACCGGACGGTCGCCTTGCGGAGAGTTGGCCTCGATCGAAGTTTTCGTTGCCCAAGGCTCGATCACGGCGACACGGATGCCGAACTGGCGAACCTCATGGTCCAGCGATTCCGAATAGCCCTCAATGGCGTGCTTGCTGGCCGAGTAATAGGCTCCAAAAGGACCGGGTATTAAGCCCAGGACAGAGCCGATGTTCAATATCCTGCCATAGCCCTGTTGGCGCATCATCGGCAACACGGCATTGGTCACCCGAACGACACCCAGAAAATTGGTTTCGAACAGCGAACGAACCTGATCCACCGAGCTTTCTTCGGCCGCCCCGGACAGGGCGTAACCGGCATTGTTGACCAGAAGGTCGATACGGCCAAGTTCCTGATGCGCCAGCGCCACGGCATCCGAGACAGACAAATCGGAAGTCACGTCACAAGCAATCATCCGAATGCCATCACGTATCTCGCCAGGTGCGGCCTTACGACTCGTGCCAATCACCCGGTAGCCTGCCCGGGCCAGAGCCGTGGCGGCCGCCTTGCCAATCCCACTGGAAGCCCCGGTCACAAAGGCAGTCTTCTGTCTTTTAGTAGCAAACGTCGCCATAGCGTCTTTCTCTCTTTTCGGTATCACCATGGATTGCCGCCAAGGCATATGGTTTTACGACACTAATTTTATGATGATTTCCGTCATCATTGATGATTTTTAATGATATATATCATCATTAAAGTCAAGCGTGACTTTCAGACGGCGAGGGAAAGGGTAACCCTTCAGTGTCGGGACCCGGCACCAATCCGCAACGGATCAGGCACAGCACACTGATTTGATGGGGCCGCACCAGCGAGCGACCCCAAAAGTAGTCAACGCCCGGCAGCTGCCGCCAAAGAGGGGTAATCGATATAACCCGCAGCACCGCCACCGTAGAGCGTAGCCGGGTTTATCTCTGCCAACGGCGCATCGCTTTTCAATCGTTCAACCAAATCGGGATTGGCAATGAACGGCCGGCCGAAGGCGATCAGATCCGCCAGGCCCTCGGTAAGATGCGAAGTCGCCAGTTCGAGGTCATAGCCGTTGTTGGCGATATAGGTCTTGCTGAAGCGACGGCGCAATGATCCGAAGTCGAATGGCGCGACATCGCGCCGCCCACCTGTGGCACCCTCGACGACATGAATGTACACGATGCCAAGGGCTTCGAGCTGATCGACGATGTAATCGAACTGCGCCTGCGGATCAGTACTCGAAATGCCATTGGCGGGCGAGACCGGCGAGATGCGGATGCCGGTGCGTGCAGCGCCGATTTCCTGGACAACCGCGGCCGTGACTTCCAGCATGAGGCGCGCACGGTTTTCGACAGAGCCGCCATAGGCGTCTGTGCGAACATTGGCACCGTCCTTGGCGAACTGATCAAGCAGATAGCCGTTGGCCCCGTGGATCTCGACACCATCGAAACCAGCCTCGATGGCGTTGGCTGCTGCCTGACGGAAATCGTCGACGATCCCAGGAAGCTCTTCCAGTTCAAGGGCACGGGGTTGCGAAACGTCCACGAAGGCATTGTTGACGAACGTCTTTGTCTCGGCGCGGATGGCTGAAGGGGCAACCGGCGCTGCGCCGTTCGGCTGGAGATCAACATGGCTGATGCGACCGACGTGCCAGAGCTGGAGGAATATATGGCCACCCTTCTCGTGCACCGCACTGGTGACCTTGCGCCAGCCTTCGATCTGCGCCTGGGTATAGATACCGGGCGTGTCCTGGTATCCCTGCCCCTGCTGTGATATTTGCGTGGCCTCGGAAATGATGAGCCCGGCAGAAGCACGCTGGCCGTAATATTCAGCCGTCAGGTCACCTGCGACAAAGCCCGAACCGGCGCGATTGCGCGTCAGGGGCGCCATGACGATCCGGTTGGAAAGCGTCAAGGAGCCGAGCGTATAGGGTTCGAAAAGCGTCTTTTTAGTCATGATTTACCTATGTGTTGCCGCCGCAGCGGTATGGGTTGCGCGGTCTGCTCAAGCGACGGTGCGGTACCGTTCGGCTGGCAGCGCATTGCCGAAGTTGGCCAGCATGGTCTTGCGCGCAGCTTCAAAGGCTTCCCACTGACCGGCATCGGGAAGCGGCGGGATGGTCACCGGCTCGCGACGGTCGAAGCCGACCAGAGCCGCATCCACAAGATCGCCCACCTCCATGACGTTGTTCAGTGCATTGACGTCGGCGCCGACATGGTCCCAGATTTCGGTTCGAGTCGTGGCGGGAAGAACAGCCTGAACGTAGACGCCCTTCGGTCCAAGCTCGAGGCTAAGCCCCTGAGACAGGAAGAGGACAAAGGCCTTGGTTGCGCCGTAGACCGTCATGCCGAACTCCGGCGCCAGACCAACCACGGAGCCGATGTTGACGATTGCACCCTCACCTTTCTTGACGAGTCGAGAAGCAATTGCGCTGGCAAGGCGAACGAGTGCAGTCGAGTTGAGTGCAACAAGCCGGGCCATGTCGTCGGTGCTCTGCTCGATGAACGTTCCACCGATGGCCGTTCCGGCATTATTGACGAGGATGCCGATGCTGTCATCGTCGCGCAGTCTCGTCTCTACTTTCGCAAGATCGGCGAGTTGCGTGAGATCCGCCTGGACGATGTCTATGGCCACGCCGGTTTCCTGTCGCAGACGGCTTGCAACGGCCTCCATTCGCGCCACGTCACGGGCGACCAGCACGAGATCGTGGCCGCGCCGCGCAAACCGATCGGCATAGGTTGCACCAATACCGGTGGAGGCGCCGGTGATGAGGACTGCAGGATTTGTGCTCATAGGATTGCTCTTTTCTGTGATGGAACCTATATTCATGACAATCGTCATGATTGGATTTAAATATGATAGCCATCATGTAAATGTCAACGACCATGTTGGGAGAATTGTGAAAATGAAGGTCAGCCGAGAACAGATGGCGGAAAACCGTCGCCGGATTCTGGATGTCGCCAGCCGGCTGTTTCGCGACAAGGGGTTCGATGCCGTCAGCGTTGCGGAGGTGATGAAGGCAGCCGGTCTTACTCACGGCGGCTTTTATGGACATTTCAGTTCAAAAGACGATCTGGTCGCGGAGACCCTTGCCCACGCCCTTGCTTCAGATAGCGTCGGAGGAGGCAATTTCAGCGATTTCGTCAAATCCTATCTTGCGCCTCGCCATCGCGACAACGCTGCCGGTGGCTGCCCAACCGCCGGTCTCGCTGCAGCAATTCGCCACCAGACGCCGCCGGCGCGCTCCGCCATGACAGAAGGCCTTCGTGCGCAGATCAGCCGGATCGAAAGGGCACTCCCGCAACTGGACCCGGCAGATCGCCGGCGCACAGCGATAGGAAGCTGGGCGGCCATGGTTGGGGCGGTCATACTCGCCCGGGCAATCGACGATCCGGAACTATCGGACGAGATTCTGGAACAGACGCACGCATGGATCGATAACAGCATCAGTTAGTCCGCAAAAAACGACGAAGCGTACCGGCATGACCCTCCCACGGAACCTTCATCCAAATGCGATTGGAGGTTCTGCGTATTTCAACATTCCATTTGGCGCGGTGTGGCAAAATCGGTGGGAAAGCGAAGCTTTGATCTCCCGCAGCATTGGAGCCGGGCGCAGTGATGATCCCGGCATAGGCTGCCGGGGTCTGGTATCCGTGCTACTAGTCCGGGCGGAAGATCGGTCCGGATGTGGATAAGATGGAAAATCCCAGCCTTTCAACGGTGCTCGGCCAGATGGTGTGAGGCCACGCATTGTTCGGCTCCTGCTGCCCTTAAATGCCGCCGTCACATCACGCTTCAGGTTTGAGCCGGCACGCATGGACGCCCCTACTCTGCCGCGAGCGCCAGTGGCTGCCCTACGTGCTCGACCGTCTCTTTTTCGGCACCCGCCTTGGGTGGCTTGATCCGGAACCAGACAGCATAGAGAGCCGGAAGGAAGAGCAGGATCATCACCGTGCCTGCTGCCGTTCCACCGATCAGGGTATAGGCCATCGACCCCCAAAATACTGAGTGGGTCAGAGGTATGAACGCCAGGATCGCCGCGAGAGCCGTCAGGATCACGGGTCGTGTCCGCTGCACTGTCGCTTCGATAACGGCATGATAGTCATCAAGCCCCGCCGCCTGGTTCTCCTTGATTTGCTCTGTCAGGATAAGCGTGTTGCGCATCAGGATACCCGCCAGTCCGATCAAGCCGAGAATGGCGTTGAAGCCGAAAGGCTGATTGAACAGGAGCAGGGTCGGAACCACCCCGGCAAGACCAAGCGGCGCTGTCAGCATCACCATTGTCATTGTCGAGAGACTGCGAACCTGCAGAATGATGACGATCAGCATGGCAGCAATCATCACCGGGAAAACCTGAGCGAGTGCCGTATTCGCCTTGAGAGACTCCTCGATGTTGCCGCCCATCTCGATACGATATCCAACGGGAAGCGACGCGATGAGTGGCTGCAGAGCTTTCATAACCTGTTGGGAAACCTCCGGAGGCTGCGTCGCCTCGTTGATATCAGACCTGATCGTGATGACAGGCGTGCGGTCACGACGCTTCAGGATAGGTTCTTCAAACCGGATTTCGGAGTGCCCGAGTTGATCCAGCGGAACCTGACGGCCATCCCTGCTCATCAGAGAGAAATCGGCAAGACGTGACGGATCGAGGCGGTTTTCGCCAGCACTGCGAGCGACGACGGGCACGTTGCGGATATTGTCGCGCACCTGCGTAACGGGGATGCCGGAGAGCAGCATCTGCAATTGCTGGGCTGCCTCCGATGGAGAAAGACCAATCAGATTGAGCCGCTCCTGGTCGGGCACAAATCGCAGAACGGGTGTTCGGTTGCCCCAGTCACGGTTGGCTTGGCGAACATCGGGGATAGTCTTCATGATCGCCAGAGCCTGCTCAGAAATCCTGTAGAGTTCATCCTGATCGGGACCCATGATCCGGAACTCGACCGGGAACGGCGTGTAAGGACCAAACACAAGCTGGGTGACGCGGACGGACGCTTCAGGAACAAGACCCTCCGAAATAGCTGCACGAAGGCGATGCTTCAGTTCTTCACGTGCGTGGGCATCGGGTGTGAGCACGACGACCTTGGCGAAGGCAGGGTCAGGTAGTTCCGGTGCCATGGCAAAGAAGAACCGGGGTGCGCCCTGCCCTACGTACGACGTGACGATATTGGTCTCAGGCTGAGTTTGCAGCCAGTCCTCGACTTTCTTCACCGCAGATGCCGTCGCCTCGATGCTTGTGCCCTCGGGCATGCGCACCTCAACCAGCACCTCAGGCCGATCCGATGTCGGGAAAAACTGTTGTTTCACGCCGCCCATTCCAACGACCGAAACGGCCATGGAAATGCCGACCACGGCGCAGACCATGAACTTATGGCGGACAGCGAACTCGATGACGGAGCGCAGACGGCGATAATTCGGCGTGTCATAGATGGCGTGATGACCGCCCTCGACCGGCTTGATGTTGGGCAACATCTTCACACCGAGATAGGGCGTGAAGGTGACGGCGACGATCCAGGATACGATGAGCGCAAAGCCCACGACCCAGAAGATGTTACCGGCATATTCGCCTGCGGTCGACTTGGCAAAACCCACGGGCATCAGCCCGATGATCGTGACCAGCGTGCCGGACAGCATCGGCGCTGCCGTATGGCTCCAGGCATAGGCGGCCGCCTTGATGCGGTCCATGCCCTCCTCCATCTTCACCACCATCACTTCGATGGCAATGATGGCATCGTCAACTAGAAGGCCAAGCGCGAGGATCAAAGCGCCAAGCGTGATGCGGTCGAAGAAGCGCCCGGTCTCCAGCATGATGAGAAAGACCACCGCAAGGGTGAGTGGCACAGCAAGAGCGACAACAATACCAACGCGCCAGCCAAGTGCCACCAGACTGACAAACAGAACCACGCCAAGCGCCATCGCGAACTTGAGCATGAACTCGCCGACGGCTTCATCGATGTTGACGGCCTGGTCGCTGACTTTGGTAAGCGTCATCCCCAGCGGCAACGTTTGCGCAATGGCGGCAGAGCGAGCCTCAAGCGCCTTGCCGAGATCAAGACCGTTCCATCCCGCCTGCATCACCGCACCCAGCATGATTGTCGGTTCACCCTCGTGGCGGATGATATACGTGGCGGGATCCTGATAACCGCGTCGCACCTCTGCAAGATCGGAGAGCTTCAGGGTTCGTCCAGCAGCAACGATCGGCGTGTCGGCAATCGCCTGCACACTGTTGTAAGCTCCGTCGAAGCGGATAAAGACCTGTGGGCCTCGTGTGTCGATTGAACCCGCAGGCGTGACCGTGTTCTGTCGCTGCAACGCAGAAGCGATATCCTGCGCGGATATGCCGAGTGTCGCGAGCTTCGCATAGGAGAACTCGACGAAAATCTGCTCGGGGCGCTCACCGACGATGTTGATTTTCTTGACGCCAGGCACGTGCAGGAGGTCCTGGCGGATGACTTCCGCTTGCCGAACGAGATCGCGCATCGGCATTCCCTTTGCCTTCAGTGCATAGAGGCCGAAACTCACGTCAGAATATTCGTCGTTGACGAATGGGCCCATGACGCCCGGCGGGAGATTGCGGGCTTCGTCGCCAAGCTTCTTGCGCGCCTGATAGAACTCTTCTGCAACCGCACTTGCCGGCGTGTTATCCTTGAGGGTGACGGTCAGGAAAGCGTAACCTGGCCTCGTTGTGGTCTCGACGCGGTCGTACCAGGTCAGTTCCTGAATACGTTTCTCAAGCGGCTCGGCGACGAGGTCCTGCATTTCTCGCGCCGTTGCACCCGGCCAGACTGACGTGACCGTCAATGTCTTGATGGTGAAGGACGGATCCTCGGCGCGCCCCAGCTTGACGAAAGCGTAGACGCCGGCTGCGGCCAGCAGCACGATAAAGAACAAGGTGATAGCACGTTCGCGAACCGCGATGGCTGACAGGTTGAAGCGCATTAGTTTTTCACCTCTTGGCTCGAGGCAATCCTGACGGTCGCACCATCGTCGAGAAGATGCGCGCCGAGGGCAACGACCTGCTCCCCGGTCCCGATCCCCGTGACAAATGCCGTCTCCTCGCCAATCTGCTGAACTTTAATCGGGGTGAACTTCACCTTTGACGTGGCGCCGTCGACGACCCACACGCCTGTGCGATTACCGTCGTCCAGAATGGCGCCGACGGGCACGGTGACTTCCGACTGGCGTTCGGCATCCGGTGTTCTGATTGTTACAGTGGCGCCAAGCGGTGCTGAGGCCGCATCACCCTCAAGAATGTAACGCGCTTCATAGGTTCTCGTTTGAGGATCAGCCGAATCGGAGATTTGTCGCAGTCTGGCGTTTCCACTAAGCCCGTCGCTTCCATAAACACTGGCCTGTGCTTCCGATCCCACCTTAGGTCGCAGTGTCTCAGGCAGCCAGACGACCGCCTCGCGAGGGCCCGCCTTTGCGAGTTGAACAACCGTCTGGCCGGCGGCGACCACTTGTCCCGGATCACCGAGAGTTTCGACGACCGTTCCATCCGAGTCAGCAACAAGAGTGGTGTAGGTTGCCGCATTCTCGGCAACCTCCGCTTCGGCCTCGGCCGCCGCAAGCTGTGCCGTCGCTGTATCGAGAGCCGCCTTTGCCTGTTCATAACGCTGGGGCGTGGCCGCCAGGCCATTCTTGACCAGTGCCGCATAGCGCTTCTCATCGGCTTCCGCCTGAAGCAGAATAGCACGCGCTGATATGACCGAATTCCGCTTTGCTGTCAGTGCAAGCTGAAGATCGGTCTCATCAATGCGCATCAGCGGTTGGCCCTGTTTGACCTGCTGACCGACATCGACCAGCCGCTCCACGATTTTACCGGGAACGCGAAATCCGAGATTGCTTTGAACGCGCGATGCGACCGTCCCGGTGAATGACCGATCGGCCCTGCCGGTCCTTTTCGCCTCCGCAATCCTTACCAGTGGTGAAGCCGTCCTTGGGTCTGCGACCTCGGCTTCCCGTTTTGGGCTTTCAGAAACGAGGAAAAAGGCGGCGGCCCCAGCCGCTGCGACAAGACCCACGACAGTCAGGACATGTTTGCGTTTCATTGTAAGTTCTCTTCTTGACCAGCGGTGCAAATGATTTAGATTGCGATCTAAATCTATGTGCGCTATAAATGTCAAACGAAATCTAACCGGAGGTCGATATGAGAGTGAGCCGGGCACAAGCCGAGGAAAATCGGGAGACGGTGATCAACGTTGCCAGCCGTCTGTTTCGCGAGCACGGATTCGATGGCATTGGCCTGAAAGATTTGATGAAGGGTGCAGGACTCACCCAAGGCGGGTTCTACAAGCAATTTGCATCGAAGGACGATCTTGCAGCCCAGGCTTCGAGGCGCGCGATGGAAAGCGCTACACGCAGATGGTCTGAAGCGGCTGCGGACAGTTCCGATCCTCTCGAAGCAGTGATGGCGTTCTATCTGTCCAAGGACCACCGTGGAGAAAAGGCAGAAGGCTGCCCCCTGGTGGCACTGGGGTCGGACGCTACTCGGCAGAGTGAAGAAGTCAGGCGTCCATTCGAGGATGGGATACGCGCTCACTTCGAGGTGCTCAATGAACTGCTTGATGACACCAGAAGCTCCAATCCCAGCGGCAAAGCGATGGCGATCCTGTCTCTCATGGTCGGCGCCGTTACCCTGTCGCGGATCATGGAAGACGAGAATACGTCTCAAGGAATCCTCGACGCAGCGGCGGAGGAAATCAGGCGCATCGCAGGCGCTGATCATGCGGCCTGAGGATCGCGCTCGGTAGCTAGGGAAAACAAAAGCCAAACGCAGTCGCCGCGTCGGGTTCGGGCGGATGCGATTTAGGCACTGCATATCCGGAGAACAGGCCCTGACCGCACCGTCGGTCGGGATGCCGAAGGCATGCCAATTTAAACGAAGAACAGGTGTAAAACATGCGTCGTATCGTTGTCACAGGAATGGGAGCTGTCAGTCCCCTTGGAGCGAATGTCGGTATCTCCTGGTCGCGCCTGCTCGCGGGTCGAAGTGGCATTCGACGGCTGGGTGACGACGTGGTGGCGGACCTTCCATCGAAAATCGGGGGCATTGTCCCCTCATTGATGGAAGATCCCGAGGGCGGCTTCGATCCCGACACCATTGTGGCTCCGAAGGACCAACGCAAGGTCGACCGTTTTATCATATTTGCACTGGCAGCCGCGGAAGAAGCGCTTGCACAAGCAAACTGGAAGCCGACCTCGAATGAGGAACGGCTGAGGACCGCGACGATTATCGCGTCCGGTATAGGCGGCTTTCCTGCGATAACCGAAGCGGTCCGCACCGTCGATCAACGCGGTGTCCGTCGCCTTTCGCCCTTCACCATACCGTCGTTCCTGGTCAATCTCGCAGCCGGGCATGTCTCAATCCGTCATGGCTTCAAAGGCCCTCTCGGTGCACCGGTAACCGCGTGCGCCGCCGGCGTTCAGGCAATTGGCGATGCGGCGAGGCTTATTCGATCAAATGAAGCCGAAATTGCGATATGCGGCGGAACAGAAGCCTGCATGAACATCGTCAGCCTCGGGGGTTTTGCAGCCGCCAGATCTCTGTCGACTGCTTTCAACGAAACACCAGACAAGGCATCGCGCCCCTTCGACACATCACGCGATGGCTTCGTCATGGGCGAAGGAGCGGGCATGCTTGTCATTGAATCCCTGAGCCATGCGCTTGCTCGCGGCGCTACACCAATTGCCGAACTCGTCGGATACGGCACGACAGCCGACGCTCATCACATCACGTCAGGACCAGAAGACGGGAACGGTGCCAAAAGAGCCATGGAGATCGCCATTGCGCAGGCAGGCATTTCCCCCGCGAAATAGGTCATCTGAATGCCCACGCCACCTCGACCCCGGTCGGAGACCTCGGCGAAATCAGGGCCATCAAAAGTATCTTTGGTTCCGAGAAGACTGTCGCTGTCAGCGGGACGAAGTCAGCAACAGGACACCTACTTGGCGCGGCTGGAGGATTGGAAGCAATCTTCACCATTCTAGCACTCCAGCATCAGATTGCGCCGCCAACTCTCAACCTGAATGCTCCGGATCCGGAAGCCGAAGGCATCGATTTTGTGGCGAACCACGCGCGCCAATTAGACGCTGAATTCGCAATATCCAATGGTTTCGGTTTTGGCGGTGTCAATGCGAGCGCAGTGTTCCGGCGGTGGCCGAAGGCAAACGGCGCTGGCTGAGGATCAGCGTCGCGCCACCACACGCTGAAACTGTTTTCGCTTGGGACTTGAACGTCAATGAACCAGACCTTGGGCACGACACCGGACATACTGCACCTCAAACCGAGGATTGCCGTTATAGGCGTCGGCGGCGGTGGTGGTAATGCGGTCAACAACATGATGGCGCAGAAGCTGCAAGGGGTAGAATTCATTGCAGCAAACACCGATGCGCAAGCTCTCTCCATGTCTAAAGCCCCACGAGTTGTTCAACTCGGCCTGATCGCGACTGGCGGGCTTGGGGCCGGATCACTCGCCGAGATCGGACAAGCGGCGGCCGAAGAAACGATCGACGAAATCATGGACCATCTGACCGGGATGCATATGTGTTTCGTGACCGCGGGCATGGGGGGCGGCACTGGAACGGGCGCCGCGCCTGTTATAGCTCGAGCTGCGCGGAAGGCCGGAATACTGACGGTCGGCGTGGTAACCATGCCATTCGCATTTGAGGGCATACATCGAATGCGAATGGCCCAACACGGGGTAGAGTGTCTAGCCGAAAGCGCGGATGCCGTGATCGTGATCCCAAATCAGAACCTTTTCCGGGTGGCAGATGCCACAACGACGTTTGCTGAGGCTTTCGAAATGGCGGATCGGGTTCTTTATGCAGGCGTCAGCTCCGTCGTCGATCTGATTGTCAGGGAAGGGCTTATCAATCTCGATTTCGCCGACCTAAGGTCAGTGATGCGCGGTATGGGCCGAGCTGTGATGGGCACGGGAGAAGCGGCAGGCGAAGGCCGTGCAAGAGCTGCCGCCGAAGCAGCGATTGCTAATCCGCTTTTTGACGACACATCGGTCAAAGGTGCCAAAGGGCTCCTCGTCTCGATTTCCGGTGGACCGGACATGACGCTGTTCGATGTGGACGAAGCAGCCACGCGCGTGCGCGAAGAGGTCGACGCTAACGCCGATGTCGTGATCGGCGCGACGTTCGACGATGCGCTTGCGGGTCGACTGAAAGTGTCCGTTGTCGCGAGCGGATTGCGGCAACCGGCAGAGGTGACCTTTCTTGCGGAGCGCACGGGGTGAGCCTGCTCCTTTGCACCCTCGAGCGAGCATGTCCTTGAAGACTTGAGAGTGCCTGCGTGTCTGCTACCGCCCGGCCCAAGATAGGGCGACATAGAAAATTCCAGTGAAATCGATCGAGAGAAAACAGCACATGCTGAAGCACTTCTTAGAAAAATGGCGTCTATGGGAAGAAGCATTCCTCGGTATCGATGATTTGCAGGGGGACTATCTCCTCTCCTTGGAAGAGCGCGTGGCTCGGCTCGAGGCAGCTACGGAGGCGCTAGATAGAAAACGCCTGCCTGCGACCTTGCCCAAATCTGCCGAAACAACGCCACGTCGGTGACGCGGAAACCCTGATCACAAAGTGAATGCCGCTCTGAGCGCTTGAAGTGCTTGTTCCGGCTCGTGTTTTACAAAGGCCTAGGTGCACGCTATCAGAGCCCCACGTGGCTATACCGTCAGCAATTCATTTGCGGTATCCAAGGCCCTAAACGCAAAGTGCCCTCCGGGATGGGAGGGCTTTGTTGTTGATAGTCTTGAAGATATTGGTTGCGGGGGCAGGATTTGAACCTGCGGCCTTCAGGTTATGAGCCTGACGAGCTACCGGGCTGCTCCACCCCGCGTTACCAGCGTAAATCCCTATTGGATTTATCGCGACTGCATCACAGGGACGCTGTGATGTATAGTTCCGGAGCAAATTGCCGAAGGCGATTTGTCTCCTTTAAGGGACGCACGTTGCGTTTTCCTTATGTTTTCATGTTACGCAATGCAAAAAGGCCGCTTTGAGCGGCCCTTTGTATCGGCTGGGCCGAAGAGTTTGCTTGAGAAGATATTTGTTGCGTTTTGCAGACCTGGCAGCGACCTACTCTCCCGCGTCTTGAGACGGAGTACCATTGGCGCTGGGGCGTTTCACGGCCGTGTTCGGAATGGGAACGGGTGCAGCCGCCCCGCGATAACCACCAGGTCGGCAAAACGCAACACAGTTCATGTTTTCACATGAGTGTTGTTTCGAGAAGCTGGGAAGCTTGCGCTTCATTTAATTTAACACGTCTTTCTTTGACTGGTCCGTTTGCCTGCCTTGCTCGGGATAGAGCTTGGCAGCCATACAGGACGCTAGTCCGTCGCCGGTTGTCCGGCGCGCCGTCCGCAGGGCCATTGGCCCGTGAGGACATAAAGATGATGTCATCAAGCTTTGCTTGATGAACATATTCAATGGGAACGAAGAAGTCGATCGAGCTATTAGTAACGGTAAGCTTCACATGTTGCCATGCTTCCACACCCGTCCTATCAACGTGGTCGTCTTCCACGGCTCTGATAGGGAACACTCGTTTTCAGGTTGGTTTCCCGCTTAGATGCCTTCAGCGGTTATCCATTCCGTATATAGCTACTCTGCTATGCCCTTGGCAGGACAACAGATCCACCAGAGATACGTCCATCCCGGTCCTCTCGTACTAGGGACAGATCCTGTCAATATTCCTACACCCACGGCAGATAGGGACCGAACTGTCTCACGACGTTCTGAACCCAACTCACGTACCGCTTTAAATGGCGAACAGCCATACCCTTGGGACCTGCTCCAGCCCCAGGATGCGATGAGTCGACATCGAGGTGCCAAACAACCCCGTCGATATGGACTCTTGGGGGTCATCAGCCTGTTATCCCCGGCGTACCTTTTATCCGTTGAGCGATGGCCCTTCCACACGGGACCACCGGATCACTATGACCGACTTTCGTCTCTGCTCGACTTGTCAGTCTCGCAGTCAGGCGGGCTTATGCCATTGCACTCGACGACCGATTTCCGACCGGTCTGAGCCCACCATCGCGCGCCTCCGTTACTCTTTCGGAGGCGACCGCCCCAGCCAAACTACCCACCATACACTGTCCCGGATCCGGATAACGGACCGCGGTTAGACATCCACGAAGATAAGGGTGGTATTTCAAGGATGGCTCCACAAGAACTGGCGTCCCTGCTTCAAAGCCTACCACCTATCCTACACATGCCTTGGCGAATGCCAGTGTAAAGCTATAGTAAAGGTGCACGGGGTCTTTCCGTCTGACCGCAGGAACCCCGCATCTTCACGGGGAATTCAATTTCACTGAGTCTATGTTGGAGACAGCGGGGAAGTCGTTACGCCATTCGTGCAGGTCGGAACTTACCCGACAAGGAATTTCGCTACCTTAGGACCGTTATAGTTACGGCCGCCGTTTACTGGGGCTTCAGTTCAGAGCTTGCACCCCTCCCTTTAACCTTCCAGCACCGGGCAGGCGTCAGACCCTATACGTCGTATTGCTACTTCGCAGAGCCCTGTGTTTTTGATAAACAGTCGCTACCCCCTGGTCTGTGCCACCCCATCATACTTGCGTAAAATGGGGTCACGCTTCTTCCGAAGTTACGCGTGCAATTTGCCGAGTTCCTTCAACATAGTTCTCTCAAGCGCCTTGGTATACTCTACCTGACCACCTG